>NZ_JBEZHS010000055.1:0-36651 GCF_040650695.1 Amycolatopsis sp. NPDC048633
CACTTTTAACAACCAAAAGACGCCATCCCAGTTGAACCTCCGGGTGCCGGGCCGACAGCCGGGCGCCCCCCCCCCCCCCCCGGCGCCCCCCCCCCCCCCCCGCCCCCCCCCGCGTCCGGGCCCGCTACCAGCAGGTTCGCCTTGAGCATGCCGTCACGGAAGCGGTCGAACACCGCCTTCGACGCGGTCAGCCCGAGGTCCCGCAGGTTCATCCGGAGCAGGTAGCGGTGGCCGAGCCAGACGTCGAGGAGACCCTCGATCGCCGCCGCGCGCGGGTCGGCGCCGTCGGCGGCCTTCGTCATGCTCGCTTCGAGGTCGTCCAGGAGCGGTTCGGCCAGCGCCGTCACGATGTCCGCCTTGCCCGGGAAGTGGTACAGCACCGCGGTCTTGGTGACACCGACGCGCTCAGCCAGCTCCCGGACCGACGTCGCATGGAAGCCGCGCTCGGAGAACTCCTCGAGCGCGGCGCGCAGGATCCGGGCCCGGGTGTCGTCGGTCATCGCCCGAGCCTACCCCTTGCCTGACCGTTGGACAGGAGCGTACGGTCGGGACTGACCGATGGTCAGGACCTTGATGGGGGTACACACCATGACCGAGCAGACCGTACTGATCTCCGGCGCGGGCGTCGCCGGGCCTACGCTGGCGTACTGGCTGGCCCGCGCGGGTTTCCGGCCGACCGTGGTCGAGCGCGCCGCCGGGCTGCGCTCGAGCGGCAGTCCCGTCGACGTCCGCGGGCCGGCCGGGCACGTCGCCGACCGGATGGGCATCACCGCCAAGCTGCGCGACGCGGGCACCGCCGTGACGTCGCTGAAGTTCGTCGACGACGCGGGCCGCCGCACCGGCCGCGTCGCGATGGGCGGCGACGGCGGCATCGAGCTGCCGCGCACCGACCTCGCGGCGATCCTGCACGAAGCCGCCCGGGCGGACACGGAGTTCGTCTTCCACGACTCGATCACCGAGCTCCACCAGGACGCCGGCGGCGTCGACGTCACGTTCGAGCGAGGCACTCCGCGACGCTTCGACCTGGTGATCGGCGCGGACGGCCTGCACTCGGGCGTGCGGCGGCTGGCGTTCGGGCCGGAGCACGCGTTCGTCGAGCACATGGGCGTCTACATCGCGACGCTGCCGCTGGCCGAGCCGCCGGCCGACCGCACGGAGCTGGTGATGTACAACTCGCCCGGCCGGGCGGTCGCGGTACACCCGGCGCGCGGCACCGGGATCGCGGCGTTCATGTTCCGCGGCGACGCCGTGCCGGGGTTCGACCACCGCGACTCCGCACTGCACAAGCGCATGCTCGCCGAGGCTTACGAAGGCGCCGGCTGGCGCGTGCCGGAACTGCTGGAGCGCGTGCGCGAGGCGGACGACCTGTACCTGGACTCGGTGAGCCGGGTGCGGATGGGCACCTGGGCGTCGGGCCGGATCGTGCTGGCCGGGGACGCGGCGTCGTGCGTGTCCCTGTTCGGCGACGGCTCGACACTGGCGATGGCGGGCGCGTACACCCTGTCCGAGGAGCTGGGCCGTACCCCGGGCGACGCGGCGTCGGCGTTCCGCCGGTACGAAGCCGAGCACCGGAAGCTGGTGGAACCCAAGCAGCGCAACGTCTCCGCGGCGGCAGCCCTGCTGATCCCGGCCACTCGCGGAGGCCTCGCGGTCCGCAACTTCGGCACGCGGTTGCTGCCCCTGGTCACCGCCGCGCGACGACTGGTGCCCGCTCGAGCCGCTTGACACCGCCTTTGGCTAACCGCTATCTATTGGACCGTCCAAGGGAGGTCGGTCCGTGCAGGACGTCGTGTTGGCGTTGCTGGCCAAGGAGCCGTCGCACGGCTATGACCTGCGGCGGCGGCTCGTGGCGGCGCTCGGGCCGCTGGGCGAGACGCTGAACGTGGGGCAGGTCTACGTGACGCTCACCCGGCTCGAGAAGGCGGGCCTGGTCGTCCAGGAGCGGGAAGACACGCCGGTTCGCGGGCCGCGGCGCAAGGTGTACGCGCTGACCGCGGCCGGGCAGGAGCGGGTCGTCGCGTGGATGGCCGAGGGCGCCGGTCCCAAGGCCGACGTGACGGAGTTCCACCTGAAGCTGGTGGCCGCCGCCGAGTCGGGGCTGGCCGATCCGCTCGCGCTCGTCGACGCGCGGCGGCGGGAGCTGCTCCGCAGCCTCGCCGAGGTCCAGCGCGCCGTCCTCGCCCACGACACGAACTCGGAAGCGGGGCTGCTCCTGGAGGGCATCGCCCTGCGCTGGCAGGCCGAGCTGCGCTGGCTGGAGGCGTGCGAGCGGACCTGGTCCGCCCGCGGGAAAAGCGGAGGAAACGCATGAGCAGGCTGGTCGGAGGCCGCGCGCGGCGGACAGGCGCGGGAGGTCCGGCTCTGCGGCCCGGCGCGGAACCCGTGCTGCGGGCAACCGCCCTCTCGCGGGTGTACGGCCGGGGCGAAAGCCTGGTGCGCGCCGTCGACGGGGTCGACCTCGACGTCCCCGCCGGGCAGACGCTCGCCGTGACCGGACCCAGCGGTTGTGGCAAGTCGACGCTGCTGCAGCTGCTCGGCGGGCTCGACCGGCCCACCGGCGGCCAGGTCCGGCTCGCCGGCCGGCGGATCGACCACCTCGGCGAGCGGGCCCTGGCCGGGCTGCGGCGGCGCGGCATCGGCTTCGTCTTCCAGGACTTCCACCTGATGGACGAACTGTCCGCGGCCGAGAACGTCGAGCTGCCCGCGCTGCTCGCCGGCGCCTCGCCGCGCACCGCGCGCGATCGAGCCGCCGCGATCCTCGACCGGGTCGGGCTCGCCGGCCGGGCCCGGCACCTTCCCTCGGAACTGTCCGGCGGGCAGCGGCAACGGGTCGCCATCGCGCGGGCGCTGGTCAACGAGCCGCTGGTGGTCCTCGCGGACGAGCCCACCGGAAACCTGGACAGCGCCGCGACCCACGACATCCTCCGCCTCTTCGGCGAGCTGCGCGCCGCCGGCCAGACGCTGGTCGTGGTCACCCACGACGAGCGTGTCGCCGCCACCGCCGACCGCGTCGTCTCGCTGCGCGACGGCACGCTCGTCGACGACACCCGGCTCGGCGAAACGACCCCGCTCGGCGCGTTGCTGAGCTGGGAAGGCTGAGCCGTGGGACGTCTGCTGCTGATGTGGCGCCTGGCCGCGCGCGACCTGCGCCGCCGCCCCGGTGAGGCCGCCCTCTTCCTGGTCGCCGTCACGACCGCGACCGCCGCCCTGACCTTGGGCCTGGCGATCGGGACCGCCGTGACGACCGGGTACGAGAACACCCGCGCGGCCACCGCCGGCCCCGACATCACCGCCATCACGACGGCCACGAACCCGTCCGGGGTGGCCCGGCGGATCGCGGAAACGCCCGGGGTGGCCGCACAGGGCGACCCCGTCTTCGCGTTCGACGCCATGGTCGGGCTGCACGGCCGCGCCGCGCACACTTCCATCGAGGGCCGGGAAAGCACGCCGTCCACTGTGGACCGTCCACTGGTGACCGACGGCTCCTGGGTGCGTCCCGGCGGTGCGGTGATCGAACGCGGCTTCGCGGACGTCTTCGGCGTGCACGTCGGTGACAGCGTCACTTTCCGGGAGCGCGCCTACCCGGTCGTCGGCATCGCCATCAGCGCCGCGACCCCGGTGTACCCGTGGAGCGACTGGGCGCAGGGGGCCGGGCCGACCGACCGGGGCGGGCGGATCTGGCTCACCACCGCCGACGCCCACGCGGCGGCCGGCGACGCGGAGATCGTCTACCTCATCCACGTGAAGCTCACCGACCCGGACCGCACCGTCGACTGGCGCGAGACCGATTTCACCGACCGGGGCGCCGCCTGGGTCAACACGCACGACTGGCCGACCGTGCTGCAGGGCGACCGGAACATGATCAGGGACACCCAGCCCACGCTGGTCATCGGTGGCTGGCTGCTCGCCGCCTCCGCGATCGTCACCCTCGCCGCGCTCGCCGCCGTCCGCGCGGGCCGCGACCGCCGGCAGGCCGGGCTGCTCAAGGCCGTCGGGGCCGGGCCGCGGACCGTCGCGGCCGTGCTGCTGGCGCAGTACCTGCTGCCGACCACCGTGGCCACCGCGCTCGGCCTGACCGCCGGGACCCTCGCCGCCCCCGCGCTGGCCAACCCCAGCGCCGGCCTGCTCGTGACGACCGGGCCGCCGAGCGCCGGCACCGTCATCGCCGTGCTCCTCCTCGGCGCGCTCGTGGTCCTGACCGGGACGCTCGGGCCCGTCCTGCAGGCAGCCCGCACGAGTACGGCGGAGTCCCTCGCCGAGCCGGTCACGCGCCGCGCGCGGCTCACCGCCGTGACGGCGTACCTGCCGACCTCGCTCCTGGTCGGTGTCCGGCTGCTCGCCCGCCGGCCCGGCCGCGCCGCCCTGACCGCGCTCGGCACGGCCGCCATCAGCGTCACGGTCTCGGCGCTGCTCGCCTTCCGCATGACGGTCGCCCACGGCACGAGCACCGGGCTGACCGATCCCGCCATGGCGGTGATCAACGCCCGGATCGGCCAGGTCGCCCTCGCTGTCACCTTCGCGCTGGTGGCGCTCTCCACCCTCAACACCCTGTTCGTCGGCTGGAGCAGCGCGGTCCAGGCCCGCCGCGCCCTGGCCGTCACCCGCACCCTCGGCGCGACGCCCGGCCAGGTCGTCACGGCGCTGTGCACCGCTCAGCTCCTGCCCGCCGTGCTCGCGGTGCTGGCCGGGATCCCCGGCGGGATCGGCTTGTACGGCTTCCTGAACCCCAAGTTCGTCGCGCCCCCGGCGTCGTGGCAGCTGCTCGCCGCGCTCGGCGTCCTGCTGGCCGTCGGTGTGCTGACCGCGCTGCCCGCGTGGGCGCACACGCGCCGCCCCGCCGGGCGCGCCCTCGCCTGAGCCGTCACCCGCGGAGCATCGGCGGGTAGAGCAGTTCCGCTTTCCCCCGCCGGTACAACCGGGCCGGGCGCCCGCCGTCGCGGGTGGTCGTCTTGCCGGTCGGCTCCAGCAGTCCCTCGGCGCCGGTCACCTTGCGGTGGAAGTTCCGCGGGTCGAGGCGCGTGTCCCAGACCAGTTCGTACACCCGCCGCAGCTCGGCGACCGTGAACTCCGGGGCGCAGAACGCCGTCGCCAGCGGTGCGTACTCGAGTTTCGCCCGGGCCCGCTCGAGGCCGTCGGCGAGGATCCGGTCGTGGTCGAAGGCCAGGTGTTCGCGCGAAAGCGACCGCACCGGGGTCCAGCGGGCCTCGGCCGCGTCCGTGCCCGCGCGCGGCACGGGCAGGTCCGGGGCCAGCGCCAGGTAGGCGACCGTCACCACCCGCATCCGCGGGTCCCGGTCCGGGGCGCCGTAGCCGGCGAGCTGTTCGATGTGGACGGACCCCGGCGCCAGGCCCGTCTCTTCGGCCAGTTCCCGGCGCGCCGCGTCCGAGAGGTCTTCGTCCTTCCGGACGAACCCGCCGGGCAGCGCCCACTCCCCCCGGTACGGCTCGACTCCCCGCCGCACGACCAGGGCGCACAGCTCGTCCCCGGTCAGCGTGAGCACGACGAGGTCGACGGTGACGGCGAACGGCGGGTGACCCATGCCACCACCCTACCCGCTAATCGTCAGCTTGACGATTAGGCCACCGTCCGCATATCGTCACCTCGACGATAAGACGACAAGAGGAGGGCTCATGGCCGACATCGACCGCCGCTTCGGGTTCCGGCACCTGCGCGGCGCACCCACGGTCCACATCCGCCACTACCGCCGCGGCAAGCTCGCGCACGACGGCGTCGGGCTGTCGTTCTGGTACCGGCCGCTCACCGCGGTCGTCTCGGAGGTCCCGGTCGACGACCGCGAGCTGCCGCTGCTGTTCCACGCCCGCACGGCCGACTTCCAGGACGTCACCGTGCAGCTCGCGCTGACCTTCCGGATCGAGGACCCGGCGCTGGCCGCGCAGCGGATCGACTTCTCCATCGACCCGGACACCGGGCGCTGGAGAAGCGATCCCCTCGCCCAGATCAGCGGGCTGCTCACCGAGAACGTCCAGCAGTACGCCGTCGAGGTCCTGACCCGCACTCCCCTGGAGAACGCGCTGGTCGACGGCGTCCAGGCGGTCCGCGACCGGATCCGCGCCGGGCTCGCCGAAGTCGACACCCGGCTCGCGCAGACCGGCTCGGCCGTGCTCGACGTCCGGGTCGTCGCCATCCGGGCCGAGCCGGAGGTCGAGAAGGCGCTGCAGACGACCGCGCGGGAGAAGGTGCAGCAGGAGGCCGATCGCGCGACCTTCGAGCGGCGCGCGCTGGCCGTCGAACGCGAACGCGCGATCGGCGAGAACGAGCTGCAGAACCAGATCGAGCTGGCCCGCCGCGAAGAGCAGCTGGTCACCCAGCGCGGCGCGAACGCCCGGCGGCAGGCCGAAGAGGCCGCGGCGGCGAACCGGATCGAGACCGAGGCGCAGGCCTTGCGCAGGGAACGCCTGACGCTCGTGGAAGCCGAGGGCAAGCGTGCGCTCGGCGAGGCGGAGGCGGCCGGTGAGGCGGCGCGGCTCGCCGCGTACCGCGACCTGCCCGAGGGCGTGCTGACCGGACTGGCGCTGAAGGAGCTGGCCGGCAACCTGCCGCAGATCGACAGCTTGGTGCTGACGCCCGACCTGCTCACGCCGCTGCTGACGAAGCTGGGCGTGCGGTCGTGAGCCTCGCCCCGCGCGTCGTGCTGGTGCACCGGCGCACCGAGCTGGCCGAGCTGCTCGCCCGGCACGGCACGCGCGGCCAGGCGGAGTTCTTCCTGCGCACGCGCGGCCGTGACCTGGCCGAGGTCACCGAGGCGGACGCCGCCGTGCGCGCGGCGCTCACCGCGGCGTCGGCGGCGATCCCGCTCGACTGGCGCCGCGGCGAGGTCGAACGGGCGGACCTCGACCGGTTCCTGTTCACCCCGGAGGACGTCGTTGTGGCGGTCGGCCAGGACGGCCTGATCGCCAACGTCGCCAAGTACCTCGACGGCCAGCCGGTGATCGGCGTCGCGCCCGGCGCGCCCGGGGTCCTGGTGCGCCACCCGCCCGCCGCCGTCGCGGACCTGGTGCGGTCCACCGGCGACGTCGAACACCGGACGATGGCGGAGCTCACCGCGGACGACGGCCAGCGGCTGCTGGCGCTCAACGAGATCTACCTGGGGCACGCCGGGCACCAGACGGCCCGCTACCGGCTGGGGGTCGGTGGCGGGCCGGCGGAACGCCAGGCGTCGTCGGGGATCCTCGTCGGGACGGGCACCGGCGCGACCGGCTGGTGCGGCTCGGTGTGGCGGGAGCGCGGGAGCGGGCTCCGGCTGCCCGCGCCCGGCGAGGGCCGGCTGGTCTGGTTCGTGCGCGAGGCATGGCCGTCGCCGACGACCGGAACCACGTGCACGGAAGGGGAACTGACGTCGGCGCCGCTGACGGTCGAGGTAGAGTCCGACCGCCTGGTCGCGTTCGGCGACGGCCTCGAGACGGACAGCGTCGCCCTCACCCGGGGTCAGACGGCGACGTTCGTCCCCGCCGCGAAGACTGTCCACTTGGTCCGGTGATCGACTGGGACACAATGCGGCAACGTTGTCACACTCCCGGGGTCCGGCGGTCAGAATGACCTTCTCGCGGAAGATCGAAGGTGGCCGGGATGACAGGCGTCGTGTGGGTGCTCGCCGCGGTGGTGATCGCCGTCGCCGGGTGCGGGGCCGTCGCCGTGCCGCGGCTGCGGGACCGGGACCTGCGCCGGCGGACCGCCTGGTCGGCCGCGCGGGCGGCGATCGAGAGCGCCACCGTGAGCCGGGACGCCGCGGCGGGGACCCGGCCGGAAGCCGAGCAGCTGCTGGCCCGTGCCGAGACCATCGCCGCCGCGCACGGGGGTCCGCGCGCGGCCCGGGCGGCCGAGGACCACGCCCGCCGCGCCGATGCGCTCTGGCAGGAGGCGACCCGTGGTTGAGCGCGCGCGGTGGATCCTGCTCGCCGCGGCCGTCGCCGTCCTGGTGACGTTCCTCCTGGTGCAGAAGCAGAGCACCGACGTCAGCTACGGCCAGGCGCCCGCCGCGAAGGACCCGATCCCGGAGGGTTCGGCCGGCGAGCTGAGCGGCGCGACCGTGCCGTCGGCCGAGCAGCTGACGGCGCTGGTCAAAGCCTCGCCCGTCGTGCGGCTGCCGGGCTCGATCGCGACCTGGGACGACCGGGCCGTGAAAGCCGCGGCGGGCGGCGCCGACGTCCGGATCCTCGTCGCGCCGCCCGGGCTCAAGAAGGAAGACAGCGACCGGGTCCACGACGTCGACGCCGCGACCGTCCGGGTCGTCGGCACCGAGGTCAGCGGCGGCATCCTCCAGGCCTCGGCGGACCGCGCCGACGAGTGGATCCACCAGTTCGCCACCGGCGACGTCACCGAGTCGCTGACCACCCTGATCGCCCACCTGAACCACCAGCCGGAGGCGCCGGACCAGCCCGCGCTCGCGCGGCGCGACCCGACGGCGGCCGAACTGGCCGCCGCGACCGCGGACCTGCGCACCACGGGCCGGTTCGTCGCCCCGGGAGCGACGTTGAAGGACGCGCCCGCGACGACGGCCGCGTTCCCCGGCGCCCAGCCGCTGTACGTCGCCTTGCCACAGCAGCCGGCCGACCGCCCGCTGGTCCACTTCGGACCGGCGCTGGCACGAGAGTTCCCCGGCCGCCCGATCGTGGTCATGTACGGCTCGTGGGTGGAGTACGACGGGCCGTCGGCCGCCGCGTTCGCCGACGTCGCGACGGCCAGCTTCTACGGCCAGTTCGGCGACCGGCTCAGCCAGTACGCCTACCCGCAGCGCAACGTCCTGGGCGCGTGGCTCGACCGCGTCACCGCGATCCGCTACGCCGGGCTGTTCGACCGCCCGCTCCCCTACGTGCCGTTCGACCCCCTCCGGGTCGCGCTGCCCGCGCTGCCGTGGCTGTTCGCGGCCTGCGCGGTCGGGTTCCTCGCCCTGTCCGCGAGCCGGGTGCTGCGGCCCGGACGTCCCGGGACGGGAGCCGGCGTGCCCGCCCGGCTGGCCGGCCTGACCGCGCTCGCCGTCGAGATCTCCGGCCTGACGGACGGCGCTTCCGCCGCGTCGCTCACCCGCGGGATCACTCGGCTGACGGCGGCCCGGGCGGCGTTCGACGAGAACCTGCCGGACAAGCACGTGCACGGCCTCCTCGACGCGGCGGAGTCCGAATTGGACACCACGGCCGGGCTGCTGGGCCGCGCCGACTACCGGCCGGCCGCGTTCCTGCAGGGGAGGCTCGCGTGAAACGGTTCTTCGGCAGCGCCTTCGGCGTCGCGGTGCTCGGCTGCCTGGTCCTGGCGGGCTGGGCGGTCTGGTCCGCGGGGGTGTTCGACGGCCCCGTCGCGCGGCAGCTGCGGACGTCGTCGGTGTACGTAGCACCCGGGGTCGCGCTCGACCAGGCGGCCGCGGAGCGCGTGATCGGCAACCGGCGGCTCACGGTCGCGTTCCTCGCACCGGGTACCGACCTGAGCGACGCGTGCGACAGCGTGTCCGGCGCGGCCGACGGCACCCTGGCCCTCATGCTGAGCCGCGACGGCGACGACTTCGACAAGTACGGCTGTTCCCAACTGCCCGGCAATGACGACGAGAACTTCGGCAAGGGGTTCGTCGCGGAGTCGATGATCGGCACCGGCATCGACGCGTTCACCGACCGCCCGGTCGAGGCGCTGAAGGTGGCGGTCGTCAACTACGACCTGCTGGTGCGCTCCGGGGCGATCCCCGACGGCGGCCGCACGGTCAGCCCGTCGTTTCCTCGGTATCTCGTCGCGGCGGCCGCGGTCGGGGCGGTGTTCCTGGGTGCGGCCGCGCTGTACCTGGCCTCCCGCCGGGCCACCCGGACGGCCCTGCGGCGCCGCGAACGCCGGGACGCCGAGGCGGACGCGCGGACCGAGCTGGCCGCGGCCGCGGCCGTGCTGGCCCAGGAGATCATCGACCTGGACAAGCGCTACGCGCGCGACAAGGGCAAGAGCAAGTTCGCGCGCGGCTACCGGCGCCTGGTCTCGGACTACACGAACCTGCTGCCGGACCTCGGCAGCGAGACCCCGAAGCTCCGGACCCGGGTCGAAGAGCTGCTGACCCGGGCCCGGAAGCTGGCCGCTCAGGTGCCGTAGCGGGACTTCACGATCGACGGCGTGTCGAGGTTGTGCCCCGCGTCCATGCTCTGCGCCAGCCGGAGGTACTGGCCCTCGGCCCACATCAGCGGCCCCGCGCTGCCGGTCGGGCGGCCCAGGCCGAAGCACCCGACGTCGGCACGGTCCCAGACCTGCTCGGGCACGAAGTACCCGTCGTTGGCCGAGTCCGCCATGGACTTCAGGTACACCGCCGCCGAGCGGCCGTTGGCGAGCTCGTACTGCCCCCGCTCCCCCGACAGCACCGGCCACAGCCGCCCGAACCGCTGGCTGCCGCCCGCGGGCCAGCCGTTGCAGGTCGAGGTGCTCTCGCCGTAGTTGTCGTGCGGGTAGCGGTGGAAGTAGACGTCACCGTTCGGCAGCGTCACCTGCATCGCCGCGTTGCCGTCGGACGCGGCGGCCGTCGGTGCGACGGAGTTCGCGATCGTGGTGTCGCCAGCCGGGCGGATGCCCAGGCGCACCAGGTCGAGGAACCCGAAGTCGGTGACGTCGTGCTCGTAGAAGCAGCCTTCGTCGAAGCAGATCGTGCCGGTGTCGTTCGGGTTGCCGCTGCGGTCCAGGCGTTCGTAGTAGGTGTGCCCGCCCCAGTAGCCGGACGTCGTGACCGTCCAGCCGGCCAGGGAGTTGCGCCAGGAGTCCGCTGTGGACTCCCACGACGTCGCGCTCGCGGTGTCGCCGTTGGCCCGGGCGATGGCGCCCGCGGCGATCAGCCCGGCGATCTCGGCGGCCACCGACGACGGCGACTTGCCGTACTGCTCCTCCCACCGCTCGGTGGTGTCCGGACCGGTCGCGGTGAGGTGGTTCGCCGTCGTCTTGACCTTGGCGTACGTCGAGGCATCGGTGAGGCCGGTCAGCCACGCGAGCAGGATCGCGTCGGCGTCCTGGTCGAGCTGTTCGCAGCAGCCGAGCTGCTGGGGGCTCGCCCCGGCGACGCCGGAAACCGGGCTGTAGCGCGGGAAGGACCCCGCCGGGTACGTCATGCCGTCGCCCGCGGTCGGGCTGCCGATCCACTGCGAGTTCCAGAGGAACTGGGCCATCCGCTTGGCCTGCGCGGTGTCGCCGGCGGCCAGGAGGCCGGTCGCCTGCTGGTAGAGGTCGCGGCCCCAGACGCGGTGGTAGCCGTCGTTGAGCTGGTCGCCGTTGGTGAAGTTGCCCCACGGCGTCGCCAGGCCCGCGACGCTCGCGCCCGGGTGCTGCTTGTCCTCCGCGGTCTTGAGCGCCATCGCCGCGACGTAGTAGGCGCGACGCCGCTGGGTGTCCCCGGAAACGCTGGCGGGCGCCGGTTTCAGGCCACCCACGTACGAGTTCCAGCCGGACCGGTAGCTTGCCGCGACCGTGGTGAACCCGCTGCTCAGCGCCCCGCTTGCCGCTGAGGACGCGGCCGCCGCAGTGCCGCCGTAGCCGAGGGCGACGGTGAACGTCGTGTCCGCGCCGACCGGGATCTGTCCACATTGGACGACGTTGCCGGTGCCGGAGACGTTGTCGAACTGGTTGTTCAGGGTCTTGTCGGCGCGCAGGTCGACCAGGCAGTCGCTGGCCGCGCCGCTGTAGCCGTTGTCGTGCGCGGTGAAGCCAGTCGAGACGCGCAGTGCGGAGACGACCGTGGTGGCCGTGCCGCCGAACAGTGTCTCGGTGCCGCTGGAGAGGAGGCCGTTGCCGTCCCACCAGGCGTTGTCGTTGGCGCCGCCGCCGGCCATGGACGGGTTGGCCAGGAGATAGAGTCGGTAGGTGCCGCCGTCGAGGGATTGGAAGCGGGTGTTGCGGACGAGCGTGGAGCGGGCCGGGTCGGTGACGTAGTCGGTGGTGATGCGGTACTTCCCGCTCTTGGCGGTGTTGGTGACCGTGTACTGGAGGGCCTTCTCGTCGGGCATGGTCACGACGTGGTTGGTGGCGTCGCGTTCTACGTCCACGAA
Organism: Amycolatopsis sp. NPDC048633; assembly: GCF_040650695.1. Taxonomy (NCBI): domain Bacteria; kingdom Bacillati; phylum Actinomycetota; class Actinomycetes; order Pseudonocardiales; family Pseudonocardiaceae; genus Amycolatopsis; species Amycolatopsis sp. NPDC048633. Next base: position 12,012 of record NZ_JBEZHS010000055.1, read on the forward strand.
GCTGGTGCCGTCGGTGATGACGAACTGCATGTCCTGCATGTTCGGGACGTCGGCGCGCGGGTAGAAGACCTCGGATGTGACGCCGTCGGCGATGGTGAACCAGACTGGGCTGGTCGTCGTCGTTGAGGTCCCGAGGGCTGATTTGTTGCCGGTCGCCCAGGACGCTCCGCTGCCGCAGCAGTCGGTTGCCGTGCCGGTCGCCAGTGCTGTGCCGGGTAGTGCGCCGGCCAGTAGGACTCCTGCTCCGGCGCAGGCCAGGACCGCTTTCCATCTGATCATCGGGACCCTCCGACGGCATTGTCGTCAATATGTTGTGGGCGGCAACATATTGGGCTACGTGTCGGTGACAGGCAATGTCCGATCGGGCTGGATCGATCCAGTCCTCGGCTGAATGGCTCAAGGGAAAGTCTTCCTCTCCGCCACCCCGAAGCCTGATTGTGACTACGGCCGACAACACCGCGTCAAGGCGGGAAAGATGCCTTGACCCGGCGCTGCCGGCCGTGTTCTGGCTTCGGATCGGGGTTGCGGGGGGTCTGGGTTCCGGTCTTCCTGGGTTGGTCTCTTACGCGTCGGCTAAGCGGTCCAGCCACTCCGCCAGTAAGACCCGCTCGGCTTTGGACAGCACTGCCGCGCCGTCGAGACCTGCACGCAGCGCTATCGCGCGCTCTGGTAGGTCGGAGCCGGCTGGCTTCTCGGTGCCCGTGAGGATTCGGCTCAGGACCGTCTCGCGGGCCGTTGCCGACAGCTCTGGGTCTCGCTCCGCCTCCGGCGTTGCGATCTGGGTCAGCACCACGCCCATGCCTGTCGCGTGCACTAGCCTCGCCGCGCGTTCGACGCTCACTCGCAGGCGGCCCGCCTCCGCGACTCGCGAGACGATGCTCCGCAGCATCGACTCCGCCTCCTGCGCCGCCGGGGAGGTGCGGCCTGGGCGCGCGTCGCCGTACATCAGCACGTAGAACTCCGGGCGGGCCAGCCCGAATTCGACGTGCAGGTCCCAGCCGCGGCGGAGGTCCTCGACCGCGTCGCCCGTGGATCCCAGCTCGCGCTTGCTCGCCAGGTACTCGTCGAACCCGTACGCGGCCACCGCGTCCAGCAGGCCGTCCTTGTCGCCGAAGAGGCGGTAGAGCGCAGGTGGCTGGACGCCCGCCGCCGCGCTCACCGCTCGCGTCGAGAGACCGTCGCGCCCCTCCGCCACCAGCAGCGCGGCTGCCGCCTCGAGGATCCGCTCTCGGGTGTCCACTGCCGTCTTCGTCGCCATGGTTCCGATGATAACAAATACCGAGTAGCACTTGTTCGGTATCGATGATACGGTCTGTCGGGTAACAACGGAAACAGGGAGAACTCATGCACACCCGCACCCTCGGCCGGACCGGTCCGGCCGTCAGCGCCCTCGGCCTCGGCCTGATGGGCATGTCCGACCTGTACGGCCCGGCCGACGAGACCGAGTCGGTCGCGACGATCCACGCCGCCCTCGACGCCGGCGTCACGCTGCTCGACACCGGCGACTTCTACGGCATGGGCCACAACGAGCTGCTCCTGCGCGACGCACTCCGCGGCCGCAACCGCGACAAGGCCGTGATCAGCGTCAAGTTCGGTGCGCTACGCGGCCCGGACGGCTCCTGGCTCGGCAACGACAGCCGCCCGGCGGCGGTCAAGACGTTCCTCGCCTACAGCCTGCGCCGCCTCGGCACCGACCACATCGACGTCTACCGGCCGGCCCGGCTCGACCCGGCGGTGCCGATCGAAGACCAGGTCGGCGCGCTGGCCGAGCTGGTCCGGGCCGGCTACGTCCGGCACATCGGTCTCTCCGAGGTCGGCGCGGAGACGCTGCGACGGGCCGCCGCCGTGCACCCGATCTCCGACCTGCAGATCGAATATTCGCTGCTCTCCCGAGGGATCGAAGCGGACATCCTGCCGGTGGCCCGGGAGCTGGGCATCGGCGTCACGGCGTACGGCGTTCTCTCGCGCGGCCTGCTCAGCGGCCACTGGACGCCGTCGCGCGAGCTGGCCGCGGGTGACTTCCGCGGCCACAGCCCGCGGTTCCAGGGCGAGAACCTCGACCGCAACCTGGCGCTGACCGATGCCCTCGGCAAGCTCGCCGCGGGCAAGGGCGTCACGACCGCGCAGCTCGCCATCGGGTGGGTCGCCGCGCAGGGCGAGGACATCGTCCCGCTGGTGGGCGCCCGCACCCGCGCCCGGCTGGCCGAGTCCCTGGGCACCGCCGACGTCGAGCTGACGGCCGAGGACCTGGCCGCGATCGAGGCCGCCGTCCCGGCCGGCGCCGCGGCCGGCGACCGCTACGCCGCCGCCCAGCTCGACCACCTGGACAGCGAAAAGTAGGTCACCGCCCGAGGTGGTCGACTGCGACGCGGTGGGCGAGGCGCCGCAGGAGGGGTGCCGCCTCCGCCATGCACCGCGCCGGGTCCGGTTCGAGGTCGGTCAGCGCGTACGCGGCCGAAATGCCCGCCTGGGCCAGCTCCACAGTGGACAGCTGACAGCGTCCGGACACCGCGACGCACGGGATGCCCTTGGCCGCCGCGGCCCGGGCCACTCCGGCCGGAGCCTTGCCGGACAACGTCTGCCGGTCCAGGGAACCCTCGCCGGTGACGACCAGCGACGCTCCGGACAGCGCCGCGTCGAACCCGAGCAGGTCGAGCAGCAGCTCGATGCCCGGGCGCACCCGGGCGCCCAGCACGGCCATCGCGGCGAAGCCCACTCCCCCGGCGGCTCCGGCGCCCGGCCGCTCGGCGAACTCCGGCCCGGCGACCGAGGCCCAATGTCGCAGTGCCGAATCGAGGGTCTCGACGTCGTCGGGGGACGCACCCTTCTGCGGTCCGTATACGAACGCTGCCCCACGCAGCCCGTACAGCGGGTTGTCGACGTCACTCGCCAGCTCGATGTCCACTTCGGACATGTCCAGTTCGGACAGCTCCAGCGACGCGAGCCGGGACAGGGCGGCGCCGCCGGGTGGGAGGTCCCGCCCGGCGGTGTCCAGCAGCCGGGCCCCCAGTGCGGCCAGCATGCCCGCACCGCCGTCGGTGCAGGCGCTGCCGCCCACGCCGAGCACGATCCGGCGGCACCCCGCCCGCACCGCGGCCGCGAGTACGTCGCCGGTGCCGGCGCTGGTCGCGGTGAGCGGCGCCGGCGTCCCGGGCAGCCGGTGCAGCCCGGATGCCTCCGCCAACTCGACGACGGCGGTGTCCCCGCGGACCGCGTAGGACGCCGTCACCGGAACGCCGGTCGGGCCGCGGGCCGGGACTCGCACACGCCGGAATCCGGCGGCGACGGCGGCGTCCACCGTGCCGTCGCCGCCGTCGGCCACCGGGAGGGCCTGCACCGCGAGCGCGGGGTGGACGTCGGCGAGGCCGGCAGCCACCGCCGACGCCACCTCGGCCGCGGTCAGCGACCCCTTGAACTTGTCCGGTGCGACCAGCACCCTCACGCGCTCGCCCGGTACGCGCGCCAGTCGCCGATCTCGGTGATGTCCCGCAGGGCGACGTGCGAGGTGTAGGGCCGCCGCAGCAGCATCGCGAACGCCGAGCTGCCGTCTTCCAGCTCCACCACACCCAGTTCCAGCTCGTGCGGCTCGGACGGGAGTACCTTGTCCCGCAACGAATCCAGCGAAACGTCGTAGACCTCGCCGGTGACCGCCGCCCCGCCGTGCGACACCGGGTACAGCGCCGGGCACTGCTCCCCGACGGCGTAGAACCGGTACTTCGGCGCGGTCTTCGCCGCCGAGACGAACGGGGAACCTTCCAGGAGGTGGTGCAGTGGCTCGCCGCGCATGGCGCCGCCGTTGAAGAACATCAGGGTCACGGGAAACTCCTTAGCGGAAGAGGGCTTCGACGCCGTCGACGGCGAAGTACACCGCGAACACCAGCGCCAGCAGGGAAAGCAGCCAGCCGGCCTCGCGCCACTTGCCGCGGCCGATCTTGATCAGCACGAACGCGATCAGGCCGGCGCCGACGCCGTTGGTGATCGAGTACGTGAACGGGATCAGCGCGGCGGTCAGGAACACCGGGATGGTGTAGTCCGGGTCGTTCCACGGAATGTTCCGGCACTGGGCGACCATCATGCCGCCGATGACGACCAGCGCGGGTGCGGCGGCCTGGGCCGGGACGATCCCGGCGAGCGGCGTGAACAGCAGCGTCCCGGCGAACAGCAGCCCGGTGACCACGCTGGCGAGGCCCGTCCGGGCACCCTCACCCACGCCGGCGGCGGACTCGAGGAACACCGTGTTCGGCGACGAGCCGGTGACGCCGCCCGCGATCGCGCCCGCGCCGTCGACCAGCAGGATCCGGCCCATCCGGGGCACCTTGCCGTTCTTCGACAGCCCGGCTTCGTCGGAGACGCTGGTGATCGTGCCCATGGCGTCGAAGAACCCGGATAGCACCAGGGTGAACAGGAACACCGTGGCCGCGAGCGCGCCCGCCGAGGCGAACCCGCCGAAGAGGTCGATGTGGCCGAAGAGCCCGAAGTCCGGTGCCGCGACGACGTGGTCGGGCAGCGCCGGGGCAGTGAGGCCCCAGCCGCCGACCCCGAACCCCTCGTGCAGCACGACGGCGAACACCGTCGCCACGCCGATGCTGATCAGCACCGCGCCCGGGACCTTGCGGGCCATCAGGACGACCATCAGCAGCAGACCGAAGCAGAACACGACGATCGGCCAGCCGTGCAGGTGCCCGCTCGCCCCGAGGCGCACCGGGACCGTGGTCTGCGCCGAGTCCGGCATCCGGGTCACGAACCCGGCGCTGACCAGCCCGACCAGGGCGATGTAGAGCCCGATCCCGACGGTGATCGCCATCTTGAGCGGCCGCGGGATGGCGTTCATGATCCGCTCGCGGACGCCGCTGACGGCCATCAGCACGATGCAGACGCCCTCCAGCACGACCAGGCCGAACGCCTGCGCCCAGGTCATCGAAGGCGCCATCTGGAACGCGACGATGCCGTTGATGCCGAGGCCGGCGGCCAGCGCGAGGGGCGCGTTGCCGACGACGCCCATGAGGATGGTCATCACCGCGGCGGCGAGCGCGGTCGCCGTGGTCACCTGTGCGGCCGACAGCCGGGCGCCGGTGATGTCGGCGGAGGCGCCGAGGATGAGCGGGTTCAGCAGCACGATGTAGGCCATCGCGACGAACGTCGTGAGGCCGCCGCGGACCTCGCGGCCGATCGTGGTCTGCCGGGCCCGGATCTCGAAGAACCGGTCCAGGAGCTTCGTGCGGCCGGGTGGGGGTTCGGGTACTTCGTCGAGGACGGGGTCCTGGATTTCTGCCTGGGTCATGCGTCCTGCCCTTGCCGGTGGGTGTGCTCGGCCAGGCCAAGGCACCACACCGTGCCTGGGCGAGCGGGACGTTCGATTCGGTTGTGCTCCGGTCAGCTGGCCTTGTGGGTCAGTAAGCGGTGAGGTCAGTAGTCGGTGCGGTCGCTCTTGTCGAGCCAGGCCGCGAACGGCGCGAATCCGTCCTTTGCGGACAGTCGCGTGACGGGGACCGTCCAGGTGTCGCGAGGACGGTCGAAAAGCTCGTAGAAGGCGCGGTCGTCGAAGCCGGCCCTGGCCGCGTCGTCGCGGTCGGCGGCGAAGAGGACCTTGTCGACGCGCGCCCACAGCGCCGAGGACAGGCACATCGGGCACGGCTCGCAGCTGGAGACGAGCACGCAGCCGTCCAGCTTGAAGGTGCCGAGGGCCTGGCAGGCGGCGCGGATCGCGACGACTTCGGCGTGCGCGGTCGGGTCGAGGTTCGCGGTGACGCGGTTGACGCCGGTCGAGACGATCTCGCCGTCCTTCACGATCAGCGCGCCGAAGGGCCCGCCGCCGTTCGCGACGTTCGTCTCCGCGATGCGGACGGCTTCGTCGAGCCATTCGGTCTCGGCGGAAATCGACGTGGTCATCTCATACTCCTGTGATGTGCTCGGGACGGATGGGGACGCGCGGCAGCTCGAGGCCGGTGGCCGCGCGGATGGCGTTCGCGATCGCCGGCGTAGCGGAGATCGTGGGTGGCTCGCCGACGCCGCGGACGCCGTAAGGGGCGTGCGGGTCGGGCCGCTCGAGGACGTCGACGCGCATCGGCGGCATGTCGAGGATGGTCGGGATGAGGTAGTCGGTGAACGAGGGGTTCCGCACCTTGCCGTCCTTGACCAGGATCTCCTCCATGACGGCGAGGCCGAGGCCCTGGGCCGAGCCGCCCTGGATCTGGGCGACGACGGCGTCCGGGTTCATCGCCTTGCCGACGTCCTGGGCGCAGTCGAGCTGCACCACCTTCACCAGGCCGAGGTCCAGGTCGACGTCGACGACCGCGCGGTGGGCGGAGAAGCCGTACTGCACGTGGGCGTCGCCCTGGCCGGTCTCCGGATCCAGTGGGTAGGTCCTGCGGTGGTGGAACTCGCGGGTCTCCTCGATCGCGGTCTCCCCCAGCAGCTCGGCCAGGTCGGCGACCACCTCACCGTCGGCCGCGACGACCTTTCCGCCGGTCAAAGTGAGTCCATCCGCCGCGCCGGTCCGGGCCGCCACGAGCGCATACACCGCGTCGGCGACCGCGCGGCAGGCGTTGCGGACCGCGCCGCCCGTCACGTAGGTCTGGCGTGACGCGGAGCTGGAGCCGGCGTCGCCGACGCTCGTGTCGGCAGGGTGCACGCTCACCCGCGTCAGGCCGAGTTCGGTGCGGGCGATCTGCTGTTGCAGCGTCACCAACCCCTGGCCGACCTCGGCCGCCGCGGTGTGCACCATCGCCACCGCCTCGCCGCCGAGCACCTCGAGGCGCACGCGGGCGGTCGAGTAGTCGTCGAGGCCTTCGGCGTAGGAGATGTTCTTGATGGTGACGCCGTAGCCGATGCCGCGCACGACGCCTTCGCCGTGGGTGGTGTTGGACGCGCCGCCGGGCAGCTCGCGGATGTCGCGTTCGCCGGTGGGCTGCGGCGGCAGCGGCAGGTCGCGGACCCGCTGGACCAGCTCGGCGACCGGCGCCGGGAAATCGACGACCTGGCCGGTGACCACAGTGGACCCCTCACTCAGCGCGTTGAGGATCCGCAGCTCGGCCGGGTCCATGCCCAGTGCGGTGGCCAGTTTGTCCATTTGGGACTCGTAGGCGTAGGTCGGCTGGACCGCGCCCAGGCCGCGCATGGCACCGCAGGTCGGGTTGTTCGTGTAGACGCCCCAGCCCTCGATGTGCGCGTTCGGCACGTCGTAGGGGCCGACGCTGAGCGTGGTGCCGTTGCCGACCACGACCGGGGTCTTGGACGCGTACGCGCCGCCGTCGAAGTACATCTTCGCCTTGACGTAGACGATCTTGCCGTCCTTCGTCGCCCCGTGCTCGTAGTACATCTTCGCCGGGTGGCGGTGGACGTGCCCGAAGAACGACTCCAGCCGGTTGTAGCTCATCTTCACCGGACGGCCGGTGCGCAGGGCGAGCATGCACGAGTGGATCTGCATCGACAGGTCTTCACGGCCGCCGAACGCGCCGCCGACGCCGGACAGCGTCAGCCGGACCTTGTCCAGCGGCAGGCCGAGAGCCTTCGCCGTTTGGCGCTGGTCCACGTGCAGCCACTGGGTGGCCAGGTAGAGGTCGACACCGCCGTCCTCGGCCGGCACCGCGAGGCCCGACTCCGGGCCGAGGAACGCCTGGTCCTGCATGCCGATCTCGTACACGCCGGAGACGACGACGTCCGCGGTCGCGGCCGGGTCACCCTTGACGATCCGCTGGTGGCGGACCAGGTTCCCGCCCGGGTGCAGCCTAGGCAGGGTGTCGTCGTGCGCGGCCCGCTCGGGGTCGGTGATGGGCTCGAGGATGTCGTACTCGACGACGATCTCCTTGAGCGCCTGCCGGGCGATCTCCGGGTGGTCGGCCGCGAGGATCGCGATCGGCTCACCCTGGTAGCGAACCAGGTCCGAGGCCAGCGCGGGCGTGTCCTGGTACTTGAGGCCGTAGACGTTCTCGCCGGGTACGTCCTCGTGCGTGAGCACCGCGTGCACGCCCGGCTGGGCCAGCGCGCGGGAGACGTCGAGGCGGACGATCCGGGCGTGCGGGTGCGGGCTGCGCAGGGTGGCGCCCCACAGCATGTCTTCGTGCCACAGGTCGGAGGAGTAGGCGAACTCGCCGCGGACCTTGAGCGTGCCGTCCGGGCGCAGCGGGCTCTCGCCGATGCCGCCGGCGATCGTGTCGTGCAGCTCCTGCGGGGAGCGGGCCGGGGCGCTCATCGGACGGCCTTCTTCGCCGCGGCGTCGCGGACGGCGTCGAGGATCTTCTCGTAGCCGGTGCACCGGCAGAGGTTCCCGGCGAGGGCCTCGCGGATCTCGACGTCGCTGGGGTCCGGCACGCGCTCGATCAGGTCGTGGGCCGCGACCAGCAGGCCGGGCGTGCAGAACCCGCACTGGACGGCGCCCTGCTCGACGAACGACTCCTGCACCGGGTCCAGATCGTCACCGGAAGCGAGCCCTTCGACCGTGACGACGTCGCGGCCCTCGGCCTGCCCGGCCGCGACCAGGCACGCACAGGCCGGGACGCCGTCGACGTAGACCGTGCACGAGCCGCATTCGCCCTGTTCGCAGGCATTCTTGGAGCCCGGCAGGCCGAGCCGCTCGCGCAGCATGTACAGGAGGCTTTCGCCTTCCCAGACGTTGTCCGCCCGGCGGGGTTCGCCGTTGACGGTGACGTTCACGCGCACTTCGCGCTCCCTTCGCAGTATTCGCCCCAGGCCCAGGTCAGCGTCCGGCGCGCCATGACCCCCAGGGCATGCCGCCGGTAGGCCGCGCTGCCGCGGACGTCGTCGATCGGGGACGCCGCCCCCGCGACCAGGTCGCCGAAGCGGCGCTTCACGGAGTCGGTCAACGCCCGGGGTGACTCCCAGTCCAGCTCGCCGGCCAGGAACTCTTCGGCTTCGAAGGCCCGGCGGGGTGTCGGCGCGGCCGAGCCGACGCCGGTGCCGACACGCCGCTGCTCGGGGTGCAGCGCCAGCCCGAAGGCCGCGACCGCGATGACCATCGCGTTGCGGGTGCCGATCTTGCTGAACTGCTGGGGCCCGGTGGCCGGTGCCAGCAGCACCGCGGTGATCAGCTCGTCCGGCTCCAGGACGTTCCGCTTGACACCGACGTAGAAGTCCTTCGCCGCGACGATCCGAGTGCCGCGTACGGACGCGATCTCGACCTCGGCGTCGGCGGCCAGGAGCGCCGGGTGCGCGTCGCCCGCCGGCGACGCTGCGCCGAGATTGCCACCTACGGAGCCGCGGTTGCGGATCTGCGGGGAGCCGACAGTCCGCGAAGCCATCGCGAGACCGGGCAGCTTCGGGCCCAGCTCGGCGATGATCCGGGTGTAGGGCACGGCCGCGCCGAGCCGGATCCGGCCGCCGTCGGTGCCGTGCTCGTGGAGCTCGGCGACGCGGCCGAGGTCGAGCAGGGCGCCGGGGCGGCGGTGGTCGAAGTTGAGCTCGACCATCACGTCCGTGCCGCCGGCGATCGGGACCGCACCGGGGCTCGCGGCCTTCGCGGCGAGCGCGTCGGCCAGCGTGGCGGGTCGGAGGAATTCCACTGTGGACGTCCTTTCGGGGCTGCTTCGTGAAGAAGTACACACGCTGGGGTGTGGCCGCGACCACGGCAAAACCCCTGAAAGAAGGGTGAATTTACGGCCCCGGTTTGTACTTTCCGACAAGCGCCTTCGCGCGGACGCGGAAAGGCCGCCGTACGAGGTCAGGTCTCGTACGGCGGCCGTGGTCACGCGGGTGTTATGCGGGCTCGAACTCCTTGACGGCGTCGAGGGCGGCACCCATGGCGGCGTTGCCCTCGCGTTCGATCATGATCTCCACCAGGACGGGCCGGCTGGTCCGCTCGGCTTCCTTGCGGGCCCATTCCAGGGACGTCCGGATCTCGGCCGGCTCGTGCACGCGGGTGCCCGAACAGCCGTAGGCCTCCATGATCTTGACGTTGTCCGTGCCGTTCGAGTCGTAGTGGATGTCGACCTCGAAGTTCATGTCGTAGCCGGTCTCGGCCTGGCGGATCAGGCCGAGGTACTCGTTGTTGAGCATGATCAGCACGAACCCGACGTCGTACTGGGCGGCCACCGCCAGCTCCTCGACCAGGAACTGGAACGAGTAGTCACCGACCACCCCGACAACTTCGGCCTCGGGCCGCGCCTTCTTGACGCCGATCGCCGCCGGGATCTCCCAGCCGAGCGGACCGGCCTGACCGCAGACCTGGTAGTGACGCGGCTTGTGCGCCTTCTGGAACTGGCCCGACCAGATCTGGTAGAGCCCGATCGCGGTGACGAAGTAGGTGTCCTCGCCGAAGGTTTCGTTGATCTCCTTGAAAACCCGCGGCGCCTTGATCGGCAGGGTGTCGAAGTCGTCACGCCGGGGAAGCGCTTCCTTCAGTTCCGCGATCCGGCCGACCCACTCACGGCGCGGCTCCGGCGAGCGCTTCTCCAAAGCGGCCAGCAGCGCGTCGAGGAACTCGCGCGTGTCCGAGACGATCCCGAGGTCCGGCCCGAACACCTTGCCCAGCTGGGTGGGCTCGATGTCGACGTGGATGAACTTCCGGTCACCCCGGTAAACCGACAGCTCGCCGGTGTGCCGGTCGCCGAAGCGCGCACCCAGCGCCAGCACCAGGTCGGCCTCCAGGAAGGCCGCGTTCGCCCAGCGCTGCGACGTCTGGATGCCGGCCATCCCGGCGAACAGCTCGTGGTCCTCCGGGAAGCTGCCCTTGCCCATCAGCGTCACCTGCACCGGGACGTCGAGGCGCTCGGCCGCGGCCCGCAGCTGCTCGCTCGCCTCGCCGAGGACGACCCCGCCACCGGCCAGGATCAGCGGACGTTCGGCTTGGAGCAGCATTTCGAGGGCCCGCTCGACCCGCGCGGACGCGGGCTTCACGGCTGTGACCGGCAGCGGCGAGTCGATCGAGGAGTCCCACTCGATGTCCTGCTTCTGGACGTCGATCGGGAGGTCGATGAGCACCGGGCCCGGCCGGCCCGACCGGGCGACCCGGAACGCCTCGCGGAAGATCCACGGCAGCTGCGCCGCCTCTTTGACCTGCACCGCCCACTTCGTCACCGGCTTGGCGATCTCGACGATGTCGACGGCCTGGAAGGCTTCCTGGTGCAGCTTGTTCGTCGCCGCCTGACCGGTGATGCAGATCATCGGGATCGAGTCCGCGTGCGCGGTGTAGAGCCCGGTGATCATGTTCGTCCCGGCCGGGCCGGACGTGCCGATCGCGACGCCGACGTTCCCGTTCGTCCGGGCCCAGCCGTCGGCCATGTGCGTCGCGCCCTCTTCGTGGCGGACGATCAAGTGCTCGATCGCCCGGCCCTGTAGGGCGTTATACAGCGGGAGGATCGCGGCGCCGGGGCAGCCGAAGACGGTGTCGACGCCTTCGCTCTCCAGGACGTCGACGACCGCTTGCATGGCGGGGATTCTGGGCATGTCACACCTCCGCCGGGACGCGGCCCGACAACTGTTCGACGACCTTCAGCAAGGCCGAGTGGTCCAGGGAGCCGTGGCCCATGGCGCGGCCGGCGGCGACGAGCTGGGCGACCAGCCCGGTGAGCGGGAGCGCGACGTCGGCCTGCCGGGCGGCGGCCAGTGCGATCCCCATGTCCTTGTGGTGCAGGTCGATCCGGAAGCCGGGGGCGAACTGGCGCTCCACCATCGACTTGCGCTTGAGCTCGAGGATCCGGCTGCCCGCGAGCCCGCCGGCGAGCACGTCGAGCCCGACGGCGGCGTCCACACCGGACGCTTCGAGCAGCACGATCGCCTCGGCGACCAGGCCGTAGATCCCGCCCACGACGAGCTGGTTCGCGGCCTTCACGACCTGACCCGCGCCGTGCGGGCCGACGTGCACGATGGTCTTGCCCAGTGCTTCGAACACCGGCTTGGCCGCCGCGAAGTCTTCTTCGGAGCCGCCGACCATGATGGACAGCGACGCCTGCTCGGCGCCGGCCTGACCACCGGACACGGGAGCGTCGAGGACGCGGATCTTCTTGTCCCGCGCGGCTTCCGCGACCGCGATCGACGTCTCGGGCCGGATGGTGCTCATGTCGATCAGCAGCGCGCCGGGCTCGGCGGCGTCGAGGACCCCGCCCGCGGCCAGCACGACCGCCTCGACCTGCGGGTGGTTCGGCAGCATCGTGATGACGACGTCCGCCCCGGCCACGGCGTCGGCGACGTCCGCCGCGGCGCGCCCACCGGCGGCCTGCAGCTTCTCGCCCGCGGCGGTGTTGACGTCGAAGCCGCTGACGTCGTGCCCGGCCGCGACCAGGTGCGCGGCCATCGGGGCGCCCATCACGCCCAGTCCGATGAATCCCAGTTTCATGCTCGTCCCCTTCGGGTGATCGGCAGCCAGTCCAGCGAGGTGAGGGTGTCGGGTTCCGGGACGTACTCGATCCCGACGAACCCGTCGTAACCCGCTTTTTGCAGCCTCAGCAGGTGGCCGTCGAGGTCGACGGTCCCGGTGCCGGGCTGGTGGCGCCCGGGTGCGTCGGCGATCTGCACGTGCCCGATCCGGGAGATGTGCGTCGTCGCCAGCGCGTCCAGGTCGTCCCCGTTGACTGCCAGGTGGTACAGGTCGGCCAGCAGTCGCACGTTGTCGCGCCCGAGGTCGTCGAGCACGGCCACGGCGTCCGCGGCGGTCTTGAGCGGGTAGCGGTCCGCGCCGGAGAGCGGTTCGAGGACCAGCTGCGCGCCGATCTTCGCGGCGGCCTCCGCGGCCGTCGCGAGGTGGACCAGCGCCAGGTCGTCCTGCTTGGCCGGCTCTTCGCCGTCGAGCCGGTTGCCGTACAGCGCGTTGAAGCTGCGGCAGCCGGTGCGTTCGGCGATGCCGAGCGCGACGACGAGGCTGTCGGCGAACTCGGTCTCGCGGCCGATCCACGACACCAGGCCCCGCTCCCCCGCGGCCATGTCGCCGGCGAAGAAGTTCAGCCCGCGCAGGCGGACCCCGGCCTGCTCGACCGAACGCACGAAGGCGTCCACCTCGTCGCGGGCGGGGACCGCGGTGTCGAACGGCCACCAGTACTCGACGTCGGTGAACCCGGCCTCCCGCGCGGCGGCCGCGCGCCCGGGCAGCGGTACCTCCTTGAACAGGATCGACAGGTTGGCGACGTACGGCAGGGAGTGCCCCTCTTCTGGCATCGCGACCTCAAATTTCACTATCCGGAATTTTTCTTTCGCATATCGAGAATAGCTGGCCCGGTGGCTCGAGGTCAACGCCTCGCGGTGCGGCCATAGCCGTCAGGCGAACCTCCCGATACCGCCGAAAGGTCTGTACCGCCCGTGATCATCCACACGGCCACGAACCGGTAATGCGGCCCGGAACCAGGCGATATGCAGGCGGCGACGTCCGATTTCCGGACCGCATCGAGTGGGGGGAATCCGCTTGAAGAGACAGAGAAGGCTGCTGCGTGGCGGGCTGGTCCTGACGCTGGTGGCCGCACTGACCCTGCAGTCCGGGGTCGCGCTGGCCGACACCGATCCGGACGAGCCCACCGACGTGAGCCTGACCCCGCGGGCGAAGGTGCTGATGATCTGGCGCAGCGCCGGGTCGCAGGTCAAGCTCGCCGCCGAACAGGCGCTGACCGGCACGGACGCCGACGTCGACGCCTTCCTCACCCAGAAGGTGGCCCGGCTGGCCGGGCTGGACGACCGGCTGGCGGTCAACCAGATCCTCGCCGCGGGCGGGCCGACGGTGCAGGCCGCCGCCCAGCGCGCGCTCGACGCGACCGACACCGGGTCGCTGCGGACCTTCCTCGATGGGGGCTGGATCTCCGCGTCGGACACCGACCTGCGGATCCGCGTCGACCAGATCATGGCCGCGGGTGGCCCGCAGGTCCGGCAGGCCGCGCAGAAGGCGCTCGACGCCCAGACACCCCAGGCGCTCAAGGACTTCCTCACCACCACGTCGGTGCGGGCGGAGGCGACCGACCTGCGGATGCGGGTCAACCAGATCATGGCCGCGGGCGGCCCCGAGGTGAAGACGGCCGCGCAGAACGCGCTCGACGCGAACACCACCGAAGCGCTCCGGCTGTTCGTCGCCCGTGAATGGGAAGTCGCGGAGGCTCGCGACCAGGAGACGTCTTCCGTCCAGCAGCTGGCCGACGCGGCCAAGATCGCCGGGCAGCAGGCCGCCGAGGAAACCCAGGCGGCCAAGGACTCCGCGGACACCGCGCTCAAGGAGGCCGACCTGGCGCGCCAGGCGAGCGAGCTCGCGGAGGCCGCCGCCGAAGCCGCCAAGGACAACGCCGAGGGCGCGGCGGACGCGGCCAACCGTGCCGCCGACGCCGCGAACCGCGCGGCGAGCTCGGCGGTGACGGCGATCGGCGCGGCCAACGCGGCGTCGTCCGCCGCCCGGGTCGCCGCGAGCGCCGCCACCCGGGCCGCCGCGGCCGCCGCCAAGGCCGGCCGCGCGTCCAGCAGCGCGTGGGGCTTCGCCGCGGCGGCGCGCGTAGACCGCGGAAAGGCTGGCGACGCCGCCAAGGCCGCCATCGACGCGTCGATCGCGTCCAAGAGCGCGCAGGACGCCGTCACGGCCATCGACCTGGCGAAGACCTCGCTCGGCCACGCCCGTGACGCCATCAACGCGGCCGACTCGGCCGGCCAGAACGCCTCGAAGTCGGCGGACGCGGCCCAGCAGTCGGTGAACTGGGCCAAGGCCGCCGGCGTCGACGCCAGCAAGGCCGAGGCCGCCGCCGCGACCGCCCGGCGTCAGGCCAACCTCGCCAACCGCGCGGCCGCTTCGGCCCGTGCGTACGCCGACGAAGCCGCGAGTGCGGCCGACCAGGCCCGCACGCTCGCGCAGCAGGCCGCGGTCGACGCCGCCCTCGCCGCGGCAGCCGCGGATGACGCCGCCAAGCACGCGGTCGACTCCGCCCGGGCCGCCGAGCTCGCCACCCAGCACGCCAACTCGGCGAGCGCCGCGGCGAAGATCGCCGTCGACTCGGCGAACCAGGCGACCCGGATCTACACCGCCGCCCGCAAGGCCGACGCGGACCGCACGAGCCTGCAGGCCGACCAGGCCACCGAAGCGGCTCGGCAGGCCCTCGAGGTCCAGGACCACCTGGGCCTGACCCGCAAGTGGAACGCGGCCCAGGAGGTCCAGCGCGACGCCGAGACGAACCGGCTGCTGGCCGAGGCGGCCGCCGCGGGCACCGACCCGGCGCTGGCCGCCGTCGACGGCCGCAAGGTCGCCCTGCGCCTGCTGACCACGGGCGGTCCGTGGACCCAGGCCGCCGCCCAAACCGCCCTCACCGGCGCCGACGCGGAAGCCCGCGAGTTCGCCAAGACCGGCGTCGCCCAGGCGGCCGCGCTGGACGACCGCCAAACCCTGCAGGAGCAGATCGACAGCGCCGTCCCGGCCAAGAAGACCGCCGGCCAGCAGGCGCTCGCCGGCAACGACGCCGACGTCAAGCGGTTCCTGGCCTCCCCGGACTACCCGAGCGAGGGCAACGACCTGCGGCTGCAGGTCAACCAGGTCCAGTCCGCGGCCCGCACGAACGGCGACGCAGTCGTCGCCGGCGACGCCCAGAAGGCCCTCGACGCGGGGACCGTGGCGGCGTACCGGAAATTCCTCGACACCGGGCAGAACATCGCCCGGGAGAAGGACGACCGGATCGCTCTGAACCAGCTGATCGCCGGCACCGCGACCGGACCGGAAGCCCGGCTCCTCGCCCAGGCCGCGCTGGAGGGCTCGCCCGACATCGTCCGGCAGTACCGGCAGAACGGGCAGTACGTCGCGGCCCGGCACGACCGGGAGTCGGCCGCGCACAACGCGGTCGTCGCCGGGCTGGTCGCGCAGGCGACCTCGGTCGCGGCCAAGGCGTCGGAGAACGCGGCGACCGCCCAGTCCGTCGCCGCGACGGCCCGCAAGGCCGCGGCCGAAGCCGCCGACTACGCCAACCGCGCCAAGGGGTTCGCGACCGACGCGGGCACCTACGCGCAGCAGGCCAAGGATTCCGCGCAGCAGGCGCAGGACTCCGCCCGCGAAGCGGCCCACTCGGCCGATGTGGCGAAGCAGGCGGCGGCGCGCGCGGGGCAGTCGGCGGTGCAGGCCACCCGGTCGGCGACCGCGGCCCGGCATTCGGCGAACCTGGCGAACGACTACGCGCAGAGCGCCATGGTCGCGGCGCACCAGGCGTACCAGGACGCCGTCGACGCCGGGAAGGACGCGCAGGCCGCCGTCGACGCCGCCAACAGCGCGCGGGACGCGGCGATCGCCAAGGCCAACCAGGAGATCGACGCCGCCAAGAAGAAGTTCTCCGACGACGTCAACAAGACGTGCGAGAGCGTGCCCGCCGGGCCCGACCACGACGACTGCGTGTCCCGGGCGCAGCGGATGATCGCCGACCCGAAGGGTGAGTCCGAGCGCAACGTCGCGGTCTGCAACCAGCTCAAGCAGTACAGCGAGCAGGTCTTCAACGACTGCCTCAAGGGTGCCTACGACCCGAGCCTCACCTACAAGATCAATTCGGCGATCGCGGAGGCGAAGCAGAAGGCCGAGGACGAGGCCGACTCGGAACGCTGGTGGTCGATCGCGGGCACCATCGTGGCGGGGGCGGTGATCGTCGGCGCCGGCATCTTCTGCGCCGAGATCTGCACCGCTCCCCTGGTCGGTGCGCTCGTCGGCGCGGAGGCGGGGTTCCTCGCCGAAGCGGCGGGAGCGGGCATCGGGCTGACGATCGGCGCGGACTTCCTCGCCGGCGTCGCGGCCGACTCGTTCCTCGCCTCCCGATTGGGGGCACTGGGCGCGGAGGAGTTCCTCAGCTCCACCGCGATCCGGAACGGGCTCGCCAACCTGGAGCAGAAGGTCGCGAAGGAGCTGGCCGACTGCAACAGCTTCTTACCCGGCACCGCCGTCCTGATGGGCGACGGCTCGCGCAAGGCCATCCAGGACATCGCGGTCGGCGAGACGGTCCTCGCGTCCGACCCGGGCACCGGGACCACTCGGCCCGAGCCGGTCACCGACCGGATCGCCAGTGGCGGGACGAAGCACCTCGTCGACATCCGGGTGCACGGCACGGTCCTGACCGCGACGGCGCACCACCCCTTCTGGGTGACCACCCGGCCGGCCTGGGTGAACGCCGACAGCCTCGTCGCCGGCGACCTGCTGCGGCAGCCCGACGGCACCACGGTCGCCGTGGACGGCACCTCGCAGCGCACCGAGCGGCAGCGGGTGCGCAACCTGACCGTCGACGAGCTGCACTCGTACTACGTCATCGTCGACGGCGTCGCGGTGCTGGTGCACAACTCGACGTGCATCCAGCTCGGCAAGAGCCTGGGCGTCGCCGAGCTGGCCAACCCGCTGATCGACAGTCTCAAGCGGACCGGCGGGCAGCTTCCGCCGAACTACGTGACCAAGGCCCAGGCGATCGCCGCCGGGTGGGCCAAGGGCAAGGCGCTCGGCAACTACGTCCCCAACGGGCAGATCGGCGGCGACGTCTACGAGAACGCGGACGGCCTGCTCCCGCGTGCCACCGGTCGCACCTGGCAGGAAGCCGACGTCGGCCTCAACCCCGCCATGAGCCGCCCGAAGCAGCCGGGCTACCGGCTCGTGTGGTCCAACGACGGGCTGGCCTATGTTACTTTCGATCACTACAAACCCATGACGTTCTACCAGCTGCCGAACTGGATGTGAGCCGTGCGCATCGTCATCGACGGGACTACCGTCGAGTCCGAACAGGACATTCACGACCAGCTCAAGCGGCAGCTGGACTTCGGTCCCTACTACGGCGACAACCTCAGCGCCCTCTGGGATCGGCTCTACCGGGACATCCCCGGGCCGCTGGAGCTGGTATGGGAGAACTCGGAGACCAGCAAGGAAAAGCTCGGCGAAGACTTGTACCGCCGAGCTTCCGGGGTCTTCTCGAAGCTCATGGAACTGAGTGAAAAGGAAGAACCACCGGACGTGCGGTTCACCGTGCGGTTCGCGTGAACGGAGCCCCCGCCGGCCTCGGCCGGCGGGGGCTTCCGCTATTTCTTCTCGACGTGCTGCCAGCCGAAGCGGCCCTTGATGCACAGGTTCCCGTGCGTCACCGAGCTTTCGTGCGGCGAGGTGACCTTGACGATCTCGTTGTCCTGGACGTGCAGCGTCAGGTTGCAGCCGACCCCGCAGAACGTGCACACCGTCGTCGTCTGCTTCTGCCGGTCCTCGTCCCAGGTGCCGTCCTCGCGCTTGTCGTACTCGCGCTTGAAGCTCAGCGCCCCGGTCGGGCAGACCTCGACGCAGTTGCCGCAGTACACGCAGGCGCTGTCCGGCAACGGGTTCGAGAACTCCGTCGAGATCCGGGCGTCGAACCCGCGGCCGGCCACGGTGATGGCGAACGAGTTCTGCCACTGGTCGCCGCACGCGTCGACGCACTTGTAGCAGAGGATGCACTTCCCGTAGTCCCGGACGTACAGCTCGTTGTCCACGAGGGCCGGCTGCGCGACCGTCGCGGCGTCCGGGCCGAAGCGGTCCGGGTCGGCGCCGGTCTCGGCCATCCAGCGGTCGACGTCCGGGGTCGTCGACAGGTCCGTCGCCGAGCCGAGCAGCTCGAGGACGACCTTGCGGCTGGTCCGCGTCCGCTCGGAGTCGGTGTGCACCACCATGCCTGGCTCCGCCTTGCGCGAGCACGACGGCACCAGCGTCCGCGCTCCCTCGACCTCCACCATGCAGACGCGGCAGGCGTTCGCCGGTTCCAGGGTGTCGCCGTAACAGAGCGTCGGGATCTCCTTGCCCGCCGCCGTGCACGCGTCGAGGATCGTCGAGCCCTCCGGTACGCGAACCGGGGAACCGTCCACAGTGAACTCGACCAGCCGCCTCGGGATCCCGATGTCCACTGTGGTCATGGCTCCTCCACTGAGGAACGTGTGTCGTCGCTGGTCATTTCAGTGCCCCCAACCGGTCGATGGCGGACTCGATGGCGTTCCAGGCGGTCTGGCCGAGCCCGCAGATCGACGAGTCCCGCATCACCTGGCCGACTTCGCGCAGCAACGGCCGTTCGTCCGACCCGGCCGACAGGACGCGCTTGATCGCCTCCTCCTGCCGCACGGTCCCGATCCGGCACGGGACGCACTGCCCGCACGACTCGTCGCGGAAGAACGACGCGATCCGCAGCAGGAAGCCGCCGAGGTCGGCCAGGTCGTCGAGCACCAGGACGACACCGGACCCCAGCGTCGTCTTCGCCGCCCGCGCGTCCTCCATGGTCAGTGGCAGGTCGAGCTCGTCGGGCCGGACGAACCCGCCGGCCGCGCCGCCGAGCAGGATCGCCCGCATCTCCCGGCCCTCGGGCACTCCCCCGGCCAAGGAGAGGAGTTCCCGCAGCGTCGTGCCGAACGGCACCTCGTAGACGCCCGGCCGTTCGACGTTCCCGGACAGGCAGAACAGCTTCGGGCCGGCCGAGGCCTCGGTGCCGATCGCCCGGTACGCGGCCGCGCCCTCGGTGAGGATCAGCGGCACGTTGACCAGGGTCTCGACGTTGTTGACGACGGTCGGCTTGCCGAACAGCCCCTTCTCGACCGGGAACGGCGGCTTCGTGCGGGGTTCGCCGCGGAAGCCCTCGATCGAGTTGAAGATCGCGGTCTCCTCGCCGCAGATGTACGCACCCGCGCCACGGCGGATCTCGATGTCGAACGAGAACCCCTCGTGGCCCATGATGTCCACGCCGAGGAACCCGCGTTCGCGGCAGACTTCCAGGGCGTTCCGCAGGAGCCGCAGGGCTCGCGGGTACTCGCCGCGCAGGTAGACGTAACCCCGCCGGGCGCCGATCGCGAACGCGGCGATCGTCATCGACTCGACCAGCGCGTACGGGTCACCCTCGATCAGCACCCGGTCCTTGAACGTGCCGGGCTCGCTCTCGTCGGCGTTGCACACCAGGTAGTGCGGCCCGGCGGGCTGGGCGGCCGTGGCGGCCCACTTGCGCCCGGTCGGGAACGCCGCCCCGCCCCGGCCCAGCAGGCCGGCGTCGGTGACCTCGCGGATCACCGCGGCCTCGCCCATGCGCAGGGCGTTGCGCAGTGCCGCGTACCCACCGGCCGCGCGGTAGTCGTCCAAACTGGACGGATCGACCACCCCCACCCGGCGCAGCAGCCGCAGCCCCTCCTGCTGGTGGATCACCGGTGCGGTGCCGTCCGAAGCGGACGGTTCCCGCTGCGCGGCCAGCACGGCCGACGCGCCGGTCGCCGGCGCGAGCAGCTCGGTGGTGGCCGGGTCGCCGGCCTGGAACGTCAGCGCCGCGGGGGCTCGTTCGCAGACGCCGAGGCACGGGCTGTGCAGCCACGTGACCCCGCCGCGTGCCTTCCCCGCGGCGCCGACGTGCTCGGTGAGGACGTCGCACACGGTGTCCGCGCCCTTGAGCCGGCAGGCCAGGTCGGTGCACACGTGCACCACCCGCTCCGGGCGTTCCTCCAGGGCGAACAGCGAGTAGAAGCTCGCCACGCCGTACGCGTCGGCGGGCGGCACGTGCAGCGTCTCGCAGATCAGGTTGAGCGCGCCCTGGCTGATCCAGCCGACCCGGTCGTTGACCGCGTGCAGGGCGGGCAGCAACTGGTCCCGGCCGCCACCGGCGAACCCGGCGACGGCGTCGCGTTCCTCGCTGTCGGCGACGGCGTCGAGGAGCTTGAGGTCCACCTCAGACCTCCACCGGCAGCTTTTCGACGCGGATCGCCGCGGCCTTGTACTCCGCCGTCCCGGCGATCGGGCAGGTCGCCTCGATGGTGATGATGTTGACGTCGATCTCGTCCGGGAAGTGGAAGGTCATGAACGCCAGCCCCGGCTTGAGCCCGGTGTCGAGCCGGACCGGCGCCACGATCTCGCCACGCCGTGACGAGATCCGGACCAGCTCGTCGGGTTCGACGCCGAGCGACCGAGCGTCCTCCGGGCACAGATCCAGGGTCTCGCCCTGCCGCATCGGCGAGGGGAACCCGGCGGACTGGACGCCGGTGTTGTACGAGTCGAGCCGCCGCCCGGTGGTGAGCCGGATCGGGAACTCCTCGGTGAGCAGGTCGACCGGCGGGCTGTGCTCGAGCACGGTGAACGGCGCCGGGCGGCCGCGCTCGGCCGGGTCCTCGGCCCACAGCCGGCCGTGCAGGAACGTCGGCTCGAGGGTGTTCTCGGAGTAGCACGGCCACTGGATGCCGCCGAGCTCTTCCAGGCGCGCGTAGGACATCCCGGTGTGCATCGGGGACAGCGAGCGCAGCTCGTCCCAGACCTCCTCACCGCCGGTGTGGTGCCAGTCGTGGCCGAGCCGGCGCGCCAGCTCCGAGAGCAGCTCGATGTCGTCGCGCGCGCCTTCCGGCGGTTCGAGGGCCTTGCGGACGCGCTGGACCCGGCGTTCGGAGTTGGTGAACGTGCCGTCGCTCTCGCACCAGGCGGCCGACGCCGGCAACACGACGTCGGCCAGCTGCGCGGTCTTCGTCAGGAAGATGTCCTGCACCACCAGGTGGTCCACGTTGGACAGCCGCTTGATCGTGTGCTCGCAGTCCGCTTCGGACTGCACCGGGTTCTCGCCGATGATGTACACGCAGGTCAGGTCGCCGCGCTCCATGGCGTCGAGCATCTGCGTGAGGTTGAGGCCCTTGTGCGGCGGGATCGACGAGCCCCACGCGGCGTCGAACTTCGCGCGGACGTCCGCGTCGAGGATGTCCTGGAAGCCCGGCATGCGGTCCGGGATGGCGCCCATGTCGCCGCCACCCTGGACGTTGTTCTGCCCGCGCAGCGGGTTCAGCCCGGCGCCGTAGCGGCCGACCTGCCCGGCCAGCAGCGAGAGGTTGATCAGCGCCAGGACGTTGTCGGTGCCGTTGTGGTGCTCGGTGATGCCGAGCGTCCACGACAGCTGCCCGCGGTCGGCGCGGGCGTAGGTGTGCGCCAGCTCCTTGATCAGCTCGGCCGGCACGCCGGTGGTCTTCTCCGCGACTTCCAGGGTCCACGGCTCGACCGATGCGGCGAACTCGGCGAACCCCTCGGTGGCGCGTTCGATGAACTTCGTGTTCGCCAGTCCGGAATGGATGATCTCGCGGGCGATCGCGTGGGCCAGCGGGATGTCGGTGCCGACCTCGAGCTGCAGCTGGCGGTGCGCCCAGCTCCCGGTGCTGGTCCGGCGCGGGTCGATGACGAAGAGCTTCGCTCCCTTGTGGACCGCCTTGAGCACGTGCTGGAAGAAGATCGGGTGCGCCTCGCGGGGGTTGCCGCCCCAGATGACGATGACGTCGGCGTCCTCGATCTCCTGGTAGGACGACGTCCCGCCGCCGCTGTCGAACACCCGCGCCAGCCCGGCGACGCTCGGCGCGTGGCAGGTGCGGTTGCACGAGTCGACGTTGTTCGTGCCGATCACCGCGCGGGTGAACTTCTGCGCGACGTAGTTCATCTCGTTGGTCGCGCGGGCGCACGAGAACATCCCGAACGCCTCGGGCCCTTTGCTTTCGAGGGTCCGGCGGATCCCGGCGGCGGCCCGGTCGAGGGCCTCCTCCCAGGTCGCCGGCCGCAGCACGCCGGAGTCGCGCACCAGTGGCTGGGTGAGCCGCACGTACGGCTCGGTCTTCCTGCGCTTCACGGGCACCTCCGGTTCAGTGCGCCCCGACGGGGACGGGCGGGTTGCTGGTGTGGTCGAGCAGCGAGATGGCGGCGTGGACGTGCCGCAGGGCCGGCGCGGGCACCCCGGTGAGGCCGGCCAGCTCCACGACCGCGCCGATGATCGCGTCGATCTCGAGCGGCTTGCCCGCTTCGAGGTCCTGCAGCATCGACGTCTTGTGGTGGCCGACGCGCCAGGCGCCGTCGATGCGCTTCTCGACCGAGACGCCGGGGTCGCTGCCGGCCGCGCGGGCGATGGCGAGGGTCTCGGTCATCATCGTGGCCACGAGCGCGCGGGTGTCGTCGTGCTCGCACATCTGCGCCATGGTCGCCCGGGTCAGCGCCGAGAGCGGGTTGAAGGCGACGTTGCCCATCAGCTTGATCCAGATGTCGTCGCGCAGCCGCGGTTCGACCGGCGCCTTGAGCCCGCCGGCGATCATCGCGGCGCTGAGCACCTTGCAGCGCGCGGAGATCTCGCCGTCCGGCTCGCCGAGGGAGAACCGGGTGCCTTCGAGGTGGCGGATCACCCCCGGTTCCTCGATGACGGTGGAGCAGTAGACGACGCAGCCGATCGCGCGCCGAAGCCCGAGCACAGCGGTCACCGAGCCGCCCGGGTCGACCGTCTCGACGCGGTGCCCTTCGAGCGGATGGCCGGCCAGCCCGTGGAAGTACCACCACGGGATGCCGTTCTGCGCGGCCACGACCGCGGTGTCCGGGCCGAGCAGCGGGGCGAGGAGCGGTTCGCACGAGGCGTAGGAGTTGGCCTTCAAGCCGAGGAACACGAAGTCGACTTCGCCGACTTCGGCCGGGTCGTCCGTGACGTGCGGGTACGCGGTGAAGTCGCCGCGCGGGCTGAGCACGCGGACGCCGTGCTCGCGCATCGCGGCGAGGTGGGCCCGGCGGGCGATCAGGTGCACCTCGGACCCGCCGCGGTGCAGCGCGGCCCCGACGTAGGCGCCGATCGCCCCGGCCCCGAGAACTGCCACCTTCATGATGTGCCTCCCACTTCGGTCCAGCACGTGATTGCATACAGTATCCTGGATCCGGGACCAAGACCAGAGCTTCGATCTCGCGACCGCCCGACCGGCGGAGTCAAGCTCGACAAATCGGACACAAGCGGTCACATCGCCCGCGCGTCGTTGATCTACATCGGGCGAAAACATCTGGGCGGGTGAGTATCTGGGATTTTGCATACCAAAACCTGTATCCTGAGGGCAGCACGTCTATTTCCTCTCCACATCGAGGTGTCCCGTGAGCCAGCCCGCTTCCCCGCTCCAAGACCGCGGCCCGACCGGGCGTCGCACGGCCAAGGGCGCGCTCGGCTCGACCCCCGCCAAGCGCGTCGAACGGCCGGCCCCGCTGCGCCAGGTCGTCTACGAAGCCCTCGCCGAGCTGATCATCAACCGCACCCTCGAACCCGGTCAGCACCTGGTCGAAGCCGACCTGGCCGAGTACCTCGGCGTCAGCCGGCAGCCGGTCCGCGAAGCCCTGCAGCGGCTGCAGAGCGAAGGCTGGGTCGACCTCCGCCCCGCCCAGGGCGCCTTCGTGCACCTCCCGACCGACGAGGAGGCCGACCAGCTGCTGAGCGTCCGCAGCGTGCTGGAGACGCACTCCGCGAAGCTCGCCGCCGAACACGCCACCCCGGCGGACGTCGACCGGCTCTGGGAACTGCAGAAAGCGGGGCTGGTGGCGCTCAAGGCCGAAGACACCGAAGGCCTGGTGGCGGCCAACGCCGCTCTACACGCGTTTATCACCAAGCTTTCGGGGAACGCGGTGCTGGCGGAGCTGATCGGCCTGGTCGACCGCCGGGTCCGCTGGTACTACACGCCGATCGCCCGGCCGCGCGGGCGGGACGCGTGGAACGAGCACGAGGAGCTGATCACCGCCATCGCCATGGAAGACGCGGAGATGGCCGAGAAGATCATGGCCAAGCACACCGAACGGACCCGCCAGGCCTACCACGAACGTCCGGAAGCTCCCCGATCCTGATTTCGGCAGGACCGGGGAGCGCTTACCGGATCAGCCGTCGGCCTTGGCCGACGGCCGCGGCCCCAACACCGGTTCGGCGAGCTGGTGGGGCACCCCGCCCGGCGGGCGCAGGAAAAGCGGCAGCCACCCCCAAAACAGCGC
>NZ_JBEZHS010000056.1:0-36385 GCF_040650695.1 Amycolatopsis sp. NPDC048633
GCCGCGGCCCAGTCGTCGGTGTTGATCGCCAGCGCCAGCGTCGAGAAGTCCTTGGGGTTCGACCTACAGGTACTGCCCGGTGTTCGTGGCGGTGTCGATCGCCCGCCCCGAGTCCGTGTTCTTGCCGGTGACGAGCGTGCGGATGTAGACGATCCGCTCGCCCTTCTTGCCGGAGATCCGGGCCCAGTCGTCCGGGTTGGTGGTGTTGGGCAGGTCCTCGTTCTCCGCGAACTCGTCGACGATCGCGTCCAGCAGGTGCTGCACGCGCAGGCCGGGCTGGTTGGTCTCCAGCACCGACTTGATGGCCGACTTCTTCGCCCGGTCCACGATGTTCTGGATCATCGCGCCCGAGTTGAAGTCACGGAAGTACAGGACCTCCTTGTCCCCGTTGGCGTAGGTCACCTCGAGGAACCGGTTGTCGTCGCTCTCCTCGTACATGCGCTCGACGGTGTGCTGGATCATCGCGTCGAACGTCGCCTTGGCGTCGCCGCCGAACTCGGCGAGGTCGTCGGCGTGGATCGGCAGGCCTTCGGCCAGGTACTTGGAGAAGATGTCCTTCGCGCCTTCGGCGTCCGGACGCTCGATCTTGATCTTGACGTCGAGCCGGCCCGGCCGCAGGATCGCCGGGTCGATCATGTCCTCGCGGTTGGAGGCGCCGATGACGATGACGTTCTCCAGGCCTTCGACACCGTCGATCTCCGACAGCAGCTGGGGCACGATCGTGGTTTCCACGTCGGACGAAACGCCCGACCCACGGGTCCGGAAGATCGAGTCCATCTCGTCGAAGAACACGATCACCGGAGTGCCCTCGGAGGCCTTCTCCCGCGCCCGCTGGAAGATCAGGCGGATGTGCCGCTCGGTCTCCCCCACGAACTTGTTGAGCAGCTCGGGGCCCTTGATGTTCAGGAAGTAGGACTTCCCGTCCTCGTTGTCGCCCCGCGCCGCCGCCACCTTCTTGGCCAGCGAGTTCGCGACCGCCTTGGCGATGAGCGTCTTGCCGCAGCCCGGCGGGCCGTAGAGCAGGACGCCCTTGGGCGGGCGCAGCTGGTACTCCTGGTAGAGGTCGGCGTGCAGGAACGGCAGTTCCACCGCGTCCCGGATCTGCTCGATCTGCCGGGTGAGGCCGCCGATGTCCTCGTAGCGGACGTCCGGCACCTCCTCCAGCACCAGGTCTTCGACTTCCGCCTTCGGCACGCGCTCGTACGCGTAGCCGGCCTTGGAGTCGACCAAGAGCGAGTCGCCCGGCTTGAGCGGCTGCTCGGCCAGCAGGTCGGAGAGCAGGACCACCCGCTCTTCGTCCGCGTGCCCGACCACCAGCGCGCGAAGGCTGCCGCCCTCTACGTCGGCGGCGAGCACCTCACGCAACGCGCACACCTCGCCGGTGCGTTCGAAGCCGCCGGCCTCGACCACGGTGAGCGCCTCGTTGAGCCGCAGCGCCTGGCCGCGACGCAACGACGAGAGCTCGACCGCGGGTGAGACCGACACCCGCATCTTCCGGCCCGCAGTGAAGACGTCCACCGTGTTGTCCTCGTACGCCTCGACGAAGACGCCGTACCCGGACGGTGGCTGGGCCAGCCGGTCGACTTCCTCACGCAGCGCGAGGAGCTGTCCTCGTGCTTCACGCAGGGTCTCGACCAGTTTGGTGTTGCGTTCGGTGAGCTGGCTCACCCTTTCCGAGGCCTCGGCGAGCCGCTGTTCGAGAACTCGGTTCTGCCGTGGCGAGTCGGTCAGTTTGCGGCGCAGCAGCGCCACTTCCTCCTCGAGAAAACGGATCTGCCTAGCCTGCTCGTCCGCCGTCGTCCCAGCTCCGGATGTTGCTGAAGGGTCGGCCTCCTCGCGCCGACCTCCGGGAAGGTCATGATGCATCGGGCACCTCCTCGGAGTGCTTTTCATTCCACGGTACCGGCGATCACCGACAAGAAAAGGCCTTTCCGGATCACAAGATCGGCGCGTCGCGGTTTCCTCGCCTGGTCCAGCACGGACATTCCCGCAGCGCAAGCGGCCATTTCGGTGCCGTGACCCCGGCGCGTCGCGGGCTCATCCGGGCTGGGACGAACCAGGCACGGCGGGAGTACCCGCTCCGCAGACGGCCCAACCCTGCCCCGCGATGACGATTCGGACGAGTTCCGCCCTAACCGCGCGGCGCCCCGGCCCGATGGCTAGCATCGGGCCGACGCCGGCCGCCTTGAGGACGGTGTCCGGAGTCGAAGGAACGCGAGGGGGCACCACCCATGACCTACCCGCCGCAGCAACCGGGCGGCTACGGCCAGCAGCCCGGCGGCTACGGGCAGCAGCCCGGGCCGTACGGCCAGCAGCCTGGCGGCTACCCCCAGAGCGGACCGCAGCCCCAGCCGGGCTACGGCGGCACCCAGCAGTTCGGCCAGCCCGACCCGTACGGGCAGCCGCAGCAGGGGGGTTACCCGCCGCAGACGGGCCCTCAGCCCCAGCAGGGCTACCCCCAGTACGGGCAGCAGGACCAGTGGGGCCAGCAACCGGGTGGTTACGACCAGCAGCAGCAGGGCTTCGGCGGTTACGACCCGTACGGGGGCGGCGGCTTCGGTGACGCGCCCCCGCCCAAGAAAAAGAAGACCGGGCTCATCATCGGCATCGCGGCCGCCGCGGTCATCCTCGTCGGCGGCGGCGTGACCTGGTTCGTCCTCGCCAACGGGGATGACAGCAACACGGCCGCGCCGCCTGCCAGCAGCAGCTCGGCGGCGCCGACGTCCGCACCGAAGACGTCGACCCCGAAGAGCAAGACCACCTCGCCGACCAGCCCGTCGACGAAGAGCAGCAAGCCCGCCGGCGGTCCCGCCCCGGCCGGCAAGGGGAGCTCGCAGGAGCTGTTCGACACGACGATCTCCGCCTACAACGCGGGCGACGAGAAGGCGCTGGCCGACACCATCTGCCGGAGTGTCTTCGAGGGCACCACGGGCGACATCCCGAAGGTCACGGTGAAGCTGACCGGCACGCCGCAGGACACCGGGGACAAGTCCACCGTGCGCTACTCGGCCACCGACGGCAGCAAGACCAAGGTCGGCACGATGTCGGCCCAGAAGGAATCCGGCCTGTGGTGCCTGTCCAACGTGAAGGCGGACGGCTCGTGAGCCCGCGCCGGCGGTGAACCGCGCGCTCGCCGCCGGGCTCGTGCTGCTCGGTGTCGCCGGAGCGGGCGTGGTGCTGGGACTGCTGCTCGTCGCGCCGTCCGGCTCCCCGCCCGCGCCGTCGACCTCGGCGCCCCCGCCGACCCGCGCGTCGACGTCCACGGCGCCCTCCGCGGTCGACACGGCGGCGGTGAACGTGCTGGCCCGCGCGATCGTCGACGCGATCACGGCGCACGATTCGGGGGCGTTCGGCAAGCTGACGTGCCGCCCGCAGAGCGCGGAGGCCCTGGCGGGGCTGCAGCGCACGTGGGACGCGGCCGGCCCGGTGACGGCGACCCTCCGGGAGCCGCCGGAGGTCCGCGGCGAGTCCGCGACGGCGAAGGTGCACGTCGAGGCGGCGGGCGGGACGAAGGACACGCCCTTCCCGCTGCACAAGGAAAACGGCCGCTGGTGCGTGCCGGGCTAGCCCGGCGGCTCGAACCCCGCCGGCCAGCGGGTGGTCGCGTCGGCTTCGGCTCCGTCGAGAAGCGCACCGTCGAGATCGGCACCCGTGAGGTCGGCTCCGCGGAGATCCGCGCCCCGCAGGTCCGCGCCCCGCAGGATGGCGCCGGTGAGCGTCGCTCCGGCGAGTTTCGCGCCCTTCAGCGTTGCTTCTTCCAGGTTGGCCCCGGCCAGGCAGATCAGCGGAATGGCCAGACCGGGCAGGTCGGCGCCCCGCAGGTCCACCCGCTCCAGCTCCGACCCGTCCCCCGGCTCGATCACGTCACCCCGGCTCAACACGGCCAGTGCTGCGGCGACGTCGTTCGCCACCCCGCCCTCGCGGCGCGGAGTTCCGGAAGCCCACGGCGCGCGCAGGCAGATGAACGACGTCAGCAGGGCGTGGACGTGCCCGCGGTACCGGGGATCCAGCTCGACCAGCCGCTCGAGCGCGTAGACGGCGCCGTGCCTGGTCGCCTCGTTCTCCCCGGCTAGCTGCTCGATCGCCTTGGTGAAGAGGTCGATCGACCGGCTCTCCCGGTTCAGCTGCAGCTGCCGGGACGTCAGGTACGCACCCAGTCCGACGCCCGTGAGGGCCAGCAAGCCGCCCAGCGCCGGCAACAGCGTCGCCCGGACGTCGTTGACGGCTTTCAGCCGCTCCGCCGCGCTCAAGCCGGTCGCCCCTCCGACGAGCCAGGACGGCGCGAACACCACACACAACGCGGTCACCCCGGCGAACCCGGCCGCGGTGACCGCGATCCCGAGCCGCCGGCGGGCGGTCATGGTGTCAGCCCTTGCCCTTGGCGGGCCGCCGGGACACGCGCGGGGACACGGTGCCGTCCGCGAGCCGACGGGCGGTGAGCAGGAACGCCGTGTGCGCGACCATCCGGTGGTCCGGGCGCACCGCCAGACCCACCACGTGCCACGGCCGCATCAGCGTTTCCCACGATTCGGGCTCGGTCCAGCACTGCTGTTCGCGCAGGGACTCCGTGACGCGCGAAAGCTGGGTCACGGTCGCGACGTAGACCGTCAGCACGCCGCCCGGCACCAGGTGGGCGGCCACGTTCGGCAGCTGGTCCCACGGGGCCAGCATGTCCAGCACGACCCGGTCGACCTCGCCCTCGTGCGACGCCAGGTCCGCCACCGTGAGCGACCAGTTCGCCGGCTTCTCGCCGAAGAACTTCACGACGTTGTGCTCGGCGTGCACGGCGTGGTCGTCGCGGATCTCGTAGGACTGCACGCTCCCCGCCGGGCCCACCGCGCGCAGCAGCGAACACGTCAGCGCGCCCGAGCCCGCGCCCGCCTCGAGCACGCGCGCGCCCGGGAAGATGTCGCCCCACATCACGATCTGGGCGGCGTCCTTCGGGTAGATCACCTGCGCGCCGCGCGGCATCGAAAGCACGTAGTCCGGCAGCAACGGGCGCAGCGCCAGGTACGTCGACCCGCCCGCGGACGTCACCACCGAGCCCTCGGGACGGCCGATCAGGTCGTCGTGGGCGAGCCCGCCGCGGTGGGTGTGGTACTCCCCGCCGTCGGCCAGCGTCAGGGTGTAGTGGCGCCCCTTCGAGTCGGTCAACTGCACCCGATCACCCGCGCGAAACGGTCCGCTGACCGACAACACTTCCTCCAGTACCCCGAATGGCCGACGACAGATCTTCGCAGGCCGCCCGGGCCGTGGCCGCAGCGGGTCTCAGCGGGTGCGGCGGTTCAGCGCGGCCCGCAGGTCGTCCCGGCGCAGCACGCCCGCCGGGCGGCCTTCGTCGTCGACCACCAGGAACTGCCACGCCGCGGTTTCGCGGACCCGCTCGACGACGTCCTCCCCCGGCTCCGAAGCCAGCAGGACCGTCTCGGCCCGGATCGGCTCGGCCGCGAACTCCGCCGGCGCGTTCGGCGACGTGCCCGCGAGCCGCTCCGCCGCGCCCGTGTCGAGCAGCCCGGCGGCGACGCCGTCGGCGCGGACCAGCACCACGCCCCGGCCGGCCGAGGCGGCCAGCGCGTCCGACACCGGGCTCTCGGCGGGCAGCTGCAGCACCGGCCGCACCAGCTGGCCCAGCTCGAGTCCTTCCGGCCAGGTGCGGCGCGCTTCCGCGGCCAGCTCCGACCGCGCGCCGAGGATCACGAACCACGCCGTGACGACGCAGACGCCGAGGCGCAGCCAGCGGTCCGGGCTCCCGGTCGCCAGGCCCCACAGCGCCCACACGAGCAGCCCCGCGGCCACCACCGCACCGCCGACGACCGCGGCACGCGTGCCCTTCGCGCGGATCCCGGTCGCCGCCCAAACGCCCGCGCGGACCAGCCGGCCGCCGTCCAGGGGCAGGCCGGGCAGCAGGTTGAACACGCCGACGGCGAGGTTCGCCACCGCGCACTCGGCCACCAGCATCCAGACCGCGCCGTCGGGCGGGACGGCGAACATCAGCAGGCCGCAGAACCCGCCCAGCAGCAACGACACCGCGGGGCCGGCCGCGGCGACCAGGCCCTCGTGGACCGGCCGCTTCGGCGTGCGGGCCACTTCGGACAGCCCGCCGAGCAGGAAGAGGCGCAGCCGCCGCACCGGGATCCCCAGCCGCAGGGCGGCCAGGCAGTGCCCGAGCTCGTGGGCGAGCACCGACAGGCCCAGCAGCAGCGCGAACGCGCCGGCCAGCAGCCACGACGTCAGCGTCGAGGCGTCCGGGAGCAGCCGCCCGACCAGCGGCGCGTACAGCACGACGACGACCAGCGAGCCGACCCACCAGGACGGCGCCAGCAGCACGGGCACGCCGGCGACCCGGAACAGCAGGAGGCCGCCGTCCGAGTGGACGGCCTGCCGGGTGCCCCCGGTGCCCTGCTCACTGGTCGCGGCCATGCCGGAGAGCCTAGAGCCCCCGGTGTGGGGAGCGGGTGATCCGGTCCGGCTGATGTCGAACGGGGCCACACCCGTACCCGGACGGACGACTCGCGTACCCGGAGAGTCGGCCCACGTACCTGGACAGTCGGCTCACGTACGTGGAGGGTCGGCTCACCGCTGGGTTGAGCCGACCCTCGGGGTACGCGAACCGACTTCCTGGGTACGCGAGCCGACCCTCGGGGTACGCGAGCCGACCCTCCGGGTACGGCGGTTGTCCGGACCTGTCCGGGGTGGCGGGCGTTGCGGTCGCCGGAACTGTCGTACCCCGGCGTTACGCTCTGCCCATGCCCGACGCCGACACCGTCACCACGGATGCCCCAGACTCCGCCGTCGCCACCGTGCGGCGGCGGCCCGCGTTGTCGCCGTCGAGGGCCAGCGACTTCAAGCAGTGCCCGCTGCTCTACCGGTTCCGCGCGGTCGACCGGCTGCCGGAGGTCCCGACCAAGGCCCAGCTGCGCGGCACGCTCGTCCACTCGGTGCTGGAGCGGCTGTTCGCGCTGCCGGCCGCCGAGCGGGTTCCCGCACAGGCGCGGGAGCTGCTCGGTCCGGCGTGGACCGAGCTGTCCGAAGACCGTCCGGAGTGGACCGAGCTGTTCGAGGGCGGGAAGCCCGACGACCACGCGGACTGGTTGCGGTCGGCGGAAAAGCTGCTGGACTCCTACTTCGAGCTGGAGGACCCGCGGCGGCTCGAGCCGGAGGCGTGCGAGCTGCACGTCGAGATCGAGCTCGGCTCCGGCGTCCTGCTGCGCGGCTACATCGACCGGGTGGACGTCGCCCCGACCGGCGAGATCCGGGTCGTCGACTACAAGACCGGCGCCGCGCCGCGCGAAATCGGCGAGGCCAAGGCGATGTTCCAGATGAAGTTCTACGCCGTGGTGCTGTGGCGGCTGCGCGGGATCGTGCCGCGCCAGCTGAAGCTGATGTACCTCACCGACGGCCAGTCGCTGGCCTACACGCCGGACGAAGCCGAGCTGCTCCGCTTCGAACGCACGCTGGAGGCCATCTGGCAGGCCATCCTCAAAGCGGGCAAGACCGGCGACTTCCGCGCGAACAAGAGCAAGCTGTGCAACTGGTGCGACCACCAGGCGCACTGCCCCGAGTACGGCGGCACGCCACCGGCGTACCCCGGCTGGCCGGAGCCCGACGCGGGCGAAGAGACCCCGCTGGACCGGGCCGACTGATGG
Organism: Amycolatopsis sp. NPDC048633; assembly: GCF_040650695.1. Taxonomy (NCBI): domain Bacteria; kingdom Bacillati; phylum Actinomycetota; class Actinomycetes; order Pseudonocardiales; family Pseudonocardiaceae; genus Amycolatopsis; species Amycolatopsis sp. NPDC048633. Next base: position 7,647 of record NZ_JBEZHS010000056.1, read on the forward strand.
CCGACGCCTTCTACGTCCCGCTCGGCGGCGACCGGTTCTCCGCGACCGCCCACACGGCCGGCCCCTGGTCCCCGGACTCGCAGCACTTCGGCCCGCCGTCGGCGTTGCTGGTCCGGGCCCTCGAAAACGTCGAACCCGCGCACCCCGCGGAGCTGGCGCGGGTGACCGTGGAGATCCTCGGCCCGGCCCCGGTCGCCGACCTCACCGTGCGCGCCCGGATCGAGCGGCCCGGCCGGTCGGTCGAGCTGCTGCAGGCCGAGCTGGCGAGCGCGGATCGCGTGGTGGCGCGAGCTTCGGCGTGGCGCATCGCGACGTCGGACACGGCCGAGATCGCCACGGACGGCGGGCCGCTCATGCCCGCGCCGGACAGCGTCACGGAGTCGCCGTGGCCGGAGGGCTGGCAGGCCGGCTACCTCGACGCCGTGGAGTGGCGCGCGGTGCGCGGCGGCATGGACGTGCCCGGCCCGGCGGCCGTCTGGGCCCGCCAGCGCGTCCCGCTGGTCGACGGCGAGGAGCCGAGCGGGCTGCAGCGCCTGTTCACGGTCGCCGACTCCGGCAACGGCGTGTCCAACTACCTCGACCCGCGCAAGTGGTGGTTCATCAACTCCGAACTGACCGTGCACCTGCGGCGGCCGCCCTCGGGCGAGTGGATCGGCCTGGACGCGGTCACGCTGGTCGGCAAGCACGGCGTCGGCACGGCGACGAGCATCCTGCACGACGGCGACGGTCCGGTGGCCACCGGCGCGCAGGCGCTGCTGGTGCGACCGCGACAGGCCGGGGGCGGATAGCCACCCACAACGGGCCCGCATCCAATAGCCTTCGCGGAACGACCGACATGAGGAGCGCTCCGGCATGCAGATCACCTCGGTGGTCAACCAGAAGGGCGGGGTCGGCAAGACCTCGCTGAGCGTCGGCACCGCGGCCGCACTGGCCGAACGGGGCCGGCGGGTGCTGCTGGTCGACCTCGACCCGCAAGGCCACGCGACGACCGAGATGCTCGGTCTGGACGAGATCCGCGGGGACGCACCGACCCTGGCGAAGGCGCTGGCCAAGAAGTGGAAGGGGCCGATCGAGGAGCTCGTCGTCCGGCACCCGCGCAGCAACCTCGGCAAGGGCGGCGCGCTCGACGTCATCCCGACGTCGCCGGGGATGTTCGACCTGATCCGGCGGCTCGACTCGTTCCGCGTGCCCGGCTGGCAGCTGGCGCGGGTCATCCAGTTCGCCAACTACGACCACTGCATCATCGACTGCCCGCCGGCGCTGGACGTGCTGACCAACAACGCGCTGGCGGCGTCACACGGGATCCTGGTGCCGGTCCAGCCGGACAAGACGAGCATCCGCGCGCTGCGGTTGCTGGCCGACCAGGTGCGCTACGTCGAGCAGACCGTCGGCCGGCAGCCGCTGTCCTGGTTCGGCCTGGTGCCGAGCCTCTACCGGCGGCCGATCTCGCACTACGCGGCCGCGGCGCTGCAGGAGATGTACGAGTTCGGCATCCCGATGCTCTCGCACCTGCCGCTGGGCGTGGTGATGAACGAGGCGGCCGCGCACGGCGTCCCGGTCACGACCTACGCCCCGGAAACCCTGCAGGCGCTGTCGTTCCGCGAGATCGCGGGCACGCTCGACACCTACCTGGAGCAGAACTCGGCGCCCGCGGTGATCCCGGCCGACGAGGAGTTCGTCTTCGAGGACTTCATCTCCGAGGTGTCGGTGGCCCGCAACGCCAACGACAACGGCGCCCGCAAGGGCCTCTACGACCTGCTGCCGAAGAAGCCGCACCGCCCCCGCTGACCCCGGTTCGCGGGCGGGCAGCGAATTCCCGCCCGCGAACGCAGTGGTTCAGAGGCGGCAGGAGCGGATGTCCGACGCCAGGATCGCCTTCGCGCCCACCTCGGCGAGCTCGTCCATGACCCGGTTGACGTCCTTGCGCGACACCATCGCGCGCACCGCCACCCAGTCGTCGTCGGCCAGCGGAGCCACCGTCGGCGACTCCAGGCCCGGGGTGATGGCGATGGCGCGCTCGACGAGCGTGCGCGGGCAGTCGTAGTCCAGCATCAGGTACTGCTGCGCGAAGACGACCCCGCGCAGCCGCGCCGCGAGCTGGCTCTTCGCCTTGCTCTGCTCGGTGCCCTTCCGCTGCAGCAGCACCGCTTCCGACACGCAGATCGGGTCGCCGAACGCGACCAGGTTGTTCTGCCGCAGCGACCGGCCGGACTCGACGACGTCGGCGATCGCGTCCGCGACGCCGAGCTGGATCGAGATCTCGACCGCGCCGTCGAGGCGGATCACCTCGGCGGTGACGCCGTGCCGGGCGAGGTCCTCGCGCACCAGCCGCGGGTACGACGTGGCGAGCCGCTTGCCCTGCAGGTCGGCCGGCTTCCAGTCCTGGCCCGCCGGGGCCGCGTAGCGGAACGTCGAGCCGCCGAAGCCGAGGGCCTGGATCTCCTCGACCGGCGCGCCCGAGTCGAGCGCGAGGTCGCGGCCGGTGATGCCGAGGTCGAGGTCGCCGGAGCCGACGTAGATCGCGATGTCCTTGGGGCGCAGGAAGAAGAACTCGACCTCGTTGACCGTGTCGAGGATCGTCAGGTCGCGCTGCTCATGCCGCTTCCGGTAGCCCGCCTCGCCGAGCATCTCCGTCGCGGTGGCGGCGAGGGCTCCCTTGTTCGGCACGGCAACACGCAGCATTTCGCTTTTCTCCTCGTTTTTCGAGCGACCCGTCACAGGTAGCGGTAGACGTCCTCGGTCGACAGGCCGCGCCCGAGCATCAGCACCTGCAGCCGGTACAGCAGCTGGGAGATCTCCTCGGCGAGGCGCTCGTCGGACTCGTGCTCGGCCGCGATCCACACCTCGCCGGCTTCCTCCAGCACCTTCTTGCCCTGGGCGTGCACCCCGGCGTCCAGGGCGACGACGGTGCCGGACCCGTCGGGACGGGTACGCGCGCGCTCGGCAAGCTCCGCGAACAGCTCATCGAAGGTCTTCACGGTCTGCAGATCCTTCCATCCCGGCCGGGCCCGTACCGCCCCGGGCCGGTCCGGATGCCGCCGATGTCACACCTCCGTGGACATCCGTTCCCGAGGGATGGGATCGATCCTGGTCAGAAGAGCGCTTCGCGCGCCTGTTCGAAGTCGAGCAGATACCGCTTGCGCTCGAGGCCGCCGCCGTATCCGGTGAGCGAGCCGGTCGAGCCCACCACGCGGTGACACGGCACGATGATGCCGATCGGGTTCTTGCCGTTCGCGAGACCGACCGCACGCGACGCGGTGGGCTGCCCCAGCCGGTCGGCCAGCTCGCCGTAGGAAGTCGTGGCGCCGTACGGGATCTCCTGCAGCGCCGTCCAGACCCGCTGCTGGAACGGCGTGCCCACGAGGGTCAGCGGCAGCTCGAACCGGTGCCGCTGGCCGGCGAAGTACTCCTTCAGCTCGGCCTCGGCGCGGGCGAAGATCGGCGCGCCCGGGTCGGGCTCGCCGAAGGTGAGCTCGTCGGGACGGTGCCGTTGCCGCACCATGTACAACCCGCAGAGGGCCTCGCCCCGGGCGACCAGGGTGAGCGGGCCGCAGGGGCTGTCCACCACCGTGTGGGAACGCATGGGTCTCCTAAGCCGCGGGCATGCGGTTGATCGCGTGGTCACCGGTGGCCCACAGGTGCTGGGTGGCGTAGGCGCGCCACGGGCGCCACGCCCCGGACCGGGCGACGACGGCGGCCTGGCCGCCGAGGCCGAGCAGCTCGGCGGCGTACTTGATGCCGAGGTCGGTCGGGAGGAACGCGTCCGGGTCGCCGAGCGCGCGCATGGCGATGCTCTCGACCGTCCACGGCCCGAAGCCCGGCAACGCGGTCAGCGCCGCCCTGGTCGCTTCCCAGTCGCTGCCCGCGCCGAGGTCGAGCCCGCCGGTCAGCGCCTCGACCAGGGCGAGCAACGTCCGGCGCCGGCTGCGCGGCATGGCGAGCGTCTCGGGATCCAGCGAGGCCAGCGCGTCCGGGGACGGGAACAGGTGGGTCAGCCCGCCCTCGGGGTCGTCGATCGGCTCGCCGTGGGCGACGACGAGCCGGGCCGCGTGGGTCCGCGCCGCCGCCGTCGAGACCTGCTGCCCCAGCACGGCCCGCACGGCGAACTCGGGGCCGTCGACCGTGCGCGGGACCCGGCGGCCCGGCGCGGCTTCGACCAGCGGCGCGAGCAGCGGATCGGTGCCGAGCTGGTCGTCGACGGCGACCGGGTCGGCGTCGAGGTCGAGCAGCCGGCGGCAGCGGCTGGTGGCGGCCGGCAGGTCCCGCAGGTCGGTCAGGCTGAGCCGGCACGCGATGTGACCGTCCTCCGGCCGCAGCGCGACGATGCCGTGGCCGTGCGGCAGCCGCAGCGTCCGGCGGTAGGCGCCGTCGCGCCACTCCTCGACGCCCGGCACGCCGGTCGCCACGAGGTGCCCGAACAGGTTGTCCGGGCAGAGCGGCTTCCGGTAGGGCAGCCGCAGCAGGATCGCCCCGGCCGACGGCTTGCCCTTCGCCCGGCTGCGCAGCTCGGTCGGCGAGAGCGCGAAGACCTCGCGGACGGTGTCGTTGAACGACCGGATGCTGCCGAACCCGGCCGCGAGGGCCAGCTCGGTCATCGGCAGGGTGGTCGTCTCGATGAGGGTCCGCGCGGTCTGCGCGCGCTGGGCCCTGGCCAGCGCCAGCGGGCCGGCGCCGAGCTCGGCGAACACCTGGCGCTCGACCTGCCGGACGCTGTAGCCGAGCCGGGCGGCGAGGCCGCGGACGCCATCGGTGTCGACGACGCCGTCGGCGATCAGCCGCATCGCCCGCGCGACGAGGTCGGCGCGTTCGTTCCACAGCGGCGACCCCGGGCTGGCGTCCGGGCGGCAGCGCTTGCAGGCACGGAACCCGGCCTGCTGCGCGGCCGCGGCGCTCGGGTGGAAGCTCATGTTCTGCCGCTTGGGCGGCACCACCGGGCAGCTGGGCCGGCAGTAGATCCGGGTGGTCAGGACCGCGCAGTAGAACCACCCGTCGAACCGGGCGTCCTTCGCCTGCACGGCTCGCACGCACCGTTCGAAGTCCTCGTACACGCCCCCAGCATCGCCGACCCCCGGAGCCGGGGCTAGCGGAAATGCGACATGGCCGTACTCAGCCGAGCAAGGCCGCCAGCGCCGGTACGTCGATCCCGACCAGGGAGTCGCGGAACACGCGCCGCTCCCCCGGCGCGACCGGGACGTCGTTGGGGATCACCAGCACCGTGCAGCCCGCCGCGACCGCCGATTCGGTACCCGGCGGCGAGTCTTCGACCGCGATACACCGCGCCGGGTCGACACCGAGCAGCTCGGCCCCCTTGAGGTACGGGCGCGGGTGCGGCTTGTTGTGCCCCTCGACCTCGTCGCCGCACACCGTGACGTCGAAGAAGTCCCGTCCGATGGTGTTCAGCGCCAGCTCGGTCAACGCGCGCTCGGTCGAGGTGACCAGCGCCGAGGGCAGGCCGGCTTCGCGTACCGCCGTCAGTGCTTCGCGGGCACCCGGGCGCCACGGCAGCTCGTCGTCGAAGAGGCCGGCCGTGCGACGGCGGATCTCTCCCCCGGTCGAGGCGACCGCCTCCGGGGTCACCGGCCGGCCGACGACCTCGAGCAGGTAGGCCGACGTGTCGTCCATGTTGGACCCGACGAGCGTCATCCGCTGTTCCTCGGAAAGCCTGCCGCCGAGCCATTCCGCCGTCTCGTACAGCGCGATGTCCCACAGCTTCTCGGAATCGACGAGTGTGCCGTCCATGTCCCACAACACGGCGCCGAGACCGTCCACAATGGATCCCCCTCCAAGGGTCAGGTATTGAAGTACTTCGCTTCCGGGTGGTGGCAGACGATCGCGTCGGTCGACTGCTCGGGGTGCAGCTGGTACTCCTCGGACAGCTTCACGCCGATGCGGCCCGGCTCGAGGAGCGCGACGATCTTCGCCCGGTCCTCGAGATCGGGACAGGCGCCGTAGCCCAGTGAGAACCTCGCCCCACGGTAGCCGAGCTTGAAGAAGTCCTCGACGTCGTCCGGGTCCTCTGAGGCGACCGCCACACCGCCGGGGAGGGTCAGCTCGCCCCGGATGCGGCAGTGCCAGTACTCGGCCAGTGCTTCGGTGAGCTGGACGCCGAGGCCGTGCACCTCGAGGTAGTCGCGGTAGGCGTCGGCGGCGAAGAGCTCGTTCGCGTAGTCGGCGATCGGCTGGCCCATGGTGACGACGGTGAAGGGCACCACGTCGACCTGACCCGCGTCGCGTGGCCGGTAGAAGTCGGCCAGGCAGAGGCGCCGGTCGCGGCGCTGCCGGGGGAAGGTGAAGCGCAGCCGTTCGGGCGCGTCGGGCTCGGCCTCGGTGAGCACGACCAGGTCGTCGCCCTCGGCGACGCACGGGAAGTAGCCGTAGACGACGGCCGCGTGGGCCAGGACGCCGTCCGCGGTCAGCCGGTCCAACCAGTACCGCAGCCGCGGCCGGCCTTCGGACTCGACGAGCTCGTCGTACGTCGGGCCGGCGCCGCCGCGGGCGCCCTTGAGGCCCCACTGCCCCATGTAGGTCGCGCGCTCGTCGAGCATCGCGGCGTAGTCGGCGAGCGCGACGCCCTTGACCACGCGCGAACCCCAGAACGGCGGGGTGGGCAGCGGGAGGTCGGTGGCGACGGCCGAGCGCGCGGGCGGCGGCCCTTCGAGGGCTTCTTCCTCGGCCTTGCGGGCCTTGCGCGCCCCGGCGATCCGCAGCGAGCGTTCCCGGCGTTCCTTGCGCTCCTGGCGTTTCTGCTCCGCGTCGGCGTCCACAATGGGCGATTCGCCCCGCTTCGCGGCCATGATCGCGTCCATCAGCCGCAGTCCCTCGAACGCGTCCCGCGCGTAGCGGACGTCGCCGGAGTAGAGCTCGCTCAGGTCGTTCTCGACGTAGGACCGGGTCAGCGCCGCGCCGCCGAGCAGCACCGGCCAGCGCGCGGAGACGCCCCGGGAGTTCATCTCCTGGAGGTTCTCCTTCATGATCACCGTGGACTTCACCAGCAGCCCGGACATCCCGATCGCGTCGGCGCCGTTCTCCGCCGCCGCGTCGAGGATGGTCGTGATCGGCTGCTTGGTGCCGAGGTTGACCACCTCGTAGCCGTTGTTGGACAGGATGATGTCGACGAGGTTCTTGCCGATGTCGTGCACGTCGCCGCGGACGGTGGCCAGCACGATCCGGCCCTTGCCGGCGTCGTCGTCCTTCTCCATGTGCGGCTCGAGGTGCGCGACGGCGGCCTTCATCACCTCGGCGGACTGCAGCACGAACGGCAGCTGCATCTGCCCGGACCCGAACAGCTCGCCGACGGTCTTCATGCCGGACAGCAGCGTGTCGTTGATGATCTGCAGGGCGGGCCGCTGTTCCAGCGCCGCGTCGAGGTCGGCGGGGAGCCCGGTGCGCTCGCCGTCGACGATCCGGCGTTCCAGCCGTTCGAACAGCGGCAGCGCGGCCAGCTCCTCGGCCCGTGATGCCCTCGACGACGCCGCGCTCACACCCTCGAACACGGCCATCAGTTCCTGCAGCGGGTCGTAGCCTTCGCGGCGGCGGTCGTGGACGAGGTCGAGCGCGATCGCGCGCTGGTCGTCCGGGATCCGGGCCATCGGCAGGATCTTCGACGCGTGCACGATCGCGGTGTCCAGTCCGGCTTGGACGCACTCGTGCAGGAACACCGAGTTCAGCACCTGCCGCGCGGCCGGGTTGAGCCCGAAGGAGATGTTCGACAGGCCGAGCGTGGTCTGGGCTTCGGGGTGGCGCCGTTTGATCTCGCGGATGGCTTCGATCGTCTCGATGCCGTCGCGGCGCGACTCCTCCTGGCCGGTGGCGATGGTGAAGGTGAGCGCGTCGATGATGACGTCGGACGTCCGCAGGCCCCACTTCCCGGTGATGTCGGCGATCAGCCGGGACGCGATGTCGGCCTTCTTCAGCGCCGTCCGCGCCTGGCCTTCCTCGTCGATGGTGAGGGCGACGACGGCGGCGCCGTACTCGCTCACCAGCCCCATGACCTGGGTGAACCGGGACTCCGGACCGTCGCCGTCCTCGTAGTTGACGGAGTTGACCGCGCAGCGGCCGCCGAGCCGCTGGAGCCCGGCCCGCAGCACCGGGACCTCGGTGGAGTCGAGCATGATCGGCAGGGTGGACGCCGTGGCGAGCCGGCCGGCCAGCTCGGCCATGTCGGCGGTGCCGTCGCGGCCGACGTAGTCGACGCAGAGGTCGAGCAGGTGCGCGCCGTCGCGGGTCTGCTCGCGGGCGATCTCGACGCAGTCGTCGAAATGTCCCGCGAGCATCGCGGTGCGGAACGCCTTGGAGCCGTTGGCGTTGGTCCGCTCGCCGATCATCAGCACGCTCGCGTCCTGCTTGAACGGCACCGCCTGGTACAGCGACGACACGCCGGGCTCGGGTCGGGGCCGCCGCGGGACCGGGGCGGTGTCCGCCACGGCGGCGGCGAGCTGCCGGATGTGCTCGTCGGTGGTGCCGCAGCAGCCGCCGACCAGGCCGACGCCGAACTCGCGCACGAACCCGGTGAGCGCCTCGACCAGCGCTTCCGGGCCGAGCGGGTACACGGCGCCCGCCGGGCCCAGCTCCGGCAGGCCGGCGTTCGGCATGACCGACAGCGGGACCCGGGCGTGCTTGGCCAGCTGCCGCAGGTGCTCGCTCATCTCGGCCGGCCCGGTGGCGCAGTTGAGCCCGATCAGGTCGATGCCGAGCGGCTCCAGCGCGGCCAGCGCGGCGCCGACCTCGGTGCCGAGCAGCATCGTGCCGGTCGTCTCGACCGTGATCGACGCCAGGATCGGCACGGGCCGGCCCTCGGCGGCCATCGCCCGCTTCGCGCCGATGATCGACGCCTTGGTCTGGAGGATGTCCTGGGTGGTCTCGACGATCACCGCGTCCACGCCGCCGGCCAGCAGGCCGCGGACCTCCTCCTGGTAGGCGTCGCGCAGCGTGGTGAACGGCGCGTGGCCGAGCGTCGGCAGCTTCGTGCCGGGGCCGGCCGAGCCGAGCACGAACCGCGGGCGGTCCGGCGTCGCGAACTCGTCGGCGGCCTCCCGGGCCAGCCGCGCGCCCGCTTCGGCGAGCTCGAAGATCCGGCCGGTGATGTCGTACTCGGCGAAGTTGGCGAAATTGGCCCCGAAAGTGTTGGTTTCGACGGCGTCCGCGCCCGCCTCCAGGTAGCCCCGGTGGACCGAGCGGACGACGTCCGGCCGGGTGACGTTGAGGATCTCGTTGCAGCCTTCGAGGCCGTCGAAGTCGTCCAGGCTCAGGTCGTGGGCCTGCAGTGCCGTGCCCATCGCGCCGTCGGCCACCAGGACACGCGAGCGAAGCGCTTCGAGGAACGGCGACGACACCCGGTCGGACATGCTGAACAGGGTAAGGCCGGTGGTCGTAGGCTGGGTTGGTGAGTGAGCCCGTCGACGAGACCCCGCGGCCGCCTGGCGACCGCACCGAACCCACCCGGCCTTTGATGGTCGTCGCCTTCGAAGGCTGGAACGACGCAGGTGACGCGGCCAGCCGGGCGGTCGAGCACCTGCAGCTGAACTGGGACGCGACACCCCTGGCCGAACTGGAGCCTGACGACTACTACGACTTCCAGGTCAGCCGCCCGACCGTCCGGATGGTGGACGGCGTCACTCGACGGGTGGACTGGCCGACGACAACGCTGTCGGTGTGCCGTCCCGACGGGTTCGACCGCGACGTCGTGCTCGTGCAGGGCCCCGAGCCGAACATGCGCTGGCGCGCCTTCTGCGCCGAGCTGCTGGAGCACATCAAGCAGCTGGACGTCGCGACCGTGGTGACGCTCGGCGCGCTGCTCGCCGACACCGCGCACACGCGGCCGGTCCCGGTCACCGGGACGGCGTACGACAAGGACACCGCGTCGCTCTACGGGCTGGAGATGAACAACTACCAGGGCCCGACCGGCATCGTCGGGATCCTGCAGGACTACTGCGTGCAGGAGGGCATCCCGGCCGTGTCGATCTGGGCCGCGGTGCCGCACTACGTGTCGCACCCGCCATCCCCGAAGGCGACGCTGGCGCTGCTGCACAAGCTGGAGGACATCCTCGACGTCGAGATCCCGCTGGGCGCGCTGCCCGAGCAGTCCGAGGAGTGGCAGCGCACGGTCAGCGAGATGGCCGACGAGGACGAAGAGATCAGCGAGTACGTCCGCAGCCTCGAGGAGCGCGGCGACGCGCAGACCGAGGTCGCGGAACAGGACGTCAGCGGTGACAAGATCGCCGCGGAGTTCGAGCGCTACCTGCGCCGCCGCGGCCGAGGCGGCGGACAGGAAGGCTTCGGCCTGCGCTGAGCCTTACGCCGGCCAGCTGGTGGCGAACGCCCGGGCGGGGTTCGCCACCAGCATGGCCGTGACGACGTCGCCGCCGAGCACCTCGGTCAGCCGCGGTGCCAGCGTCGTGAGCAGGTAGGACGGGCCGGGCTGGGTGAGCGCGGCCGCCGTCGTCGTGTCGCCGCCGAGCAGGATCCGGCCACCGTGCCCCGCTTCCACCAGGGCCTCCAGGCCGTCGAAGAGCCGCCAGTCGGTCGCGTGGTTGGCCCGGGACGGGCCGTCGAACCCGAGGAACACGCCGGTCTCGGCGATCTCCCGCTGGATCCGGACGTCCGGGTTGCGGTTCAGGTGGCCGAGGATCACCCGGTCCGCGGGTACGCCGAGCTTTCCGCACAGCAGCTCGGCCGTCTCCAAGGCCGCCGTGCCGAGTTCGAGGTGCACGGCGATCGGCGCGCCGGTCTCCTCGTGGGCGACGGCCGCGGCGGTCATCGTCAGCCGGGCGTGGGAGTCGATCGTGTGGAATGCCCCGGCCACCTTGATCAGCCCGGCGCGCGGGCCGGTCCGCGGCTCGTCCGGCAGGTCCGCCGGCTGCGTGCCCTCGGTCAGGTCGGCGACGAACTCGCGCGCCAGACCGTCGATCACCCGGGCGAGGATCGCCGGCGCGTAGTGCTCCGCACGGTGCAGGCCGGTGGCCGCGACGACGTGGGCACCGATCTCGCGCGAGATCCAGGCGAGCTCGCGGGTCCGCCGCGTCAGGCCGTACGGCGTCCACTGGACGAGCGCCGAGCCGCCGCGCGCCTTGAAGTCCAGGAGAGCTTCCGCGGCCGCGGTCGGGTCGTCGAGCTCCTGGCCCGGCAGCAGTTTCGAGGCGAAGAAGAGGTGGTCGTGCGAGTTCGTCACGCCGAGTTCGGCCGGCTCGATGTCCCCCAGCACGGTGCGGACCTTGGGTTCCCCAGTCATGGCCGCCATCGTAACGCCTCACCCGTTACACTGCCAGGGTGCCCGACGATCTCGCCTTCCGCTTCGACTGCGGCGCCCCCTGGCTGAACCTCCTGGCCACCCGGGGCCGCACCTTCGGCGCCAAGCCGATCGAACGCATGCCGACGACGGCCCGGCTGACCGAGTGGCTCGCCGAGGTCGGCCTGACGCCCCTCGCACAGGTCAGCGACACCGACCTCGCCGACGCGCACCGGCTGCGCGAGACGCTGCGCGAACTCGCCCTCGGCGCCGTCGACGGGATCGCGCCCCGGGCCGATCAGGTGCGGGCGCTGACGGCGTTCTTCGGCAGTGAACCGGTCCACCTGGCCGCGCTCGACCGGTTGCACCGCAGCGCCCCGCCCACGACCGCCGACGCCCTGGGCAGGCTCGCCCACCAGGCGGCCGACTGGCTGACCGGGCCGTTGCGCGAGGACCTGCGGGTCTGCCCGGAGCAGGACTGCCGCGGGGTGTTCTCCGACCCGGGCGGCCGGCGGCGCTGGTGCCCGTCACCCGCGTGTGCCAGCCGAGGGCGGGTACGTGCACTCAGGGAGCGGCGACGCGCCGGGTCATGAGGGCCAGAGGATCCGGCGCATCGGCACCGCGCCCCGGGCCCGCTTACGCCACTCGCGCGGGTAGCCGAGCGACACCTCTTCGAACCGCACGCCGTCGGCTTCGGTCGTCCGCGGGATGTGCAGGTGGCCGTAGACGGCGATCTCCGCGCGGTAGCGGACGTGCCAGTCCTCGGTCTTCGTGGTGCCGCACCACAGCGCGAACTCCGGCCAGTACAGCGGCGCCGTCGGGTGGCGGTGCAGCGGCCAGTGCGACATCAGGATCGTGCCGTGGTCCTCGGGGATCGCGTCGAGGCGCTCGGTGCTGATCTTGAGCCGGTCCGCGCACCACGCCTGCCGGCTCGGGTACGGGTCCGGGTGCAGGAAGTACTCGTCCGTGCAGACCACTCCGGCGGCCCGGGCCTGGCTCAGGGCCTCCTCCAGGGACTTGCCCTCCGCTTCCGGGGTCCGCCAGCTGTAGTCGTAGAGCAGGAAGAGCGGCGCGATCGTGAGCGGCCGCTCGCCGTGGCGCCAGACCGGGAACTCGTCTTCGGGCGTGAGCACGTCGATCTCGCGGCACTGTTCGACGAGGTACTCGTAGCGCGCCTGGCCCCGCAGCTGGCATTCGTCGTTCTTCGTGGTCCACAGCTCGTGGTTACCCGGCACCCAGACGACCTTCGCGAACCGCTCGCGCAGGGTCTTCAGGGACCCGATGGTCGCTTCGGCCCGCTCGGCGACGTCCCCGGCGACGAGCAGCCAGTCACCGGGTGTCTCCGGGACGACGTCGTCGAGGATCGGGCCGTTGCCCTCGTGGGTCACGTGGAGGTCGCTGGTGGCGAAGAGGTGCGGCACCCCTCCACCGTAACCACCGGGGTCGCGGAACCTGCGCGAAACCGGCGGATCCCGGGTGTTTTCCGCACGGACACGGGCATCGCGCCCGGTCACCCGGCCCGGGCGGCCGCCCCGGGTACTTCGGCGACCGGACCGGCCGCCGGGCGTCGCCGCACCAGCATGAGCACCCCCGCCAGCACGTACACGCCGGCCTGGATGTTCAGCAGCACCGCCGGTCCGGTCGTCGCGACCAGCGTCCCGGCCAGCAGCGCTCCCACCGTCGTGAACGTCGCGATCGCGGCGAACGCCGTGCTCAGCACCCGGCCCGCCCGCTCCGGCGCCACCGCGCTCTGGATCTCCGAGAGCACCCCCGCGCCCGCGGCCACGCCCGGCGCGCCGACCAGGACGAACAACCCGACGTACAGGCCGAGTGCCGTCGTCACCAGCCACATGTTCCAGATCACCGCCGAGATGAGGCCCAGCGCGACCGAACCCCAGCCGAGCAATATCGCCGGTGCCACCCGCCGCGCCACCGTGGCCAGCGCGAACCCGGCCGCCAGCCCGCCGATCGCCTGGACACCGCGCAACAGGCCCGCGTCGGCTTCGCTGCCGCCCAGCACGTCCAGGACGTACACCACGAACAGCACCAGGAACATGCCCTGCGCCAGCGAGGTGAAGACGACCGCGAGCCCGGTGCGCCACAGCCGGCGGTTGTGCGTGAGCTCGCGGAGACCGTCGAGCCAGGCCTGCACGACCGGTTCGGGCGCGGCGGCCGGCGCGGGCGCGCTCACCCGGCGGAACGGCTTGGCCAGCAGCGCCGCCGCCACCGCCAGCACGGCCAGGTAGCCGGTGATGACGTGCGAGAGCCCGCCGAAGCCGAGCAGCGCGCCGCCCGCCCAGCCGCCGGCCAGCCGGGCGACGCTGCCGTTCACGCTCATCAGCCCGTTCGCGCCGGTGACCTCCTCGACGCCGACCAGCTCCGGCACCAGGGCGTTGCGCGCCGGTTCGAACACCGACGCCAGCGCCGCCTGCGCGGCCATCACCGCGTACACGACGACGATGCCGGGGTCGGCCAGCAGCGGCAGCGCGACGACGGCCAGCCCGCAGCAGACGCCGAACAGCACCGCCCGCCGGTTCCACCGGTCGGCCACCACGCCGGCGACCGGGCTCAGCAGCACCGCGGGCAGCAGGCCGAGCACGATGCTCAGCGCCGTCGTCGCGGCGGAACCGGTGCGCTGGAAGACGTACACCGGCAACGCCACCTGCAACATCCACTCGGCTGTCTCGCCGAAGAACGCGGCCACCCACAACCGCGCGAACGCCGGAACCCCCAGCAGCTGCTTCATTCCTCCGCCTTTCCCGAGTGTTCGATGCGCGGGAACGCCCGCAGGCCGACGTGCACCGGGTGGGCCCCCGCCGGCGCGTCGGTCCGGATGGCCCCGACGTAGGGCCGGACCAGGGCATCGATCGCGGTCGTCAGCCGGGTCAGCTCTTCCGGCGTGACGCGCAGCGCGTACGAAATCAAGCCGGACGCCGCGCGCCAGGCGGGGTCGAGGCCGTCGAGCGAGTCCAGGTACCGCTGGGTCAGCTCCTGCTCGTGGCCCAGGGTCGCGCCCACCATGCCGAGCTGGGCCGCCCGGTGCGCCGGGTCGTCAGCCAGCTCCCCCATCTCCAGCCCGACCTGGCGGGCGCGCCACGGCCGCTCCCGGCCGTCTTCGGCGTCCGCCCGCTCGACCAGGCCGTACTGCGCGAGCTGCCGCAGGTGCCAGCTGCAGTTGGACGCGGTCGAGCCGACCGCCTCCGCACACTCGCTCGCGGTGCGCGGGCCGACGGCGGTCAGGTGGTTCAGGAGCGCCGAACGCAGCGGATGCGACAGCGCGCGCAGCAGCTCGACGTCCTCGATCCGCTTGCGCGGCGGCAGCTCGGCCATCGGTCGTCCTATCTGGGAGTCTATCTGAAAGAGTCATTTCGAAAGTTCTCTTTCATAGTTGGTCCCGCCTGCGGGTTTGTCAAGGAGCTCCGCTATCGTTCGCGGGGCAGTGACTGCGCAAGGCAGTGACTGACTCGTCACCCGACTTGGATGGATGTTGCCCGACCAGCGCGAACTCGCCACCGCCGCCGCCCTCGCCCTCCCCCGGTTCGTGGGCTCGACCGCCCTCTTCCACGCCGCGGTGGCCGAGCGGATGGCCGTCACCCCCACCGAGCTGCACTGCCTGCACCTGCTCCACGGCGGGGTCAGCGACTCCCCGACCGAGCTCGCCCGGCTGCTCAGGATGTCCACCGGCGCGTTCACGCGGCTGCTCGACCGGATGGAACGCCACCGGCTCGCCGAGCGCGCCCCGGACCCGGCGGACCGTCGCCGGCTCGTCGTCCGGCCACTGCCCGACCGGATGGCCGAGCTCGCCGAGCTGTACGCGCCGATGGCCCGGTTCGTCGGCGAGCGGCTCGCCCACCTGGACCGCCGTCAGCTGACCGCACTCGTCGGTTTCCTCACCGACGGCACCGCGGCCGCCGAACAGGCGTCGGGGAACCTGCCGAATGTGACCCACGCCATAACCAGTTGACTAACTCTACGGATGTTGCGTTAACCTGGCTCCACTATGAGGAACTGAACCGCGCCCATCCCGCTTCCGAGGCGGCACCCGGTCGAGCCTGACGCTCCCGCGTGCCACGACGCCCGGCGGGATTTCCGCTTCTTCTCATCCGGGCCCGGTGATCGCACATGTCTACCCTTTTTCCCTTGCAGGCCAAGGACGTCGTCTTCGGCTACGGCACCCGCGTCGTCCTCGACGGCGTCACGCTGACCGCGTCGGGCGGGCAGCGCCTCGGCCTGGTCGGCGAGAACGGCACCGGCAAGTCCACGCTGCTGCGGCTGCTCGCCGGGCTGGAAGAACCGCGCTCCGGCGAGGTCCTCCGCGGCCCGGACGTCGGGTTCCTGCTGCAGGAGCTGCCGTTCGGCCTGGACGCGACCTTCGCCGACGTCCTCGACGACGCGCTCGCCGAGATCCGCGCCGCCACGGTCCGGCTCGACGAGCTGACCGCGGAGATGACCGACCGGCCCGACGATCCGGGCGTGCTCGACGAGTACGGCCGGGTCCTGGAATGGGCGCAGGCCCACGACCTGTGGGACGCCGACCGCCGCGCGAAGCTCGTCTGTGACGGGCTCGGCCTCGGCGGCATCGAGCCGAACCGGCGGCTGGGCACGATGTCCGGCGGGCAGCGCTCCCGGCTCGGCCTGGCCGCGCTGCTGATCCGGCGGCCGGAAACCCTGCTGCTGGACGAGCCGACCAACCACCTCGACGACGCCGCGATGGACTTCCTGGAACGCCATCTCGCCGAGCTGACCGGGATCGTGGTGCTGTCGTCACATGACCGGGTGTTCCTCGACGCGGTCTGCACCGACATCGTCGACCTCGACCCGGCCGCGGCCGACCGCCAGGCCGGCGGCGCGGTCCGCTACGGCGGCAGCTATTCCGACTACCTCGGGCACAAGAAGGCCGAGCGGGCACGGTGGGAACAGCGCTTCGCCGAGGAACAGGAGGAGCTGAAAGAGCTGCGGGAGACCGTCGCGGTCACCGCGCGCAACGTCGCTTACGGCCGGGCACCGCGCGACAACGACAAGTTCATCCACAAGTTCAAGGGCGCCCGCGTCCAGAAGACGATCTCGCGGCGGGTGCGCGACGCCGAGCAGCGGCTCGAGCACCTGGAACGCGACCAGGTGCGCAAGCCCCCGGCACCGCTGCGGTTCCGGGCCGAGCTCACCGGGCACGCGACGGGTGACGGACCCGCGATCTCGGTGCGCTCACTGGAGGTGCCGGGGCGGCTGAGCCTGCCGCGGCTGGACGTCGGCGCGTCGGCACGGCTGCTCGTCACCGGCGGGAACGGCGCCGGGAAGTCGACGCTCCTGGCCGTGCTGGCGGGGCAGCTCACGCCCGCGGGCGGCGCCGTCCACTTCGGACACGGCGTGCGCGTCGGACTGCTGGAGCAGGACGTCGTGTTCGCCGAGCCGGAACGGACGGCGGCCCGGGCGTACCGGGACGCGCTCGGCGAGGACGCACCCCCGCTGAGCCACCTCGGCCTGCTGGCGTCCCGCGACCTGCGGCAGCCGGTGGGCGCGCTTTCGGTGGGTCAGCGCCGCCGGCTGGCGCTGGCGATCCTGCTCGCCGAGCCGCCGGACGTCCTGCTGCTGGACGAGCCGACGAACCACATTTCGCTGACCCTGGCGGAAGAACTGTTCACGGCGCTGGAATCGGCGCCGGGCGCGGTCGTCATCGCGTCCCACGACCGGTGGCTGCGCCGGGACTGGACAGGTGACCACCTGGAACTGGCCGCCGGCCGACCCGCCGCCGTATAGGCCGTTATACA
Source organism: Amycolatopsis sp. NPDC048633 (assembly GCF_040650695.1). Lineage (NCBI taxonomy): Bacteria > Bacillati > Actinomycetota > Actinomycetes > Pseudonocardiales > Pseudonocardiaceae > Amycolatopsis > Amycolatopsis sp. NPDC048633. Next base: position 24,636 of record NZ_JBEZHS010000056.1, read on the forward strand.
CAGCTGAAAGCGTCAGAGGGTGATGCCGAGCAGCGCGTCGACGGCGATGCGGATCAGGCCCGGCGCCGCCGGGTCCGTGCCGTCGCGGCGCAGGGTCTCGTTCGCCCACGCGTCGATCGCGGCCAGGGCCTTCGGTGTGTCGAGGTCGTCGGAGAGGTGGTCGCGCAGCCGCGTGATCGTGTCCTCGGCGGACGGGCCGGTCGAGAGGGAGACGGCTTCCCGCCAGCGAGCCAGCCGGGTCTCGGCCTCGGTCAGCAGGTCGGCCGTCCAGGCGCGGTCGGCGCGGTAGTGGCCGGCGAACAGCGCCAACCGGATCGCGCCCGGGTCGACCTGGTCGGCCCGCAGCCGCGAGACGAACACCAGGTTCCCGCGCGACTTCGACATCTTCTCGCCGTCGAGGCCGATCATCCCGGCGTGCACGTAGTGACGGGCGAACTGGCCGTCCTTGGCGACGGCTTCGGCGTGCGCCGCGCTGTACTCGTGGTGCGGGAAGATGAGGTCGGAGCCGCCGCCCTGGAGGTCGAACCCCAGCCCCAACCGGTTGACCGCGATCGCGCTGCACTCGATGTGCCAGCCGGGGCGGCCCGCGCCCAGCTCGGACTCCCACGACGGCTCGCCCTCTCGGGCCACGCGCCACAGCAGCGCGTCCAGCGGGTGGCGCTTGCCGGCGCGGCCGGGGTCGCCGCCGCGCTCGGCGAAGAACTTCGTCATGGTCGGCTCGTCGTAGTTCGACTCGTAGCCGAACTTGCCGGTCGCCGTGTGGTCGAAGTAGACGTCCGGGAACTCCGGGTCATCCGCGCGGTAGGCAGCGCCGTTCGCGAGCAGCTTCGCGATGACCTCGACGATCTCCGGGATGCTTTCCACCGCGCCGACGAACTGCTTCGGCGGCAGTACACGCAGCGCGGTCATGTCCTCGCGGAACAGGGCGGTCTCGCGCATGCCCAGCACGACCCAGTCGTCCTGGTCGCGCTGGGCCCGCTCGAGCAGCGGCTCGTCGATGTCCGTCACGTTCTGCACGTAGTGGACGTCGTGCCCGTTGTCCCGCCAGATGCGGTTCACCAGGTCGAAGGCCAGGTACGTCGCGGCGTGCCCCAGATGCGTCGCGTCGTAGGGCGTGATGCCGCAGACGTACATCCGGGCGGTGGCGCCGGGCGCGGTCGGGCGGATCTGCCCGGTGGCCGTGTCGTGGAGCCGCAGCGGGCGGGGGGTGCCGGGGATGCGGGGCACGTCGACCGTTGACCAAGTCTGCATACCCTCGACTGTAAGCGTTCGCTCCGGCACCCTCCCGCCCGGTGGGACTGCTCCCCCACGTGGAGCAGCGGCTACTGCCGGCGTGCGACGTTCGCCACGATGGCGTCGCGGACGAACTCCCCGGCGCCGGGCCGCTGCTCGTCCTCCCGGATCAGGAACCCGAGCTGTACCGGTTCGGTGACGTACAGCTCACCGATCCGCCGCTGCGTCTCGTAGGAGCACTCCCCCATGACGCGGGCGAGCATGGCCCGGTGCTCCTCGGCGAGGTCCGTCGCCTCGGTGCTGTCCGGTGCGCCACCCGCGTCCCGCAGTGCGGTGAGGCGGCGGACCCAGTCCTGCCGCAACGCTTCCCCGGCCGCCAGGTCCTCCTTGGACGGTGGGGTCGCGCCCTGCCACTCGGGGGTGTCGCCCCATCGCCTCGCGGCCTCTTCCGCGTAGCCGTCCGGCTCGCGGAACCCGCCGAACACTTCGAACTTCTCCTCGGGCGTCAGTGCGTTGCCCATGGCTCTCGCCTCCATCGCGCGATCGACGGCCGCGACCATCCGCCCGAGCTCGCCGATGCGCGCCACCAGCAGCTCCCGCTGCCGTTCCAGGTGCGCGCCGGCGTCGGTGCCCGGGTCGTCGACGAGGGTCGCGATCGTCTCGAGGGGAAACCCGAGCTCCCGGTAGAACAGGATGCGCTGCAGCCGGTCGAGATCGTCGTCGTCGTAGCTGCGGTACCCCGAGCCCGTCCGGCCGCTCGGGCTGAGCAGGCCGATCTCGTCGTAGTGGTGCAGCGTCCGGACGGTGATCCCGGCCAGTGCAGCGACCTTGCCCACGGGATGTCCCATCGGTTTCCCTTCGTCCTCTCCGGCCGTTGTGGCCCTTCCGGTGATCACGGTGACGCCTCACGCGACGTGAGGGTCAAGCGTCACCCTTCCGTAGCCGTCACGCTCCGGCGAGCGCGGTTAGCCTGGCTCGATGAGGCCGGAGGTCGCGGTGGGCAGCGCGGGCGCCGTGATCGTCCTGGTCGCGGCGGTCCTCTTCGGTCTGCGCCGGCGCCGGAAGCGGCCGGCTCCCGGCGTCCCGGCGGTGCACGGTGACGTTCCTCGCGAACCGCTGTCCGCCGTGCGCCGCGCCGCGCTGCTGGCCCGGATCGAGGACGCTTTCGGCGCCGGCCGGTTCTGCGTCCTGCTCGGCGGCAACGGCGTGGGCAAGACCCACCTGGCCGCCGCGTATGCCCGGGACAGCCGCTCGCCGGTGGTCTGGGTCGCGGCGGAAGCGCCGGGGAACGCCGTCCTGGCATACGCGGAATTGGCCGGGGCAGCCGGTTCCGACGCCGAAGCGGCCGCCCGCGCGGGCTTGGCGTGGCTGGACGGTCTCGACGACGCGGTGGTGGTCTTCGACGGCGCGACCGACCCGGACGCGCTCAACCGGTGGTTGCCCGCCCGGTGCCGGGTGCTCGTCACGACCACCGTGCCGGACTTCGAGATCCTCGGCGGCACGGTCCTGGTCGGCGGGTTCGACGAGGCCGAAGCGACCCGGTTCCTCGGCGCGCGAGCGGGCGGGGAACCCGATGAGGCCACTGAGGCCACTTCGGACGTCGCGCGGGAGCTGGGCTGCCTGCCGCTCGCACTGGCCCAGGCGGGCGCGCTGATCCGGCGCCAGGGCCTCGCGGGCTATCTCGACCGGCGGCCGCACACGCCGCCGCTGGAGCGGGAGCCGGGCGAGACCCACCCGGCGTGCGTCGAGGACACCACGCTCGCCGCGCTGCGGATGGTGGCCGCGCGGGACAGCCGGGCCCTGGTCATCGCCGAACTGCTCGCCGTGCTCGCTTCGCGGGGCACGCGCCGCGCGCTGGTCCACCGCGCCGGGCCCGACCCGGTGGCGGTGGACGCGGCGCTCGCCGGTCTCGCCGACGCCTCTCTGGCGGAGTTCGACGTCCGCGGCGGCACGGTCGTGATGCACCGCCTGACCCAGCGAGCGGTGCTCGGCCGGCTGCACGCGGAAGAGCGGCTGGCCCCGGCCCTGGACCAGGCGTTCGACGTGGTCGAGGGCGGCGACGCGGAAGTGGACCTCGCCGATCACGCCGCCGCGCTGTGGCGGCACTTCCGGGCGCTGCCGTCGGCCTCGCTGACTCCGCGGCTCGGCCGGATCCTGCGGCTGCGGCGCCATTCGGTGGACGTCCTGGCCGACGCGGGTGCGCTCGCCCAGGCCCGCGCGCTCGGCCGCGAGGTGCTCGCGGACCACCACGCGTACCTCCCCGCCGGGCACGAGGACACCGCCCTCGCCGCGCGGTCCCTGTATCGGGCGGGCGAGCGGGTTCCCCGCGCCGGCTGACCGGCGATCGGGCTCGACCCGCCGCCGCCAGCCCGACCAGGTTCCCGCCGATCGCGGTTCAACCCCGCCGGGCGCTCCCCACCGCCGCGGCACCGAAGCCCGGTGTGGTGCACCCGACCAGGTCCCACCGATCGCACAGAAATCGCCGCTGGGTGCGGCCCGCCGCCTGCCCGACCAGGTTCCCCGCCGGCCACGCATCAGCGCCGCCGGGTCCGCCCCACCGCCGCAGCACCGAAACCCGCCGCCGCCCACCCGACCAGGGCCCGCCGATCGCGCGTCAGCGGCGCCGGGTGCGGAGGTAGTCCCCGACCACCGCGGCGCCGAGGCCGTCGAGGTCCGGTGCGACCACCCGGCCACCCGAGCGGCGCGCGATCACGTCCACGAACGCCGTCAACCTCGGGTCGTCGCCGAGGCGGAACACCGTCACCGATGCGCCCAGCTTGGCCAGCCGGTCCACTTCGGACAGTGTCTTGTGGAGGGTCCGGGGCTGGGGCGGGTAGTCGAAGACGGCTTCGCCGTCCGGTTCCAGGTGGGCGGTCGGCTCGCCGTCGGTGACCATCAGGACCACCGGCTGGGCGTCGGGGTGGCGGCGCAGGTGCTGCCCGGCCAGCAACAGCGCGTGGTGGGCGTTCGTGCCCTGCTCCCACGCGCCCTCCAGCCCGATCAGCTCCGGCAGCTCCACCGGCATCGCGTGGCGCCCGAACGTGATCAGCTGCAGCGCGTCGTTGCGGAAGCGGGTGCTGATCAGCTGGTGCAGCGCGAGCGCGGTGCGCTTCATCGGCAGCCAGCGGCCCTCCTGCACCATCGACCACGACGTGTCGACCAGCAGCGCCACCGCCGCCCGGGACCGGTGCTCGGTCTCGACCACTTCGACGTCCTCGACGTCCAGCCGGACCGCGCTCTCCCCCACCGAAACCGACCGCAGCACGGCGTTGCGGATCGTCCGCGGCACGTCCCAGGGCTGCATGTCCCCGAACCGCCACGGCCGCGACGCGCCGGTCGGCTCGCCGGCCGCGCCCGCCGACTCGGTCTCGCGGTCGCCGGTCTTGCCGCGCAACGCGTTCACGATGTCGGACAGCGCCGTCTCGCCCAGGCGCCGCAACGCCTTGGGCGACAACCGGAGCGTCCCGTCGGCGGCCCGTTCGAACAGGCCCTGGCGACGCAGCTCACGCTCCAGTTCGGACAGTCGCCGGGCGTCGACGCCGGCGTCCTTGCCGAGCTGGCGTTCGAGCGACTCCAGGTCGATGTCCTCCAGCCGCGCGCCGGGGTAGGACTGGCCGAGCTGCTCGGCCAGCGCGTCCAGCTCCGCGAGATCCGCCATCGCCTGGGCGCCTTCGCCCATGCCCAAGGGGTTCTTGCCGCGGAAGCGCTCCGAACCCGTCCAGTCCTCTCCCGGCCGCGCCGCCCGCAGCTGACTGTCCAGCTGGGACAGCTGCTGCGCCAGCCGCGGGTCGCCGAACGCCTGCTGGGTCAGCTCGGCCAGCTCCGCGCGCTGCTCGGCCGACATCGAGTTGAGCATCCGCTGGGCCGCCGCGGACCGCTCGGCGAGCGCGTCGATCAGCTCTTCGACGTTCCGCGGGTTCTCCGGGAAGAACTCCCCGTGCTTGGCCATGAAGTCGTCGAAGCGCTCCTGGATGTCCTCGGCGCCCTGAGCGTGGGAGGCGAGCAGGTCGTTGAGGTCGGAGAGCATCTCGTTGATCCGCTCGACGTCCTCGGGACCGGCGTTCTGCAGCGCCTGCTTCATGCCCTGGAAGCGCGACTCCATCAGCTCCTGGCCGAGCAGGTCCCGGATCTTCTGGTAGTTCTCCCGGCCCTGCTCCGAGCGCCAGTCGTACTCGGAAAGCTCGTTGACGGCCGCCGCGGTGCCCGGCGGCAGCGCGTCGAGCTGCGCCTCCCGGAAGCGGGCGTCGTCGTCCGGGTCCGGGAACAGCTCGCGCCGTTCGGCGTCGAGGGCGTCGGACAGCAGGCGCTGGACCTCCTGCAGGGTGCCGTCGAGGTTGTTGCGCCGCTGGATCTGCGACCGGCGCTGCCACAGGCGCCGGGTCAGCTCGTCCAGGCCCGAGGTGCGCTCCGTGCCGCGCCGGAGCAGCTCCTCCAGCGCGGACCGCGGCGACGCCCCGGCCATCACCTCGCGGCCGATCTCGTCGAGCGCGTCGCGCAGGTCGGCCGGCGGCGCGAGCGGGTCGGGCCCGTCGTGCCACGGGCCGTAGGAGTAGCCGTCGGGAAGCGGGACCGCGGTCATCGGCCGTAGACGGTCGTCGTGTCGTCGGAGTCCTTGGCGAGCCGCCGGGCCAGGAACAGCGATTCGAGGGCGAGCTCGACGGCGGCCGCGATGCGCCCGGCCGGTTCGTCGGGTGAGACGCCGGCGCGCTGCGCGACCTCGTGCAGCACCGGGAGCTCAGGCAGGGCCTTCAGGACGTCCGCGCCCGGCACGCGCTCGCCGGTGGCGACCAGGTGTCCTTCGGCGACCGCGTCGGCCAGCGGCCGCAGGTCGAGGCCCGCGAACCGCTCGCGGGCGGTCTCGGCGATCGCACGGCGCAGCAGGTGCACGAGGTGTTCGACCTCGCGACCTTCTTCGCCGGGCTCGAACTCGATCTTGCCGCGCAGCACCGACGGGACGGCGTCGAGGTCGACGGGGCGGGCCACGGCGGGCTCCTCCCCGGTCAGCGCCGCGCGTCGCAACGCCGCCGCGGCCACTGTTTCCGCCGCGGCGACGGCGAACCGCGCCGAGACGCCGGAGCGCTGGTCGATGACCGGCGATTCCCGGAGGTTCCGGACGAACCGGGCGATGACCTCCAGCAGCGGCTCGCCGACTTCGGCGACCAGGTGGGCTTCCTGCCGGACGACGGCCACCTCCGACTCCACGTCGAGGGGGTAGTGGGTGCGGATCTCGGCGCCGAAGCGGTCCTTGAGCGGGGTGATGATCCGGCCGCGGTTGGTGTAGTCCTCGGGGTTCGCGGTGGCGACGAGCAGGACGTCCAGGGGCAGCCGCAGCGTGTAGCCGCGGACCTGGATGTCGCGCTCCTCCATCACGTTCAGCAGCGCGACCTGGATGCGCTCGGCGAGGTCGGGCAGCTCGTTGATCGCGACGATGCCGCGGTGGGCGCGCGGGACCAGGCCGAAGTGGATGGTCTCGGGGTCACCCAGGCTGCGGCCCTCGGCGACCTTCACCGGGTCGACGTCGCCGATCAGGTCGCCGACCGAGGTGTCCGGCGTGGCGAGCTTCTCGGTGTAGCGCTCGGAGCGGTGGCGCCAGGCGACCGGCAGCTCGTCCCCGAGCTCGGCGGCACGCCGGATGGAGGCGGGCGTGATCGGCTGCAGCGGGTGTTCGCCCAGCTCGGAGCCCTCGATGACGGGCGTCCACTCGTCGAGGAGCCCGGAGAGGGTGCGGAGCAGGCGGGTCTTGCCCTGCCCGCGTTCGCCGAGCAGGACGACGTCGTGCCCGGCCAGCAGCGCGCGTTCGAGCTGCGGGAGCACGGTGCGGGAGAACCCGACGATGCCCGGCCAGGCGTCGACCCCCGTGCGGAGGGCGGTCAGCAGGTTGTCGTGGATCTCTCGCGCGATCGGGCGGGGCTCGTACCCGGCCGCGCGCAGGGCCCCGGCGGTGCGGGGAAGTGCGTCTGGAACTGCGTTCACCCGTTCGACGCTACTGCCGGATCGGCGGCCCGTCGATGTGGAGCCACTCCAGCGTGGGCGCGCTGCCGGAGTGTGGGAGGGCCCGGTAAAATAGGGCGTCGTGTGCCGTCCCAGTGCGACCTTCGCCGTCTGGTCCTCCGCGTGGCTGAACGGAGCCGCCGCGTCCGACGATGTCCTCGACGCCCTGCTCGCGTGGGGTGAAGCCCACGACGTCGTGGCGGCCGACGCCGCCGCGGCCGAGGCGTTCACGCTGCCGCTGGCGTTCAACCGCGCGGCCACCCCGGTCCAGCTGCTGATGGCGCTGCGTTCGCAGGGAGCGAAAAGCATGCGGCTGGTGCTCCCGGTCCCGGGCGACGTCCGCGGCCTCGGCGGCGCCGGTCCGTTCGCGGAGGCGGCGCTGCGCGCGGGCGACGCGGTGGTCCTCCCGGAGCTCGGCTTCGGGCTGGTGCCGCAGCCGATCGCCGAGGGCCTGGTGCGCTGGACGGTCTTCTCGCTGTCCCCGGCGGCCGCGCCCGAGTACGTCGGGCTGGCGGACGCCGAGCACGGGCTGACGGACGCGATCCGCAACAGCGCGGGGGCGCTGCAGGCACTGGACGTGGCTTCGGACCGGCCGGGAGTGCGGGCCGAGCTGTCGGCGCACCTGCGGTCCCGGCCGGACGTCGACTGGCCGGCGGGCACCCCGGGGCGCTCGTTGCGGGTGCTGCAGCGGGCGGAGGAGATCGCGGCGATCCTGGCGATCGCCTCGTCGGACGACCCGGGCGGAGCACTGTCGGCATCGGCTTCGTCGTTGCGGGCCGAGGCGCTACGACCACTGTCGGACGCGGTCCGGACGGCCCGGTGCGCGGCGGTCAACGAGGCGGTGCGGGTGTTCGCCGAGCAGACGGCTCGCGAAGGCTGACGCGCGTAGCCTCGGCTCGGTGGAGCTGCCCGCCTACTGGCTGCCCCGGCCGGTCGCGCCGACGTCCCGGGCGCTGCGCGCCGAGTTCGACGAAGTCCTGGACCGCGCGATCGCGGCCGGGCCGGACCGGCCGATCGACTACCGGGTCGACGCACCGAAGTGGCAGTTCCTGTGCCACGCCGCGGACCGGGCGGAGCACGTCCTGCACGGCTCGGGCAATCCCGGTATCGCCGAGTTCACGCCCCGCACCCCCGACGATCCGACCGCTTTCGGCGGCCGGCACGCGGTGTTCGCGGCGGCCGACGGTGTCTGGCCGGTTTTCTACGCGGTCCTGGACCGCGCCCGCGTGCCCTTGATGTGCAACGGGTGCGTCCGCTTCGGCGGCGAGGCGCGGTACTACTTCTCGATCAGCGCGCCGGCCCTGGCTCTGCGGCCGTGGCGGACCGGCACCGTGTACCTGCTGCCGGCCGCCACCTTCGAGCTCGAACCCCCGAACGGCGGGATCCGGCCGGTCCAGGTCGCGAGCCCGGTGCCGGTGCGGCCGGTCGCGAAGCTCACGGTCGGGCCGGAAGACTTTCCCTTCCGGGACGACGTCCACGGGCACGTCGACGAAGACCTGGCGGCCCGGGTGGCCGCCGACCCGGACGGATTTCCCTGGCACGAACCGGCGGCGTGACCCGCCGGGCTCAGCGGGCCGGGCGCTTGGCCGGTTCGCAGCAGCCCACCGCGCACGGCGCGCCGTTCACCGTGCAGCCCGCCGCCGGGAACGAGGACAGCTTGCGCGGCTCCACTCCGTGCGTGTGCTCGCGGACCAGCTCCACCACCAGCTCCGCGAACCTCGGGTCCGAACCCGCCGTCGCCGCGCGGGCGAACGCCATTCCGTGCTCCGCCGCCCGCTCGGCCGCCTCGTTGTCGAGGTCCCAGATCACCTCGAGGTGGTCCGAGACGAACCCGATCGGCGAGACGACGACCCCGGTCACCCCCGACTCGTGCAGCGCGTCGATGTGGTCGACGATGTCCGGCTCCAGCCACGGCACCTGTGGCGGCCCCGAGCGCGACTGCCAGACCACGTCGTAGTCCGAGATGCCCGCTTCGGCCGCGACCAGGCGAGCCGCCTCGGCGATCTGGCGGGAGTACCGGCGGCCGCCGCCGGAGGGCGGACCCGAAGCAGCGTCCGCGCTCGATGGGACCGAGTGAGCCGTGAACACCGTGCGGATCCCGGGTGCGTCACCCAGCGACGCGTGGGCCGCGCGCACGCCGTCCGCGACCGCCGAGACGAACAGCGGGTGGTCGAAGAACTGGCGCAGCTTCACCATTTCGGGGGCATCGGGGCCGACCGCCGCGCGGGCGCGCTCGATGTCCTCGTCGTACTGGCGGCACGCCGAGTAGCCGCCGTACGCGCTCGTCGGGAACACCAGAACGCGCTTTGCCCCCTCCGAGGTCAGCGACGCCAGGGTGTCCTCGACCATCGGGTGCCAGTTGCGGTTGCCGAAGTGCACCGGCAGGTCCACGCCGGCGGCCGCGAGCTGCTTCTCGACCGCGGCCATCGCGTCGCGGTTCAGCTTGTTGATCGGCGAGACGCCGCCGAAGTGCCGGTAGTGCTCGGCGACCTCGAGGAGGCGCTCCCGCGGCACACCCCGGCCCCTGGTGACGTTCTCGAGGAACGGCATGACGTCGTCAGGCCCTTCCGGACCGCCGAACGAAAGCCACAGCAACGCGTCGTATCCCACCTCGTCCATCTTGCCGATGTGGCGGCCCGCACGCTGACGGGGGCCAGTTATGAATCGACCAGTACAAAACCCTGGTACCGTGACGACATGGCCAGGCCACGGGAGTTCGACGAGACCGCCGCCGTCGAGAGCGCGATGCACGCGTTCTGGACCCACGGCTACGAGGCGACGTCGACGCAGGACCTGTGCGCGGCCACCGGGCTCGGGCGCAGCAGCGTCTACAACACCTTCACCAGCAAGAAAGCCCTGTTCCACCGGACCCTGACGCACTACAGCGGTCAAGGGCTCGCCGGCCGGAAAGCCATCCTCGAGAGCCCCGGCACGGCCACCGAACGGATCGCGGCCATGTTCGACGCCCTCGTCGACGACGAACTGGAGCACGGCCGCCGCGGCTGCCTCGTCGTGAACACCCTCGCCGAGCTGGGCACCCCCGACGACGAGATCGGCGAAGCCCTCCGCCGCGACACCGAGAAGCAGCTGGCCCTCCTCGCCGAGTGCGCGCGGGAAGGCGTCCTCGACGGCAGCCTGCGGCCCGGCCGCGACCCGGCCGACGTGGCGGAGTTCCTGTTGAGCACCATCTCCGGCCTGCGCGTGATGTCCCGCCGGGGCGCGAGCGGCGAGGCCATGCACGCCGTCGCGGACCTCGCCCTGTCGGCGATCGCCCGATAGAGAACACCGCCCAGCAAGGAACGCTGCCCGAATTTTGTACTGACCGATACACAACCAAGGAGGACCCGTGCCGCTGGCCGTCTTCGTCCTCGGGCTCAGCGTGTTCGCGCTGGGCACGTCCGAGTTCATGATCACCGGCCTGCTCCCCGGGATGGCCGCCGACCTGGGCGTGAGCATCCCCGACGCCGGGCTGCTGATCTCCGCCTTCGCGATCGGCATGGTCGTGGGCGCGCCGCTGCTGGCGATCGGCACCCTGCGGCTCCCCCGCCGCCGGACGCTCCTGGTGCTGCTCGGGGTCTTCCTCGCCGCGCACGTCGTAGGCGCACTCTCCACCGGGTACGCGCTGCTGTTCGCGACGCGAGTGGTGGCCGCGCTCGCCTGCGCGGGCTTCTGGGCCGTCGCCGTCGCGACGACGATCGCCCTGGTGCCCGTCGAGCGCCGCGGCCGGGCGATGGCGGTGCTGGTCGGCGGGCTGACCGTGGCGAACATCGCGGGCGTCCCCGCGGGCACGTTCATCGGCCAGCACGCGGGCTGGCCGACGGCGTTCTGGGCGGTCGCGGCGGTGACGCTGCTCGCGGCGGCCGGAGTGGCCGCGCTGGTGCCGGAGACGACCGGCGGCGGGATGAGCGTCCGGACCGAGCTGCGGCTGTACCGGCGCGGCCGGGTCTGGCTCGCGCTCGGCGTGATCGCGTTGTGCCAGGCCATGATCTTCGCCGCGTTCAGCTACTTCGCACCGCTGCTGACCGAAACCGACGGTCTCCCGGAGTCCTGGGTGCCGGGCGTCCTCGCGCTGTTCGGCGTGGGCGCGCTCATCGGGATCAGCGTGGGCGGCCGGCTCGCCGACCGCCACCCGTTCGCCACGCTCTACGGCTGCGTCGGGCTCGCCTTGGCATCACTGCTCGTCTTGGCCCTCACGACCGACGCGGGTGTCGCGGTGGCGGCCGTGCTCGTCTTCGGGGCCGCCGGGTTCGGCGCCAACCCGGCGCTGAACGTCCGCACGTACGCGGTGGCCGGGAACGCGCCGACCCTCGTCGGCGCCAGCACGACCGCGGCCTTCAACGTCGGCAACACGATCGGCCCGTGGCTCGGCGGGGTCGCGATCGGCGCCGGGCTGGGCTTCCCGAGCGTCGCCTGGACGGGAATGGCGCTCGGCGCGGCGACCCTGGTGGCCCTCACGGTCGCGGGGGGGGGGCCGCGGGGCGGCGGCCGCCCCCGGGCACCCCTCGCCGGGGGTTACGCCTATTCCG
>NZ_JBEZHS010000057.1:0-35795 GCF_040650695.1 Amycolatopsis sp. NPDC048633
AACGCCCGGTCCCATTCCGAACCCGGAAGCTAAGCCTGACAGCGCCGATGGTACTGCAACCGAAGGGTTGTGGGAGAGTAGGACACCGCCGAACTAACGTTCCGTACGGCCCGTTAGGATAGCCAGTTGGCTGCCCTAGCGGGCCGTACGTGTATGTCCAGAACAAGATTTTTCCACGGCAGGAGGCCAGGTGTCCGAGTTCGGTCGACGAGACTCAGCGGATGATGGGTCAGGCCGGTCGGCACGCCGGGACGAAGGCTCCCGGGGCCGATCGGACGGACCCGGAGGAGACCGGCGCGGTGCGCGGCAGGACCGCGGCGGCCGCGACAACACGCACCAGGGCCGGCCGCGCCGGGACGACCACGGGGTCCGTGGCGGCGGCAAGCCCTTCCGCGGTGGCGACGGTCCCCGCGACCGCGACCAGCGGGGCGGATACGCAGGTCAGAGCCGTGACAGCGGCCGCACCGGCGACCGCGACGAGCGCCGCGGCAGCTCCCGCGACTCCGGTGACCGGGCCGGCCGGCCCGGCGGCGGCAGCAAGTTCTCCGGTGGCCCGGCCCGTACGGGCGGCGGCCGGTTCGATGACCGCGGCGGCAACCGTTCCGGTGGCCGTCACGACGACCGCGGCGGCGAGCGTTCGGGCCGCGGCTCCGACGACCGCGGCGGCCGTCCCGGCGGCAGCCGCCCCCAGGGCAAGGCGTCGTTCGGCGACCGCAAGCCCCGCTGGGAGGACCGCGGCGGCTCCTCGCGCGGCGACGACCGTGGTGCTCGTTCGGGTGGTTTCCGCTCGGACGCCCGCGGTAAGGACGACTCCCGCGGCAGCTACCAGCGCCGCGACGACGACCGCAAGCCGGGCGGCTTCCGGTCCGACGACCGCAACCGCGGTGGCAGCGACCGTCGCGACGATTCGCGCGGGTACCAGCGCCGCGATGACGACCGCGGTGGCAAGACCGGTGGTTTCCGGTCCGACGACCGCAACCGCGGCGGGAGCGACCGTCGCGACGATTCGCGCGGGTACCAGCGCCGCGACGACGACCGCGGCAGCCGCACCGGTGGGTACGGCTCGAGTGACCGCGCCCGCGGAAGCGACGATCGCGGCGGCAAGACGGGCGGCTTCCGCTCCGACGACCGCCGGGACGATTCGCGCGGTGGCAGCTACCAGCGTCGCGACAACGACAAGAGCAGTGACCGTGGCAGCGACTCTCGCGGCGGTAGCGGTGGTTACCAGCGTCGCGACAGTGACAAGAGCAGCGACTCGCGCGGTGGCGGCGGCAGCTATCAGCGTCGCGACAACGACCGCGGCAGTGACCGGAGCAGCGACTCCCGGAGCAGCAGCGGCAGCTACCAGCGTCGCGACAACGACAAGAGCAACGACTCTCGCGGTGGCAGCAGCAGCTACCAGCGCCGTGACAACGACCGCGGCAGCGACCGGAGCAGCGACTCCCGGGGCAGCAGCGGTAGCTACCCGCGCCGTGACAGTGACAAGAGCAGCGACTCTCGCGGCGGCGGCAGCAGCTACCAGCGTCGCGACAACGACAAGAGCAACGATCGGAGCAGCGACTCCCGGGGCAGCAGCGGCAGCTACCAGCGCCGTGACGACGACCGCGGTCCCCGGACCGGCGGCGGCTTCCGGGGCACGGACAAGCGGGGTACGGACAAGCGCGGCAGCGACCGTCCCGCGGGCTACCGGGAAACGCGGCCCAAGGTCGGGTCCGCGCTCGGTGACGAGGCCCTCGCCAGGGAGCTCCTCGAAGCGCCGGAGCTGCCCGAGGACATCGAGTTCTCCGACCTCGACGAGGACGCCCGTCGCGAGCTGAGGACCCTGCCGAAGGGCCTCGCCGAGACCGTCGGGAAGCACCTCGTCGCCGCCGGCGGGCTGCTCGACAGCGATCCCGAGGCCGCGCTCGAGCACGCCAAGTACGCCAAGGCCAAGGCCTCGCGCATCCCGATCGTGCGGGAGGCGCTCGGCCTGGTCGCCTACCACTCCGGCAACTGGTCGGAGGCGCTGTCGGAACTGCGCGCCGTCCGGCGGATGACCCGCAGCGACGACCACATCGCGATCATCGCCGACGCCGAGCGCGCGCTGGGCCGGCCCGAGCGGGCGCTGGACCTCGCGAAGGAAACCGACACGGCGAAGCTGACGAAGGCCACCCAGGTCGAGCTCGCCATCGTCGCGGCCGGTGCGCGGCGGGACCTCGGGCAGCTCGACGCCGCCGTCGTCTCGCTGCAGGGCGCCGACCTCAAGGCCGAGAAGCGCGACCCGTGGAGCGCGCGGCTCTTCTACGCCTACGCCGACAACCTCGCGGCCGCCGGGCGCAAGGAGGAGGCCGTCCGCTGGTTCCTCAACGCGGCCGAGGCCGACGCGGAGGACGAGACCGACGCCTCCGAGCGGGCCGCGGACCTGGCCAACGAGAACACCGACAACGCGGAAAAGAACGAAAAGAACGAAAAGGACACCGAAGAATCGGATGAGTGACGCTCTGCTCGCGGCCTACGACGCGGTCCTGTTCGACCTCGACGGCACCGTCTACCACGGCTCCCGGGTGATCCCGGGCGCCCCGGAGACGGTGCGGGCCGCGCGTGAGCACGGCACTCCCGTCCGGTTCGTGACGAACAACGCGTCCAAGGCACCGGACGAGGTCGTCGCGCACCTCACCGGTCTCGGCATGCCCGCCGAGACCGATGAGGTGCACACCAGCGCCCAGGCCGGCGTGCAGCTACTGGCCGAGCGGCTCGAGCCGGGCGCGGAAGTCCTCGTCGTCGGGACCCGGGCGCTCTCCGACGAGGTCGCCGGGGCCGGCCTGAAGCCGGTGCGGAAGAACGCCGGGAGCGTCAAGGCGGTCGTCCAGGGGCACTCGCCCGACAACACCTGGGCGGCGCTGGCCGAAGCCTGCCTGGCCATCCGCGCCGGCGCGCTCTGGGTGGCCTGCAACGTCGACGCCACCCTGCCCAGCGAGCGCGGGCTGCTGCCGGGCAACGGCTCGATGGTCGCCGCGCTGCGGACCGCCACTGACGTCGAGCCGCTCGTCGCCGGGAAGCCGCAGCCGCTGCTGTTCGAGACCGCGGCGAAGTCGGCTGGTGCCGGGCATCCACTCGTCGTCGGTGACCGGCTGGACACCGACATCGCCGGCGCGGTCGCGGCGGGCATGGACTCGCTCGTCGTGCTTTCCGGGGTCGCGACGCCGAAACAGCTGATCGAGGCGATCCCGGCCGAGCGCGCCACTTACCTCGCCGAGGACCTCACGGCGCTCGAAGGCAAGGCCGAGGACCTGAAGATCGGCCCCCGCCCGGGCTGGATGGTCACCGCCCAGGACGGCGTCCTGACCGCGAGTGGCGACGGCGACGACCTGGACCTGCTCCGCGCGCTGTGCCACACAGCCTGGGAGACGGGCGTCACCGAGGTCGGCGGGGACGCCGCGGCACGGCTCGGCCTGTCCTGACTGATACCGTTCGTGACGTGCAGGATCACCCCTACCCCGTGCCGGGCCCGCCGCCCGGTTCGTTCGCGCAGCAGACCGACCCGCGGGCCGGCATCGACGAGGCCGTCGCCGGCCTGGACGACCTCGACGCGCTTCCGCTCGCGGAGCACGTCGAGCGTTTCGACGCCGTGCACACCGAGCTGACGGTCGCCCTCTCCAGCATCGACAAGGTCTGACCACGGTGCCCAAGCGGGCGCGCCTCGACGCGGAACTGGTTCGGCGCGGCCTCTCCCGGTCGCGTGAGCAGGCCTCGGCCCTGATCACCGCCGGCAAGGTCACCGTGCGCGGCATGGTGGCGACCAAGCCCGCCACCGGTGTCGAGACCGACGCGCCCATCGTCGTGAAGGACGAGGACGACCCCGGCTGGGCCTCCCGCGGCGCGCACAAGCTGCTCGGCGCCCTGGAAGCGTTCACGGGCCTGAGCGTCGAGGGCAAGCGCTGCCTCGACGCCGGCGCGTCCACCGGCGGCTTCACCGACGTCCTGCTCCGGAACGGCGCCGAGACCGTGATCGCCGCCGACGTGGGCCGCGGCCTGCTCGACTGGCGGATCCGCACCGACGAACGGGTGGTGGTCATGGACCGCACCAACGTCCGCAACCTCACCCCCGAGGACCTCGGCGGGCAGGTCGACCTCGTCGTCGGGGACCTCTCGTTCATCTCGCTCAAGCTCGTGCTGCCCGCGCTCGCCGCCTGCGCGCGCGACGGCGCCGACCTGGTGCCGATGGTGAAACCGCAGTTCGAAGTGGGCAAGGACCGGCTCGGCAGCGGCGGGGTCGTCCGCGACCCGGAGCTGCGCGCCGAGTCGGTGCTCACCGTCATCGACGAGGCCGCGAAATTGGGGCTCGCGCTGCGCGGCGTCACCGCGAGCCCGCTGCCCGGGCCGTCCGGGAACGTCGAGTACTTCGTGTGGCTGGGCAAAGTCCGTGTCACTGAAGAACGTGTGGCCGAGTCCACTGTGGACGCGGTAGACAGGTCTGAGGCCGAGCGGCTCGTCCGAACCGCCGTCGAGGAAGGGCCCGCATGACCACCGAACGTGAAGTTCTCCTCATGGTGCACCCCGATCGCGAAGCGACGGGCGAGGCCGCGCGCGAGGTTTCGGCGCGCTTCGCCAAGGCCGGCATCCGGATCCGGGTGATCGAGGAAGACGTCTGCGCGCTCATCAACCCGGACAACCACGGCGTCGGGTCGACCTGCACCGTCGTGGACCCGGACGACAACCCCGCCGACGGCGTCGAGCTGGTGTTCGTCCTCGGCGGCGACGGCACGCTGCTGCGCGCGGCCGAGCTGGCCCGCCCGGCGGGGGTGCCGGTGCTCGGCGTGAACCTCGGGCGCGTCGGCTTCCTCGCCGAGGCCGACTCGGACGCGCTGGCCGACACCGTGCAGCGCGTCGTCGACGGCGACTACCAGGTCGAAGAGCGGATGACCATCGACGTCACCGTCACCGACGGCGGCACCGAGCTCGCCCGCACCTGGGCGCTCAACGAGGCCAGCGTCGAGAAGAGCACGCGCGAGCGGGTCCTGGACGCGCTCATCGAGGTCGACGGCCGGCCGGTGTCCGCCTTCGGCTGCGACGGTGTGCTGTGCGCCACACCGACCGGTTCGACGGCCTACGCCTTCTCCGCGGGCGGCCCGATCATCTGGCCGGACGTCCAGGCGCTGCTGGTGGTGCCGAGCAACGCGCACGCGATGTTCGCGCGGCCGCTGGTCGTCTCGCGGAACTCGGTGATCACCGTCGGGATCGACCCCGACGGCTCGTCGGCGGTCCTGACCTGCGACGGCGGCCGGCTCATCGACCTGCCGCCGGGGGCCCGGGTCCGGGTGACGTGCGGCAAGACCCCCGTCCGGCTGGTCCGGTTGTGGGACGGGCCGTTCACCGACCGCCTGGTGCAGAAGTTCTCGCTGCCGGTGAAGAGCTGGCGCGAGCGGCACGCGCGCCCCTGCGAATAAGGACCGCTCGGCGATCCATTCGAACATATCGGCGACTCGCCGGGCGCCCGCACGCGCAGAGTGTCGGTGGGGGCCGCTACGGTAGGCGGCGTGCTGGCCGAGATGCGCATCCAGGGCCTCGGAGTCATCGAGGACGCCCTGCTGGAACTGCACGCGGGCTTCACCGTTGTCACCGGTGAGACGGGTGCGGGAAAGACCATGGTCGTCACCGGGTTGCACTTGCTCTCCGGGGGCCGGGCCGAGGTGTCCAAGGTCCGGACGGGGATGCTCAAGGCGTTCGTGGAAGGACGGTTCACCTACTCGGGCGTCGAAGGCGCCGAACGGATCGTCACCGATTCGGGTGCGGACGTGGACGAGGACGGCAGCGTGATCGCGCTGCGCGCGGTCGCCGTCGACGGCCGGTCCCGGGCCCACCTGGGCGGCCGGTCCGTGCCGGTCGGCGTGCTCGCGGAGCTGTCCGAACAGCTGATCGCGGTGCACGGGCAGAACGACCAGCTGCGGCTGCTGCGGCCCGCCGAGCAGCGCGCGGTCATCGACCGGTTCGCCGGCGACTCGGTGTCGAAGCCGTTGCGCGCGTACCAGGAGATCCGGACCGAGTGGCTGGCGGTGATCGCCGAGCTGACCGAGCGCTCCACGCGCTCGCGGGAGCTGGCCCAGCAGGCCGACCTGCTCAAGCACGGGCTCACCGAGATCGACGCCGTCGCGCCGCAGCCGGGCGAAGACGTCGAGCTCACCGCACAGATCAAGCGGCTCGCGGCGGTCGACGAGCTGCGCGCGACCGCGACCGAGGCGCACGTCGCGGTGTCGGGCTCGCTGGACGGCGATCCGGACGTCCCGAGCGCGGCCGGCCTGGTCTCGGAGGCGCTGCGGCGGCTCTCGACGTCCGAGGACGCCGTGCTGCGGGAGCTGGCGCCGCGGCTGGAAGAGGCGTCGGTGCTGCTGGCCGACGTCGGGGCCGAGCTCGGCAGCTACGTCGAGACGCTGGACGCCGACCCGGCGCTGCTGGAGAAGGTCCTGGCGCGCCAGGGCGACCTCAAGCGGCTGACCCGCAAGTACGCGGCGGACGTCGACGGCGTGCTGGCCTGGGCCGACGACGCCCGGCGCCGCCTGGAGTCCATGGACACCTCGGAAGAGGCGCTGGCGGAGCTGGCCATGCGGCGCGACCAGCTTGCGGTGCAGCTGGCCGCGCACGCCGTCGAGGTGTCGGCGGCCCGCGAGAAGGCGGCGGCCGAGCTGGCCGCGGAGATCACGAAGGAGCTGTCCGGGCTGGCGATGGGCCAGGCCGCGATCGAGGTGACGGTCGAGCAGCGCCCCGCCGAGCACGGCGACACGCACGCGCTGACCCTCGACGGCCGCGCGGTGCACGCGGGCTCGGACGGCGTCGACGACGTCGAGCTGCTGCTGCGGGCCCACGACGGCGCGCCGCCGCTGCCGGTGCACAAGGCCGCGTCCGGCGGTGAGCTGTCGCGGGTGATGCTGGCGATCGAGGTGGTCCTCGCGCACGCGGACACGGTGCAGACCCTGGTGTTCGACGAGGTCGACGCGGGGGTCGGCGGCCGGGCGGCGATCGAGATCGGCCGCCGGCTGGCCCGGCTGGCGCGGACCCACCAGGTCTTGGTGGTCACGCACCTGCCGCAGGTCGCCGCGTTCGCCGACCAGCACCTGGTGGTGGACAAGGGACACAGCGGCGGCGTCACGCGCAGCGGTGTGAAGAACCTGAGCCAGAGTGACCGGGTGAGCGAGCTGGCCCGGATGCTGGCCGGCATGGACAACGAGACCGGCCGCGCGCACGCCGAGGAGCTCCTGGCGACGGCGGAGAAGGACAAGACCGAGTTCGAGCCGAAACGCAAGCGGGCCAAGAAGAAGTAGCTTCCGAAGGTGAGACGTGCCGCAGCTCGCCGACGAACCGAAGGTCACGGACTGGCTGTCCGTGTGGTTCAGCCTGGGCTCCGCGGTCATCGCCCTCCTCGCCCTGGTCGCCGCCGGGATCGCGGTGCGGGCGACCGTCGCGACCAACCGGACGCAGTCCGAACAGCTGAGACGCCTGGAAGAGGCGGCGACCCGGGACCGCGCGGCGAAGTTCGCGGTCTGGGCACTCCCGCCGGTCGCCCGGCCGCAGGTGTTCTTCCGCAACGGCGCTCCGACGCCGATGTACGACGTCGTCATCCGGTTCACGCTGAACGGCGTCGATGCTTTCGTCCACTCCGCGGGCACGCTGCCGCCTTCCGAGGAGCCGCAGCCGCTGCCGGATGTGGCAGCGGGCCTGCACGACGCCATCCGTGCGCGAGCGCTGGCCGACGTCGAGTTCGAAGCTCTTCCGGAACCCCCGGACGCCTCGGCGTTCGACTCCGACCTGCTCATGACGCCGGAGTGGCAGCGGTACCAGCGGGACCGCGCGCCCGTCGACGGCCGCAACGAACGAGCCGGGCAGGCCGCGCTCGAGGAGTTCACCGCCGCCATGGAGCTGGCGATGTCGGTGACGTTCAACGACGGGGAGAGCTCCTGGGTCAGGACCGCGGACGGTCGTCTGCGTCCAGGTCCGCGGTGATCCGCCCGAACACCTCCGCCAGCACCCGCGCCTGCTCGGGGCTCACCTGAGCCGCGAAGTGGCGCTCGACGCCGCGGACGTGCGTCGGCCACGCCTTCTCCAGCGCCGCCAAGCCTTCCGGTGTCAGCACCACCAGCGTGGACCGGCGGTTGGCCGGGTCGGGCTCGCGCCGCGCGTAGCCCGACTGCTCGAGGCCGTCGACGATGCGCGTCAGGCCGCTCGCGCTGTGGACCAGCGCCGCCGCGAGGTCCTTCATGTGCAGCCGGCGGTCCGGGGCCTCCGAGAGCTGGACCAGCGCGTCGTACGTCCGGTGCGTCATGCCGTGCTCGGCCCGCAGCTCCGCGTCCAGCACCCTCAGCAGCAGCGCCGACGAGCGCAGGAAACCCCGCCACGCCGTGTCGTGCTCTCGAGACAGGCTCACCCCGGGAATACTACTCGCGCGGACAGTTGTTGTGCGGACTGTTCGCATGCGAAGAAAGGACCCGAGATGCGCGCGGTCGTACTCCGAGAACCCGGTCCCGTCGAGAACCTCGAACTCACGGACTTCCCCATGCCCGAGCCGAAGCCGGGCTGGGTGCGGATCGCCGTCAAGGCGTTCGGCCTCAACCGGTCCGAGCTGCACACCCGCCTGGGCCTGGCCGAGGGCGTCACGTTCCCGCGCGTGCCCGGCATCGAGGCCGTCGGTGTGGTCGACGCCGATCCCAGCGGCGAACTCGAGCCCGGGCAGCAGGTCGCGACCATGATGGGCGGGATGGGCCGCACCTTCGACGGCGGCTACGCCGAATACACGGTCGTGCCGCAGGGACAGGTCATCCCGTTCCGCTCGGCACTGCCGTGGGAGGTGCTCGGCCAGGTCCCGGAGACGCTCCAGACCGCGTACGGCTCCCTCACCACCGGCCTCGACCTGCGCGAAGGCCAGACCCTGCTGATCCGTGGTGGCACGTCCGCGCTCGGCTTCGCCACCGCGGCCCTGGCGAAAGACCTCGGCGCCACGGTCTTCGCGACCACCCGGCAGCCGGACCGGCTCGAAACCCTGCGCGACCACGGCGTCGACCACCCCCTGCTCGACGACGGCGACATCGCGAAGCAAGTCCGGGAAATCACGCCCGAAGGCGTCGACGCGGCCCTCGAACTCGTCGGGACGCCGACCCTGCCGGACACCCTGAAGGCCACCCGCGTGCACGGCACCGTCTGCTTCACGGGCATGTTGTCCAACCACTGGACGATCTCGAACTTCTATCCGATCGGCTACCTTCCCGCCGGGGTGCGGTTGACCGCTTATGGTGGTGAGGCGGACGACCTGCCCGCCTCCGTCCTCCAGCGCCACCTCGACCGGATCGCCGCCGGCGAAGCGAGTCTCGGTCCGGCGAAGGTGTACGCGATGACGGAGATCCGGCAGGCGCACGACGACCTGGAGCACAACCGGACGGCGGGCAAGCTCGTCGTGCTGACCGGCCGAGCGGAGGGAGCCGCCCTGTGATCCTGCCGCCGCCCGCCGACGTCGAGGCCCAGCTGGCCGCCGCCCGGCGCGACAGCGACCTCGACCGCTACCTCGGCCTGCTGGCCGGGGAAGAGCTGTTCGTCCCGATCCGGCGGGTGGACGCCCGCAGCATCCTCGAGGAGCGGGCGGAGACCTTCCCCAACGTCTACTTCGAGACGGGCGGCGACGAGTTCCTGCAGGTCTTCACCCGCGGCGCGCTGCCCGACCTCGGCCCGGACGTCGTCGCCATGGGCGGCGCGCTGGACTGGGCGGTCGACGGCGTCGGGCGGCACGAGCGGGTCGTGTTCAACCGCGGCACCCGCGGCGAGTGGCGGCTGCCGGGCGCGACGCTGCAGCCGTGGCTCGACGCGCACAAAGACGACGTCACGCCGCTGGAAGAGCAGGTCGAGTGGCTGATCACCGCGCCGTACGGGCACCTCGAAGGGCCGATCGCGCACGCGCTGGCCTGCGGCGCGCACCTGGCGGTGCTCAACGCGGCGCCCTGGAACGTGCTCGACGCGCGCCGCCACGACTATGTGGCCGAGGTGCGGGGCCTGCGGGACTGGTGGGGTGTGCCGGACCCGCCCGGCTGGCGCGCGACGATGGCCGACCTGATCGGCGACGGCTACGCGCTGACGCCCGGCAACCTCGTGCTCATGCTGCGCCTGCGGTTCGCCGCCGAGTACGGCCTGACGAGCGGCGAGTTCGACCCGCTGACCTGGGTGGAGCTGGTGGACCGGTGGTGCGCGGAGAACGACGCCGCGGACCAGGCCGACGAGCTGCGGAACACCGTCCGCCGGGTGGCGCGCTGCGAGCAGCGGCTGCGCGCGGACGGCCTCGTCGAACCGGACGGTTTCGTCACGACGGCGCTGTCGTGGGACGTCGGCCGCGCGGTCAACATCGCCCGGTGGGGTCTGGCGGCCGGTTATTGTGACGCGCTGACAGCGGAACTGATGGTGCTCGAAGCCGGTTCACTCGCGCGCCGCTACCACCAGTCATGGGCCGACCTGTCGGCCGGGTACGTCATGGGCCGCGTGCTGCACGCCGAGGACGACGAGTTCGGCGAGTGGTACCCGGCGGCCGTGCGGGTCCACCACCAGCTCCTTCAGGACCCGGCGAGCCCCTGGGTGAACCTCGGTTTCGGGTCGCTTTCGGAGGAGTCGGAGGCCTGACCCGCGCGGGGGATGCGACACCCGGCTCACCACAACGAGTCACGCCTGCTACGGCGTGGCGTCCGTGGTCCCACGAGCAAATTTGTCACCATCGGCCACATGAAGCTCACCGGCTTGCTCACGCGGAACCAAGAACCCCTCCCGGGGATCACCGGGGTCGCCCGGGTCGACCGCCGCACCCGGGAGCTGCTGCGCCGGATCAGTCCGGGCGACATCGTCGTGCTCGACCAGCTGGACCTCGACCGCGCGACGGCCGACGCCCTGGTCGAGGCCGAGGTCGCCGGCGTGGTCAACGCGTCGCCGTCGATCTCCGGCCGGTTCCCGAACATGGGCCCCGAGATCCTCGTCGCGGCCGGCGTCCCGCTGGTCGACTCGGTCGGCGGCGAGCTGCTGCGCTCGATCAAGGACGGCACGAAGCTGCGGCTGCACGACGGCGTCGTGTACATCGGCGAGCGCCAGGTGGCCTCCGGAATCGAGCAGACCGCCGACAGCGTCGCGGACCAGATGATCGAGGCCAAGGCCGGGATGTCGACGCAGCTGGAGGCGTTCTCGGCGAACACCATCGAGTTCCTGCGCCGCGAGCGCACGCTGATCCTCGACGGCGTCGGCGTGCCGGAGCTGAAGGTCGTGGTCCGCGACCGGCACGTGCTGGTCGTCGCGGGCGGCAACGGGCACGCCGAGGACCTCAAGAAGCTCAAGAAGTACATCGGTGAGCACCGGCCGGTGCTGGTCGGCGTCGACGCGGGCGCCGACACGTTGCGCGTGCAGGGCTACAAGCCGGACGTCATCGTCGGCGACCCCACCGGCATCGGCACCATCACGCTGCGCGGCGGCGCCGAGGTCGTGGTGCCCGCGCAGCCCGATGGGCACGCCCCCGGTGTCGAGCGGATCCAGGACCTCGGCATCGGCGCGGTGACGTTCCCGGCGTCGGGCAACGCCGAAGACCTCGCGCTGCTGCTGGCCGACGCGCACGGCGCGAGCCTGGTCGTCACGGTCGGCTTCCAGGCCACCCTGCGCGAGTTCCTCGACCACGGCCGGTCCGGGTCGAACCCGTCGACGTTCCTGACCCGGCTGAAGCTCGGCACGAAGCTCGTCGACGGGAAGGCGGTGGCGACGCTGCACCGCAGCCGGGTGTCGGTCGGCGCGGTCGTGCTGCTCGTGCTCGCCGCGGTCGTGGTGGTCGCCGCGGCCCTACTGGTGTCCGATGTGGGCTCGGTCTACCTGGACTGGCTCCGGGGCACCTGGAACTCGTTCACCGCCTGGGTCAAGGGATTGTTCACGTGATTTCGCTGCGCTACCACGTCGTTTCCATCGCCGCCTGCTTCCTCGCGCTCGCCGTCGGCGTCGTGCTCGGTTCGACGGCGCTGAACGGTTCGCTGCTGTCCGGGCTGGCGGGGGAGAAGAAGGACCTCGGCAGCCAGGTTTCCGATCTCGAAGCGCAGCGCAACGCGCTCAACGCCCGGCTCGCCGACGCGGACGCGTTCGCCGGCTCGATGGGGCCGAAGGTCGTCGCCGGGGCGCTGGACAAGCGGTCGGTGGTGCTCGTGACCACCGAGGACGCGCGCCCGGCCGACCGGGACGCGCTGAAGCAGCTGATCGGCCAGTCCGGTGCGTCGGTGACCGGTGAGGTGCAGCTGACGGCCGCGTTCGCCGACCCGGAGAAGGCCGACCAGCTCCGCGATGTCGTCACGCGCCTGCAGCCCGCCGGCTCGAAGTTCCCGACCGCGGGCGACTCCGGCACGCTGGCCGGCGCGCTGCTCGGTTCGGTGCTGCTGCTGGACAAGACCACGGCGAAGCCGCAGTCCTCGGGCGACGAGCTGGCGGCCGCGATCGGCGGGCTCACCGACGGCGGGTTCGTCAAGGCGGGCCAGGAGGTCAAGCCGGCGCAGCTGGCGATCGTGCTGACCGGGGGCCAGGCGACCGGCGACAGCGCGGGCGACCGCGCGGCGACGATCGCCCGGTTCGCCACGCAGCTCGACCGCAGTGGCGCGGGCACGGTCCTGGCCGGCGACGCCGGTTCCGCGGAGGGGACGGGCGCGCTGGGCGTGGTCCGCGCGGACACCTCGGCTACGTCGATCCTGTCCACTGTGGACAACGTGGACTCGTCGGCCGGCCGGGTGAGCACGGTGCTGGCGCTGAAGGAACAGCTCGACGGCGGCGCCGGCCGCTACGGCATCGCCGGCAACGCGACGGCCCCCGCACCCGGCGTCGGCGCCCCCACCGGCAACTGACCGCAAGCCGTGAATGGCACATTGAGGGACTTGGAGTCCCTCAATGTGCCATTCACGGACTTCGGCCGTCAGCCGGCGAGCCAGAGCGCCGGGACGTTCGGCGGTTCCCAGCCCACCAGTGAGGTGTGGCCCTGGCGGCACGTGTACGTGACGCCGTTGTAGGTCACCTTCGCGCCCGTCGCGTACGCAGTGTTCGGTGCCCAGGCAGGGATCGAAGGCGGCGTCGTGGGCGTGGTCGTCGGCGGAGTGGTCGGGGTCGTGGGTGTGGTCGGAGTCGTGGGAGTGGTGGTGGGCGGTGTTGTCGTCGGCGGGGCCGAGCAGTTCGGGGTCGAGGCCGCCAAGCCGTTGACCACCGCGTGGAACAGCGTCGAGCCCGGGTCCAGGTCGTAGAGCGAGAACATCATCGCGCCGCCGAGGCCCGTGCAGTGGATGTAGTCCGTGCGCGCCTTGATGGACTGGGCCGACGAGCCGCCGTAGAAGTTCGTCCCGTCGTAGAACCAGGCCGACTGCGTGACCGGGTCCCAGTACGTGTCCGCCGGGTTGTCGACGATGCCGGACAGTTCCTTGTACATCGCGACGCCGGGGACGTTGCCGCTCAAGGCGTGCCCGGGCGACGGACCCGAAGCCGACTGGTACAGGCCGTGGTTCGACCCGGCCGGCACGCCGGTCCAGCCGCGGTAGTAGAACGGGATGCCCAGCGTCAGCTTGTTCGCCGGGAAGCCGCCGGCGATGCCGTACGCGCTGTTGCCGTGCAGGTAGTCCTTGATCACCGAGTCGGTCGTGTACTTCTCGGTGCCCGGCGGGATCGTGCCCGACGGGTCGCTCGGCGAGGAGTACAGCGGGTCCTGGAAGTTCGTCGGCCCGGTCGCGTCCCACGCGCCGTGCATGTCGTAGGTCATCGCGTTGCCGAAGTCCAGGTACTGGCCGATCTTGTCGGTCTGGATCTTCGCGATCTTGTCCTGCCCGCCCGGTAGCGCGGCCGAAAGCGCGTAGTGCTTGCCGCCCAACGCGTCCAGCTCGCTGCGGAACTCCGCCATCAGCGCGGTGTAGTTCGCGGTGTCGGCGGCGTTGTAGTGGTTGCCGACGTGGCCGGTCGGCGAACCCGGGTACTCCCAGTCGATGTCGACGCCGTCGAAGATGCCCGCCGCGGTGCCCGGGCCGCCGTAGCCGCCGGACGCCGGGATGTTGCCCTTGATGAACATGTCCAGGCACGAGCTGACGAACTTCTTGCGCGACGCGTCGGTCGCGGCGGCGTCGGAGAAGTACTTCGAGTACGTCCAGCCGCCGATCGACAGCAGCACCTTGAGGTTCGGGTGCCGCGCCTTGAGCTCCTGCAGCTGGTGGAAGTTGCCGGCGACCGGCTGGTTCCAGACGTCGGCGGTGCCGTCGACGCTGATGTCGGAGCCGAACGACTTCTGGTAGTCGGCGAACTGGTCGCCGCCGCCGTCACCGGCGTTCGGGTCGGTTTCGCCGCCCGGGTCCGGGGTCGTCGCCTTCGTGGCTTCGAAGCAGGTGAGGTTGCTCGGGTCGATGTTCTCGAAGTCGTAGAGCAGGTAGTCGAGGTTGCCGGCGATCGTGTCGACGTTCTTGAGGTAGTAGGCGTTCTGGTAGATGGACCACTGGTCGAAGTAGGCGATCCGGACCCCGCTGGAGGTCGCGGCGGCCGCGGGTGGAGCGGCCGGGCCGGCGACCGTGAGCGCGCCCACGACCAGGGCGGCCGCGGCGGCGGCGAACAGCGCCAATCTTCGGGAAACCCTCTGCATGCTGTCTCCTCGCGCAGGCGGACGGCCCTCTCCCGGGCCGCGACGGCGCGGGAGAGGGCGTACGCGATGGTTCTTCACGAACAGGTGCCGGCCCGTTCATGAATGTGCGCGTGCGCACACCGAGTGTCAATACTTTGGACTAGACCAATCTCGGTTCGGCGTGCGCTATGGGACGTGGTGTCCGGATTTCCCAGCGTTGGTAGGGGTTACTTGAGCGGCGGGTCGAGCGGGAAGCACGACACGCGCACCGGCCAGGTGTCGCCACCGGTGGGCAGTGGCATCTTCTTCACCGCGGCAGCGGCGTCGGAGTCGTGCGCCTCTTCGGCCGCCGCGTGGAAGATGTCCGCCGCGATCGACTGGTCGAACACGCCGATCTGCTGGTGCGGCCAGCCCGCGGCGCCCTGCAGCGCGCCCGGGATCAGCTGGTCGACGACCTTGCGCAAGGTCACGCCGTTCGGCGCCCGGTACTTCCAGACGTCGATGCCGAGGTTCTTTCCGAGCTCCGCCATCCGGCCCCACGCGGTGAGGTTGAAGTTGACGTAGTGCCACGACATCGTCCGCGACAGCTCGAGCGGCTGGCTGCCGTCGGCCGCGAACTGCACCGGGAACCGGTTCTTCTCGGCGTCGAGGACGATCTTGCGCGCGGTGTCCCGCTTGCCCAGGTACGCCGCGATCGTCGCGTTCTGCATGTCGAGGAAGGTGCCGTGGTTGTTGGTGGCGGCCAGTTCCAGCTTCGCCTGCGGGCTGGTCTGCATCCAGTCCAGGTACTGCGTGAGCCACGCCTTGATCCCGGAGCGGTCCTTCCCGGACCAGCCCGGGGCGCCGCTGTCGAGCAGCGCGAACGTGTCGAGCAGCTGGCTGAACGACTGCGTCGAGTCGATGATCCCGGTACCGCTGATCGTGGTCTTGCACGGGATGATCTGCGAGTAGTTCATGTTCGGGTTCATCTTGGTGGCCGGGTCGAGGAACCAGGTCCGGATGTCCAGCGCCGCCCGCTTCGCGTACTTCGCGTCGCCGGTGTAGTACCAGGCGAGCGAGAGGTAGTACATCGCGTCCCAGGCCCACATCCGGTAGGTGTGGTCGGTGATCGCGTCGGCCTCCGGGTTGCGCTGGCCGTCCCGGTTCACGTACGGGCAGCCCTGCGGGTTCTCCGGCGTCTTCTCACTCGCCCACCAGTACGGGGCCTGGCTCATGTAGTCGTGCTTGTCGCCGCTCGGCGGCGCGGACGGCTTGTCCATGACCGACCACGGCCCGGCGGTCAGCGCCGTGTTCGCCTTGTCCAGCACGACTTTCAGCGCGTCCCGCTGCGCCTTGGACGCGTGGCCGCTCCGCAGCGCCTGCTTGACCCCCGCCAGCTTCGCCCCATCGGTGATGACGGTGTGCGGTGGCGACGCGGCCACCGCCGTCCCGCTCACCGGGACCAGGATCATGCTCGCAGACAGCGCGAGCGCGCCCAGTACGCGTAGCCTTCGCACTTCCGACCGCCCTTCACGGGGACGTCGAAGTCCCCACTCGTCACCGGGCGGCGGTACGGCTGTGGCGATTCTGTCCGGGCGGTGCGGCCGATGTCAATTAGGCCAGGTACGGCGCTTGTCCAACGGACGCGCGTACGACCCCGCGCGGCTCGTCTTCAGCCCCAGTGCCACCAGGGACTCCGCGAGCCGGACGGCCGCCGCGACGCCGTCGATCACCGGGATGTCGAGCATCGTCGCGATCTTCCGGTCGAGCCCCGTCATCCCCGCGCAGCCGAGCACCAGGACCTCCGCGCCGGCGTCCCGCGCACGCCGGCCGGCCGTCAGCAGCGCCGACTCCGTGCGGCGCTCGTCCGTCAGCTCGAGCACGCCGAGCCCGGCGCCGGTGACCGTGACGCAGTTCTGCGCGACCCCGGCCGAGTGGAGGCTGTCCTCGATCAGCCCGCACGTGCGGTCCAAAGTGGTCACGACGCCGTAGCGGCGGCCGAGCAGGCAGGCCAGGTGCGCGGCCGCTTCGGTGATGTCGACGACCGGGACGTCCAGCAGCTCCCGGGCGCCTTCGCGGCCGTGCTCGCCGAACCCGGCGAGCACGACGGCGTCGAACGGTTCGTCCAGGCCCCGCAACAGATCGAGCACTGCCGCGGCGGACAGGAAGCTGTCCAGCCAGCCTTCCGCGGACTCCGGTCCCCACTTCGGTGTCCTCGCCAGGATTTCGGTGCCGGGGCTCGCGGCCGCGCGGGCCCCGGCTTCGATCTCCTTCGTCATCGCCTCGGTGGTGTTGCAGTTGGTGACGACGATCTTCATCGGTACTTCCTCGAAACCACGAAGTAGAGGGCCGCGGACGACGCCGTGCCGATGAACCACGAGTACGGCGCGGCCGGGGCGAAGAACGGCACCAGCGCGATCACCGCGGCGAGCGCGGCGGTGGGGAAGAACGTCACGAGCGCACGCGGGTTCACCCGCGGGTAGATCCCGCCGTCGACGAACAGCTGCGCGACGTCGACCTTGCCGCGCCGGATCAGGTAGTAGTCGACGATCATGATCCCGAACAGCGGCCCGAGGAACGCGCCGAGCCCGCCGAGGAAGTAGTTGACCACCGTGGGCGAGGAGTACAGCTTCCACGGCAGCACGCACAGCGCGGCGACCGCGCTGATCATCCCGCCGATGGTGAACGTGATCCGCTTCGGCCAGATGTTGGCCAGGTCGTAGGCGGGGGAGACGAAGTTCGCGACGATGTTCACGCCCATGGTGGCGATGGCGAAGGTCAGCGCGCCGATGATGAGCACCGGCGTGTTGTGCACCTTGGCCAGCAGCTCGGCCGGGTCGGTGATGGCCTCGCCGAACACCTGCATGCTGCCCGCGGTGACGACGACCGACAGCAGCGCGAACGCCGTCGAGTTGATCGGCAGGCCCCAGAAGTTGCCGCGCCGCACGGTCTTCTGGTCCGGTGCGTTACGGGAGAAGTCGCAGAAGTTGAGCATCAGCGTGCCGTAGGTGGCCAGGATCAGCCCGGCCGCGCCGAACCACTGCCGGATCTGCTCGCCGGTGGAGAGCTGCTTCGGGCTGCTGGTGAAGGAGATGTTCCAGTGGCCGGCGGCGAGGATCCACACCGCGAGGGCGATCATCACGACCCAGATCGCCGGGCCGCACCAGTCCTGGAACTTGCGGATCGACTCCATGCCGCGGGTCAGGATCAGCGCCTGGGCCGCCCAGAGGGCGATGAAACAGATCCAGCCGAGCGCGTGCAGGCCGAGGAAACCGTGCTCGGTCAACGGTTTCAGGCCCGGGTCGATGGTGAGCACGAGCAGCGTGATGGCCACGCTCGCGAGGTAGGTCTGGATGCCGTACCAGAAGATCGCGATGATCGCGCGGATCAGCGCGGGCAGGTTGGCGCCGAAGGTGCCGAAGCTGATCCGGGCGACGACCGGGAACGGGACGCCGGTGCGCTGGCCGATCCGGCCCATCAGGTTCATGCCGACGTAGATGATCACGAAGCCGAACAGCAGGGCGGTGAACACCTGCCAGGCCGAGAGTCCGAGCACGAACAGCCCGGCCGCGAAGGTGTAGTTGCCGAGGTTGTGCACGTCGGACATCCACAGCGCGAAGATGTCGTAGACCTTCCACCGGCGGTCCTTCGCAGGGGCGAGGTCCTCGTTCCAGAGCCGGGGATCCGGTGGCGCGGTCGTCTCTTGCTGGGAATCGGTGAGCGGGGCGGCGGTCATGCGGGCCTCCGATCGACGTGCGGCGACGGCGATTTGGGATACCAAAATTTGGCATCCCAAATATCACCCCGATGTCCGCCCCCGTCAACCCTCCGGTCGTTAAACTCGGGTTACAGAAGGTTGCGTGACCTTCTGTGAGAGGGGAGTCGGTGACCACGGCGAGCGAACGGCAGCCCCTCGCGGCCACCCGGCAGCGGGTGCGCGACGAGCTGCGCGAACGGATCCTGACCGGCCGCCTGCGCCCGGGTGACCGGCTGGTCGAGCGCGAGCTCGCCGAAGACCTCGGCGTGTCCAGGGTGCCGGTCCGCGAGGCCATCCGCAGCCTCGAGGCCGAAGGCTTCCTCGTCGAACAGTCGGCGCGCCGGATCGTCGTCCGGCAGCTCGCGCGGGTCGACGTCGAGGAGCTGTTCGACGTCCGCGAGGCCCTGGAAGGGCTCGCGGCGGGGCGCGCTGCCGAACGGGCGGGTGCGCCGGAGCTGAAGCGGCTCGAGCGGGTGCTCGCCGACGCCGCCCGCGCGACGGCCCGCGGCGACGCGGCCCGGATCACCGTGCTCAACTCGCGCTTCCACGACGAGATCGTGGCCATCGCGGGCAACACGCTGCTCACCACGATGCTGCAGCCCCTGCAGGGCAGGCTCCGCTGGCTCACGAGCCAGAACGAGCACTGGACCGAGCTGCTGGACGAGCACCGCCGGCTCTACGAGGCGATCGCGTCGGGCGACGCGGGCCGTGCGCACGCCGAAGCCGTCGAACACGTGCGGGTCAACCGCGAGGTGACGCTGAAGTCCCTCTTCGGCACCGATCAGGCGGAGATCGCGGCCGGTTCGAGGTAGGGCGTCACGTTCCGCAGGGCCCGCTCGACGTACTCGTCCTTCTCCCCGACGGGCGCGACGTAGTGCATGGCGTGCTCGGCGGCTTCGAGGCCGTGCAGCCGGGCGATGACCCACGTCGCGAGGTAGGTCGAGGCCAGGCAGCCGCCGGCGGTGGCGAGCGGGCCGCGGGCGAAGAAGGGCTGGTTCAGCACCTCGACGCCGGCCGCGAGCACCCACGGTTTGGTGGTCAGGTCGGTGCAGGCGGGCACGTCGGCGAGTAGCCCGAGCTTCGCCAGGACGAGCGTGCCCGAACACTGCGCGGCGAGCAGCTGCCGGGCGGGGTCGAGACGCGCCAGGATGCTCATGATCGCCGGGTCTTCGACGACTTCGCGGGTCTTCGAGCCGCTGCCGACGATCACGGCGTCGGCCTCGCAGGCCTCCTCGAGCCCGATCGTCGCGTCGATCGTGACGCCGTTCATCGACGTCACCCGCGGCGTCGGGCTCGCGATCGACGCCCGGGAGCCGGGCACCCGGTTGAGGACGCCCAGTGCGATGAGCGAGTCGAGTTCGTTGTAGCCGTCGAAGGTCAGGATCGCGGTGTGCATGACCGCACGCTAGGACGGCCGATCCAGGACAGTCCACAAATTGTCCTGCCTACAATCGGACGCGTGCGGGAGCCGAAGTACAAGCGGGTCGTCGACGCGTTCGCGGCGCGGATCCGGGACGGTGGGTGGCCCGCCGGCACGCGGCTGCCCACCCACCGCCGGCTGGCGGCCGACGAGGGCATCGCCGTGGTGACGGCGTCCCGGGTGTACGCCGAGCTCGAAGCGATGGGGCTGGTCAGCTGCGAGCAGGGGCGGGGCACCTTCGTCCGCGACCTCGCCGCGCCCGGCGAAGGCGCCGACGAACGGTCGGTCGCGGCCGACGCCGTCGACCTCAGCTTCAACTCGCCGTCGATCCCCGGTCAGGCCGGCCTGCTGCGCCAGGCCCTGCGGGACCTCGCCACCGCCGGGGACCTCGACGCGCTGCTGCGCTACCAGCCGCACCGCGGGCGGGCCGGCGACCGGGCCGCCGTCGCCCGGCACCTGCGCCGGCGCGGGCTCGAAACCGGCCGCGAACGCGTGCTGATCGTCGACGGCGCGCAGCACGGCCTGGCGGTGACGGCCATGGCGCTGCTGCGGGCCGGCGACGTCGTCGCGGTGGACGCCCTCACCTACCCGGGGTTCCGGGTGCTCGCGCGCACGCTCGGGCTCGACCTCGCGCCGCTGCCGGTGACGGCCGACGGGCCCGACCTCGACGCGTTCGACCGGCTGTGCCGCCGTCGCCGGGTCCGCGCGATGTACGCGATGCCGACCCTGCACAACCCGCTTGGCTGGGTGCTCTCCGCCGAGCGGCGTGCGCGGCTCGTCGAGATCGCCCGGCGGCACGGCGTCACGATCATCGAGGACGCGTCGTACGCCTACCTCGCCGAGGATGCGCCGCCGCCGCTGGCGATGCTCGCGCCGGAAGCGACCGTCTACGTCTCGGGGCTGTCGAAGAGCGTCGCGACCGGGTTGCGCTTCGGGTTCGCCGTGGCGCCGGCCGAGCTCGTGCCGGCGCTCGAAAGCGCGATCCGGTCCACGACGTGGAACACGCCCGCCCTGACCGCGGCCATCGCGCGCCGCTGGCTCGACGACGGTACCGTGGCACGCTTGGAGGTCCGGAAGCGCGAAGACGCGCGTCAGCGGCAGGCACTCGCCTCGGAGGTGCTGGCCGGGCTTCCGTGGACCGGGCACCCGTCGTCGTACTTCCGGTGGCTGCCGCTCGCCCGTGACTCCCGGCCGGACCGGATCGTGGCGGCGCTCGCCCGGCGGCGCGTCGCGGTCGCCACGGCCGAGCCGTTCGCGACGACGCCGGCGGTGCCGCAGGCACTCCGGCTGGCCCTGGGTTCGGTCGGACTCACCGAACTACGCAGCGCGTTGGAAGCGGTCCGGGAAGAGGCCGAAGGGGACGTGCACCGGTGATCGGAGCCGCCGTGCGGGTGATGACGAAGGTCACGCTCGGTACCGGAGAGCTCACGTATTAACATGATCGACGGCTCCCCGCTCCCTGAGCGGACGTGGCATATCCGACAGCCCGGTGGAGCCCGGCCAACAGGCGCTTCCCAGTGCCTTCATGGGAAATTCACAGAATGGGTGGCAAGTCTGACAACGTGAACCACGCCGACGACGGTGCCGGAACGGCGGCACGATGACGACAGCCCAGGCCACTCTCGAAGCTCCCTCCCGGATCGCGAGACCGGGTGGGAAAGCGCCGTACCTCCACCAGATCGACCTGTTCCGGTTGGTCACGTTCGCCTGCGTGATCCTCATCCACGTGGTCGGCGCGACGAACTTCGCGCAGGACGTCGGCGCCAACGCCGTCGAGACGCCGCTGCACTTCACGCGGGAGGCGTTCTTCGCGCTGACCGGCTTCGTGCTGGTGTTCCAGAACCGCGGCCGCGAGATCACCCCCGGCGACTTCTGGCGCCGCCGGCTGCCGCTGGTCGCGACCCCGTACCTGGCCTGGTCGATGTTCTTCTGGGCGTTTTCGCTGGTCACCGGCACGCAGCAGCCGGACTCGCTCGAGGCGTCGATGCGCCTGCTGCTCAAGGACCTCGTCACCGGCGGCGCCTGGTACCACCTGTACTTCCTGCTCGTGACGATGCAGGTCTACCTGCTGTTCCCGGTGCTGATGAAGCTGCTGCGGGCGACCGCGGGCAAGCACAAGTGGTTGCTGCTCGGCAGCGGCGTGCTGCAGGTCGGCGTGACGTTGTTCATGACGTACCAGCCGTTCGGCGTCAGCTACGAGACGATCACCCACCTGTACGCCACGGTGCTGCCGTACCAGTTCTACACGCTGTTCGGCGCCGTGGTGGCCATGCACTTCGAGGCCGTGCACGCCTGGGTCGGCCGGCACCGGTTGCTGCTCGGCGGCGCCCTCGTGGCGGTGCTGGCCGGCACCGAGTGGTACTACCTGCGGACCGTCCACAGTGGAACTTTCCCGCAGGTGGCCAGCGACCCGTTCCAGCCCTACCTGATCCCGTGGTTCCTCGTGGTCATCGCGGCGATCTACGCGTTCGCCACCTGGTGGTCGGGGCGTCGCCGTGAGGGCGGCCGCGGGGCCCGGCTGGTCTCGTGGGCGGCGAACCGGTCGTTCAGCATCTTCCTGGTCCACCCGCTCGCGCTGGCGTTCCTCGGCCCGGCGATCCCGCACGTGGCCGAGCGCTTCGGGGCGCCCTGGCTCAGCGTGATCATCTACGTGGGCACGATCGCGCTGACGATCGCGATGGTCGAGGTGCTGCGGCGCCTGCCGGGCAGCCGGGCGCTCACCGGCCGTCCGCGGCTGCGGCTCGCGAAGGCCACCGCCTGACTCACCCTGCCGGGTGGTCAAGGGCACAAAACGGAGTTCGGGCATGTCCCGCCGCGCGGTTCCGGAGTCTTCGGATATGCTGGCGGCCCGTGGGACTTCAGTCGCGGGCTACCAAGTACGTATTTGTCACCGGAGGCGTCGCCTCCTCTCTGGGTAAGGGACTCACGGCTTCCAGCCTGGGACAACTCCTTACCGCACGCGGGCTTCGCGTCACGATGCAGAAGCTCGATCCGTACCTCAACGTCGACCCCGGGACGATGAACCCGTTCCAGCACGGTGAGGTGTTCGTCACCGACGACGGCGCCGAGACCGACCTCGACATCGGGCACTACGAGCGCTTCCTCGACCGCGACCTCGACGGCAAGGCCAACGTCACGACCGGCCAGGTCTACTCCGAGGTGATCGCCAAGGAGCGCCGCGGCGAGTACCTCGGCGACACCGTGCAGGTCATTCCGCACATCACCGACGAGATCAAGGCGCGGATCACCGCGGCCGCCGCGGCCGACGAGTCCGGTCAGGCGCCGGACGTCATCATCACCGAGGTCGGCGGCACGGTCGGCGACATCGAGTCCCTGCCGTTCCTGGAGGCCTGCCGCCAGGTCCGCCACGACGTCGGCCGCGACCACTGCTTCTTCCTGCACGTCTCGCTGGTGCCGTACCTGGCGCCCTCGGGCGAGCTCAAGACGAAGCCGACCCAGCACTCGGTCGCCGCGCTGCGCAACATCGGCATCCAGCCCGACGCGCTGGTCTGCCGGGCCGACCGGGAGATCCCCGAGGACCTCAAGCGCAAGATCGGCCTGATGTGCGACGTCGACACCGAGGCCGTCATCGCCTGCCCGGACGCGCGGTCGATCTACGACATCCCGAAGGTGCTGCACAGCGAGGCGCTCGACGCCTACGTCGTGCGCCGCCTCGGGCTGCCGTTCCGCGACGTCGACTGGACGGTGTGGGGCGACCTGCTCGACCGGGTGCACAACCCGAGCGAGGTCGTGAAGATCGCGGTCGTCGGCAAGTACATCGACCTGCCGGACGCCTACCTGTCGGTCACCGAGGCCCTGCGTGCGGGCGGGTTCGCCCACCGCGCCAAGGTCGAGATCGTCTGGGTCGCCTCCGACGACGCGCAGACCGCGTCCGGTGCGGCGTCGGTGCTGTCCGAAGTGGACGGTGTGCTGATCCCGGGCGGGTTCGGCATCCGCGGCATCGAGGGCAAGGTCGGCGCGATCGAGTACGCCCGCACCCGCGGCGTGCCGCTGCTCGGCCTGTGCCTCGGCCTGCAGTGCATGGTCATCGAGGGCGCCCGGCACCTGGCCGGCATCACCGACGCCGGGTCGTCGGAGTTCGACGAGAACACGAAGCACCCGGTGATCTCTACGATGGCCGACCAGCGCGACGTCGTCGCGGGGGAGCGGGACATGGGCGGCACCATGCGCCTGGGCGCCTACCCGGCGAAGCTCAAGCCGGGTTCGCAGGTCGCGAAGGCGTACGGCACCACGGAGGTGTCCGAACGGCACCGGCACCGCTACGAGGTGAACAACGCCTACCGCAAGCAGCTCTCGGACGCGGGCCTGGTGTTCTCCGGCACGTCGCCGGACGATCGCCTGGTCGAGTTCGTCGAGCTGCCTGCCGACGTCCACCCGTTCTTCGTCGGCACGCAGGCGCACCCGGAGCTCAAGAGCCGCCCGACCCGGCCGCACCCGCTGTTCAGCGCGTTCGTCAAGGCCGTCGTGGACCGCAAGGTCGCCGAGCGGCTGCCGGTCGAGCTGCCGGAAGCCCCGGTGGCGGCCCGATGACCGCGCCGGGCGAGCACGAGTTCAGCGTCGCGTCCAGCCGGGACGTCCACATCGGACGCGTCGTCGGCCTGCGGATCGACGACGTCGTGATGCCGGGCGGGGACACCGCGGTCCGCGAGGTGATCGAGCACCTCGGCGCGGTGGCGATCGTCGCGCTGGACGAGTCGCAGCAGGTCACGCTGATCCACCAGTACCGGCACCCGATCGGGCACCGGCTGTGGGAGCTGCCCGCCGGCCTGATCGACCACCTCGGCGAGGACCCGGTCGGCACGGCCGAGCGGGAGCTCGTCGAAGAGGTCGGCCTGGCCGCTGCGGACTGGGTGACGCTGGTCGACGTCGCGGCGTCGCCCGGCTTCACCGACGAGGTCGTGCGGGTCTTCCTGGCCCGCGGACTGTCCGATGTGGACCGCGAGGTGCTCGGCGAGGAGGAGGCGGACCTCGTCATCCGCAAGTTCCCGCTCGCCGAGGCCGTGCGGATGGCCCTGGCGGGCGAGCTGGTGAACGGCGCCACGGTGTCCGGCGTCCTGGCCGCGCACGCGGTGGTCACCGGCGGCGCCGAGGCCCGCCCGGCGGACGCCCCGTGGGCCGACCGCCCGACGGCGTTCGCCAAGCGCAAGGAAGCCTGAGAATGCTCGCTGCGTCCCGCGTCAGGGGCGCAGCGGGCGGCCTTGCGCGTCCAGGCCGCCGTCCCTCAAGAGCACGATGCCGTCGACGATCGGCCAGATCACGCCGACGCCGGTCATCAGGACCACCAGGAGCTGGAGCAGCCCCAGCCCGACCTGGCCGGTGTAGAACCGGCCGACGCCGAACGGCAGCACGATCTGCAGCACGCCGGCCACGGTCTTGGACCGGTAGGAGTAGGGGATCGGCACCTGCGGCGCGTACGGCATCGGGGCCGGTGGCGCGTACGGGTCACCCATCGGCGGCCCGTACATCGGCAGCTGCGTCGTCGGCTGTGCGTACGCCGGCGGTCCGAAGAACCCCGGGTGCGGCTGCGGCAGGTCGCGGAACAGCGGCCGCAGGTCGCCCAGGGTCGTCGCCCCGTAGGCGTCCGTCACCCGCGTCTCGTACTCGTCCGGCGTGATGCGGCCCATGCCGAAGTGGTCGGCGAGCAGTCTCGCCGCTTCCTCGCGCTCGGCCGTGCCGATGCGGAGCTCGTCCGACTCCATGCATTCCAAGGTAACCGCGTGGAGCTGAGAACGGGGTTTCTGCCGGGTCACGGACCCCGGGCGGCCTAAGGTGTCCGGCGTGGCCTCCAGCCCGCACAGCACGGCCGGCGTGATCGCCGCGTACCTCGACCACCTGGTCGTCGAACGCGGGACCGCGCGCAACACCCTGGACAGCTACGCCCGTGACCTGCGCCGGTACACCGCGCACCTGGCCGGCGCGGGCGTCGCCGACATCGCCGGCGTCACCTCAGCGCACGTGATGTCCTTCGGCGCCGCTCTCCGGGAAGGTGACGCCGAGCACCAGCCGCTGGCCGCCTCGTCGGCCGCGCGGGCGCTGGTCGCCGTGCGGGGGCTGCACAAGTTCGCCCACGCCGAGGGCCTCACCGAGCACAACCCGGCTCGCGAGGTCCGGCCGCCGACACCGGCGAAGCGGCTGCCCAAGGCGTTGCCCGTCGACGATGTCCTGCGGTTGCTCGAGACCCCGCCGCCGGACGGTGAACGCCCGCTGCGCGACCGGGCGCTGCTGGAAGTGCTCTACTCCACCGGCGCCCGGATCTCCGAGGCGGTCGGCCTGGACGTCGACGACGTCGACGAGGTCGAACGCACCGTCCTGCTCGACGGCAAGGGCGGCAAGCAGCGGCTCGTCCCGATCGGCCGCCCCGCGCTCGCCGCGCTGAACGCCTACGCCGTCCGCGCGCGGCCGGCGCTCGCCGCCCACGGCCGCGGCACCGCGGCGCTGTTCCTCAACGCCCGCGGCAGCAGGCTTTCGCGGCAGAGCGCGTGGCAGGTCCTCAAGGACACCGCCGAACGGGCGGGGATCGTCGTCGCGGTCTCGCCGCACACCCTCCGCCACTCCTTCGCCACGCATCTGCTCGAAGGCGGCGCGGACGTCCGGGTCGTCCAGGAACTGCTCGGCCACGCCTCGGTGACCACGACGCAGGTGTACACGCTGGTCACGGTCAACACCCTGCGCGAGGTGTACGCCACGGCGCACCCGCGGGCACTGGGCTAGACGGCCGTACAGCCTTTCCCACCTGGACCGACGGTCGAGTGACATTGCCCCCTCGGGTCCGGCGCGTTGCTTTGCCGGGGCTCCGGCTCCGCGCATAGGCTGCGGCGGACTCGACGAACAAGGAGCTTTCCCGCCATGTCGACACCGAACCAGCCGGCCCACTCGGCCGAGTCCGCCGGGTCGGCGGCGGCGAACCTCAACGACGTCAAGATCGCGACCCCGGCGGTCCACGACGGCGACGAACCGCAGGAGCGCAACGGCAAGAAGGTCAAGCTCGAGGGTATCGGGCCGACCGGCCGCCCGATCCGCGAGCACGCCGATCCGGCGCCGCTGGAGCGCCACGGCCCGGCCAAGATCATGGCGATGTGCAACCAGAAGGGCGGCGTCGGCAAGACGACGTCGACCATCAACCTGGGCGCCGCCCTCGCCGAGTACGGCCGCAAGGTGCTGCTCGTCGACTTCGACCCGCAAGGCGCGCTCGCGGTCGGTCTCGGCATCCAGCCGCACGAACTGGACCAGACGGTCTACAACGCCATCATGGAGCGGTCGGTCAGCGCGACCGACGTGCTGATGAAAACCCGCGTCGACGGCGTTGACCTGCTGCCGAGCAACATCGACCTGTCCGCGGCGGAGGTCCAGCTCGTCGCTGAGGTAGGGCGCGAGCACACGTTGTTACGGGTCCTTCGTCCGGTCATGAACGACTACGACTATGTTCTTGTCGACTGCCAGCCCTCACTCGGCTTGCTCACGGTGAACGCGCTGACCGCCGCGGACGGCGTGATCATCCCGCTCGAGTGCGAGTTCTTCAGTCTCCGAGGTGTAGCGCTCCTGATCGACACGATCGAGAAGGTGCAGGAACGCCTCAACCCCAAACTGGACATAGTCGGGATTCTCGCCACCATGTACGACCCGAGAACCCTGCACTCGAAGGAGGTCATGGCGCGCGTGGTGGAGGCATTCGGCGAGACCGTGTTCGACACGGTCATCAACCGCACCGTGCGGTTCCCCGAGACGACGGTCGCGGGTGAGCCGATCACGACCTGGGCGCCCAAGTCGGCCGGCGCCGCGGCGTACCGCCAGCTGGCCCGCGAGGTGATCGCTCGGTGAGCAGGCGCGCCTCCCTGCCCGGAGCGTCGGAACTCTTCCGCCTCACCTCCACTCCCGCTCTCGACCTCCCTCCCCAGGCGCCGCCCGCGCCCGCCGAGCCCGTCGAAAACGGCAAGCCGAAGTCCGCGGGCCACGAGCGGGGCGAACAGCTCGCCCGCAGCGCGGCCCCGCACGGCTCCGGCCGGACCAAGCACGACGCGAAGATCACCGTCTACGTCTCCGGCGACGAGCTCGTGGCCATGGAGCAGGCCCGGCTGACGCTGCGGGCCAAGCACGAGCTGGTCGTCGACCGCGGCCGGCTGGTCCGTGAGGCCGTCGCGGTGCTGCTGGCGGACTTCGACGCGAACGGCGAAGACTCGGTGCTGGTGCAGCGGCTGCGGGTGGTCGGCTCAGACGGCGGCGAAACCGAGGGCTGATGGACGAGCCGGCACCGGCCTCGGCCGAACCAGCGCCGGAGCCGGTCGAGCAGGCCCCGGAAGGGCAACCGCAGGAGCACCAGACGGTGCACGGCGGCATGGTCCCCGAAGGCCTGGCCAACGAGGAACTGAGCACGTCGAAGTTCAAGGTGCGGCTGGCCAACTTCGAGGGGCCGTTCGACCTGCTGCTGCAGCTGATCTCCCAGCACCAGCTCGACGTCACCGAGGTGGCGCTGCACCGGGTCACCGACGACTTCATCGCCTACACGCGGGCGCTGGGCACCGACTGGAACCTCGACGAGACGACGGAGTTCCTGGTCATCGCGGCGACTCTGCTCGACCTCAAGGCCGCGCGGCTGCTGCCGTCGGCCGAGGTGGAGAACGAGGACGACCTCGCCCTGCTCGAGGCCCGTGACCTGCTGTTCGCGCGGATCCTGCAGTACCGCGCGTACAAGCAGGTGGCGGCGCTGTTCGGCGAGCTGGAACAGGGCGCGCTGCGCCGCTACCCGCGGTCGGTCGCGCTGGAGGAGCGGTTCGTCGGGCTGCTGCCCGAGGTGATGCTGGGCGTGACACCGGACAAGTTCGCCGAGATCGCCGTCGCGGTGTTCAAGCCGAAGCCGCCGCCGACGGTGTCGATCGCCCACATCCACATGGGCCGCGTGTCGGTGCGCGAGCACGCGGCGCTGCTGCGGGTGAAACTGGCCGCGGCGGGTCAGGCGACGTTCAGCGAGCTGGTGGACGACTGCGAGCACACGGTCGAGATCGTGGCGCGCTTCCTGGCGCTGCTGGAGCTCTACCGCGAGGCGACGGTCCAGTTCGAGCAGTCGGAGGCACTGGCGGAGCTGCACGTCCGCTGGATCGGCGGCTCGATGGCCGACGCCTCCGCGGCGGCCGAGCAGGACCGCACCGCCGGAGACGAAGAGGAGTACGGGTGAGCCCCGAAGACAGGACACCGGCCGAGGCTGAGGCTTCGGCGGCGCCGGAACCGCCCGTGGGCGAGCCGGGCGAGGGCGCGGCGGAACTGGCGCTGGACGAGGCGCTGTCCGGCGAGCCGGTCACCGAGGACGGTTCACCGGTGGAGCCGCTGGTCGAGGAAGCGGCGGCTGAGGTCGCACCTGCCGACGAAACTCCGGTCGAGGAAGCGGCGGCTGAGGTCGCGCCTGCCGAGGAGACTCCGGTCGAGGAAGCCGCGGCTGAAGTCGCGCCTGCCGACGAAACTCCGGTCGAGGAGGCTGCTTCGGAGGAGCCCGCCGAGGCCGCCGCCGAACTCGAGGTCGATGGCGCTGCCGCCGCCGAGCCGGACGAAGCTGCCGCGGAAGCCACCCCCGAGCCCGCGCCTGCCGAAGACGCCGCCGTCTCCGCCGATCTCGATCCTGCCGATCCCGCGTCCGATCTCGTCGCCGCCGGCGACATCGACTCCCTGCCCGACGTCACCCCCGACGAGACCCTCGAAGCCGCGCTCGAAGCTCTCCTCCTCGTCGTCGACTCGCCCGCCAGTGAGGAATCGCTCGCCGAAACCGTCGGCCAACCCAAGGCACGGATCCTCGTCGCGCTGCGGACCATGGCGCAGAAGTTCACCGACCGGGCCAGCGGGATCGACCTGCGGCGCGTCGGTGAAGGGTGGCGGTTCTACACTAGAGACGTCTATGCCCCGTTCGTGGAGAAGCTCCTGCTGGACGGCCAGCGGTCGAAGCTGACCCGGGCCGCGCTGGAGAGCCTCGCCGTGATCGCGTACCGGCAACCGGTGACCCGTTCCAGGGTCGCCGCGGTGCGCGGCGTGAACGTGGACGGCGTCATCCGGACGTTGCTCGCGCGCGGCCTCATCGCAGAGATGGGGACCGACCCCGAGACGACCGGGACGCTGTACGTGACGACCGAGCTGTTCCTGGAGCGACTGGGGCTGTCGTCACTGAACGACCTGCCCGCCATCGCTCCGTTGCTACCCGAAGTGGACACCATCGATGACTTCCAGTGAACACCCCGACGGCATCCGCCTGCAGAAGGTGCTGTCGCAGGCCGGGGTCGCCTCCCGGCGCGCGGCGGAGGACCTGATCGCCGCCGGCCGGGTCGAGGTGAACGGCGAGGTCGTCACCGAGCAGGGCCGCCGGGTCAACCCGGACGAAGCGATCATCCACGTCGACGGCACCCGCGTGAACCTGCGCGACGACCTGATCTACCTCGCCCTGAACAAGCCCAAGGGCGTGCACTCGACGATGTCGGACGACCGCGGCCGCCCGTGCGTCGGCGAGTACCTGATGGGCCGCTACGAGGAGACCCCCGGCGTCGTGCACGTCGGCCGCCTCGACGAGAACACCGAAGGCCTGCTGCTGCTGACCAACGACGGTGACCTCGGGCATCGCCTGATGCACCCGTCCTACCAGGTGCTCAAGACCTACCTCGCCGAGGTCGACGGCCTCGTGCCGCGCGGGCTCGGCAAGGAGCTGCGCAACGGCTGG
This sequence comes from Amycolatopsis sp. NPDC048633, assembly GCF_040650695.1. Lineage (NCBI taxonomy): Bacteria > Bacillati > Actinomycetota > Actinomycetes > Pseudonocardiales > Pseudonocardiaceae > Amycolatopsis > Amycolatopsis sp. NPDC048633. Next base: position 30,467 of record NZ_JBEZHS010000057.1, read on the forward strand.
GAGCTGCCGGACGGCATCATCAAGGTCGACCAGTTCCGGGTCAAGGACATGCACTCCGGCAAGTCGCTGGTGGAGCTGGTCATCCACGAGGGCAAGAAGCACATCGTGCGCCGCCTGCTCAAGGACACCGGGCACCCGGTGCTCAAGCTGGTCCGCACCGCGGTCGGTGACGTCCAGCTCGGCAACCAGCGCGTCGGCTCGATCCGCCGCCTGACCAAGGGCGAGGTCGGCTCGCTCTACCGCGCCGTCGAACTCTGACGCACTTTTCGGGGGTCCGGGTGGCGAAGCCCCCGGCCTGGGGCGAAGCCCGGTTGTCACAGCACGGCGGTGACGAACCCGCCGGCGGTCTGATCGTCCGAGGCCGGGCGGCCGTACTCTTCGGCCTGCTCCGCACCCGGCGCCGAGCAGGTAGTCGGCGTAGAACCGGGTGTGGATCGCCACTGCGAGGCGTCCCTGCCCGCGGTGAGCCGCACGGCCGTCGGCGTCGCCGCCCCTGCGCGCCTACGAGAGCAGCCGCCCGGACCGCCTGCTCCGTCATGATCGTTGACCGTACGCCCGACTTTCCGCCCTGGCGGCGATCGGCGCCGGCTCGCTAGCGTGACGGCCATGCGACTCGGTGTGGTGTGCGGGGTCCTCGCGGCGCTCCTGGCGGGCACGGTGGCTCCGGCCGCCGCCGCGGCGCCCCGGGCGAGCGAACCGGTCTACGACTACGCGAAGGCGATCCGCGAAACCGTCTGGGTGGACATCGGCCACGACGGCGACGGGGACGGGAAGCCCGACCGCGTCGCCGCGGACATCGTGCGGCCGAGCGAGGCGACGTCGCGGGTGCCGGTGATCATGGACGCCAGCCCGTACTACTCGTGCTGCGGGCGCGGCAACGAGAGCGAGCTCAAGACGTACGACAGCGCCGGGAAACCGGTGAAGTTCCCGCTGTTCTACGACAACTACTTCGTGCCGCGCGGGTACGCCGCGGTGCTCGTCGACCTGGCCGGGACGAACCGCTCGGCCGGCTGCGCGGACGTCGGCGGCGCTTCGGACGTCGACTCGGCGCGCAAGGTCGTCGACTGGCTGAACGGGCGCGCCACCGGGTACAGCGCGAAGACGGGCGGCAGCGCGGTGACCGCGGGCTGGAGCACCGGGAACGTCGGGATGATCGGGAAGTCCTACGACGGCACGATCGCCAACGGTGTCGCGGCGACCGGCGTCGCGGGCCTGAAGACGATCGTGCCGATCTCGGCGATCAGCTCCTGGTACGACTACTACCGGTCCGACGGCGCGACCTTCGGCTTCAACCCGGACGGACTGGCGCAGACCGTCGAAGCGCGAAACAGCGGGCAGAACTGCTCGGCGCAGAACCAGGTCCTCAGGCAGGGCGCGACGGCCAACGGCGACTACGGGCCGTTGTGGGCGGACCGCGACTACGTCACCCACGCGGGCAACGTGCGGGCCAGCGTGCTGCTTTCCCACGGCGTCAACGACCTCAACGTCAAGACGATCCACTTCGGACAGTGGTGGAGCGGGCTGAACGTCGAGAAGAAGATCTGGCTGTCGCAGACCGGGCACGTCGACCCGTTCGACTACCGGCGTTCCGCGTGGGTCGACCTGCTGCACCGGTGGTTCGACCACTACCTGATGGGCATCGACAACGGCGTCCAGAACGGGCCGATGGCCAGCGTCGAGCGGCAGCCGGACCAGTGGGCCGACCAGAGCGCGTACCCGGCGGCGAACGCGGTGGCGACGACGCTGCGGCCGCACACTTCCGGCTCGCTGGGGACCGCGGCGGCGTCGGGGACGGCGTCGTTCACCGACAACCCGAACGTGGGCGAGGACACCTGGGTGACGAACCCGGGCAGCGCGGCGCTGACCTACTCGACCGGGACGCTGGCGTCGGACCTGCAGGTGTCCGGCACTTCGAAGGTCACGGTGACGGCGACGCCGAGCACATCCTCGGCCCGGGTGTCGGCGATCCTCGTCGACCTCGGCGCGGCGACGATCCGCAACTTCGCGGGCAGCGGCGAGGGGATCAAGACCGGGACCACGGAGAACTGCTGGGGCTCCTCGGCGGCGGGCGACGACGCTTGTTATCGCATCGCCTCCGCGGACGTGAAGAAGGTCAATTACACGATTCTCAGCCGCGGCTGGGCGGACCTGGCGAACTACGCTTCGCTTTCGCAGGAACAGGTCCTGACACCCGGGACGGCGTACACGATGACGTTCGACCTGGCATCCACGGACCACATCGTGCCGAAGGGGCACGCACTGGCGTTGATCATCGGCGGCACGGACGCGAGCTTCATCCGCGGCCCGGCCCAGCCTGGGCGGGTGACGCTGGACCTGGCGAAGACGTCGGCGTCGGTACCGCTGGCCGGAGTCGTCCCGGCCGCGACGACCCACCCGACCCTCGAGGGCGGCGCGTACGTGCCGTCGGAGAACCGGGCGAACCTGCGCTAGCTCGCTTCGGCGGGAGCCGTGCGCGTGGCCGACTTCCGTTGCAGCGCGCGGGCGATCGGCTCGACGACGCGCGCCGCCGTCGGGCCCAGGATCGCCATCAGCAACACGTACGCCGTCGCCAGGGCCGCCAGCTCGCCGTCCACCGCTCCCGCCGTCACCGCCAGCCCGGCGATGACGATCGAGAACTCGCCCCGGGCCACCAGCGCCGCGCCCGCGCGGGCGCGGCCCATCTTCCCGATGCCCTGGCGGCGCGCCGCCCACCAGCCGGTGCCGACCTTCGTCAGCGTCGTGACCACCGCCAGCACCACCGCCCAGCCGAGCACCGGCGGGATCGACGCCGGGTTCGTGTTGAGCCCGAACACCACGAAGAACACCGCGGCGAACAGGTCCCGCAGCGGTTCCAGCAGGTGCGTCGCGTTCTCCGCCGTCGAGCCCGAGATCGCGATGCCGAGCAGGAACGCGCCGACCGCGGCCGACACCTGCATCGCCGACGCGACGCCCGCCACCAGCAGCGCCGCGCCGAGCACCTTGAGCAGGAACACCTCGCGGTCCGGGCTGTCGACGGCGGCCGAGACGTACCGGCCGAACTTCAGCGCGATCACCAGCACCACGGTGATCACCAGCAGCGAGATCCCGACCGCCTCCATGCCGCCGAGCAGCGACACCCCGCCCAGCACCGCCGTGAGGATCGGCAGGTAGAGCGCCATCACCAGGTCCTCGAACACGAGGATCGACAGCACCACCGGCGTCTCGCGGTTGCCGAGCCGGCCGAGGTCGCCGAGGACCTTCGCGACGATCCCGGACGACGAGATGTACGTGACGCCCGCCATCACCATCGCGCCGACCGGGCCCCAGCCCAGCAGCAGCGCGACGGCCGCGCCCGGCGCGGCGTTGAGGACGATGTCGAGCAGTCCCGCGGTCCACGAGCGGCGCAGCCCGGTGAACAGTTCGGCCGCGGAGTATTCGAGGCCGAGCAGCAGGAGCAGCAGCACGACGCCGATTTCGCTGGCCAGGTGCGTGAAGCCGCCGATGTCGGTCAACGGGATCAGCCCGCCGGAGCCGAAGCAGAGGCCGCCGAGCAGGTAGAGCGGGATGGGGGAGAGACCGATCTTCCCGGCCAGGCGCCCGAGCACGCCCAGCACGAAGAAGACCGCCCCCAGTTCGATCAGGGACAGCGCGGTGTGGTCCATCGTGCGCTCAGCCGTACTTGAGGATCTTGACGGCGGCTTCGAGACCCTCGCTCGTGCCGACCGCCACCAGCAGGTCACCCCCGGTGAGGGTGAAGTCGGGCGTGGGCGAGGGGTGCACCTGCCCCGCCCGCGCCACTGCGACCACCGAAACCCCGGTGCGGGTGCGCATCGCCGTGTCGCCGAGCGTGCGGCCGTCGAACGGGCCGGACGGCTTGATCGGCAGCTGCCGGGTGCTGATGCCCGGCAGGTCCCGGTGTTCCTCCGTGAGCTGGGCGACCAGCTGCGGCGCGCCGAGCAGGTTGGCCAGCGTGCCCGCCTCGTCCGCGGTCAGCGGGATGGACGCGGCGCAGGCGTCGGCGTCGTCCGCCTTGGAGACGATGAGCTCGGTGTGGCCGTCCCGCTGGGTCACGACGCCGATGCGGCGGCCGGTACGGGTGCTGAAGTCCTTGCGGACCCCGATGCCGGGCAGAGGAGTTACTTCGACGTTCACCCAACCACCGTAACCCACGTGTCCGATTCGCGATGTTCAGCCGAGCAGGAGCAGCAGGCTCGCGATGACCATGACGCCGCCGGTGAGGCCGTGGATGCCGAACGCGAACGCCTTCTTGCCGCGGTGGCGCAGGACGACCGCCATGTCGCCGAAGGCGATGAAGCTCTCGGCGAGGATCACCCAGCCCAGGGCGTGGTGGTCGCCGTAGATCATCAGCGCCAGCGGGACCAGGCCCGACCCGATGTCCCGGACGCCCTTGAGGTTGAAGAAGGCGTCGGCGTTTTCGGGGATGTCGTGGAAGCCGAAGCCCGCGGCGGTCTTCGCCGGCGCGAAGAGGTAGTTGAGGCCGACGTAGATGATCCCCAAGGTGACGATCGAGACGAGGACGTAGCCGGTGACGAGCATGGTGTTCCCTCCAGTTTTCTAGCATCGCTAGGATTGCTAGCAACGCTAACTTAGCGGCGCTAGTTTGTCTAGCGGTGCTAGCATCAGCGGCATGACCCAGCGACAGCGGCGCGTCCGCGACCAGGCCGAGCGAGGGCGGCGGATCGTCGCCGCGGCACGAGAGCTCGCCGAAGCGGAGGGCTGGGACGCGGTCACCACCCGCCGGCTGGCGGCGCTGATCGAGTACAGCCAGCCGGTGCTCTACAGCCACTTCCCGGGCGGCAAGGACGCGATCATGACGGCGGCCGCGCTGGAGGGTTTCGCCGAGCTGGCCGAGGTGCTCGCCGCGGCGCGCGACCGCGGCGTCGCCGGGGTGGCGGGCGCGTACGTGGAGTTCGCCGAGGCGAAACCGGCGCTGTACGACGCCATGTTCACGCTGGCCTCGGAGCTGCCCTTCGCCCGGGACGACACCCCGGAGGTGATGCAGGAGGCGTACGCGGGTCTCTTCGCCGTCGTCGCGCCGGTGGCGGGGGACGACACCGCCGGCACGCTGACCGAGGTGTTCTGGAGCACGCTGCACGGCCTGATCACCCTCGACCGCGGCCGCCGGCTGTCGCCCGAGCACCGTGACGAGCGCCTCGCGCTGGTGGTCGCCCGCTTCGGCGCGCGGGCCGGCTGAACCCGGTCGACCCGCGTGCCCGGACGGTCGGCTCGCGTACCCGGACAGTCGGCTCGCGTGCCTGGAGGGTCGGCCCGCGCGCGGGCCGACTGATCACCTCCCGGGCCCGACCGGCAGAAAGGACCCCGGCGGCGA
>NZ_JBEZHS010000058.1:0-35124 GCF_040650695.1 Amycolatopsis sp. NPDC048633
AATGCTCTCAAAGGAACCTCATACGAGGTTCAAAACATAAGCTCTACTGGCTTAGTTCACTAGCACACTGTTGAGTTCTCAAGCAACACACTCTGAATCCATCCGCTTTATCGGCGGCTGAGACTCTCGGCATTTGTTTCAAGCTTTGTTCCGAGGCTACCACCTCGGTTCAGGACCACCCACTCTACCACCTTCGTGGGAGCTTGGTTCGTGGCCCCGGCGGCCGCCCGGTTTCCCTGGCGACTTGGAGAACTTTACATGCCCCGAAACGGCCGCGCACAGGGGGGTCCCTTTATTCGCGCCAGGCCGCTGACCTGCGTCGATCTACGACTGCGGCTGCCCGTGGGTCGCGACGACCGTCAGCGCGACGAGCCCGGCCGTCAGCACCGCGGCGACGTGGATCGGCGCCGGCGTGAACGACGCGGCGACGACGAGCACCGCCGTTACCGGGAAGCCGATGGCGATCGGGCGGCACTCGTTGGTCGGCCCGATGTGCAGCAGCCAGACGCTCAGCAGGAAGACCGCGACCGGCACCGTGGTCGGCAGCGCCGCCGCCACCCCGCCGAGGCCGTGCAGGGTCCCCGTGTCGTAGGCGACCGCCACCTCGAGCCCCGCCCCCACCGCCGCGGCGGACGCGAAGATGAAGTAGTGGCCGTAGCCCCAGCTCATCGACGTGAACATGGTCGGCCGGCGCACGAGCCGCGCGTGCCCGGGCCGGTCGAAGTACAGCCACCACATGGAGAACACGAGCACCAGGCCCGCCGCGGCCAGCGAGATCAACGCGCCGAGGTGCTCGGCTTCGGCCGTGCCCTCCCTGATCGCGGTCGTCGCGCTCAGGATGACCTCGCCGAGCACGATCAGGGTGAACAGGCCGTACCGCTCGGCGATGTGGTGCGGGTGCCACGCGGTGCCCTGCCGTTTCTCCGCCCAGATCGGCACGGACATCTCCAGCACCGCGAACACGATGAAGGCGATCACCCGCACGCCGTCGGGCAGCCACAGGTAGGAGATCCACAGCACCTGGACCACCGCGATCCCGGCGGCGTAGCGCAGGGCGGCGGGCCGGCACCGAGGGTCCGACCGCGCGGCCCGCAGCCACTGGAACACCAGCGCGAGCCGCATCAGGACGTAGCCGACGACCATCAGCCGGAAGTCGCCTTCGAACGCGTTCGGCACCGCGGCCGCGACGGTCAGCCCGCCGGCGATCTGCACGAGCGTGGCCAGCCGGTACGGGACGTCGTCGGTGTCGAACGCCGAGGCGAACCAGCTGAAGTTCAGCCAGCCCCACCAGATCGCGAAGAACACCATGGCGAACGACGAGACGCCGTGGGCGGCGTGCCCCTCGGCCAGCGCGTGGTGCAGCGACGCCGCGGCCTGGCCGACGGCGACCACGAAACAGAGGTCGAACAACAGTTCCAGGGGCGTCGCGACGCGGTGGTCCTCAGTGCTGTCACGCGATCGCATCGGCCGGTACCAGACCCGGATCCGGCTCCCCGGCCGCAACGGCTGCTCGGTCATCGGCGCTCCCCGGGCTCGTGCCTGTCGGACGCGGTCATCCCAACATGATCACGAGCCGGGCGGAAGCACGACACGAAGAACGGGCGGGCCCGGTTCCCCCTCACCCGGGCCCGCCCGCTGCCGTCACGCGCCGGCGGCCGCCGATGGGCATCCCTTCCGAGAGTGCCGGACGGTCCCCCGCGGACGCCGACACTCACTGGACGGAAGGTGACCGAGTGTGTCCATTCCCTCGAACTCCGGACGCCTCGATCGCTCATGCCGGTCACCCCATCCCCGGGTGGCCGACCGATTGCCACTGTCGGTAGCCGAAGCCGCGCAGTGAAGGCTCCATAAGATCTACCCGGTTGCTCTGCGTAGCACCAGTGTCTTTCCGTGCTCGTCACTCGTTTGGAGCATCGCGGATCTGCCGAAAGTAGTGTCTCAGCCGCGTTGCACGTCCGCGGCGGACGTCTCGGCCCTCCGGTCCTCGTGTTCCCGGTCGGAAGATTGCGCACGGTGGCGCCGCGCCCGGAGCTCGGCGATCGCGAGGGCCAGCGCGGCGCACGTCAGACCGGCCGCGCAGCACAGCGCGACGGTGAGAGCGAGCGGGTAGTCCGTCCCCGCGCCGACGACGGCGCCGAACACCGACGCGAGCACGGCGGTGCCGATCGCGGTCCCGATCCGCTGCCCGGTCTGCAGCGCGCCGCCCGCGACCCCCGCCATCCGGACCGGCACGCACTCCAGCGTCAACGTCGTGTTCGGCGGGATCACCATGCCGCCGCCCACGCCCGCGAACAGCAACGGCAGCGCGAACGCCCACCCGGACGCCGACGGCGGGACGAGCTCGGCGAGCAGTGCGACGGCGAGCAGGCCCAGCGCGACCACGGCCAGCCCGGTGACGGTCAGCCGCCGGCCGAGGGTCGGCACGAACCGCCCGGCGACGGCCGCGGACACCGCCGAGCCGAGCGCGAACGGCGTCACCGACAGCCCGGACTGCAGGGGCGTGTAGCCGAGCCCCTGCTGGAAGAACATCGCGAAGACCAGCCAGATCCCGGCGAACCCGCAGAAGTAGAACGCGCCGACCGACGCGCCGATGGCGTACCCGGGGGTGCCGGTGAACAGCCGGGTGTCCAGCAGCGGCGACCGGCCGCGCCGGACCACCCGGTGCTCCCAGCGCACGAACGCCACCCCGAAGACGAGCGCGACGGGGAACAGCCACCACAGGCGCGCGAGCCCGTCCTGGTCGGAGTCGATGACCGGGAGCAGCACGCCGAGCACCGCGACCGCGAGCAGCACGATGCCGGTGAAGTCGATCTCGTCCCGGATCCGGATGCCCCGCTTCTCGCTGCGCGGCAGCAGCCGCAGGGCCAGCGCGAACGCGAGGACGCCGATCGGGACGTTGACGTAGAAGACCCAGCGCCAGCCGTCCTCGCCGCCGAAGACGGCGAGGATCACCCCGCCGAGGATCGGCCCGACGGCCGTCGAGATCCCGACGACGGCGCCGAACATCCCGAACGCGCGGCCGCGCTCGGCGCCGCGGAAGAGGTCCTGGATGAGGCCGGTGTTCTGCGGGGTGAGCATGCCCGCCGCCATGCCCTGGGCGAGCCGCGCGATGACCAGCGTCGTCTCGTTCGGCGCGGCGCCGGCCAGCGCGCTCGTGATGACGAACGCGGCGAGGGCGCCGAGGAACATGGTCCGGCGGCCGAACGCGTCGCCGAGGCGGCCGCCGGTGACCAGGACCAGCCCGAACGCCAGCGCGTAGCCCGAGACGACCCAGCGGATCCCGCCGCTGCTCGCGTGCAGACCGGACTGCATCGACGGGAGCGCGACGTTGACGATGCTGACGTCGAGCAGGCCCATGAACCCGGCGGTGAGCGAGACCGCGAGCGCTTTCCAGCGGCGGGGATCGGGTTCGTGAGTCATCCTGCTCAGCAAACACGAAGGGCGGGATCCGCGCGCGTTGTCCGCCGCGGTCCCGCCCCTTTCGTACCGCTCCTACGTACTTGCGGTGATCCCGCGGATGCCCTTGAGCTCCCCGATCAGCATGGAGCTGACCTTCACCGGGTAGTCGTGGAGCGCGAACACCGTCTGGTTCCGCCCCACCAGCTTCAGGTGGACCATCGTTTCACCCTTGTGGGCGAGCAGCGTGGACCGCAGCTCGCTCACGACCGACTGGTCGATCTTCTCCGCCGCGGCGAGCAGGACCAGCGGGGGCTCGTCGTCACCGTTGCCGGTGCCGACCTCGGACAGGTCCAGCGTCGCGAGGCCGCCACCGAAGATCGACATCTTGTCTTCGCGCCAGTTGACCCGGCCCTTGACCAGCACCGCGTTGTCTTCGATCAGCTCGCCCGCGAACAGCGCGTACGACTTCGGGAAGAAGAGCACCTCGAGGGACGCGTCCATGTCTTCGACCGTGCAGATCGCCCAGGGCTCGCCCTTCTTGTTGACCCGCCGCTCGAGCGACGTGATCAGCCCGGAGATGACGAGCTCGCCCTCCCGCGGCGGATCGGCGAGGATCCCGGCGATCGGCTTCGGGGCGTGCTTGCGCAGGATCCGCTCGGCGCCGTCCAGCGGGTGGGCCGAGACGTACAGGCCGAGCATCTCCCGCTCGTAGGCGAGCAGCTGCTTGCGCGGGTACTCCTCCTCGCCGAACTTCAGGTGCGCGAGCGGCGACGACGACGGGGACGCCTCGCCCTCGTCGCCGCCGAAGCCGAACAGGTCGAACTGGCCCATCGCCTCCTGGCGCTTCAGCGGGACGACGGCTTCGACCGCGTCTTCGTGGACCTGGATCATCGACAGCCGCGTGTGGCCGAGCGAGTCGAACCCGCCCGCCTTGATCAGCGACTCGATGACCCGCTTGTTGCAGGCCACGAGCTCGGACTTGTCGAGGAAGTCGGTGAAGGTGGAGTACTTGCCCTTCTCCGCGCGGGTCTTGATGACCGACTCGACGACGTTCGCGCCGACGTTGCGGACCGCGCCCATGCCGAAGCGGATGTCCTCCCCGACGGCCGCGAACCGCAGAGCCGACTCGTTGACGTCCGGCGGCAGCACCTTGATGCCGAGCCGGCGGCACTCGGAGAGGTAGACCGCCGACTTGTCCTTGTTGTCACCGACCGACGTGAGCAGCGCGGCCATGTACTCCGGCGTGAAGTTCGCCTTGAGGTACGCGGTCCAGTAGGAGATCAGGCCGTACGCGGCCGCGTGGCTCTTGTTGAACGCGTACCCGGCGAACGGGAGGATCGTGTCCCAGAGCGCCTTGACCGCCTCGGCGGAGAACCCGCCGTCGAGCAGCGGGCTGGCCTTCATGCCGGCCTCGAAGCCGTCGTACTCGAGGTCGAGGACTTCCTTCTTCTTCTTGCCCATCGCGCGGCGGAGCACGTCCGCGCGCCCCATCGTGTACCCGGCCACCTTCTGGCCGATGTGCATGATCTGCTCTTGGTACACGATCAGGCCGTAGGTGTCGGCCAGGATCTCCCGCAGCGGCTCGTCGAGCTCCGGGTGGATCGGCTTGACCTTCTGCCGGTTGTTCTTCCGGTCCGCGTAGTCGTTGTGCGCGTTCATGCCCATCGGGCCGGGGCGGTAGAGCGCGCCGACCGCGACGATGTCGTCGAACACCGTGGGCTCCATGCGGCGGAGCAGGTCACGCATGGGCCCGCCGTCCAGCTGGAACACGCCGAGCGTGTCGCCGCGGGCGAGCAGCTTGTAGGTTTCCTTGTCCTCGACGCCCAGGGTGTCGAGGTCGATGTCGATCCCGCGGTTGGTCTTGATGTTGTCGATCGCGTCGCCGATGACCGTCAGGTTCCGCAGGCCCAGGAAGTCCATCTTCAGCAGGCCGATGGCCTCGCACGACGGGTAGTCCCAGCCGGTGATGATCGAGCCGTCGTCACGCTGCCAGAGCGGGATCGCGTCGGTCAGCGGGTCGCACGACATGATGACCGCGCAGGCGTGCACGCCCGCGTTGCGGATCAGGCCTTCGAGACCGCGGGCGGTGTCGAAGATCGTCTTGCACTCTTCGTCGGTCTCGACCAGCGCGCGGACCTCGGCGGCCTCGCCGTAGCGCTCGTGCTTGTTGTCGACGATGCCCGAGAGCGGGATGTCCTTCGCCATGATCGGCGGCGGCAGGGCCTTGGAGATCTTGTCCGCGATCGCGTACCCGGGCTGACCGAAGTGGACCCGCGCGGAGTCCTTGATCGCGGCCTTGGTCTTGATGGTGCCGAACGTGATGACCTGGGCGACCTTGTCCGCGCCGTACTTGTCGGTCGCGTACCGGATCATCTCGCCGCGCCGGCGGTCGTCGAAGTCGATGTCGATGTCGGGCATCGAGACGCGCTCGGGGTTGAGGAACCGCTCGAACAGCAGCTTCTGCGGGATCGGGTCCAGGTTGGTGATACCGAGCACGTACGCGACCAGTGAGCCGGCGGCGGAACCACGGCCGGGGCCGACGCGGATGCCGACCTTGCGGGCGTAGCTGATGAGGTCGGCGACGATCAGGAAGTAGGCCGGGAAGCCCTTCCCGATGATGACGTCGAGCTCCTTCTCGATCCGCTCCGGGTAGCCCTCGGGCGGACCGCCCGGGAACCGCCACGCCAGGCCCTTCGCGACCTCTTCGCGCAGCCAGCCGCCCTGGTCGTACCCCTCGGGCACCTCGAAGAACGGCAGCCGGTCCTTGTGCGAGTACACCTCTTCGTAGGACTCGACGCGCTCGGCGATCAGCAGCGTGTTGTCCGACGCGCCGGGTACTTCCTTGTCCCAGTACTCGCGCATGTCGGCGGCGGACTTGAGGTAGTAGCCGTCACCGTCGAACTTGAACCGGGTCGGGTCGTTGAGGGTCTTGCCGGCCTGGACGCACAGCAGCGCCGAGTGCGTGTCCGCCTGGTCCTTGGTGACGTAGTGCGAGTCGTTCGTCGCGATCGGCTTGAGGTCGAGCAGGCGGCCGACCTCGAGGAGGCCCTCGCGGACCGACCGCTCGATCGGCAGGCCGTGGTCCATCAGCTCGAGGAAGAAGTTGTCCGCGCCGAAGATGTCCTTGTAGTCGGACGCGGCCTGGATCGCCGCCTCCTTCTGGCCCAGCCGCAGCCGGGTCTGCACCTCGCCGGACGGGCAGCCGGTGGTCGCGATGATCCCCGAGTGGTTCTCCGAGATCAGCTCGCGGTCCATCCGGGGCTTGCGGTAGTAGCCCTGCATGCTGGCCAGCGAGGACAGCTTGAAGAGGTTCCGCAGGCCGGTGGCGTTCGAGGCGAGCATGGTCATGTGCGTGTAGGCACCGGCGCCCGAGACGTCGCCGCCCTCGCCCAGTTCGTCGGCCCCGCGCTGGTTCGACTGTCCCCAGAAGACCGGCTTCTTGTGGAACCGGCTCTCCGGCGCGACGTACGCCTCGATACCGATGATCGGCTTGAGGCCGTGCTTCTTCGACTGCTGGTAGAACTCGTCGCCGCCGTACATGTTGCCGTGGTCGGTCATGCCGACCGCGGGCATGCCGAGGCGCGCCGCCTCCGCGAAGAGGGGAGCGATCTTCGCCGCACCGTCGAGCATCGAGTACTCGGTGTGGACGTGCAGGTGGACGAAGGAATCGTTCGACACCAGCGAAAACCTCCCCTAGGTGAATGGGACCGGCTGCGCCCGGGTCCCTCACCCTAACCCGTGGCGTTCCCGGTCCCGACACGCACTCGCCGGGTCGATTCTGCTCCTCGCGGGAGGCGTTCCGCCGCTGCGACGCGCCCCCTTTTCGGGCGGTGGTGAGCACGGTGCGGTAGGTGGGTACCGGGCGCGGTCGGGTGGTCACGCGGGGACGCGGGGCGGCGGTGGGGCGGCGGCCGGCCGGACGTCATGAAAGACCCTTTCAGGTCGTCGGACGACGTGAACGAGTCGTTCATGACGTCGCAGGCGGCCGACCACGCGAGCCCCGGCGAGCGGTGACGTGAGCCACAGCCGCCCCGGCTCGCGTTGACACCCGACCTGCCGGGACCGAGCATCAGCCGTATGAACCTGTCGGACAGCCGGACAGCCGGACAAGGTGTCCCCCGGCGGGTCAGTGCCATGGAGGCCGTGCTGGCCCACCTGCGGCGGCTGATCGAACGCGGGGACCACCCCGTCGGCGCCAAGCTTCCCTCCGAAGCGGCCCTGAGCAGGGAGTTCGAGGTCAGCCGCTCGGTCATCCGGGAAGCCCTCCGCGGCCTTCAAGCCCTCGGCATGACCGAGTCCAAGACCGGCAAGGGCACCTTCGTCACCGCCACCGGGCCCGCCGACAACCCCACCTTCGGGCCCTACTCCGCCCGCGATCTCATCGAGGTGCGGCGGCACGTCGAGATCCCCGTCGCCGGCTATGCCGCCCTGCGACGCGACCAGGACCACCTCGACCTGCTCGGCCACCTCGTCGAGCGGATGGACGCCGAGACCGACAACACCGCCTGGGTCGCGCTCGACTCGCTCTTCCACATCACCATCGCCCAGGCCTCGGGCAACCCCGTCTTCGGGAAGGTGATCGAAGAGATCCGGGACGCGCTGGCCCGCCAGTCCGCCTTCCTCAACCAGCTCGGCGACCGGCGCGCGCAGTCGAACGTCGAGCACCGGGAGATCGTCACGGCGATCGAGAGCGGCTCCGAAGAGGAAGCCGTCGCCGCCATGACCGCGCACCTCACGCACGTCGAAGCCACCCTCACCAGCATCGTGAACGGGGACCAGTGACCGAGCAAACCCTTCTGCCGTTCTCGCCGTACACCGAGATCGCGACGCTCGTGTTCCTCGCCGCGGTCGTCGCGCTGGTCGTGGGCTGGTTCGCGGCACGCAAGCGGATCGACATGCGAGTGTTCGACGAGGAGAGCATGTGAACCACGAACCCCTGGCCGAGCTGGTGCGCGACGGCATGGTCGAAGGCGTGCACCACGGCTCCGCGATCGTGCTCGCCCCGGACGGCACCACGCTCTTCGCCGCGGGCGACCCGGACGCCGCGATGTACCCGCGCTCGACCGCGAAACCCTTGCAAGCCACGGCGATGGCCCGGCTCGGGCTGCACCTGTCCCCCACCGGGTTCGCCATCGCGGCGGCCAGCCACTCCGGCGAGCAGATGCACCTGGACGCCGCCCGGAAAGTCCTCGGTGGCCGCTCCCCCGACGCGCTGGGCAACCCCGCCGATTTCCCGTTCGACCCGGTCGAACGCGACCACTGGGTCGCCGCCGGCCGTGCGCCGAGCAGGCTCGCGCACAACTGCTCCGGCAAGCACGCGGCGATGCTCGCGACCTGCGCCCTGAACGGCTGGCCCGCCGACGGCTACCTCGACCCCGCCCACCCGCTGCAGCGCGCGATCGCCGCCACCGTCGAGGACCTGACCGGCCGGCGCATCGACCGGGTCGCGGTGGACGGCTGCGGCGCACCGCTCTTCGCGACGTCGCTGCGCGGCCTCGCCACCGCCGTCGCCAAGATCGCCACCGCCCCGCCCGGCACGCCGGACCACCTGGTCGCCGACGGGATCCGCCGGCACCCGGAACTGGTCGGCGGCAGCCGCCGCGACGTCACCGCCGTCATGCGCGCAGTGCCCGGGCTGATCGCGAAGGACGGCTTCGAAGCCGTCCAGATCGCCGCGCTCCCGGACGGCACGGCGATCGCCTTCAAGATCGCCGACGGCGGCGACCGCGCTCGCCTGCCGGTGCTGACCGCGGCGCTGAAACTGTGCGGGATCGAGGTCGTTCCGGGGCCGGACAACCTGCGTGCCACCGGAAAACTGGCCGCTGCCGCCGGGAGCCTGTGACGGCGCTGAACCCGAGCATCGGCCACGCGGTCGCGAAGGAGGGTCGCCGGTCAAGCTGCCGCGGCGGGAGACGCTCACCCGGGTGAGTCAGCGGCGGCGCGCCCGCCCGGCAGCCGGTATCGTCGATCCGGAAGTCAGGACTCCACTTCCGGAAGGCTGGGCGCCCGTGCTGGACCGACTTGTCGACAAGATGCTCGGGCTCCCCCGCGCCGAAGGCCCCAAACCGGACGTGACGCGCGACCTCGCCGCACCGATGCCCGACGGCGTCACGCTGCTCGCCGACCGGTACGCCCCGGCCGGGACGACGTCGGCGCCGGTGGTGCTGATCCGCACGCCGTACGGGCGCAAGGGCATCCTCTCGAAGCTCTTCGGCGACACCTTCGCCCGGCACGGCCTGCAGACGGTCATCCAGAGCACCCGCGGCTCGTTCGGCTCCGGCGGCGAGTTCCGGCCGTTCCACCTCGAGCGCGAGGACGGCGTCGCGACCGCCGAATGGCTGCGCGCGCAGCCCTGGTGCGACGGGCAGATCGCGATGGCGGGCGCCAGCTACCTCGGGCACACCCAGTGGGCGGTCGGCCCCTACCTCGACCCGCCCCTGGCCGCGATGTGCCTCGGTGTCACGGCCTCGGAGTTCGTCTCGACGTTCTACCCGGGCGGCGTGCTCGCGGCGGACAACATGGTGTCGTGGTCGGCGATGATCGGCCGGCAGGAAGAACGCTTCGCCGCCCTGCCCAACCCGCTGCAGAAGCGCAAGACGCGGAAGGCGATGTCGTTCCTGCCGCTGAGCCGTGCCGACGTCGCCGCGATCGGGAAGCCGGTGCGGTTCCTCCAGGACATCACCGAGCACTTCGTACCGGACGACGACTACTGGGCGATGTCCGACCACAGCGCCGAGGTCGCGAAGCTGGACGTCCCGGTGTCGATGGTCACCGGCTGGTACGACCTGTTCATCGGCTCACAGCTGCGCGACTTCCGGACCCTCGCCGAGGCGGGCAAGACGCCGCGGCTCACGATCGGGCCGTGGGCCCACGGCGAGCCCGGCAGCATGGGCCCGATGATCCGGGACCAGCTCGGCTTCCTGCGCGCGCACCTGCTCGGCGACCGGACCTTCCTGCAGCGCGCGCCGGTCCGCCTGTTCCTCCAGGGCGCCGGCACCTGGCTCGACTTCGAGTCGTGGCCGCCGCCGTCGACGGCGACCGCGGCCCACCTGCGCCCGATCGGCGGGCTCGGCGAGCAGGCGGGTGCCGAGGCGCTGCCGACGACGTTCACCTACGACCCGGCCGACCCGACGCCGGCGGTCGGCGGGCCACTGCTGACGGGCGAGTGGAAGCAGCGGGACAACCAGGAGGTCGAGGCGCGCCCGGACGTCCTGGTGTTCACCGGCGAGCCGCTGCTCTCGGACCTCGACGTCATCGGTGAGGTGACGGCGACCGTGCACGTGCGTACGGAGATCGAGCACGCCGACGTCTACGTCCGGCTCTGCGACGTCGACGCCGGCGGGGTCTCCCGCAACGTGACCGACGGGATCCTCCGGCTGCGGCCCGGGTTCCCGTCGTCCGACGCGGACGGCGTGGTGACGGCGGAGGTGACGCTCGACCCGACGGCCTACCGCTTCCGCCGCGGCCACCGGCTGCGCGTGCAGGTGGCCGGCGGGGCGTTCCCGCGGTTCGCCCGCAACCACGGGACCGACGAGCCGGTCACCTCGGCGGTGACCGGGAAGCCGAACCGGTTCGAGATCTTCCACGACGCGGCCCGGCCGTCCAGGATCACGCTACCGGTGTTCACCAGCTGACGGTGCGGTGGTGGCTGGTCACCCGGCCGTCGTCGTGCACCACGTGCAGCAGCAGCGAAGGCGGCCGCTCGTAGTCGAGCGGTCCGCCTTCGTCCCAGCCGCGCTGCGCGCCCGGCTCGATCGGCAGCAGCGACTGCGAAACCACGCCGGGCGCGATCCGCAGCGGCACGCCGGCGAACGTCGTCGACGCGCCCGTGTGGACGTGCCCGGCCAGCAGCGCGACCACGCGCGGGTGGCGGGCCAGCACCGCCGCCAGCCTGTCCTCTCCCGCCTGCTTGATGGCGTCGACCAGCGGGACGCCGACCTCGACCGGCGGGTGGTGGAAGGCGACGAACGCCGGGCCGTCGCCGCCGGCGAGGACGTCGTCGAGCCACTCCAGGGTCTCGTCGGCCAGGAAACCCGCGCCACGGCCGGGAATCGTCGAGTCGCACATCGCGAACAGCACGCCGTCGACCTCCTGGGCGTGGTCGATCGGGTCGTCGGACGCCGGCAGGCCCAGCAGCCCGGCTCGAAACTCCGCCCGGACGTCGTGGTTGCCCGGGCAGACCAGCACCGGCGCCGGGTGCTTCAGCAGCTCGGCGGCGCGCGCGTACTCCGACGCCGCGCCGTGGTCGGCGATGTCACCGGTGACGACGACGGCGTCGACCGGGTGCGCCAGCCCGCCCAGCCAGGCCATCACGGCGACGACGCGGTCCTCGGCCCGCGGCCCGTCGTCGAGGTGCAGGTCACTCAGGTGCGCGATGATCATCTTTCGTCCTTCCCCAGGTACGCCAGCGCTTTCACCCAGTTGCGGACGAGCACCGCGGACGCGGTCGGCAGGTCGCCGTCGCGCAGGGCGGCGGCGATCCGGCGGTGCTCGCCGATGCTCTCCCCGGCGCGCGCGGCACCGCCGAAGTAGCACGATTCGTACCGCTTGAGCAGCGGCTTGGTCTGCCCGATCAACCGCAGCAGGTGCGGGTTCGGGCACCGGGACAGCAGCAGGCCGTGCCAGCGATCGTCCACTTCGGACAGATCGCCGCCGCGCTCCAGCGTCCCGGCCATTTCGTCGGCGACGGCGTCGAGCGCGTCCGGCAGCCCGGCCAGCTCCAGCGGTGAAGTCCAGCGCAGCGCGAGGGCTTCGAGCTCGGCGACGAGCGGGTAGAGGCGGCGGGCTTCGTCCGGGTCGAACGGCGGCACCAGGAACCCCCGCCCCGGCGCGGAAACGAGCAGGCCGCGGTCGGCGAGCCCGATCAGCGCCTCCCGCAGCGGCGTCCGGCTGACGCCCAGCTCGCGGGCCAGGTGCACCTCGTTGACGCGGGCGCCGGCGGGGAGCCGCCCGTCCAGCACGCGGGTGGTGATCTCCTCGGCGAGGTCGCTGCGCAGCGGGGTTCGGGCCACGTTCGCAGTATTGCATACAGAAAGGACCTACTGTATTCAGTTCACATGGCCTTCGACGTCGACCGCGCCCGCCGTGAAACGCCCGGCTGCGCCGAAGTGGTTCACTTCAACAACGCCGGTTCCGCGCTCCCGCCGGCCGTCGTGACCGACACCGTCGTCGACTACCTCCGCCACGAAGCGCTGGTCGGCGGGTACGAAGCGGCCGCCGAGGCGTCGGACCGCCTCGACGCGGTGTACGCGTCGGCGGCGCGGCTCGTCGGCGGCGAACCCGACGACATCGCGCTCACCGACAACGCGACCCGCTCGTGGCAGGCGATCTTCTACGCGCTCCCGTTCGCGTCCGGCGACCGGATCCTCACCTCCCGCGCGGAGTACGCCAGCAACGCCATCGCGTTCCTGCAGGTCGCCAAGCGCACCGGCGCGGTCGTCGAAGTG
This sequence comes from Amycolatopsis sp. NPDC048633, assembly GCF_040650695.1. Lineage (NCBI taxonomy): Bacteria > Bacillati > Actinomycetota > Actinomycetes > Pseudonocardiales > Pseudonocardiaceae > Amycolatopsis > Amycolatopsis sp. NPDC048633. Next base: position 12,846 of record NZ_JBEZHS010000058.1, read on the forward strand.
ATCGGCGACGACGAGTCGGGGCAGCTGGACGTCGAGGAGCTGCGGCGGCGCGTCGACGGCGACGTCAAGCTGATCGCCATCAGCCACGTGCCCACCCAGGGCGGGCTGGTCAACCCGGCCGAGGAGATCGGCGCGGTCGCCGAAGCGGCCGGGATCCCGTACCTGCTCGACGCGTGCCAGTCGGCCGGCCAGGTCGACCTCGACGTCACGCGCCTCAAGTGCGACGCGCTCTCGACGACCGGCCGCAAGTACCTGCGCGGGCCGCGCGGCACCGGGCTCCTCTACGTGCACCCGCGGCTGCGCGAACGGCTGGAGCCCGCGATGCTCGACCTGCACTCGGCGACCTGGGAGTCGCCCACGGAATACGTCGTCGACCCGACCGCCAAGCGCTTCGAGGTGTGGGAGCGCGACTTCGCCGCGGTGTTCGGCCTCGGCGCGGCCATCGACTACGCGCTCGGCTGGGGCCTGCCGGCGATCGAAACGCGCGTCGCGGCGCTGGCCGCCACACTGCGCGAACGGCTCGCCGGAGCCGGGGCGCGCGTGCACGACGTCGGCGCCCGCAAGTGCGGCATCGTCACCTTCAGCGTCGACGGCACCCCGGCCGCGGAGATCAAGGCCCGGCTCGCCGAAGCGAACGTCAACACCTCGATCTCGTCGCGCACGTCGGCCCAATTCGACTTCACCGCGCGCGACCTGCCGGACATGGTCCGGGCGTCGGTGCACTACTACAACACCGAGGCCGAGATCGATCTGCTGGTGGACAAGCTCCAGACCCGCGCTTTCGGTGGCGCGTAAGGAAGTCCGGTCCCTTTCGCCCGCCGGGCCACGACGAGCGCTTCCCCGAGGAGGCTCACGCCGATGGACAACGTCATCGGCCGGGCCTCCTCGTGCATCCCGGCCGAGACCGCGAGAGCGCCGAGACCGAAGTTCGCGGCCGCCGCCACCACCCACACCGCGAACGTCCACGGCGTGTAGCGCAGCCAAAGGACGCCCGCCCGCTCGAACAGGACGGTGGTGGCCGCGCGGACCGCCCCGAACCCGAGCCCGACCGCCGACCCCAGCACGAGCCAGAGCGCGCCGAACACTCCCGGGCGACCAGCGGCTCGCCCCGGAGCCGCCGCACGACCAGGACCAGCTGGTGATCGGCTCGGTGCGGCACTACTTCGCGACGCACGACGAGATGATCGTCTTCGCGATGCGCGTGCTCGCCGAGCGGACGACCACGCGGATCCTGGGGCACGCGGAACGGCTCCTCGGCGGCAACCCGCCCGAGGACCGGCTCGAGGCCACCACCCGGCTGCTCGGCGAACTCCTCCCCCTGGACGAGTCTCGCGCGGCCGAGGCCGAAGTCTGCCTGGCCTTCACGATCGCCGCGCGCAGCCGGCCGGACCGGCTCCCGCCGCGGTTGGCGGAGGACGTCCTGCGGCGACACCTGGACAGCCTCCGAACGGTCAGTCCTTGAGCAGCTGCCGCGCGATGACGAGCTTCTGGATCTCGCTGGTGCCCTCGTAGATCCGGAACAGCCGCGCGTCGCGGTAGATCCGCTCGACCGTCACACCTCGGACGTAGCCCATGCCGCCGTGCACCTGGACCGCGCGGTCGGCGACGCGGCCGAGCATCTCGGTGCAGAACAGCTTCGCCGACGACGGCCCGAGCTTGCGGTCCTCGCCCGAGTCGTACTTCGCGGCGGCTTCGTGCACCATCGCGCGGCCGGCCGCGAGCTCGGCGTGCGACTCGGCCAGCAGCGCCTGCACGAGCTGGTACTCGCCGATCACCCGGCCACCCTGGCGGGCCGTCCGCGCGTACTCGACGGCTTCGGCGAGCGCGCGTTCCGCCATCCCGACGCACAGGGCCGCGATGTGCAGGCGGCCGCGGGCGAGCGAGGCCATCGCGATGCCGAAGCCCTTGCCCTCCTCGCCGACCAGCGCGTCGGCCGGCAGCTCGACGTCGTCGAAGACCACCTCCGACGTCCACGCGCCGGCCTGGCCCATCTTGGCGTCGTGCGGGCCGACCGTGACGCCGGGCGCACCCGCGGGCACGAGGAACGCCGAGATGCCGCGGCTGCCGGTGCTGTCGAGGTCCGTGCGCGCGAACGCGACGAAGACCTCGGCCAGGGGCGCGTTGGTGATGAACCGCTTGGTGCCGGACAGCCGGTAGCGGTCGCCGTCGCGGACCGCGCGGCTGGTCAGCCCGCCCGGGTCCGAGCCGGCTTCGGCCTCGGTGAGCGCGAACGACGCGATCGCCTGCCCCGCGGCCAGCCGCGGCAGCCAGCGGGTGCGCTGCTCCGGCGTCCCGTAGTGCACGATCGCCTGGCCGGCGATGCCGTTGTTGGTGCCGAACAGCGACCGGAACGCGGGCGTCGTGTGGCCGAGCTCGATCGCGAGCCGGACGTCTTCCGCCATGCCCAGGCCGAGGCCGCCGTACTCCTCGGGCAGCGCCCAGCCGAACAGGCCCAGCTCGGCGGCCTTCTCCCGGATCTCGGCCGGGATCTCGTCACGCTCGTCGATCTCCGTCTCGCGCGGCACGACCTCCTTGCGCACGAACTCCCGCACCGCACCGAGCACCTGCCCGAAAAGCTCCGCGTCCATGCGTCGCACCGTACCCGGTAGCGTGCGGTGCGTGAGCACCTTCTTCGACGTCGCCCGCGCGCATCCGGACCGGCTCGCGGTGCTCGCGCCGGACGGCACGGCCGCGACGTTCGGCGAGCTGGCCGCGCGGGCGAACCGGCTGACGCGCGCGCTGCACCGGCTGGGGCTCGGCCCGGGCGACGGCGTCGTCGCGATCGTCCACAACGGACTCCCCTACTTCGAGCTGCTGTTCGCCACGCTCCAGGCGGGGATGTACTTCACCCCGGTCAACTACCGGTCCTCCGCCGGGGAAATCGCTTACGTGGTCAAGAACAGCGGCGCCCGGGTCGTCGTCGCCGACGCCGACATCGCCCGGGAATGTCACCTCGACGTGCCCCGGTTCTCGGTCGGCCCGGCGGACGGCTGGGCGGACTACGCGTCCTGGGGCGAGGACGAATCCTCCGAAGCTCCGGAGCCGCGGACGGCCGGCCAGACGATGCTCTACACGTCGGGCACCACCGGACGGCCGAAGGGCGTTCGCCGCGCGCTCAGCGGGAAACCGCCTGCCCTGCACCCGATCCACCGCGATCTGCTCGCCATGATGGACGTCCGCCCGGGGCCGGGCGTGCACCTCGTCGCCTGCCCGCTCTACCACGCCGCGCCCGGCTCGTTCGCCGTCAACGCGATGCACCTCGGGCACTCCGCGGTGCTGATGGACAAGTTCGACGCCGAGGAGACGCTGCGGCTGGTCGAACGCCACCGGGTGACCGGCACCCACCTCGTGCCGACCATGTTCCACCGGATGCTGCGGCTGCCCGAGGACGTCCGCGCCCGCTACGACCTGTCGAGCCTGACCAGCGTGATCCACGGCGCGGCGCCGTGCCCGCCCGAGGTGAAGGAGCGGATGATCGGCTGGCTCGGCCCGGTGGTGCACGAGTACTACGGCGCGTCGGAGGGCCTGATCTGCGGCGTCACCGCGTCGGACTGGCTGAAGGCGCCGGGCACCGTCGGCCGGGCGCTGACCGGTGTGCAGCTGAAGGTCGTCGACGAGGACGGCGCCGAACTGCCGGACGGTGAGCCGGGCACGCTCTACTTCAGCTCGGCGCACACCGCGCTCGACTACCTCGGCGACCCGGAGAAGACGGCAGCCGCCCGGTCCGGCGAATTCCTGACGGTGGGCGACTTCGGGTACCGCGACACCGAAGGCCGCGTCTTCCTGCTCGACCGGCGGACCGACCTGATCCTTTCGGGCGGCGTCAACATCTACCCCGCCGAGATCGAGGCGCGGCTGCTCTCGCACCCGGACGTCGCCGACGCGGCCGTGATCGGCGAGCCGGACGACGACTGGGGGCAGCGGGTCGTCGCCGTCGTCCAGCCGGTGCCCGGAGTCTCCGGCGACGACGCACTGGCGGCTCGGCTGGCCGAGCACTGCCGGGCCGCGCTGGCCGGGTTCAAGACCCCGAAGCGGTTCGACTTCACCGAGCAGCTGCCCCGGACCGAATCGGGCAAGATGCTGCGCCGCACCCTACGGAAGGACTGACACCCGATGCGCAAGCCGATCGCCGTCACCACCGCTGCCCTCGCCGCCCTGGTGCTGCTGCCCGCGACCGCGTCCGCCACGCCCGGCAGCGGCGTCACCGGCACGATCCTCACCCAGAAGACGATCGGCCACACCGACTACACGCTCCGCGAGATCACCGTCCAGCCCGGCGGGTACACCGGCTGGCACTTCCACGACGGCACGCTCTACGCGTACGTGAAGGCCGGCACGCTCACGCACAACCTGGCCGACTGCAGCATCGACGGCATCTTCGGCACCGGGCGCGCGTTCACCGAGAAGCCCGACCAGGTGCACATCGGCCGCAACCTCGGGACGACGCCGCTGGTGCTGGAAGTCCTCTACGTGCTCCCGGCGGACAGCCCGCTCTCGGAGGACGCCCCGGACCCCGGCTGCGGCTTCTAGCTCGAGAACCAGCCCGCGGCGTCCAGGCGGTACGCGGCGGGGCCGACGACCGCGCGCAGGTCGGTTTCGAGCGCGGTGACCCGCTCGGCGCCGACCGTGCGAGCCCAGTCCGCGCGCAGCTCGTCGAAGATGTCCGCCGACTTCGTGAGCGCGTCGACGCCGTGCGCGGTGAGCCGCACGATCTTGCGGCGCGCGTCGTCCGGGTCGTCGGCGCGCTCGGCGTACCCGAGTGCTTCGAGCCGGTCGACCGTCTTGCCCGCCGCCTGCTTGGAGACGCCGAGGCGGCGGCCGATCTCCGACGCCGTCGCGCCCTGGATCCCGATGGCCTGCATGGCGAAGCCGTAGGACGGGCGGACGTCCGGGTGCCCGCGGCGCGCCAGCTCGGCGTGGAGCCGGTCGATGAGCGTGCGGAACCCGCCGAAGAGCAGGAAGGGCAGCTCGTAGCCGGGCGCGTCGGTCATCGACCCTTGCCCTTTTCGACAACCAGGTTTACTGTTTCGACAACCACGTTGTCGATACTACGTCTGGAGACGTCTTGTTCCCCGATCACACCCCGGAGTCTGCACCCCCGGCCGCCCGCCCCGCGATGGCGGCCACCGCGAAGAAGTTCGGCCGCGTCCCGGTCGCCGTCGCGCGCCTGGCGACGTCCCCCGAACTGCTGAACGGCTTCCTGAAGCTCACCGCGATCTTCGACTCCACGACGCTGCCGGCGCTGGACCGCGAGGTGCTGGTCATGACGGTGGCGGCGCGCAACGGCTGTCACCTGTGCGTGGCGATGCACACGGCTTCCCTGCAGGGTCTTTCGGCGGCGCCCGAGCTGGTCGCGGCACTGCGAGCGCAGTCTCCCCTGCCCTCACCGCGGCTGGAAGCGTTGCGGCGCTTCGTGCTGACGGTCATGGACACGACGGGCGACGTCGCGCCGTCCGAGCTGGCCGCTTTCACCGGCGCCGGCTACACGGCCCGGAACGCCCTTGAAGTCGTGCTGGGGATCGGGACGTACACGCTGTCGACGTTCGCGAACCGCCTGACCGCGGCCCCGCTGGACGAGGCCTTCGCGGACCACGCGTGGCACGCGGCGTGAGGCCGTGGGGACCGCCTCCACCGGCGGCCCCCACGGCTTGAGGGTCAGCCCTTGGTCAGGGTGACGACGCTGGTGTCGTCGACCGAGACGTTGGTGTTGTAGACCGGGTCGAGCGCGGTCGCCTGGGTGACGACCTCCGCCTTCCCCTTCTGGAACGGGGTGGTGCCGGCCGGCACCGCCGCCGCCGTCCACGGCACCGGCTCGCCCGGCGTGCAGGCGACCCGGGCCGAGTAGGTGCCGCGGATGATGACGTTGTGCTTGACCTGCGTCGCCGCGCCGCTCAGGGTGACCTGGGCGGGCGCGGTGCAGCCGACGGTGCCGTGCAGGTAGGCGTTCCCGTTGAGCGTGCTCGCGGTGCCGTCCGTGGCCACCTTCAGCCCGATCGCGAGCTCCGGCGGCGCCGGCGGGTTGGCGATGTGCACCTCACCGCGCGCGGCCGCCGTCCCGCCTTCGCAGTGCTGCTCGAAGGTGGCGTCGAGCGTCTGGACGTACCCCCGCGGCCCGAAGACGACGTTCTGGACGGTGAACGTGCCGGTGAGGGTGTTGCAGCCCCGGCCGTTCCCGCTCAGGTCCAGCCCCGGCGCGTTGGCGCCCTGGAAGGGGTACCGGGTCGCGCCGTCGTAGGTGCCGGCGGCCAGGCCCGTTCCGCTGGGCGCGGCGAGGTCGAGCGTCCACCAGTCGCTGGTGAAGCCGCTGACGCTCACGGCGATGTGGTTGTGGTCCTCGCTGGCGTTGACGGTGAGCCGGTCCTTGGCGTCCGTCGAGTAGGCGTAGCTACCGCCACCGCTGATGTAGTCGCCCGGGTCGCCGCCGAACGACAACGATCCCGTGGCGACGTCCTGCGCCTGCGCCGCCCCGGCCCCCACGAGCAAGGCGAGCACGGGCACCGCGACGACGGCCGCGGCTCGCTTCAAAAAACCCTTCACGGGTTCCCCCTCCGGTGAGTGATCACTTGCCGCCCTGCCTGTCGGCAGCGGCCGATCACCCGTTACCTCCCGGAACGGGATTTTGCTTATCCGCCAACACATCCCGCGATCTTTCGCGAATCGTGACAAGAATCCCGGTCACCGAGGCACGACGGTGGCGCCGTTCGCGTCCCCTTCGACGAGCGCGCGGTAAGCCTCGGCGACCACGGCCACCGGCGTCCCGCGAGTGCCGTCCTCCCCCATCGCCTCGAGGGTTTCCCGGATCCAGCCCGGGCTGACGACGTTGATCCGCGGCCCGCGCGGCAGCTCGGCGGCGGCCGACCGGACGAACCCCTCGAGGCCGGCGTTGACGAGCGCGCCGAGGCCGCTGCCGGGGATCGGCTCGTCGAACGTCCCGCCAGTGAGGGTGATCGAGCCGCCCGCACCGAGGCGCTCGGCCGCGAGCCGGGCGAGCGCGACCTGGCCGAGCAGCTTGCCGCGCAGGTCGTCGAGCACCTGCGCATCGGCCAGCTCGGCGAGGGGCCGCAGCGGCACGTTGGCGGCACAGCAAACGACGGCGTCCACCGGCTCGCCGAACAACGCGCCGAGCGAGGCGGAATCGGTCAGGTCGGCGCGGACGGCGGAGGTCCGGGAGGCCTTGACGACGTCGTGACGCGGTTCGAGAGCTTCGACGACGGCCCGTCCGACCAGTCCGGTGGCCCCCAGCACGATGATCTTCACCCTTGCGACGCTAGTGGCCGCGGCAATCCGGTTTCGACCTTTCCGCCTGCCGCGATGTGACCCAGGTCTCATCGAGCCTTGTCCGGCCGGCCTTCCCCGCTCCGACCCCTCAGTGATCAACCACGAAGAAGGAGTCGACATGGACAAGCCGGCCGGACGGCGGGAATGGCTGGGGCTGACGGTGCTCGTGCTGCCCACCCTGCTCGTCGCGATGGACATGACCTCGCTGTTCCTCGCGCTGCCGCAGCTGAGCGCCGATCTCGGGGCGAGCGCCACCGAGCAGCTGTGGATCACCGACAGCTACGGCTTCGTCGTCGCCGGCTTCGTGATCACCATGGGCACCCTCGGCGACCGGATCGGGCGGCGCCGGCTGCTGCTCGCCGGGGGCGCCGCCTTCGCGGTCACGTCCGTCGTCGCCGCGTTCTCCACCAGCCCGGCGATGCTCATCGTGGCCCGCGGTGCGCTGGGCATCGCCGGCGCGACGCTGATGCCCTCGACGCTCGCCCTGATCACCACCATGTTCCGCGACGACCGGCAGCGCGGGAAGGCCATCTCGATCTGGGCCACCTGCCAGTTCGCGGGCGGCGCGGCCGGCCCGGTCCTCGCCGGGCTCCTGCTGCAGCACTTCTCGTGGGGTTCGGTCTTCCTGGTCGCCGTGCCGGCCATGGGCGTGCTGCTCGCCGCCGGCCCGTTCCTGCTGCCCGAGTTCCGCGCTCCCGCCTCCGGGCGGCTGGACTTCGCCGGGGTGGGGCTTTCGCTGGCCGCGGTGCTGCTGATCGTGTTCGGCCTCAAGCAGCTGGCGGCCGGCGAGCTGGCGGCGCCAATTGGGGCGCTCGTGGCGGGGACCGCGCTGGGGGCCGTCTTCGTCCGGCGGCAGCTGCGGACGTCGTCGCCGCTGCTGGACCTGCGGCTGTTCCGCAACCGGCCGTTCACCGCAGTGCTGGTCGCGCTGGTGTTCGCCGGGGTCGCGATGGCCGGCGTCGGCCTGCTCGTGACGCAGTACCTGCAGAGCGTCCTGGGCTACTCGCCGCTCGCGTCGGCGGTGCTGTTCGCCCCGATGGGGCTGGGCGTCGCGGTGGGCACGATGACGGCGCCGTCCCTGACCCGCCGGATGACCCCGGCAACGGCGATCGCGGGCGGCTTGGTGGTCTCGTCGGCCGGCGGCGTCCTGCTGGCCTTCACCGGCGGGCTGCCGCTGGTGATGCTGGGGATCGCGGTGCTGACGCTGGGCACGGGCCCGCTGTTCGCCCTGGGCATCGGCCTGGTGATGGGGTCGGTCCCACCGGAGCGAGCGGGGTCGGCGGCCTCGATGGCGGACACGGGCAACTACCTGGGCGGCTCGCTGGGCCTGGCCCTGATCGGCCTGACGGCGACGGCGGTCTACCACGGGATGTTCCCAGGCGGCACGACATTGGCTGTCGACGTCACGCGCGCAGAGGTGGCCGGCCAGGCGCGCGAAGCGTTCACGACGGCGGTGAACGTGACGGGCGTGATCGCGGCGGTGCTGTTCGCGGGCTTGGCGTTGCTGGTGCGCTCGATGAGCCGCACGGAGACGACCACCCCGGCGATGGCGGGATGACCAAGAACGGCGATTCGCTGCGTCCGCTCGGGTGAGAGCCGGGCAGCCTGCGGCGGCTGCCGCACCTGGGTCGAGGAGCCGGGCAGCTAATCTCCTCCGCCATGAGAAACGTGGTCATGGCCCGGTTGGTCGTGCGGTGGTGGCACCCCGTGGCATCCGTGCTGATCGCAGCCGGCTTGGGCGTGGTCACGAATCTGGTCACCGACAGCGCTACCTGGGTGCTGGTGTGTGCGGCCGTGGTGCTGGTGGGAGCGCAAACCGGTCTCTCGATCCGGCAGGGCGTGCGCGATCGGCAGGCAGCGCGGGCGGCGCGTGACCTGGTGCTGGCGCCGTTGCGGCCCCCGCCGCCGGATGTGCCCGAGCCGGGGGCCGAGGGTGTGGCGGCAGCCGTGGCCTGGTTGACAGCGCCGTTCAGTCCGACTTCATTGTGGGGCCGGTCGAAGGTGCGGGACGCCTTGGTGGCCTGGTGCGTGGCACGGGCGCCGGCGGCGGGCGTGGCACGGGTGGTCGGTGGGCCGGCGGGAGTCGGCAAGAGCAAGCTGGGTTTGGCCGTGGCGGAGTCCTTGCCCGCGGGATGGGCCGCAGGCTGGCTGACCGGTCCGGTCGACGGGGTGCTGGAACGGGTCGTGGCGGCGGGTGATCCGACGCTCGTTCTGGTGGACGACGCTGACCGCGTGCCCGACCTGGAGCGGCTGCTGTTACCGGCGCTTCGCAACCCGGCCCTGGTACGCCTGCTGTTGCTGTGCAGAGATCCGAAGGCGCTCCGGTTGCCGGACACGATGCTGCCGCAGGTGGCCAAGGTCGACCGGCTGACAGCGATCGGCGAAGAGGGTGACCGGCGACGCTGGTTCGAAAAAGCGACCATCGCCTACGCCGAAGCGTTCGGTGTCCGGCACCCGGAACTACCCGATCGCCCGGTCGGCAGGAACCAGGACACGATGCTGGTCCTGCATGCCCGCGCCCTGCTCACCACCCTCGGGAACACCGACGCACGCGACCTGTCCATGGCGGAGCTCATGACCGAGCTGGTGGACCGGGAACAACGGACCTGGGAGCCGGGCCTGACCGCTTTGCCGTCCGGCTGTGACGTCGAGGTGCTGGCCGAGGCGGTGACCGTCCTGATGCTGATCCCGACGAAGAGCCCCGAGGAGGCCGCGGAAGCGCTGCGACGAGTTCCCCAGTTTGCCCCGGACGCCGCCCACGAGTCCCGTTTCGCGGTGGCTCGCTGGGCACGGAGCCGCTACCCGAACGGGCCGGACGAGCGCCTGGGGATCCGTCCGCACCTGGTCGGTGATCGCCTGATGCTGGACACGCTCGGCCGCGCCGATCTGCTCGATCCCGGCGACGTCGCCACCGCGACGCCGGTTCTCGTTCGCGCCCACGTCGACTTCCCCGATGCTCTCGAGCTGCTCATCTCGCTCGTCGACCGCGACGGTTTCCCGCTGTTCCCGGTCATCACCGCGCTCCTGGAAACCAGTGCCCGCGATCACGCCGTCGACCGTGCGATCGCCGCCTTGATCGACACCACCCGGATCACGGAGCCGGAGCACCTGGCCGGCACCTTGACGCCGTCCGACCGGGGCAACTTCCCGCACATCCAGGCCGCGCTGGCCCGGCTGTGCGTCGAAAACTGCCGAAAACTCAGCGAGGGCGAGCCCGAACGCCACCTCGCCGACCTCGCCGGGGCGCTGTTCACCCTCGGCGGCGCCCTGGATCAATTGGGCCGTTACCGGGAAACGCTCCCGCCGGCCGAGGAAGCGGTCACCATCTGCCGGGAACTCGCCGACGCCGACCCCGGCTACCTCCCCGACCTCGCCCACTCCCTCGGCAACCTCGCGACGACCCTCGATCGTCTGGGACGGGGCAGGCAGGCACTCGCCCCGAGCGAGGAGGCGGTCACCATCTGCCGGGAACTCGCCGATACCCACCCCGACCACCACCTCGCCGACCTCGCCCAGTCCCTGGGACACCTCGGCACCACCCTGCGTGGCCTCGGGCACTACCGGGAGGCGCTCGACCTGGCCGAGGAAAGCGTCACCCTTCGCCGGGAACTGGCTGATTCCGAGCGCGGACCCCACCTTTCCGGCCTCGCCGATTCACTGGGCAACCTCGCGGGAGTCCTGCATGCCCTGGGCCGCTTCCAAGAGGCGCTCGACCTGAACAAGGAAGGCATCGCCATCCGGCGGGAACTCGCCGAGGCCGAACCCGAACGCCACCTCCCCAGGCTCGCCCGCGCCCTGGTCGGTCTCGGGACCGTCATGCCCGGTCTGGGCCGCTACCAAGAGGCGCTCGAGCCGGCCGAGGAAGCCGTCACCATATTCCGGGGACTCGCCGAGACGGAGCCCGAGCGTCACCTTCCCGACCTCGCCCACGCCCTCGGCAACCTCGGGACGACCCAGCACGGTCTGGGCCGCTATCAGAAGGCCCTCGGCCCCACCCAGGAAGCGCTCGCCATTCGCCGGAAGCTCTCCGACGCCGGACCCGGACAGCACCTCCCCGGCCTCGCCGAGTCCCTCAGCAACCTCGGCGGCATCCTGTACGGTCTGGGCCGCATGCAGGAAGCGTTCGGCCCGGCCGAGGAAGCCATCGCCATTCGCCGGAGACTGGCCGACGCGGAGCCCGGACGCTACCGCTCCGACGTCGCTTACTCCCTGAACAATCACGCGTGCACGTTGCGCGCTCTCGGCCGCCACGAGGAAGCACTCGGCCTGACTGACGAAGCCGTCGTCATCCGCCGGGGACTCGCCGACGCCGAACCCCTACGCCATCTGCCCGCTCTCGCCGAACTCCTGAGCAACCGGGCAGTCGGCCTCCGGGCCTTGGGCCGGCCCGAAGAGGCTCTTCGCGCCGACCACGGCGCGGTCGCCGCGTGGAAGGCCGCAGCGACGATGAACCCGGAACTCCACGAACGAGCATTCCGGCGAGAAGACGCTCGGCTTCGGCAGCACATGGTCCAAGCCGGGCTTCCCACCGAAGCCGTGCTTGCGGTGACGCCCCACCCTTGGTGACCTGGAGACCCGTTTTCGCTGGTGGGCGCAGCAGGGTTCGAACCTGCGACCGCTCGGGTGTAAGCCGAGTGCTCTTCCGCTGAGCTATGCGCCCCCTCGGGGGGCGGCTCCCGGACGATCGGGAGCCGCCGCCCGGGGAATCAAGCCAGTTCGGCCACGGCCTTCTTCCAGCCCTGCTGGTCACGCGCTTCACCCGGCGCGTTGACCTCGGCGAACCTGACCACACCGGAGGTGTCGATCAGGAACGTGCCGCGGACCGCCAGGCCGGCCTGGTCGTTGAACACGCCGTACGCGCGGGCCACCTCGCCGTGCGGCCAGAAGTCGGACAGCAGCGGGAACTGGTAGCCCTCCTTCTCGGCCCACGCCTTGAGCGAGAACGGCGTGTCGACCGAGACGCCCAGCACCTGGACGCCCTTGCCGTCGTAGTCGGCGAACTCGTCACGGAGCTGACAGAGCTCACCGGTGCAGATGCCGCTGAACGCGAACGGGTAGAAGACCACCAGCACCGGCTTGTCTCCCCGGAAGGACGACAGCTGCACCGGCTGCCTGTTGTAGTCGTTGAGCGTGAAGTCAGGGGCCTCAGAACCGACCTCGACGGTCATACCGCGTTTCCTCTCCCGTACGGACACGTGCCTGCGACGACAACCCTATCGTGTCAGCCGGGCGGGACTTGTTCAGCGCTGCTTCGACTTCGACTTCGGAGAGACCAGGCGCGTGCCGATCCAGTTCGCGCCCACACTCATGTTGGCGGTCTGAGCCAGTCCGACGACGGGGACCGCCTCGGCGATCTCGCTCGGCTCGACGTGCCCGGGCTGTCCCGTCTTCGGGGTCAGCACCCAGATCACGCCGGTCTCTTCCAGGGGGCCTCGGGCGTCGATGAGCGCGTCTCCGAGGTCACCATCGTCCTGGCGCCACCACAGCAGCACCACGTCGATGACCTCGTCGGCGTCCTCGTCGAGGATTTCCCCGCCGATCTGCTCCTCGATCGCCGCGCGGACGTCGTCGTCGACGTCCTCGTCCCAGCCGATCTCCTGGACCACCATCTCGGGCTTGATGCCGAGCCTCTCGGCGACGCTGCTCTGATCAGCGTCTCCCGCGGCGACCACTGCTTTCACTCCTCCAACTACGACGGAGCGTGGCGTCCGACCCCCACTGCGAGGGTACGGCCGCGCCACACTCGGCGACCCGGTTGCCGATAGCGAACACTGGTAGGGCTCCGCGCGCAACCGTCCACACCGGATCTTTGACAACTCGTGTCGCAGGATACGGCCCGCGACCGGCCTCCCGCGACGGCGTTTCGGGTACCTCCCGAGACCGGTCTGCCACCCCATCGGGGGGCGTCCCCTAGGGTGGGGAGGAAGAAAACGCGCGCGCGATACACCGCGCGCGGGGAGTGGCTCGACCGGGTCGGCTGATGTTACCGCTCAGTAGCAGTGCGGAAGCCGGGACGGAAGACGACGATGGAGAGTCGTACACCCCCGAGTACGAGCACCACCGGCTGCAACTTTTCGCAAGGAGACCCCTTGGCCCCGCAGAACGACGGCGCCTCCGGCAAGGAGACCCCGGCACGCGTACGCGTAATCCGTGACGGATTGGCTGCGCACCTGCCCGACATCGACCCGGAGGAGACCGCCGAGTGGCTGGACTCCTTCGACGAGGCGCTGGCCAGGGGAGGTCAGCAGCGGGCCCGGTACCTGATGCTGCGCATCCTGGAGCGCGCCCGCGAACGCAACGTGGGCGTCCCGGCGCTGACCTCGACGGACTACGTCAACACCATCCCCACCGAGAACGAACCGTGGTTCCCCGGTGACGAGGAGATCGAGCGCCGCTACCGGGCCTACATCCGGTGGAACGCCGCGATCATGGTGCACCGGGCCCAGCGCCCGGGCGTCGGCGTCGGCGGTCACATCTCGACCTACGCCTCCTCGGCCGCGCTCTACGAAGTCGGGTTCAACCACTTCTTCCGCGGCAAGGACCACTCCGGTGGCGGCGACCAGATCTACATCCAGGGCCACGCCTCCCCCGGCGTCTACGCCCGCGCGTTCCTCGAGGGCCGGCTGTCCGAGCAGCAGCTCGACGGCTTCCGCCAGGAGTACTCGCACGCCGGTGAGGGCGGCGGCCTGCCGTCGTACCCGCACCCGCGGCTGATGCCGGAGTTCTGGGAGAACCCGACGGTGTCGATGGGCCTCGGCCCGATGAACGCGATCTACCAGGCGCGGTTCAACCGCTACCTGCGCGACCGCGGCATCAAGGACACGAACGACCAGCACGTCTGGGCGTTCCTCGGCGACGGCGAGATGGACGAGGCGGAGTCGCGCGGCCTGATCCACATCGCGGCCGGCGAAGGCCTCGACAACCTGACCTTCGTGATCAACTGCAACCTGCAGCGGCTCGACGGCCCGGTGCGCGGCAACGGCAAGATCATCCAGGAGCTGGAGTCGTACTTCCGCGGCGCCGGCTGGAACGTCATCAAGGTCATCTGGGGCCGCGAGTGGGACTCGCTGCTGCACGCCGACCGCGACGGCGCCCTGGTCAACCTGATGAACGTCACGCCGGACGGCGACTACCAGACGTACAAGGCCAACGACGGCGCCTTCGTCCGTGAGCACTTCTTCGGCCGCGACCCGCGGACGAAGGACCTGGTCAAGGACCTCTCCGACGCCGACATCTGGAACCTCAAGCGCGGCGGCCACGACTACCGCAAGGTGTACGCGGCGTACAAGTCGGCGCTGGAGCACCACGGCCAGCCGACGGTGATCCTGGCCCACACGATCAAGGGCTACGGCCTGGGCCCGGCGTTCGAGGGCCGCAACGCCACGCACCAGATGAAGAAGCTCACCCTCGACGACCTCAAGCTGTTCCGCGACTCGCAGCGGATCCCGATCACCGACGAGGAGCTCGAGCGCGACCCGAAGCTGCCGCCGTACTACCACCCGGGCGCGAACTCGCCGGAGATCGAGTACCTGATCGGCCGCCGCAAGGCGCTCGGCGGCTTCCTGCCGGAACGCCGTCCGAAGTCCGCGAAGGCGCTCGTGCTGCCGGGCGACAAGGTCTACGAAGGCGTCCGGAAGGGTTCCGGCAAGCAGGAGGTCGCCACGACGATGGCGTTCGTCCGGCTGGTCCGCGAGCTGGCGAAGGACTCCGAGATCGGCAAGCGCGTCGTCCCGATCATCCCGGACGAGGCCCGCACCTTCGGCCTCGACTCGATGTTCCCGACGGCCAAGATCTACAACCCGCACGGCCAGACGTACACGTCGGTCGACGCGAGCCTGATGCTGGCCTACAAGGAGTCCGAGAAGGGCCAGCTGCTGCACGAGGGCATCAACGAGGCGGGCTCGACCGCGTCGTTCACCGCCGTCGGCACGTCGTACGCGACGCACGGCGAGCCGATGATCCCGATCTACATCTTCTACTCGATGTTCGGGTTCCAGCGGACCGGTGACGGCCTCTACGCCGCCGCCGACCAGATGGCCCGCGGGTTCGTCATCGGCGCCACCGCCGGCCGCACCACGCTGACCGGTGAGGGCCTGCAGCACGCGGACGGGCACTCGCTGCTGCTGGCGGCAACCAACCCGGCCGCGGTCGCCTACGACCCGTCGTGGTCGTTCGAGATCGCGCACATCGTGAAGGACGGCCTCCGCCGGATGTACGGCGAGACCGGCCCGGACGGCAACGGCGAGAACGTCTTCTACTACATGACGATCTACAACGAGCCGTACCAGCAGCCCGCCGAGCCGGAGAACCTCGACGTCGACGGCCTGCTGAAGGGTCTGTACAAGTACGCGGGCGCGCCCGAGGGCGACGGCCCGGAGGTGCAGATCCTGGTCTCGGGCGTCACGATGCCGGACGCGCTCAAGGCCCAGAAGTTCCTCGCCGAGGAGTGGGGCGTGCGGGCGTCGGTGTGGTCGGCCACGTCGTGGACCGAGCTGCGGCGCGAGGCCGTCGAGATCGACCACGACAACCTGCTCTACCCGGGCAGCGAGCCGCGCGTGCCGTACGTCACCGAGGCGCTCCTGGGCACGAACGGCCCGGTCGTGGCGGTGTCGGACTGGATGCGCGCGGTGCCGGACCTGATCCGCCCGTACGTGCCGACGGACATGCTGACGCTGGGCACCGACGGGTTCGGGTTCTCCGACACCCGGCCGGCGGCGCGGCGGAAGTTCCTGGTCGACGCCGAGTCGATCACCGTCGGTGCGCTGTCGATCCTGGCCAAGCGCGGCGAGGTCGAGCAGGCGAAGGTCCTCGAAGCGGCCACGAAGTACCGGCTCGACGACATCTCGGCCGCCGGGCCGCAGACGTCGGATTCCGGGAGCGCGTGACCTGGTGCTAGAAAGGGACCCGGCAGACATCCGATGTCTGCCGGGTCCCGCTCGCCGTGCAGGCCGTTAGGGAGTTGATAAAGGTGACGAAGCGCCGACTGCCGAAGCCGGACGAGCTGAAACAGCTCCTGCGGCCCAAGCCGATCGTGCTCAACCCGACCGAACGGCGCCTCGGGAACGCGCACACCATCGCCGACCTGCGGATGATCGCGCGCAAGCGCACCCCGCGGGCGGCCTTCGACTACACCGACGGTGCGGCCGAGCTCGAGGACAGCCTGCTTCGCGCCCGCCAGGCCTACCGGCGGATCGAGTTCCACCCGAACGTCCTGCGCGGGGTGTCCGATGTGGACACCACCCGCGAGATCCTCGGCAAGACGTCGGCGCTGCCGTTCGCCTTCGCCCCCACGGGTTTCACGCGGATGATGAACCACGAGGGCGAGGCAGCCGTCGGCCGCGTGGCGCAGCGCAACGGCATCCCGATGGGCCTCTCGACGATGGCGACGACGTCGATCGAGGACCTCGCCGAGGCCGCACCGGAGGCTCGCAAGTGGTTCCAGCTCTACGTCTGGCGTGACCACGGCGCGGGCGAAGATCTGATGAATCGCGCGTGGGCGGCGGGCTACGACACGCTGATGCTGACCGTGGACACCCCGGTCGGCGGCGCCCGCCTGCGCGACGTCCGCAACGGGCTGACCATCCCGCCGGCGCTGACGCTCAAGACGTTCCTCGACGGCGCGACGCACCCGGCGTGGTGGTTCAACCTGCTCACCACCGAGCCCCTGCACTTCGCCTCGCTGAGCCACTTCGACGGCACCGTCGCCGAGCTGCTGAACAAGCTGTTCGACCCGACGCTGAACTTCGACGACCTGGACTGGGTCCGCCGGACCTGGCCCGGGAAGCTCGTCGTGAAGGGCGTGCAGAACGTCGACGACGCCCGCGACGTCGTGAAGCACGGCGCGGACGCCGTCCTGCTGTCCAACCACGGCGGCCGCCAGCTCGACCGGGCCCCGACGCCCCTGGAGCTGCTGCCCGCGGTGCTGGACGAGCTCCAGGGCGGCGCCGAGGTCTGGATCGACACGGGCATTCTGTCGGGCGGCGACATCGTGGCGGCGATCGCCCGCGGCGCCGACGCGGTGCTGGTCGGCCGGGCGTTCCTGTACGGCCTGATGGCCGGCGGCGAGCGCGGCGTCCAGCGGTGCGTCGACATCCTGCGCACGGAGATGGTCCGCACGATGCAGCTGCTGGGCGTCCGGACGCTGGCCGACCTGAAGCCTTCGCACGCGACGCTGCGTTAACCCTCTCTAGACCTGCGCCTGGCCGCCGTCGACGAAGAACTCGACGCCGTTGACGAAGCTCGCCTCGTCGGTGGCCAGGAACAGCGCCGCGGCCGCGATCTCCGAAGGGTCGCCGAGGCGGCCCAGCGGGACCGCCGACGCCATCTGGTCGAGCAGCTGCTGCTCCGCGCCCGGCTCGGCCAGGCCGCGCAGGCCTGGGGTGAGCGTCGGCCCGGGGCTCAGCACGTTCACGCGGATCCCCTTGCCCTGTAGGTCGAGGGCCCACGTGCGGGCGAAGTTGCGCACCGCGGCCTTCGTCGCCGCGTAGATGCTCATGCCCGGCGCCACGCGCGTCGACGTCGTCGAGCCGGTGATGATGATCGACGCCTTCTCGTTCAGCAGCGGCAAGGCTTTCTGCACGGTGAAGACGACGCCCTTGACGTTCGTGCCGAAGGTCGCGTCGAACTGCTCCTCGGTGATCTCGCCCAGCGACTGGGTCACCCCGCCGCCGGAGTTGGCCACCACGACGTCCAGCCCGCGGCCGCGGTCGGCCACCGCGCGGAAGACCTCGTCCAGGTCGGCGAGGCTCGACGAGTCGGCGCGGATCGCCTGAACGCTGCCGCCGATCTCGGCGACGGCGTCGTCGAGCACCTCCTTGCGGCGGCCCGTGATGATCACGTGCGCGCCTTCCGCCGCGAACCGCTTCGCGACGGCGAGCCCGATTCCGGTGCCGCCGCCGGTGACGACAGCTGTCTTGTCCTGCAGGTTCACGATGCTCCTCCGAGTTCTTGACTATCTCGTCCAAAACGTACGCGGTTCTGGACGAGATAGTCAAGAATGGGTAGGCTGGCCCCATGGCGAGACCCCGGAGCTTCGACGAGCGCGCGGTCCTGCGCACGGCCCGGGACCAGTTCTGGGCGACCGGCTACGCGGGCACGAAGATCGACGACATCGCCGCGGCGACCGGCCTCGGCAAGGGCAGCCTCTACGGCGCCTTCGGGGACAAGCACGCGCTGTTCCTGCGCGTCTACGACGACTACTGCACCGAGGCCGAGGAAGCGACGCGCCGCCGGCTCGAAGGCCCCGACGAAACCGCCTACCAGCGGCTGCGCGAGCACGTCATCGCGATCGCCGAGGACACCGCCGCCGACACCGACCGGCGCGGGTGCCTGATCGCGAAGAGCACGGCCGAGTGCGCACAACACGACGAAGCGATCGCCGCACGCTCCCAGCGAGCGTTCCGCGAGCTGCACGACCAGCTGACCGGCTGCATCGCGGCGGCCCAGCGCGCCGGCGACATCGCCGACGGCCACGACCCGGCCCGGCTGGCGAGCCTGCTGCTGGCGGTCAACCGCGGGATCGAAGCGCTCGGCAAGGGCGGGTCGAGCCCGGCGGAGCTGCACGCGATCGCCGAAACGGCCCTCGCGGTCCTGCCGAAGCCGTAACTCGCGTGATCAGACCCGGATCTCGCGTGATCGGGGCCGGAACTCGCGAGTTCCGGCTTCAGTCACGCGAGTCACGTCCCCGGTCACGCGAGATCCGGGTTATCGCCTGACTCGTTGGGCCAACTGGTCTCAAGTTCTTGACGGACCGCCCAGTTTGTGACGAAGATCTCGGACACTCGCCGAAAGGCCGTTTTCGCATCGTGGAAAACGGAGGTCGCCCGTGTTCGTGCAAGACGTGACTCCCCTCGGCTCGCTGGGCCTGTCGGCGCTCGTCGCCGTGCTGCCCCTGGCCACCGTCCTCGTCCTCCTCGGCGTCGTCCGGATGAAGGCGCACCACGCCGCCCTGATCGGGCTGCTCGTCGCGCTCGTCGTCGGGATCGCCGCCTTTGGCATGCCGATCGTCCAGGCCGTCTCCGGCGCGCTGTCGGGCGCCGCGTTCGGGCTGTGGCCGATCATGTGGATCGTCGTCAACGCGCTGTGGATCTACCGGCTCACCGTGCGGACCGGGCACTTCGACGTGCTGCGCCGCTCGTTCGGCCGGATCTCCGACGACCCGCGCATCCAGGCGCTGATCATCGCCTTCTGCTTCGGCGCGCTCATGGAGGCCCTCGCGGGCTTCGGCGCGCCGGTCGCGATCAGCGCCGTGATGCTGGTGGCAGTCGGCTTCCACCCGGTGAAGGCCGCGGTCGTCGCGCTGGTCGCGAACACCGCGCCGGTCGCCTTCGGCGCGATGGGCACGCCCGTCGTCACCCTGGCCCAGGTCACCGGGCTGCCGCTGGAGCAGGTCTCCTCCATCGTCGGCCGCCAGACGCCGCTGCTCGCCCTGGTCGTGCCGCTGCTGCTGGTGATCATCGTCGACGGCAAGCGCGGCCTGAAGGACACCTGGCTGCCCGCGCTGGTCTGCGGGGTCGCGTTCGGGCTCGTGCAGTTCCTCGCGTCCAACTACGTGTCGCCGCAGCTGGCCGACATCGGCGCCGCGCTCGCCGGCGCCGCCGCGCTGGTCGCGCTGCCGCAGACCCGCCGCCCGGTGCCCGAAGCCGTCCGGATCGGCATGGGCCGAGCGGGCGGGACGACGACCGAAGAGGCGCCGCCCGAGGACTCCCGCAACGACGTCGTCAAGGCCTACCTGCCGTACGCGCTGATCATCGTGATCTTCTCCCTGGCCGTGCTGCCGCCGATCAAGAAGCTGCTGGACAAGGCGACCTGGAAGTTCCACTGGCCGGGGCTGAACGTCGCCGGCCCGAACGGGAAACCGGTGTCCGGCAACACGTTCTCGCTGCCGTTCCTCAACACCGGCGGCACGCTGGTGCTCCTGGCCGGGATCCTGACGGCGGTGCTCCTGGCCGTGTCAGCGAGCGGCGCGGTGCACGAGTGGCTGGCGACGGTCAAGGAGCTGCGGTTCGCGATCCTCACCGTCACCGGGGTGCTCGCGCTGGCCTACGTGATGAACCTGTCCGGCCAGACGAGCACGATCGGCACGTTCATCGCGGCCGCCGGCGCGGGCCTGGCGTTCCTGTCGCCGGTTCTGGGCTGGTTCGGCGTCGCGGTCTCGGGCTCGGACACGTCGGCGAACGCGCTGTTCGGCGCGTTGCAGGTGACGGCGGCGAACAAGACGGGCCTGCCCGCGGACCTCCTGGCCGCGGCCAACAGCTCCGGGGGCGTCCTCGGCAAGATGGTCTCGCCGCAGAACCTCACGATCGCGTGCGTGGCGGCGAACCTGCCCGGCGAAGAGGGCAAGCTGCTGCGGAAGGTGCTGCCGTGGAGCATCGGGTTGCTGCTCGTGATGTGCCTGATCGTGTGGGGTCAGAGCACCGCGGTGCTCAGCTGGATGCTGCCATGACCTGACGGTCGGCGACGCGGCGCGCGGAGCGGTTCCAGCTCCACCAGCCGTGCACGACGAGCCCGGCGAAGACGATGTAGATCGCGGCCGAGAAGTACAGCCCGGACGAGATCTGCAGCGGCACGCCGATCGCATCGACGACCAGCCAGACCAGCCAGAACTCGACGAGCCCGGCCCCTTGCGCGGCGAAGGCGACGAGGGTGCCGACGAAGATGGCGGCGTCCGGCCAGGGCGCCCAGGACGCGTCGAGCGCGTCGAGGACCAGGGCCATCACGGTCGTGCCGGCGAGGAAGGCGCCGAGCATCGCCAGCCGTTCGACGAGCCGTCCCTGCCGCACGACCACGCCGAACACCGGGTCCCGGCGGCGGGTCCAGGCCCACCAGCCGTAGACGGAGATGGCGAGGATGGCGACCTGCCGGGCGGCGAGCCCGCCGAGGTGGGCCGAGGCGTAGACGGCGAAGAGCAGCACGGTCGCGCCGACCTGCACGGGCCACGTCCACAGGGTGCGACGCTGCGCGAGGAACACGACGGCGAGCGCGAACACCTGCCCGGCGAGCTCCGCGATCGAGATCCACTGACCGAGCACCGTGATTCCGTGGTGCAGCAGGAAATCCACCTGACGCCCCTTTCGTCCTACCGCATCAAACATGCTCCGGAGGGGGTGAATTCCCTAGAGACTGTGAGCCGCGGAACATCCCACCTCGTGGACGTCCCCGACGCGGAGCGGGCCGCCGCGGACAACACGGGCGTGGACGCCGAGGGTCATGCCGTTGGCCTCGGCGATCGTCTTCAGCAGCCCGGGCGCGGCGGGGAGGCCGTCCCACGGCAGGTCGACCATCACGCAGCGGACGGCCTTGCGGAGGATTTCGAGCTCGACGCCGCCGATCCGGACCCGCTCCCCCAGCCAGGCCTCCTCGGCGAGCTCCGGCGCCGGACCGGTGTCCAGGAGGACGTTGGGCCGCAGCCGGCGCGCGTCGATCTCGACGCCGGGAGCGCGTTCGGCCAGCCAGGCCAGCGACGACGTCGTCAGCAGGTGGACGGCGGCCTCGTCGTGGTGCGGGATCTCCGCCTCCCGGACGAGCCGGACGCCCGGGCGCTCCAGCGCAGCGGCGATCTCCCCGTGGACGGCGTCCCCGCGGACGGTCCGGCCGTCCGGGAGGGTCACCACCGGCACGTCGCCGTCGTATCGCGCGGCGAAAGTGTGCAGGCCCGCCATCCGGCGGAACCGGCGGGTGTTCTTGCCGCTGCCGAACTTGCCGTCGGGATCGCGGACCGCGTGGAGGCGGTCGCCGTCGAGGCCGCGCTCGCCGAGTGTCGCCTCGGTCAGCCGCTCGCCCCGCATCGACTTCACCGGATAGCGCCACAGCGCCGCCACGACCCCCATCGCCCCAGCGTAACGGGACGGGCCCGGCGGCTTCCTCGTCCGCCGGGCCCGTCCTCGAGGTCATGAACGAGTCGTTCACCTCGCCGGACGTCATGAACGAGTCGCCGTGGCGGTCGGTCCGATCAGCTACCAGGCCCCGGTGGCGACCGACACGGGCAGCACGCCGACCGTGC
>NZ_JBEZHS010000059.1:0-32359 GCF_040650695.1 Amycolatopsis sp. NPDC048633
AGGTAGGCGGCGTTGAACCGGTCCGCGTCGAGCTTGACGGCGTCCCAGGTGCCGAAGCTCGGCGACCCGACGCGGATGTCCACATGAGTCATTCGGGACACCGCACGCCCCGAATGACTCATTCGCGACACCGGGTCAGGTCTCGAGCATCACAGCATCGCGAGCAGCATCACCGTGGTGCCGAGGCCCATCAGGGCGTCGGCACCCCACCCGGCCGTCCGGACCGGCGGCGCGGCCGCCCGTACCCCGTCGATCGCCCGGGCGAGGAACGCCACGCCCGCCCAGCAGAACGCGATCGCCAGCACCAGCGCGACCACCACCACGTCGGCCGGCACTCCTCCCCCGGCCGACGGCAACGCCATCGCCATGCCCTCCATACCCGGCATGTCCATGGTCGACGCCGCCCCGCTGCCCACCATCGCGCGGGGCATGGCGAACACCATCCACGCCATCGCCGCCATCATCACGGCGTGGAAGGCGGGATGCCACCGGCTGCCGTGGGCCGCGCCCCGGGCCGTCGCCACCGCGAACCACACCGCCGCGAACCCGAACAGCGCCAGCTGCGGCAAGCGGGCGAACGCCATCGTGGCCGGCCACGCCATCGCCACCATGGCCACGCACATCGCCGCGTGCAGCACGTCACCGAACCGGCTCGTCACCGGCCCCTGCCGGAAACACCGGTAAAGACAGAAGAACCCGGTCGCCGCGAACACGATCGTCAGGATCCACCGCAACCCCGTCGCTTCGATCACGACGCCACCTCCGGACGACGAGCCCCGATGATCAGGTCCACGACGAGGAAACCCAGCAGGGACAAGCCGAACACCGGCAGGTAGTAGCCCACCACCGCGGTCACCACGAGCACCGGCGCGAGCACCCGGCCCGGGATCCGCCGCCAGGTTCCGCGCGACGGCGGACGTCCGGCGCGCGCCTCGCCGCGGGTCGGCTTTCGCAGCCACCACATCCGGTAGCCCCAGACGATCACCGCGACCAGCCCGAGCGCCAGCGCCGTCAGCAGGATCTGGTTGGCGACCCCGAACAGCAGACCCATGTGCGCGTCGATCCCCCACTTCGTCAGCTTCGCCGCCGGCGAGTAGTCCGCGAACGGCAGCGTGTCCGTGATCCGCCCGGACGCCGGTTCGACGGCCATCGAGTCCGCCTTCGTCGGCCAGCCGCGGCCGACCTGTTGCACGACATAGGCCTTCCCCGGCGCGGCCGGCGGGCGGATCTCCACCGGGTCCGCCAAGCCCGCCCGCAAGGTCGCCGCGCGCACGGCGTCGATCCCGACATCCCCTTGCGCCGCCGAAGCCGGAACCGCGGTGGACACCGACGGCGTCGTCCAGTCCAGCTGGGAACGCAGTTCGCTGATGCTCGCGCCCGCGTGCTCGGACCACGTCAGCCCGGTGGCCGACAGGAACAGCAACCCGGCCGCGATGACCAAGCCCGTCGTGCGGTGCCACGACAGGAGCCGCCCTCGCCGGCTCCGCGACGACTTCCGCTTGCCCAGCCACAGCGCGACCCCGGCCAGCACGACCACCCAGAGCCAGCTGGCCGCGAGTTCGCTGTACCACCGGCCGAAGTCGCCCAGGTGCAGGCTGCGGTGCAGGGTGTCGACCCAGCCGCGCACCGGCATCGCCTGCCCCGAGCCGTACGTCTCCAGCTGCCCGCGCACGACCCCGGTGTGCGGGTCGACGAAGACCGTCCGGTGGTAGCTGGGCTCGAGCCCGGGCCGGGTGAAGATCACCTGCGTCGAGTCGGTCGACGTGGGGCCGGGCCGGATCCCGGTCACGGTCCCGTCGGGCACGGCGGCCCGCGCGACCGCGGTCTGCTGCTCCAGCGGGACGGCCCCGGGCGCCGCCGGGACGTGCAGCTCGTGGTCGTAGACGGCCTGCTCCAGCTGCGGCGTCCAGACGTAGGCCAGTCCCGTCACCGCGGCGACCAGCAGGAACGGCGCGATGAACACCCCGGCGTAGAAGTGCAGGCGCAGCACCAGCGGCCGGATCGCCGCCCACGTGAGCCGGGGCTCCGCCGCCACCGGCTCGGCCGTGCGCTCGTCGCTCTGGTCGATCGACATCGAGCTCCCTTCCCGTCCGCGACACCCGCCGCTCCGGAAGAAAGGTCGGCTGGCCACCGCGTACGGTTCCCGGGAATCTCGGAACACACAGCACGTCAAGCCGTTCCACCCGCCGGACGGGCTTCGCATCTCCGCGGGCGGCACCGACAATCGCGGCCATGACGATCCAGCCGGAACGACCCGGGGTGCTCGACCTGACCATCCGGATCGACCTCACCGGCCCGGCCGGCGACGCCGCGCTCGTCGCCGCGCGGCTGGCGACCGCGCTCGACGGCCTGGCGAGCGTCGACGTCGTCCCGGCCGGGCCCCACCTGACGCTCGTCCCGGACGCGCTCCTGCGCATCGAAACCGGCTCCCGGCGGGTGATCCTGCTCGGCCGGCACCTCGAGCTGACCCGGCTGGAGTTCGACCTGCTGCGCTACCTCCGCGCGCACCCCGACCGCGTCTTCACCCGCGCCGCGCTGAAGACCGCGCTGTGGCCGCGGCAGGACGGCAACGACCGGACCGTCGACGTCCACGTGCGCAAGCTGCGGGCCAAGCTGGCGCCGCACCTGGACCCGATCACGACGGTCCGCGGGATCGGTTACCGCTTCGAAGGCTCGGCACCGGTGACGCTGACCTGAGTCCTTTGAGGACTTCTCAGCCGACGATCCGCCGGAACTCTTCCCGTTCCCGGTGTGACAACGGCACCGTCGGTGTGTCGGCCGGGGGCCGCGGGACCGGCACGGCCAGGCCGGGTTCGAACGGCGGGACCGGCGGCACCAGCACCCACCCGAAGCCGGTGAACGCCCGCGCGAGCGACTGGATCAACCGCTTCATCGTGCACTCCTTCCGCCGTCAGGACATTCTCGGCGCCCCGGGGCCGCCGGCCCAGGGCGTCCACATCCTGAAAGCAGGTGCGCGACGCCCGGGCACCGGATAGCTGTGGAGCCATGACTTCTCGCAGCCTGCACGTCGCGGTGGAGCTCGACGGGGACGGCGCGGTCGCCGACGTCGTCACCGCGGCCGAACGCGGCGGCTTCACGTTCGTCACCTTCGACGACGCACCGGCCGGCGGCCCGCGGATCGAGGCAACCACCCGCGCCGCCTACGTTTCGACGCTGACCGACCGGATCGGGCTCGCGCCGACCGCGAACGTCACCACGGCCGAGCCGTTCCACCTGGCCGCGCAGCTGGCGAGCCTCGACCACGCTTCGCACGGGCGCGCCGCCTGGGTCGTCGGCGCCGACGACTCGGCCGAGGCGCTGGCCACCATCGGCGGGTCGCGGCTCGACCCGGACGCGCTGCACCACGAAGTCGCCGAGGTCGTCGAAGTCGTGCGGCGGCTGTGGGACTCCTGGGACGACGACGCCGTCATCAAGGACGTCGCCACCGGGCGGTACCTCGACCCGGACAAGGTGCACCACGTCGACTTCAGCGGCACGCGGTTCTCGGTCAAGGGCCCGCTCATCACGCCGCGGCCGCCCCAGGGCAGGCCGGTCGTGCTGGCCCCGGACTCGCTGGCCGAAGCCGCCCGCCCGGACGTGGTGCTCGTCGGCGGCGCCGGCCTCGACGACGTCCGCAACCGCGCCCGGCGCGCCCGCGACACCGGTGCCCCGCTGGTCTTCGCCGAGGTCGAGGTCCGGCTCGGCGCCGGCGAGCCCCCGGGTACCCGAGGCCGGCCGCCCGGCGATCGCCTGCGCTACACCGGATCCGCGCTCGGGCTGACCGAGCTGCTGGGCTGGCTCGCCACCAGCGTCGACGGCGTCCGGCTGCACCCGGCGGACCTCGCCACCGACCTGCCGGTGCTGGCCGGTGAGGTGCTGCCGGCGCTGCGCACCGAAGGCCTGCTGGTCTCGCCGGCACCGGGCGCCACCCTGCGCGGTTCACTCGGTCTCGCCCGCCCGGAAAGCCTTTTCGCGGCGGCCGGCGGTGCCGCATGACCGCGCGGCTGCACCTGGGCGTGTTCTACACCGGCGTCGGCCCGCAGTTCCTGTGGGACGACCCGTCGAACGCGCCGCACACCGAGATCGAGACCTACGTCTCGGTCGCGCGGACGCTGGAACGCGGCCTGTTCGACGCCTTCTTCCTCGGCGAAGGCCTGCGGGTGCGGGAGAACCGCGGCCGCGTGCACGCCCTCGACGTCGCCGGCCGCCCGGACGCGATCACCCAGCTGAGCGCGCTGGCCGGGGCCACGACCCGGATCGGGCTGGTCGCCACGCAGAACACCACGTACAACTTCCCCGCCGACCTCGCCCGCCGGCTGTCCTCTTTGGACTTCCTGTCCGGCGGCCGGGCGGGCTGGAACATCGTCACCACCGACAACGCCTGGACGGGCGCGAACTTCCGGCGCGGCGGCTGGCTGGCCCACGATCGCCGTTACGAGCGAGCCGAGCAGTTCGTGGAAGCCGCGCTGGCGCTGTGGTCCGGCACCGGGCTGGTGGCCCGGCACACCGACCTGGTGAGCCTGCGCGCGACGCAGACGGTGCCGCCGAGCCCCCAGGGCCGGCCGGTGCTGTTCCAGGCCGGGGACTCCCCCGGCGGTCGCGAGCTGGCGGCGAAGTACGCGGACGTCGTCTTCTCCGCGAACACCGGCTACGACAAAGCCGTCGCCTACGCCGACGACCTGCGCGCCCGGCTGGCGCGGCACGGCCGTCCCGCCGACGCGGTGCGGATCCTGCCCGGCGCGACCGTCGTCCTGGGTGACACCCCGGCCGACGCGGCCGAGCGCGCCGAAGACATCCGGCGCCGGCAGATCACGCCCCAGCGCGCGCTGGCGTTCCTCGAGCAGTACTGGGGGCAGGACCTGTCGGCGTACGACCCGCACGGCCCACTGCCGGACGTCGAGCCCATCGAAGGGGAACTCGACCCGTCACGCGGGACGATCTCGATCGCGGACCGGACGGGCAAGCTCGACCGGATCCGCCGGTGGCGGGAGCTCGCCGAGGCGAAGAACCTCTCGATCCACCAGCTCGTCCTCGAGGTCCAGCCCCGTCAGCACGGCTTCGTCGGCACGCCGGGCCAGGTCGCCGACGAATGGGCGAGGTACGTGCGCACGCGGGCGGTGGACGGGTTCAACCTCAGCCCGCACCTGGTGCCGGCCGCGCTGGACGACGTCGTCGACCGGCTGGTCCCGGAGCTGCAGGACCGGGGCGTCTACCGGACGGAGTACGAAGGCACGACCCTGCGGGAGCACCTCGGACTGCCCTGAGGCGGGCTACTTTTCGTGGAGCTCGATCGCGTTGCCCGAGGGGTCCGAGAGGAACGACTGGCGGGCGGCGCCGACGGGGACGGGGTCGCTGACGTCGAACCCGGCGGCGCGCAGCCGCCGGACCTCCGCGTCCAGGTCGTCCACGAGCACCGCGAAGTGCTGGCCCCGCGAGGGTCCCGGCGTTCCTTCGATGAGGTGCAGCTGCTGGTCGCCGACGTCCAGCCAGGCACCGGGTCCGAGGGTGCCGGGGCGGCCGGCGGAGAGCCGGAAACCGAGCGCCCGCGTGTAGAAGCCGACCGACTGGTCGATATCGTCGACGACGACCGCCACGTGGTGGATCGCTGTCATGACTGGGTTTCCGCCCTTCAGGCCGCGATCGCGGGAGGTTCCGGTGTTCGCGACGGTAGCCAGGGCGCGATCCGTACGTCAAGGCGAAGTCCGCCCGGGCGGAGCAGCCGGCACGGCGACGCGCTCACGGTGCGTTCCCCTCAGCGGGACCGATCAGGGGGCGCCGGCCCGGTTCCGTCGGCTGTTCAGGAGCCGTTCAGTGCGGCACCGCACCGGAAACCCGGACACCACATCGCCGTCCCGACGGTTTGTTTCTGGCCATCGCCGCTTGCCGGGCGTAGGGTCGGCGCGAAATTGGGAGCGCTCCCACCACGCCGAGCTTCGCCGATCTTCGCGATCAAGGAGGACAGAGTGGTTCCCCGACGGATTCGCCCCCGCACGACCTCGCTCTCCCTGGCGGTGACCGCCGTGGCCGCCGTGCTCCTGGGCGGCGCGCTCACCGGCGTCGCCGAGGCGCACGGCTCCGCCACCGATCCGCCGTCGCGCAACTACGGCTGCTGGAACCGCTGGGGCAGCGACTTCCAGAACCCGGCCATGGCGACGCAGGACCCGATGTGCTGGCAGGCCTGGCAAGCCGACCCGAACGCGATGTGGAACTGGAACGGGCTCTACCGCGAAGGGGTCGCGGGCAACCACCAGGCCGCCATCCCCGACGGGACGCTGTGCAGCGGCGGCCGCACGCAGAGCCCCCGGTACAACGCGCTGGACACCGTCGGCGCCTGGCAGCCGGCGAACAAGGACAACCGGTTCACGCTCACGATCACCGACCAGGCCCGCCACGGCGCGGACTACCTGCTGGTGTACGTCACCCGGCAGGGCTTCGACCCCGCCACCCAGCCGCTGAGCTGGGGCGCGCTCGAGCTGGTCGCCCAGTCCGGCCGCATCGCCCCCGCCGGCCAGTACCAGATCGCCGTCGACGCGGGCACCCGGACGGGACGGCACGTCGTCTACACCATCTGGCAGGCGAGCCACCTCGACCAGTCGTACTACTTCTGCAGCGACGTGAACTTCTCGGGCCGCTAGCCGGTTCGGAGGCGCCCGACGGACCCGCCGGGCGCCTCCGGCGTGCTCACTCCCGTTCGGTGAACGCGGCGAACATCCCGGCCACGTAGGCACCACCCCTCTGGTGCACGATCACGGCGAGCCGGTTGGCCGCGTTGATCATCGCGACCAGGGCGACCAACGCGGTGACCTGGTCGTCGTCGTAGTGCTCGCGCACCCGGGCCCAGGTCTCGTCGGACACACCCTCCTGGGCGTCCGCGAGCCGGGTGCCCTCCTCGGCCAGTGCCAGCGCGGCCCGCTCCGCCTCGGTGAACACCGTCGACTCGCGCCACACGGCGACGAGACTGAGCCGGACCACCGTCTCCCCGGCCGCCGCGGCTTCCTTGGTGTGCAGGTCGACGCACCAGCCGCACCCGTTGATCTGGCTGGCCCGCAGGCTGACCAGCTCCTGGGTCGGCTTCGGCAGCGGCGACCGTTCGATCACCTGCCCCAGGTTCGCGAACCGCTTGCCGAACCGGGTGCCGATCTCGTTGTTCATCAGGTCGAGGCGGGTTTCCACGGGCTTGCTCCTCACGTGTCGTGACCGGACGGCCTCAAGACACCGGCGAAGCAATTCCTGTGACAGCGCCTACTTCGTCTTGTCCAGAACACCGCTGACGTAGCGCAGGTCGCCCATGCGCAGGCCGTCGTCCGCCAGGGGCAGCAAGCCGTGGGCGGCGAGCAGTTCCCGGGTGGTGGCTCCGGTCAGCGCCCAGCCGAGGCCGGTCAGGTAGGGAGCCGCTTCGTTGCGCTCACCGAAGTACCGCAGCTTCGCCATGTCGGTGACGAAACTGTGCTCGCGCCAGCGTTCGGAGATGCGGGCCAGGCTTTCCTTCGTCTTCTCCTCCTCGCCCGGCCGCGGGTTCGGGCGGCTTTCGGTGGCCACCCGGCTTCCCGGCGCGCTGAGCTCGGTGATCGTGTCCAGCAGGCGGTCCTGCGCCTCGGGCGGCAGGTAGCCGAGCAGGCCTTCGGCGCTCCACGCGGTCGGCCGGGCCGGGTCGAACCCGGCGGCCCGCAGCGCGGCGGGCCAGTCGTCGCGCAGGTCGACCGCGGCCACCCGCCGGTCGGCGGTGGGCTCGGCGCCCAGCTCGGCCAGGGTGCGGGTCTTGAACTCGACGACCGGCGGCTGGTCCACCTCGTACACGACGGTCCCGGCCGGCCAGGGCAGCCGGTACGCGCGGGAATCCAGCCCCGAGGCCAGGATCACGACCTGCGCGATCCCCGCGTTCGCCGCGTCGAGGAAGAACTCGTCGTAGAACTTGGTGCGCACCTTGGCCCCGTCGATCGCCACCTGCCCGACCAGCTCACCGGGCGGCAGCTCCCCGGTCGCCAGCCGGGTGAGCAGCTCGACGCCGACCGCCCGGACGAGCGGCTCGGCGAACGGGTCGTCGATGAGCGAACGGTCCGCGCGGGTCGCGATCGCCCGGACCGCCGCGGCCATGGTGGCGGTCGCGCCGACGCTGGACGCCAGGTCCCAGGTGTCGCCGTCTTGCCGGGTGGAAGTCATGCTGTGCCTTGTCCCCCTTCGGACTCGGGTGGTGTTCGAGACGTGGCGTGCCGTCAGGCCGCCCGGACGTCATGAACGACCCTTTCACCTCGTCGGACGAGGTGAAAGGGTCGTTCATGGCACCGCCTAGTGCGTCTCGGTGCTGTAGCCGCCGTCGAGGGCGAGGGTGGCGCCCGTGATGTTGCCGGCCACTCGGTCACTCGCCAGGAACGCCACGAGGTTCGCGACCTCGGCGGGCCGGGTGAAGCGGCCGGTGACGGCGTGGGTGGCGGCTTCCTCGGCGACGGACCCGGCATTCGTCCCGGTGGTGGCGGCGATGGTCTCGGCGACGCCGCCGCTGCCGAGCCACAGGTCCGTCGCGACCGGGCCCGGGTTGATCGCGTTGGCGCGGATCCCGTGCGGGCCGAACTCCTTCGACACCGACTTCGTGAAGTTGACCAGGGCCGCTTTCGCCGCGCTGTAGTCGATGACGCCGGGGTCGGGCAGGTTCGCGTTGATCGAAGCGATCGTGACGATGCTGCCGTGGCCGGCCGTCACCATCGTCGGCAGCACCGCACGCGTGGCCCGGATCGCGCTGAGCAGGTTCAAGGTCAGCGACCGCGTCCACTCGTCGTCGGTGACCAGCAGGAAGCCGTTCGGCCTCGGCGTGACGGCGCCGACGTTGTTGACCAGGATGTCGATCCGCCCCAGCTCGGCCAGGGCCAGCTCCACGAGCCGGCCCGGGCCGTCGGCGGTGCCGAGGTCCACGGCCAGGGTGTGCGCCTTCCCGGCCCGGGCGAGGGCGTCCAGGTCCGGCCCGGGGTCGCGGGCGCCGGCCACGACGTGGACCCCCTCGGCGACGAGGGCTTCGGTGACGGCCAGGCCGATGCCCCGGCTGGCACCGGTGACGACGGCGACGGCCCCGTCCAATCCGAGGTCCATCCGCTCAGATCCCGTGCTCGCGCAGCCAGCCGAGCACGGCGTCGGCGACGTCGCGCCAGCCGCTGTCGACGGTGAGCGAGTGGCCCCGGCCCTCGAACTGCTTCAGCTCGGTGACGGCGGCGGAGTCCCGGTACTGCTTGAGCGTCGACCGGGTGACGACGTCCGGGACGGTGTGGTCCGCGGTGCCGGAGACCAGCAGGAGCGGGCCGCGGTCCTCGCGGTGCGTGTCGACCTTCGCCTGCGAATGCAGCACGAAGTTGGCCGCCGCGGCCTGGAACAGCGGCCGGGCCGGCGACGGGATCGTCCAGCGCCCGAACAGCTCCGCCGACTCCTCGTCGGTCAGCGCGTTGCCGAAGCCGAACCGGAACTCCTTCTCGGTCAGCGAAACGGCCCGGTGGAGGTTGGCGGGGTTGCCCAGCGCCGGCAGACCCGCGCGCAGCTGCGCCAGCGGCAGGGGCAGGACCCCCTTGATCTGGGCGGGGTCGATGGCGACACCGGCCAGGCCGATGCCCTGTCCGAGCAGCTTTTCGGTGATCAGGCCGCCGAAGGAGTGGCCGATGAGCACCGGGGGCCGCTCGAGGCCCGCGATGATCGAGGCGAAGTGCTCGGTGGCGTCGTCGATCCCGATGTCCGCGACGGCTTCGGGGTTTTCCCGGGCCTGCTCGACGGTCTCGGGCTCGTGCGGCCAGCCGGGCGCGATCGGCGCGTACCCGGCCGCCCGGAAGTGGTCGATCCAGGGGTGCCACGAGGTGGCGTGCAGCCACAGACCGTGGATGAACACGACGGGGGTGCCGGGGTCGGCCATGGATCCTCCAGATCGGGGAGCTTTCCCGAAGCCAACACGACCCGCGGCACCGGCGTCCAAGACCTGGTGGGTGCGCATCGATAACCGTGGTGGCATCGTTGGCGCACTGCCCCACTCCCTTCGCGCCGGAAGGCCCGCATGGACCTCGATCTCAGGCTGGTGCGGTACTTCGTCACGGTCGCCGACGAACTGCACTTCGGGCGGGCCGCCGCCAAGCTCTTCATCAGCCAGCCGGCGCTGTCCAAGCAGATCCGCAAGCTCGAAGCCGATGTCGGCGCGCCGCTGCTGGTGCGCGACAGCCGGCACGTCGCGCTGACCCCGCGCGGCGAACGGTTCCTGCACCTCGCCCGGCAGCTGCTGGCCACCGCCGACCACATGCTGCGCGAGCCCGCACCGGACCACCTGCGGATCGCCCACATCTTCGAACTGGACACCAGCCGGGTCGTCGCCGACGCGTTCCTCGCCGCCCATCCCGGTGTCCGGCTCGTCCAGAGCCAGATGGACAGCGCCCGTCAGCTCACCGCGCTGCTCGAAGACCACCTCGACGTCGCGATCCTCCGCGTCACCACGACCCTCAAGGCCGAGTACCCGGCCGGGTGGCGGCACGCCCTGCTCCGGCTCGAGCCGTTCTGGCTGGTCGGCAGGCCCGGTGACCCGCAGCGGACGTCCGCGTCCGTGCACGAGCGGCCCCTCGAGGTCTTCGCCGACGGCCCCGGCACGGCGTTGTACAACGTGCACGGCCGGTACCTGAGCTCCTGGGAACAGCACACCGGCGTCGCCCTGCGCTGGCTGGGCAACCCCGGCACGTTCGACAACTGCCACGCCGCCGTCAGCCGCACGCGGGACAGCGCGTACTTGCTCGAATTCGACAGCTACGCCCGTCGCTACGCCGACCGCGGCCTCCCCGTCCACCGGCCCCGGGAGCTGCAACCCGTCTATTCGTGGTCGCTGGCCTGGCGGGACGGCGAGCAACCGGAAACCGTCCAGGCCTACCTGCGGATCGCGCGGGAGACCGCGGAACAGCGGGGCTGGCTGCACCCCGAGCACGCGGACAGCGCACCGTTGTGGGTCCCGCCCGAAGACCTGACGTCCGCCTAGGCGCGAAGAACAAGACTGTTCTTCCCCGGTTTCGCGGGGCACCCTCGACGGCACTGCTCGCCGACCCGGGGGGAGACCGGCTGTGCCCGGCGGAGACATCGATCGTGAGCTCGAAACCGAGCGGGACTACGTCGCGGGCCTCTACGCCCGCGTGGACGCCCTGCGTGAGACAGCGGCCGCGCGACGTGCCGACGGAGATCGGGAGGCTGCGGCCGTCTGGCAGGCGGAGGTGGCCCGGCTCGACTCGGTGGAGCCGGGCTTGTGCTTCGGACGGCTGGACCTGCACGACGGCGGGCGCGTCTACGTCGGCAGGCTGGGCCTGTTCCGCGAGGACGACGGGGAGCCGTTGCTGGTGGACTGGCGCGTCCCGGTGGCCCGGGCGTTCTACACCGCGACGGCGGCCGCACCTGAGGGCGTACGGCGACGGCGGCGCATCACCACGCGCGGCCGCACGGTCGTCGCGCTGGACGACGAGCTGCTGACGGCGGACGACGCCGACGACGGCGCTCTCGTCGGGGACGCGGCGCTGCTGGCGGCGGTGACCGCGGAGCGCACCGGGCGGATGCACGACATCGTCACCACGCTGCAGGCCGAACAGGACCGGATCATCCGGCACGAGACCAGCGGGGTGCTGGTGGTGCAGGGCGGCCCCGGCACGGGCAAGACCGCCGTCGCCCTGCACCGGGTCGCCTACCTGCTCTACACCCGTCCGCACCTGCGCACCCGGGGCGTCCTGGTCGTGGGGCCCAGCCGGTTGTTCCTCGACTACATCGGCCAGGTGCTCCCCGGTCTCGGCGAGCACAGCGTCGTCACGGCGACCCTCGCCGACCTGCGGCCGGGCACCGAGGTCAGCCGGGCGGACCCGCCCGGGGCCGCGGCGGACAAGGGCCGGGCGGTCATGGCCGGCCGGCTGGCGGACGCGGTACGGGCGCGGGTCCGGACCCCGGAGGGTCCGGTCGGCATCGAGTTCGAGCGGCAGGTGCTGCGCCTCGACGCACGCACGTGCGACCACGCCGTGGCCGAGGCCCGGCGGACCCGGCTCCCGCACAACCAGGCCAGGCTGGTGTTCCAGCGGCAGGTCGTGGACGTGCTCGCGCGGCGCCTGGTCGAAGACCTGGAGGCGGTCGTGCTCACCGATACCGGCGAGGCGATCGACGGCGGCAGCTCGGACGGCCGGCTCGGCGAGGCCGACCTGCGCGCGCTGGCCGCCGCGGGGGTCGTGCTCGGCGACGACGTCCACGACGAACCACGGACCATGCTGGACGAGACCGCCCGGGCGGGGCTGCGGCAGTCCCTGCTCGCCGACCCGCTCGTCCAGGCCGCCCTCGACGCGCTGTGGCCGCCCCTGACGCCGGAGCAGGTGGTCGCGGACCTCCTCGGCGAGCGGGACGGCTGGAGCGCCGCGGACGTCCCATTGCTGGACGAAGCCGCCGCCCTGCTCGGCCACGGCACCGGCCCCGCGGTGTTCGGGCACGTGGTCGTCGACGAGGCCCAGGAACTGTCCGAAATGGACTGGCGGATGCTGGTGCGCCGGTGTCCCACGCGGTCGATGACGATCGTCGGGGACCTCGCCCAGACCGGGAACGCGGGCGGCGCTTCGTCGTGGGACCGCGTCGGAGACCGCCGGCACCTCGTCGAGCTCAGCGTCAACTACCGCACGCCCGCCGAGATCATGGCCGCCACCGCCGGCCTGCACCCCGGGCTGACGCCGCCCCGGTCGGTCCGCTCGACCGGCGAGACGCCGTGGCGCGTCGAGACCACCCGAGCCGCCCTACCCGGCGTCGTCGCCGATCTCGCCGCGGCGCACACCACCGGCCGGCTCGCGATCATCGCCCCGGAAACCCTGGCCGGCACGCTGTCCCCCACCGCCGACCCGAATCTGACCGAGCGAGTGGTCGTCCTCACCCCCGGCCAGGCCAAGGGTCTGGAGTTCGACGCGGTCCTCATCGCCGACCCGGGCGCGATCCTCGAAGCACCACGCGGCCGCAACGACCTGTACGTCGCCATGACCAGGGCCACCCGCAGCCTCGGCATCGTGCACCCCGGCCCGCCACCGGCCGAACTGCTCAGAGTTCCCCTGCTCGCTCATAAAGCTTCCGC
Organism: Amycolatopsis sp. NPDC048633; assembly: GCF_040650695.1. Taxonomy (NCBI): domain Bacteria; kingdom Bacillati; phylum Actinomycetota; class Actinomycetes; order Pseudonocardiales; family Pseudonocardiaceae; genus Amycolatopsis; species Amycolatopsis sp. NPDC048633. Next base: position 13,085 of record NZ_JBEZHS010000059.1, read on the forward strand.
ACGGGATCGGTGAACGCGGCGCCGCTCAGGTCCGTGGTCACGCCGTCCTCGGTCATCGTGCCCCGGCTCGTCACGCTGAAGAGGGTTCCCTTGCCCGTGGCGGGATCGAAGTTCCGCAGCCACGGGCCGCCGCTGGAGCCGCCGGCCAGGTCGCAGTCCGTGTTCCAGGTCGTGGTGACCGAGTTGACCTCGAGGGTGGCGGGCCGGGCGCAGGAGAACAACGCCTCACCGCCCGCGGCCCGGGAGACCGGGTAGCCGAGCAGGGTCGTGTCCACAGGGGACGGTGGCCGCCCGAACGAGAGGTCCTGGGTGCCCGCGACGTCGGCGACGTGGTGGCCGCCGACCGGGTCGAGGGCGAGCACCGCGTCGTCGTCCGTCCCGCTCGTGGGCCCCGAATAGGTGCTCGACCAGGCGAAGGCCCGGACCGGGAACACGCCGAGCGGCGCCTTCCCGTGGTCGTAGCCCGGGACGAACACGACGTTGACGATCTTGATCGGGTTGTCGAACCGGTCCAGCCCGCCGTTGACGCAGTGCCCGGCGGTGAGGGCGACGTCCCTGCTGGAGCTGGGGACCACGGTCGCGGTGCAGGACTCGTCGACGCCGGGTTCGGCGGTGAAGAACAGCCGTCCGACGCCCGCCGGCACCGGCCCGTCCCACTCCCGGCCGATCTTCTCGGCCGGCGGCAGCGAGTCGCCGCCCACCCACTGCCGCATCCGCTCCGGCGTCCAATGGGCCAGCGCGGCGGCCCGGCCGGCCGCGCTCACCCGGGTCACCACCTGGTCGTCGGCGGCACTGGCCGGAGCGGCCACGACCACCAGCGCGGCGCCGGCCACCGCGAGCAGCGCGGTGACCCGGGACAGGACGTGCGTCGTCGTGATCATGACCAGAGGACGCGCCGGCGGCCGGTGAGGTTGTTCACCCGCGCGGGCGCTCCCCTGTCCGGAACGCCCACCGGCCGCCAGGATCAAGGCATGATCGTGCCCGCACCGAACGACGAGACCGGCGCCGAGCGCGGGTTCGCCAGCGACAACAACGCTCCCGTGCACCCGGAGGTCATGGCGGCGCTGGCCGCCGCCAACCACGGCCACCAGCCCGCCTACGGCGCGGACGTCCACACCGCCCGGCTGCGCGAGCTGGTCAAGGCGCACTTCGGCGACCGCGCCGAGGTCTACCCGGTCTTCACCGGCAGCGGCGCCAACGTGATCGGGCTGCAGGCGATGAGCGACCGGTGGAGCGCAGTGGTCTGCCCGGAGTCCGCGCACATCAACGTCGACGAGTGCGGGGCACCCGAGAAGGTGGCCGGGCTGAAGCTGATCCCGGTGCCCACCCCGGACGGCAAGCTGACCCCGGCGCTGCTCGACCGGTACGCCTGGGGCTTCGGCGACCAGCACCACGCCCAGCCCGCCGTCGTCTCGATCACCCAGAGCACCGAGCACGGCACCCTCTACACGCCGGGCGAGATCGCGGCGATCGGCGCACTGGCGCACGACCGCGGCATGCGGCTGCACGTGGACGGCGCCCGGCTGGCCAACGCGGCCGCCGCGCTCGGCCTGCCGCCACGCGCGTTCACCACCGACGCCGGGGTCGACGTGCTCTCGTTCGGCGGCACGAAAAACGGCCTGATGTTCGGCGAGGCGATCGTGGTGCTCGACCCGTCCGCGGTGCGCGGCGTGCCGTACCTGCGCAAAGCCGCGCTGCAGCTGGCCTCCAAGATGCGGTACGCGTCGGCGCAGCTCGTCGCGCTGCTGGACGACGACCTGTGGCTGCGCAACGCCCGCCACGCGAACGCGATGGCCACCCGGCTGGCGGCTGCCGTGGCCCGGCTTCCCGGGGTCGAGATCGTCCAGCCGGTCCAGGTCAACGCCGTCTTCGCCGTCCTGCCCCGCGACGCCGCCGAGCGGCTGCGGAAGCGCTATCGCTTCAGCACCTGGGACGAGCGCACCGGCGAGGTCCGCTGGATGTGCTCGTTCGACACGACGGAGGCCGACGTGGACGCCTTCGCGGCCGCCATCGCCCAGGCGCTCGGCTGAACCCCCGAGCTCACCCTGCGACGACGATGACGTGCAGGGTTCTGGGCCCGTGCACGCCTTCCACCCGGGTCAGCTCGATGTCGCTGGTGGCGCTCGGCCCGCTGATCCACGTCTGCGGGCGCGCCGGGTCGAGGGCGGCCACGGCCTGCGGGACGCCGGCGACGATCTGGTCCTCGCGCAGCACGCACACGTGGACGTCCGGCACCAGGCTCAGCGCGCGCCGGCCCTGCCCGGGCCCGTGGTCGAGCACCAGGGTGCCGGTGGTCGCGATGCCCAGCGCGGCCGTGGTGACGACGGCGTCGAACGCGGCCAGCTCCGCCGTCGTCCCGGCTTCCGCCGCGGCCGTGCCGCCGATCTCGACCGGAAACCCCTCGGGTACCAGGACTTTCCGCGCGGACCCCAGCGCGGCGCGGACGGCGCCGGGCAGCTCGGCGGTGGTGCAGCGGGTGAGGGCCGCGCGGTAGTCCACCACGCGCTCGGCGAAGAGCTCGACGACGTCCGCGGCCGCGACGGACCGGTAGCCGCGCGGGACCGCCGCCTCCGTCCGGTCCGCGTCCCGCAGCGCACCGCGAACCGCGGCCAGGATCTCCTCGCGCGCGCTCATCGCCGTCCTTCCCGCCGCCACCAAGCGCGGAACGACTCCCGCGGCGGGGCCGGCAGGTCACGGGCGTTCGTCCACACCGAACCGGGCCAGGGCAGGCGGGCCACCCCGCGCCGGCCACCGGGCAGCACGCGCCGGCCGAACCGGGTCAAGGCCCGGTTCGCGAGGCCCAGCCCGCGTTCGGCCAGGCCGAGCCGCCGGGCGTCGGACAGCACCCACGACGCCGATTTCATCGCCACCGCCTCGGGTTTCGGCGCTCCGCCGCGATGCGCGTCGACGACCTGGGCGCGCAGGTGCACCAGAACCTCGGGGATGTCGATGAGCACCGGGCAGGCCTCGAAGCACGCGCCGCAGAGACTGGACGCGTACGGGAGGGAGTCGGTCTGCTCGTCGACGCCGACCCCCTTGAGCAGCGGGTTGAGGATCGCGCCGATCGGCCCGGGGTAGACCGAGCCGTAGGCGTGCCCGCCGGTGCGCTCGTAGACCGGGCAGACGTTCAGGCACGCCGAGCAGCGGATGCAGCGCAGCGCCTGCCGGCCGACCTCGTCGGCGAGCGCGCGGGTGCGGCCGTTGTCGAGCAGCACGACGTGCATCTCTTGCGGCCCGTCGCCGGGGGTGACGCCCGACCACGTCGAGGTATACGGGTTCATCCGCTCCCCCGTGCTTGAACGCGGCAGGAGCTGGAGGAACACGTCGAGGTCGGTCCACGTCGGCACGACCTTTTCGATGCCCACGACCGAAACGAGCACCTCGGGCAGCGTCAGGCACATGCGGCCGTTGCCCTCGGATTCGACGACCACGAGCGTGCCGCTCTCGGCGACGGCGAAGTTCGCGCCCGAGACGGCCATCTTCGCCCGCAAGAACTTCTCCCGCAGGTGCAGCCGGGCCGCGCCGGCGAGCTCGGCCGGGTCGTCGGTGAGCCCGTCGGGCGCGGGACGGCCCGCCGCGCTCATCTCGCGGCGGAAGATCTCCCGGATCTCCGCGCGGTTGCGGTGGATCGCCGGCACCAGGATGTGGCTGGGCAGGTCGTCGCCGAGCTGCACGATGAGCTCGGCGAGGTCGGTCTCCCAGGCGGTGACGCCGTGTTCGGCGAGGGCCTCGTTGAGCCCGATCTCCTGCGTCGCCATCGACTTGACCTTGACGACCTCGTCGACGCCGTGGTCGCGCGCGATGCCGGCGACGATGGCGCAGGCCTCCCGGGCGTCGCGCGCCCAGTGCACGGTCGCGCCCCTGGCCTGCAGGGCGGCTTCGAGCGTCAGCAGGTGCTCGTCGAGGTGGCGCAGGGTGTCGTCCTTGATCGCCGCGCCCGCCAGGCGCAGCTCCTCCCATTCGGCCACCTCGCCGACGACGGCCGCGCGCTTGGCGCGGATCGTGCCGGTGGCGTGGGCGAGGTTGCGGCGCAGCTGCGTGTCGGCGAGCGCTTCCCGGGCCGCCGCCGGGAACGCCGGCATGCCGACGAACGTGGCGCTCACGCGTCCTCCTCGGTCGAAGCCAGCACGTCGGCCAGGTGCAGCACGCGGACGCCGGACCGCTGCCGCGACAGCAGGCCGCCGATGTGCAGCAGGCACGAGTTGTCGCCCGCGACGAGCACCTCCGCGCCGGTGTCCCGGACGTGCCGGGCCTTGTCCGCGCCCATCGCGGTGGACGTGTCCGCGTTCTTGACCGCGAAGGTGCCGCCGAAGCCGCAGCATTCGTCGGCGGCGGGCAGCTCGACGAGGTCGAGCCCGCGCACTTCGCGCAGCAGCCGCAGCGGCTTGTCGCCGACGCCGAGCATGCGCAGCGAATGGCAGGTCGGGTGGTAGGTGACGCGGTGCGGGAAGTAGGCGTCCACGTCGGTCACGCCGAGCACGTCGACGAGGAACTCGCTCAGCTCGTAGACCTTCGGACCGGCCTCGGCCAGCCGGGGATCGCCGGCCCTTCGCGCGACCAGACCGTGCTGGTGGCGCGCCGAGCCCGCGCAGGAACCCGACGGCGTGACGATGTAGTCGTAGCCCGCGAACGCCTGCGCGAAGGCGCGCACCACGGGTACGGCCTCGTCGAGGTAGCCGGTGTTGACCATCGGCTGGCCGCAGCAGGTCTGGGCCTCGGGGAAGTCCGCGTCCACGCCGAGGCGGCGCAGCAGCCGGAACACCGCCTTGCCCGTGTCCGGGAAGAGCGAGTCGTTGATGCAGGTGACGAGCACGGCGACCTTCACGCGCTCACCTCAGTCTCTGAATGAAAGGTTTCAATGTCTCGCGCGGTGACGCTACTATCGGTTTGACGTCGAAGTCAACGCCTGGCTGTCACGTCCGGTTTCTACGTTTCAACGCAGCGGCGGGAGGCGGCGCACCTCAATCGGCGCCGGGCCGGTGAGCCGGCGACCGAGCCCTCACCGGTTCAGACCAATTTCGCCCGAACTGGATCGAGCAAGGACTCGCGGCTCTACCGCACGGACCCGATCACGGGTGATCCTGCGCTCGGTCCCGCTCGGACGAGGGATGTGGTCATGAAGCTCTTCCGGTTCCTGATCTGCGCAGCCGTGTTCCTGCTCGTCGCCGCCGGTACCGCGGCGGCCGGGCAGACCACTCTGCGGGCGGCCGATCCCGGCGTGCTCCGGGTCGGCTCCACCTACGTCGCCGTGCAGTCGTCCGGGGGCGGGATCGTCGCGCGCCAGGCCACCTCGCCCGACGGCTTGGCGAGCGCGCCCGCCCGGCGGATCTGGTCGGACAGCCGCGGCCTCGGCGAGGTGTGGGCACCGGAGATCGTCGTCGACGGCGGCCGGTTCTACGTCTACTTTTCGGCCGGAACCGGTGCGGCGCACCGGATGTACGTGATCAGCTCGGCCGTCGCCGACAGCGGCTACACCGCCGAGACCCAACTCGCGCTGCCCGACGGCAAGTGGGCCATCGACGGCACGATGTTCACCTTCGGCGGGCAGCGGTGGTTCGTCTGGTCGGGCTGGGCCGGGGACACCAACGTCGAGCAGAACCTCTACCTCGCCCGGATGACCACCCCGACGACCCCGACCGGCGCGCGGTACGTCATCTCCCAGCCGCGGGAAAGCTGGGAACGCGTGGTGGGCACCCCGTTCATCAACGAGGCTCCCGTGCCGATCAAGGACCCGAACGGGCAGCTGCACATCGCTTACTCCGCCAACGGCAGCTGGAGCGACCAGTACTGCGTCGCCGAGGTCCGCCTGCGCGCCGGCGGCGACCCGACGTACGTCTGGGACTGGTACAAGTCGAACGGCTGCCTCTTCGGCTCCCACCGCGAGACGATGATGGCCGGCTGGGACCCGACGCTCCACGTCGACGGGCCGGGCAGCCACAGCTTCGTCCTGCTGAACGGCGACATCGCGACCAGCCCGCCCGCCGGGCCGAAGTTCCCGCTGATGTTCCACGCCGTCCCCAAGGGCACGCCGTACTCGTGGGCCAACCGCTACTGGTACACCGGAACCTTCTGCTGGTGGGGATCGACGACTTACCGCCGGGCCAACGTCCCGGGCGCGACCACCGACACCGGCTGGAGCCTCAAGTTCTTCGAGTGAGCGCCCCGCTCACCGCAGGGCGGGCAGGACTTCGCGGCCCAGCAGCCGGACCCCGTGGTCGTTCGCCACCCCGTGCGGCGTGCCGAACTCGATGCGGTCCACGCCGGCGTTGACGAGCGCCCGTGCCTGCCCGGCCACCTCGTCCGGCGTTCCCGCGAAGGCGAACAGCGACAGCAGGTCCCGCGGGACCAGCGCACCCGCCCCTTCCTCGTCCCCCTGCGCCAGCTTGGTCTTCACCGCCAGCAGCAGGTCTTCGGGGACGTCCAGGGTGGGGTCGAGCCCGGCGACGACCGCCAGGTACTTGGCCACCTCGGTCCGGGCCAGGGCCCGCGCCCGCGCGCCGTCTTCGTCCACGACGGTCACCGCGCCGACCACGACGCCGACGTCCGGGTTGCCGATCCGCTCGCGCATCACCCCGACGATGGCCGGGTTAGCGGTGCCGCCGATCTTGACCTCCGCGGCGCCGAGCTGCCCGGCGAGCGCCGCCGTCCGGGCGCCCCACGTGCCGATCAGCAGCGGCACCTCGGCGCGCTCGGGCGCGTAGCTCAGCCGGGCGGCGAGGCGGAACACCTGTCCCGCATAGGGTTCACCGGCCAGGAGCGCGCGGATGAACCCCGCGGCCTCACGCAGGTGCGTGAGCGGTTGCGGCTGGCCGACGCCGATGTCACCGAGCCAGCTGCCCCGCGCGAGCCCCAGGTAGGCCCGCCCGCGCGACGCCAGGTCCAGGGCCGCGACCTGGCCGGCGATCTCGTACGGGTGCAGGGTGTAGGGGTTCCAGCACGCGGCCCCGAGCCGCACGCGGGACGTCGCCGCGGCCATCTCCAGCAGCGGGAAGATCGGCGGCTGGTAGGTCAGGTCGCCGAACACCGAGAGCACGTCGAAGCCGTGTTCCTCGGCGGCGGCCGCGAGCCGCGCGTAGTCGCCGGGGCGCTTGTCACTCTGGAAGGCCAGCCCGAACTCGGTCACGTCAGGTCGCCGGTGGCCAGCCGGCACCGGCCGGTGCGCTCGATCCGCATCACGAGCCGTTCCTCCGGGTCGGGGCAGGCGACGAGGTTGTCGCGCTCGAGCCAGTCCCCCTCGGGCAGGTCACGCTGCTTCGCCGGCAGCAGCGGGAGCACGGCCTGCAGCGCGTAGACGCAGAAGTGCTTGCCCTCCGGGATCTTCAGGTGCGAGCTCTCGACGAGGTCGAAGTGATCCCCCACCGCCATCCCGCACACCGACCGGCCGTCGATGTGGTCCACGGTGACCCGCAGGTCGTACAGCTCAGTGTGCAACGGCTTCCCTTTCCTCGGCCGGGGCTTCCCGGCGCGGCCGCACCAGGGTCACCACGACGACCACGACGGTGTTCACGGCCAAAGCGATCAGCCCCGGCTCCCATTCCGGCAGCCGCGCCGCCCAGAAGTCCTTCGCGAACGGTGCGAGCAACGCCACGAACCCCGCCGCGATGCCGAGCAGCACCGCGACCGCCGACGTCCGCCGCCACAGGAAGGCCAGGAAGACGCCGGGGGCCAGCATCCCGATCGCCGAGTACGCCGACAGCAGGATGTCGACCAGGGACTTCTGCTGCCCGATCGTCAGCCAGACGGCCACCCCGGCGAAGACCACCATCGACGCCCGGGACAGCAGCAGGGTGGCCCGGTCCGACAGCCCCGGCCGGAACGGCCGGACGATATTGCGCGCGAACAGGGAGCCGGAGGTCAGCAGCAGCACCGAACCGGGCGCGAGGGCGAGCAGGAACGCAGTCCCCGCGACGAGGCCGACCAGCCAGGCCGGGAACTTGTCGGCGACGAACTGCAGCAGGGCGCCGTTGAGGTCACCGCCTTCGGGCCGGGTGTTCGCGACGAGGGCGGCGAACCCCAGCATGATGATGAAGAAGTAGGCCAGCGAGTACAGGGGCTGCCAGACGGCGTTGCGCCGGATCGACGTCGCGGACTTCGCCGAGTACGACACCTGGAACAGGTGCGGGAAGACCCAGTTGCCGAGCGCCACGTTCAGCGCCGAGGTCATCAGCCACACCGACGTCGTGGGCGAGGACGGGTCGAGTCCGGGGAACCGGCCGATGCCGGGGTGCTGCTCCTCGGCGAGCCGGAAGATGTCCAGCGGGGACGCCGCGCCGACCTTGCCGGCGGCGGTGGCCGCCAGGACGACGACCACGACGACCATCAGCACGTCCTTGACCCCGGCCGAAAACGCCGCCGACCGCAGGCCCGCCAGGAGCACGAAGGCGAGCATCAGCACGGCGCCGATGACCACGGCGAGCGTGGGCGGGACCGCGGCGCCCAGCGTCAGCCGGACGATCAGGCTGAGGCTGACGAGCTGGATCTGCACGTAGACCACGAGGGCGGCGATGCCGACGACCGCGGTGACCACGCCGAGCCAGCGCGCGGAGTAGTGGCTCGCGAAGAAGTCGGCTTGGGTGAGCAGGTCGTCCCGGCGTCCGGCCCGCCAGATCTTGGGCATCAGCCAGTAGCCGATGGCGTAGCTGAGCGAGACGCTGGTGAAGGCGAGGTAGGCGGGCGCGCCGAGCGCCCACGCGTAGCCGGAGATGCCCAGGACCGCGAAGGTCGTGTACACCTCGCCCGCGTTCATGAACCAGAAGAGCAGCGTGCCGAACCGGCGGCCGCCGACCGCCCAGTTCGTCATGTCGGCGGTGGCGCGCCTGCCGAACGCCAGCGCGCCGGCGACCGTGCCCAGGACGATGACGAGCGCGATCGTGAGGGTCATCAGGCGTCCTCGTCGGTCACGCCGGCGCGCTTGTCGAGTCGGTACACGACGGCGATGACGACGCTGGTGAACACGACGCCGGCCAGCTGCCACACCATCGGGAACGGGATGTGCAGCGGCGCGTACGGGACGTCGTTGACCACCGGGACGAGGCCGACCTGCCAGACGAACGGCAGGACGAGCAGCCACCGGTGCGCTCGTGACGAGGCCATGATCACTCCCTTTTGTGCAGCCTGACTGCACAGTGGTAGGACTGTAGGCCAGCGATACTGGATATTCAACACGTGATCCCGGTGAGGTGTGCAGTGTCGGTGCAGGACATCGGGTCCCAGCTGAAGCGCTTGCGGACCCGCGAAGGGCTGAGCCTGCGCGACCTGGCCGCCCGGTCCGGCCTGTCGGCGACGTTGCTCAGCCAGGTCGAGCGCGGGGTGACCGACCCGAGCCTGGCCACGCTGCGGCGCTTGGCCGGGGTGTTCGGCGCGTCGGTGGCGTCGCTGTTCGACTCCGCTCCCCCGGCGGTCTGGGTCAGCCGCCCCGGCACGCGCTCGACCCTGGCCGGCCCGCGGGGACTCGTCCGCTACGAACGGCTGACCCCGGGCAACGGCCGGCTCGAAGTCCTCCGCGCGATCCTGCCGCCGGGCACGGCCACGAGCGAGGAGCCGTGGGGGCACGATTCCACGGAGTGCGCGTACGTCGTGGCCGGGACGCTGGCGGTCGAGATCGGCGGCGCCACGCACGACGTCGTGGCGGGCGAGTCGATCACGTTCGACTCGAACCAGCCCCACCGCTACCGGAACACCACGGGCACCGACGTGGAGTACCTGGTTTCGGTGACCCCGCCCTCGCCGTAGCCGGCTCAGCCGCGCGGGCCGAGCACCGCGGTGAGGACCTTCGCGGCGATGCGGGCGTCGGTGGCCTGGTGGTCGGCGAGCCGCAGGGTGTCGAGGTCCTGGGCGGTGACCGGGTTCGGGACGGCGAGCACGGTCATCCCGGCGGCGCGGGCGGACCGGATCCCGGAGCCGGAGTCCTCGACCGCGACGCAGTCCTCCGGCCGCACGCCGAGCCGCCGCGCGGCGAGCAGGTACGGGTCCGGCGCCGGCTTGCCGTGGCGGACGTCCTCCCCCGCCACGGTGACGCGCAGGTGCGGCGCGAACGCGAACGCCGTGACGGCGGCCTCCACGTAGCGCCGGGGCGACGCCGAGACCAAGCCGACCGGCCCCAGCCCGGCCGCGGTGGTCCCGAGCTCCGCGGCGCCGGGCAGCAGGGCCACCCGGCCGTCACGGATCGCTTCGACCATGCCGTCGACGCACTCGGCGACGGCCGCCTCGGGCGTCAGGTCCGGGCACTTCCGGGCGACGTAGGCGCTCCAATGGGCGGTGCTGGTTCCCTGGATCGCGGCCCAGTCCCGCGTGGTCCACGAGCCGCCGTGGCGCGCCGCGACGGCGCCGAGAACGCGTTGCCACGACGCCGAGCTGTCGACCAGGGTCTCGTCCAGGTCGACCACGGTGGCGAGCACCATCAGCGAGCGGCCTCGGCCTGGAGGGCGAACTCGGCGATCTGCTCGACGGACACGACCTTCAGCCAGTGCCGGTCGGCCAGGGCGCGCAGCTCGGGCAGCCGGGCGACGCTGCCGTCGTCGTTGCACACCTCGCTGATCACCGCGACCGGCACCAGGCCGCACAGCCGCATCAGCTCGACCGCCGCCTCGGTGTGGCCGCGCCGCTCGGCGAGGCCGCCGTCGCGCGCCCGCAGGGGGAACACGTGCCCGGGCCGGCGCAGCATGCCGGCCGTGGTGGCGGGCCCGGCGAGCAGCCGCAGGGTCCGGGCGCGGTCCGCGGCGGAGATGCCCGACTCGATGCCGTCGGCCGCGTCCACCGACACCGTGTACGCGGTGCCTTCGGGGTCTTCGTTGTCCTGCACCATCAACGGCAGGCGCAGCCGGTCGGCGACCGCCGCGGACATCGGCGCGCAGATCAGGCCGCTGGTGTGCCGCACGTAGAAGGCGAGCGCGTGCGGCGTGGCGTGCTCGGCGGCCATGATCAGGTCGCCTTCGTTCTCGCGTTCCGCGTCGTCGACCACGATGACCGGCCGCCCGGACCCGATGTCGGTGACGGCCGCACGCACGGTGTCCAGACCGGGTGCGTGGTCACGGCGAAGCTGCTCGGGCACGGCGAACGTCATCGGTCGTCCTTTCGAGACGGGAAGCCGGCACGCGCCGGACCAAGATCATCCGCAGTCAACCGGGAGCGGCCCCGGTTTCCCCGGTCAACGCGCGCCGGGCGGGCCGGCTTCACTCGATGTCGTGACCCCCGGCCGGAGCCGCGGAGCTACGCCGGGTGTCCCCGAGGGCCCGTGAAACCCTGTCGCGCAGGAGCTCGTACTCCTCGGCGAGGCGCTGACGGCCGCCTTGGAGCCGGCCCTGGAGGTGCCCCGCCACCACGTCTTCCACAGCGGCCGCCGGGGCGACGGGGACCCGCGGCACTACGCCGACGCGGTCGCTCGCCTCGCCCCGGAGATCGACGTCCGCCTGGTTCTGCCCGGAACCACGGTGGTGGGCCCGTGAGCGACCGGCAGTTCAGGCCCGAGGCCGGCCGTCGTCCGGGCCCTCCCCGGCCACGAAGTCCAGCTCGCCGCCGCCGTCACCGCGTTCACCGACGCGTTCCGGTCCCACCTGGCGGCGGCGTACGCGGGTCACAGCATGGGGTCGGGCAGCCGGGACTCCGCATCCGGACGAGGCCGCCGGCTCAGCCGGGGCAGCCACACCGGCAGGAGAGCCAGTGCCAGCGCCGTGATCGTCAAGTAGCCGCCCAAAGTCGCGATGGTCTCGCCGGCCGTCGTCCATTGGATCGGCTCACCACCGGCGTTCGCCTGCTGGAGCGGCGGGTAGATCGGGTTGAGGAAGAACGCCGCCGCGGCGGCGATGATGACCGCGGGCAGCACCCTCTTGGCGCGCCACGCCGCGAATCCCAGCCAGGCCAGCGCCGGCACGATCACCGCGAGCGGCGGGTCGGCCGCACAGCTCTACTTCGAGGTCGCCGCGCAGTTCCGCAGGCGCCGGACGCCGAACCGCGATGGCGGGTGCCGGTCGGGGTGGCCGTCTTCCCGCGTGACTTCGTGCTGCCGGTGCGGTCGCTGGCCGAGCGGGCCATCCCCACGATCACCCGCTGGACCGCGTTCGATCGCGGCGGCCACTTCGCCGCGATGGAGCGACCTCAGGCGTTCGTCGACGACGTCCGGGCGTTCTTCCGCTCCTGCCGCTGACCCGGGGCCGCACCTGGCGGGGCGAGATCGACTCGGGGAAACGATGATGTTGAATGTCCCGCATGGCGCACCCGGATACCCCTGAACCGCAGCCATCGCCGCCTCAACCTCAGCCGCCGGCGGCGGCGGCCACGAAGCCGCGGGGCGGTCATGGCCTGCTGGCCACCGCGATCCTGCTCGCCGGGATCGGCGGCGGGCTGCTGGCGTGGCACCCGTGGGACAAGCCGGCGCCGCCACCGCCGCCCAAGGACCCGCAGCACATCACCATCCAGAAGATCGGCGACCAGAGCGATCCGACCGCCGGCTCCGGCTCGGACCGGCCCGTCTACTGCATGACCAACGAGACCGGCGGCCTGTACTGCATGGTGATGCCCGGCCGCTACACCGGCATCGAAGAACGGCACTGAGCGCCGCCATCGCGCACGCGCGAGGATGGCCGGCATGACATTGCCCGCTCTGCCCGAGGAGTCCTTCCGGCGCGTGCTCTGCGTGGTCGCGCACCCGGACGACATGGAGTACGGCGCGTCCGCCGCCGTCGCCCGCTGGACCGCGCGCGGGATCGAGGTCGGTTACCTCCTGCTGACCCGCGGGGAGGCCGGCATGCCGAACCCGCCCGGGGAGACGGCCCGCCTGCGCGTCGCCGAGCAGCGGGCCGCCTGCGCCGCCGTCGGCGTCGAGCACCTGACCGTCCTCGAACACCCGGACGGCGTGCTCGTCTACGGGCTCGACCTGCGCCGGGACATCTGCCGGGAGATCCGCCGGTTCCGGCCCGACGTCGTCCTCGGCACCGGCTACGAGATCGAGACGCCCTACGGCTTCGACCAGGCCGACCACCGCGCGGCCGGGCTCGCGACGCTCGACGCGGTCCGCGACGCGGGCAACCGGTGGGTCTTCCCGGAGCAGGTCGACGACGAGGGCCTCGAGCCGCATTCCGCGCGCTGGCTCATCATCCCCGGGTTCGCCGGCTCCGGCGCGACCCACGGCGTCGACGTCACCGGGGAGCCGCTGCGCCGCGGCGTCGCCTCGCTCGAGGCGCACGCCGCGTACCTGGCCGCGCTTCCGGACCACCCCGCCCCCGGCACCTTCATCCCGGAGTTCACCGCGCTGAGCGGCCAGGCCATGGGCGTCGACCACGCGGTCCTGTTCCGCGCCCACGACCTGCAGGGACCACCGGTCGAAGCCGGGCAGGACTGACCCGGCCGCCGGGCTACGCGGACGTCCCGCGGGCCTCGCGTTGCCGCCGGTGCGCGGCCATCCGGATCGGGGAGTTCGCCGCGCCGTCGCCGGCGTAGCCGCCGATCCGCTGGACGACCTCGAAGAAGACGCGCCCGCCCAGCACCACCGTGAAGAAGTGCAGCAGCTCGCCGTGCTCGTCGCGGTCGTAGAGGACCGACTGCTGCCGCAGGGCGGTGAGCAGCTCGGGATCCGGGGCCAGGCGAGCGTCGAGGTCGTCGTAGTAGTTCCCGGGGATGTCGAGCAGCGGCGCCCCGAGCTCGCGCATCCGGGAGGCGCTCGCGAGCGCGTCGGCCGTGGTGAACGCGACGCGCTGGGGCTCGCGCACGCCGGGCGCCCACTCACCACGCCGGAGCAGGGCCGACTCGAGCGTGATGCGGACCCGGCCGGACGCCACGGTGCGGCTGCGCACCAGCCCGAACGGCGCGGCGAACTCCGTCACGGGCTCCGGCTCGAGGCCGAGCACCGCGCGGTAGAACAGCGCCGCCTCGTCGAAGTGGTCGAACGGCTGGGTCAGCGCCAGGTGGTCGATCCCGGTCACCCCGGCACCCGGGCCGGCCTCGTCGGTCACCGTGAAGTCGCCGAGCCAGCTGTCGCCGGTTTCGGCGCCGGTGCGGCAGAAGAAGACCGAGGTCCCGTCCGGCGCCGCGACCGCCGACAGGTCCGCCTCGTCCGCGCGGTGGCTTCGCGGCAGGATCGGCGCGAGCAGCCGCTGGGCGCGCCGGGCCGAACCGACCGGGTCCGCGCTCTCGACGGCGACCGCGCCGACCGACGCGCTTCCGGACGGGCCGGGTTCGGTGCGGTTGAGCAGGATTCGCGCGTCCCCCTGCTGCCACAGCCGGACGGGCTTGGACCGGTGGTGCCCCGTTTCGGCGAACCCGAGGCCCCGCAACGCCGCCGCCAGCTCGGACTCGGCCACGTCGTCGGCCGCCAGCTCGACGAACGCGTGCCCGGCGAGCTCCGGGGCGGCCGGCAGGTCCGCGACCCCCAGGCTCTCCTGCAAGGCGAGCAGGGACCGCATCGCGTCGACGGCGGCCGGCGCCGGGTCGGCCTGGCGAAAGACGTCGTTGAACACCTCGAGCGACAGCGGTCCGCGATAGCCCGCCGCGAGCACGTGCCCGGTGAAGGTGGTCAGGTCGAACGCGCCCTGGCCGGGGAAGAGCCGGTGGTGCCTGCTCCACTGCAGGACGTCCATCTGCAACCGTGGCGCGTCGGCCAGCTGGAGGAAGAACAGCTTCTCCCCCGGGATCGTGCGGATCGCGGCCGGGTCGCTGCCCCGCGAGAGGATGTGGAAGCTGTCCAGGCACAGCCCGAGCGCGGGGTGGGCGGCCCGGCGCACGATGCGCCAGGAATGCTCGTAGGTGTTGACGAACCGCCCCCACGCCAGCGCTTCGTAGGCGATCCGCAGGCCTCGCGCGTCGGCGCGTTCGGCCAGCAGGCGCAGTTGCTCGGCGGCGAGCTCGTCGTCGTCGACCGCGTCCGGCGACACCGACGAGCACACCAGCATCGTGTCGGCGCCCAGCTGTTCCATGACGTCGAACTTGAGCTCCGCGCGGCGGAGGTTCCTCGCGAGCACGGCAGGCGGGACCGCCTCGAAGTCCCGGAACGGCTGGTACAGGTCGATCGACAGCCCCAGGTCGGCGCAGTGTTCGCTGATCTCCTTCGCCGACCACGACGACGCGACGAGGTCGTTCTCGAAGATCTCCACCCCGTCGAACCCGGCCCGGGCGGCCGCGGTCAGCTTGTCTTCCAGGGTCCCGGACAGGCAGACCGTGGCGATCGAACGGCGGGCTTCAGTCGAGGACATCGGCGGGCTGCCTTTCCGGAGGAGGGGTGGCGGTGAGCTCGCCGAGGTGGCGCAGCATCCGCCCGGCGTCGGGCTCGGTCCCGGTGAACAGGCGGAAGGCTTCGACGGCTTGGAACACCGCCATGCGGCCGCCGTCGAGCACCCGCGCGCCGAGGGCACGGGCGGTGCGCACCAGCTCGGTCTCGAGCGGGCGGTAGACCACTTCGGCGACCCACAGGCCGGGACGCAGCAGCGCGGCGGGAAGCGGCAGTCCCGGGTGGGCCGCCATGCCGGTCGGGGTGGCGTGCACGAGCCCGTCCGCGGCGCCGACGTCCGCCGCGAGGTCGGCTCCCGCCGACGCGCGCCCGGGCCCGAACCGGCCGGCCAGTGCGGCGGCGAGTTCCCCGGCCCGGCCGGCGTCGAGGTCGAAGACCCGGACGCGCCCCGCGCCGGCCGTGAGCAGGCCGTGGGCCACCGCGGCGCCCGCCCCGCCCGCCCCGAGGAGCACGACGGAGCCGAGGTCCACGCCGGGCAGCCCGGTGCGGAGGCCGCGGGCGAACCCCGACCAGTCGGTGTTGTGCCCGACCGCCCGGCCGTCGCGGAACACGACGGTGTTGACCGCGGCCAGCGCGGCCGCGTCGGGCGACAGCTCGTCCAGGTGCTCGAGCACGACCTGCTTGCAGGGGTGCGTGATGTTGAGGCCGCGGTACCCGGCGTCACGGGCCGCGGCCACCATCGGGCCGACGGCGGTGGCCGGCACCCCGAGGTCGTCGAGGTCGAACCGGGCGTAGCCCAGCTCCAGCCCGAGCCGGCGGGCTTCGGCCTCGTGCAGGGGCGGGCTCAGCGACGGCCCGATGCCCGCGCCGACGAGCCCGGTGAGCACCGTGCCCGGCGTCGCCCGCGCGGCGTGGGCACGGATCGCCTCGACGGCTGAAGACAACGACACCTGCACTCCCCTAATGTACGAACCAGTACGTTATTTGTACCTCATGGCGCCCGCGCCGTGAAGGGCTTCGTCCCGCGGCAAGGACCTAGAGTGGGCACACCAGCCGAAGCGAGAAAGGAAGTCCGTGGCCGCACCATCGCCGGATGAGGTGTCGAAGAGCGGGCCCGAGCGCATCCGCGACGCGGACCGGACCCGCGCCGAGATCCTCGACACGGCCGCCCGCGAATTCGCCGAAAAGGGCTTCGACGGCGCGCGGGTGGACGAGATCGCCGCGAAGACCCGCACCACCAAGCGGATGATCTACTACTACTTCACCAACAAGGACCAGCTGTTCGTCGAGGTGCTCGAACGCGCCTACACGGTCATCCGGTCGCTCGAGCAGAACCTCGACGTCGACCACCTCGACCCCGCCGAGGCGATCCGGCAGCTCGCCGGGCTCACCTTCGACCACCACGAGTCGCACCCGGACTTCGTGCGGCTGGTCAGCATCGAGAACATCCACCGCGCCGAGCACATCGCCCGCTCGACCGCCCTGTCCAACCTGGCCAACCCGGCGCTCGACGTGCTCACCCGCATCCTCGCCCGCGGCCGCGAAGCCGGGCAGTTCCGCGAGGACGTCGACGCGCTCGACGTCCACATGGCGATCAGCGCGTTCTGCGTGTTCCGCACCGCGAACCGCTACACGTTCAACGCCATCTTCGACCGCGACATGCTGGATCCCGCCCACCACGACCACCACCGGCGGATGGTCGCCGACATGCTCGTCAGCTACCTGACGACCCGCTGAGCCGCACGATCCGGTCAGCGACCACGGGGTACCGGGTGAGTACCTCCGGATCGTGCCCCGGCACCACGAGACCGGCGCCGGCCAGCTCCTTGACGCGGTCGAAGGCGCCGTAAACGCCGGTCATCGAGTGCAGCAGCGGCGCCGGGTGGTCGTTGTCGATGTTCTCGTGGAAGTGACTGGCGTCCGAAGCCAGCACGACCGGGCCCGCGGCGGTCTCGACGCGGACGACCTGCATCCCGGCGGTGTGCCCGCCGACCAGGTGGACGCTGATCCCGGGCACCACTTCAGCGTCTCCGTCGACGAGGTGCCCGTCGGCCCGCACGCGTTCGAGGGCCACTTCGTCGAGCAGCCACCGCTCCCGTTCGATCCGCTTCGCCCACGGGCCGGTCCAATAGTCCATTTCGGACTGTTGGACCACAAAGCGTGCCCGGGGGAAGTCGGCCACCGTGCCACAGTGGTCGTAGTGGAGGTGCGTGAGGACGACGTGGCCGACCGCGCCGGGGTCGACGTCGAGTCCGGCGAGCAGCCGGACGGGTTCGACGTAGTCCAGCCCGTCGATCTCGCGCGCCCGCGCCGCCCGGATCCCGGCGTCGACGAGCACCGTGTGCTCCGGCGACACCGCGAGCCAGACGTAGTAGGCGGTCGGATGGGGTTCCGCGGAATCCGGGCCGTAGCCCAAGAAATGCTCACCGCGGTACCCCGTCCGCCAGCCGTAGCACAGCGCGTAGACCTCGAACTCGCTCACTTCGGGGCGCCGACCTCACTGCGGTCCGGCGCCGGTTCCTTGACTCCCAGCTGCTCGGTCGGCACCCGGTAGGTCTCCCGCCCGGTGGCCACGGCGATCACGTTCACCAGGCACAGCGCGGCGGTGAAGATCGCGACGCCCAGCCACGCGCCCCGGCTCGTGCCCGTCAGCCCCACGGCGATGCTGGGCAGGAAGCCGCTGATCGCGAACCCGATCTGGGTGCCGATCGCGGTGCCCGACAGGCGCACCCGCGCCGGGAACATCTCACCGTAGAACGACGGCCACACGGCACTCGTGGCGGTGTAGACGATGCCGAACATCCCGATGCCGACGACGAAGATCCAGAGGTAGCTGCCGGCCGCGATGGCGCCGAGGTAGGCGAAGATCAGGACCGCGCAGCCCAGCGACCCGGCGATGAAGATCCGCTTGCGCCCGACGCGATCGGAGAACTTCGCCCACAACGGGATCGAGATCACGGCGGCGACGTTGGCCAGCACCCCGACCCACAGCATGGGTGTCTTGCTCAGTCCCACGGTGTTCACGGCGTAGCTGAGCGCGTAGACGGTGAAGATCGTGCTGACGGAAGCGATCAGCGCCGCCACGACCACGCGCAGGACGTCGGCCCAGTGGTCGCGCAGCAGGACGGCCAAGGGCAGCTTGGCCACCTCGCCGCTCGCGACTTCCTGCTGGAACACCGGCGTTTCGTCCAGGGAGCGGCGGATGTAGTAGCCGACCACCACGACGACGGCGCTGAGCCAGAACGGCACACGCCAGCCCCAGGACAGCAGCGCTTCCTGCGGCAGCGCGGCCACCGGCAGGAACACCGCGGTGGCCAGGATCTGGCCGGCTTGCGTGCCGCTGAGCGTGAAGCTCGTGTAGTAGGCGCGCCGGTTTTCCGGGGAGTGTTCGAGGCTCATCGAGTTGGCGCTGGCCTGTTCACCGCCGGCGGAAAGGCCCTGCAGCAACCGCAACGCGACCAGCAGGATCGGGGCGGCCACGCCCAGCGTCCCGTAGCCCGGCAGGCAGCCGACGAGCACGGTGGACAGCCCCATCAGCAGCAGCGTGGCCAGCAGGACGCGCTTGCGGCCGAACTTGTCCCCCAGGTGCCCCAGCAGCAACGCCCCGAGCGGCCGCGACACGTACCCGACGCCGAAGGTCGAGAGCGCCAGCAGGGTGCCGGTCGCCGGCGACGAGGCCGGGAAGAAGATCTTGTTGAAGACCAGGGCGGCGGCCGTGCCGTAGATGAAGAAGTCGTAGTACTCCAGCGCACTGCCGACCCACGCGGCCAAAGCCGCCTTCGCCGGCCTCCCCGCGGGAGGTGCGTCCAGGGTGCCGTCCGGACGATCGGTCACGTCAATCTCCTCCGCGGGTGCGCCGTCGCAGTCCAGTAACTAACCGGTCAGGTATGTACCGTACGGTTAATTAGAGAGATTGAAGGGCGCCCGCGGAGTTGTCAAGGGCGAGTTTCGGCGACAGGTCGGCGGGCCGGGGAGCTGGTTGCAGCCAGTCCGCACGTCGCGAATGACTCATTCGCGGCGCCTGAAGTCCCGAATGAGTCATTCGCGACCAAGGGGCCCCCCACCCGGGGGCGCCCCGCCGCGCCGCCCGACGCCCCCCCCGCCGCGGGGGGGGGGCA
>NZ_JBEZHS010000060.1:0-31902 GCF_040650695.1 Amycolatopsis sp. NPDC048633
TGCCCGGGCGGCAGGAGCCTGACCGTTAACACAGTCGGTCAACCCAGCCTGAGCAGCACAAACCACGATGAAACAACCCCATTGGGGCGCTTGGGTCTGGCATTTAAGTCAAGCGCTTGACGTAATGACGAACTCTGGCCATGCTGCGTGTCAGGGGATATTCACCAACGAGGAGTCCGTCATGACGCCGAGTCACACCGACCTGCCGCGCTTCCCGTTCCGCGCCGAGACCGCGCTGGCGCCGCCGGCCGAGTGGGCCGAATACCGAAACCGATGTCCGGTCGCGCACGTGCAGCTGGCCAGCGGGGACGAGGCCGCCCTGATCACCCGCTACGACGACGTCAAGAGCGTGCTCTCGGATCCGCGGTGGACCCGGCCCACGCCGGCCGACAACGCCGCGCGGGTCGCCGACACCGAGTCCGGTGGGGTCTTCAACAGCGAGATGGCGACCGTCCTCCCGCAGCACGGCGAGGGCCACCTCACCTGGCGGCGCACGCTCGGCAAGTGGTTCACCGCCAAGCGGATGAACGCCCTGCGGCCCGGCATGGCGGCGATGGCCGAGCAGCTCATCGACGACCTGGTTGCCAAGGGCGCACCCGGGGACCTCAAGGCCGGGCTCGCCTTCCCGCTGCCCGTCTGGGTCATCTGCGACATGCTCGGCGTGCCGGACTCCGACCGCGACCGGTTCGCCCACTGGTCGGACGTCATGCTCAGCATGACCCGCTACACGCAGGCCGAGTTCGACGCCGCGCAGCAGGACTTCGGCCGGTACATGGGCGGGCTCATCGCCGCCAAGCGCGCCGAGCCCGGCGAAGACATCCTCAGCGCGCTGCTGCCCGAGGACTGGTCCGACGCCATGCTGATCGCCACCGGCATCGGCCTGCTGATCGCCGGCCACGAGACCACCGCGAACATGATCGCCAAAATGGTCGCGATGCTGCTCGCCGACCGGACCCGGTGGGAGCGGCTGCTGGCCGACCCGGCGCTGGTGCGCACCGCCGTCGAGGAGTCGCTGCGCCTGGACGCCAACGCCGGCGTCGGGATGATGCGCTACTTCACCGACGAGTTCGAGGTCGCCGGCACCGTGCTGCCCGGCGGCACCACCGCGATGTGCAGCATGGCCGCGGCCAACCGCGACGAAGGCGCGTTCGACAACGCCGCCGAGATGGACCTCGGCCGCAGCCCGAACCCGCACCTGGCCTTCGGCGCCGGCGCGCACGCGTGCCTCGGGCAGCCGCTGGCCCGCACCGAACTGCAGGTCGTCCTGGAGGTCCTACTGCGCAAGCTGCCCTCGCTCGAGCTCGCCGTCCCGGCGGACGAGCTGCGCCGCGTCGAAGGGCTCGCCGTCGGCGGACTGCGGGAACTGCCCGTCCGGTGGTGATCGCGGTGGACCGGGCGCACGCGACGCGGGAGTCGATCCTGACCGCGGCGGAACGGCTCTACGCCGAACACGGCGTGCTCGCCGTGTCGAACCGGCAGATCAGCGAGGCCGCCGGGCAGGGCAACAACACCGCCGTCGGCTACCACTTCGGCACCCGGGCCGACCTCGTCCGGGCCATCGCCCGCCGGCACTCCGCGGCGGTCGAGGACCTGCGCGGGCGCATGCTGGCCGAGCTCGGCGCCGGCGCGGACCTGCGCGACTGGGTCCGGTGCCTGGTGCACCCGTCCACCGAGTACCTGGCCGCGGCGGGCCGGCCGAGCTGGTTCGCCCGGTTCACCGCGCAGGTGATGACCGAGCCGTCGCTGCGGCCGGCCGTCGCCGCGGAGACGCTGTCGTCGCCGTCGCTGGCGCGGACCGTCGAGGGGCTGAGCCGGTGCCTGCCCGAGCTGCCCGCCGAGGTCCGCGCCGAGCGCAGCGCGATGACCCGCCAGCTGCTGATCCACACGATGGCCGAGCGCGAACGCGCGGTGGCCGAAGGCCACACTGTGCCGATCGTTACCAATCCGACCACAGTCACGGCCGAATGGCTTCGTCGCAACGGTCACGTGCCGAGTGGGGGTCGGCCTCCTTTTGGCCGGATTGGTAACACCCCGCGAGCCAGCTGGCGCGAAGCCGCCACCGGCCTGACCGACGCGCTGGTCGGCCTGTGGCTCGCACCCGTGACCCACGAAGGAGAGGAACGACCATGAAGGTCACTGTGGACGAAGGAAAGTGCTGCGGCGCCGGCACCTGCGTGATGCTCGCGCCGGACGTGTTCGACCAGCGCGACGACGACGGCATCGTGATCCTGCTCGACGAGACCCCGGGTGCAGGACTCCACGCGATCGTCCGGGAGGCGGCGAGTGTGTGCCCCGGTGTGGCGATCTCGGTGAGCGAGGACGCGTGACGGTCCTCGTCGTCGGCGCGTCGGCCGCCGGGCTCGCCACGGTGGAAGCCCTGCGCCGCAAGGGTTACCAGGACCGCGTGACCGTACTGGGTGCCGAGGCGCACCTGCCCTACGACCGCCCGCCACTGTCCAAACAGGTCCTCGCCGGGACCTGGACGGCCGCGCAGGCCGGCCTGCGCACGCCCGACGCACTGTCCGCATTGGACGCCGAGTTCGTGCTCGGCGACCCGGCGGCACGGCTCGACGCCCGCGAGCGGACCGTGCACACGGCGAGCGGGCGTGCCCTGACCGCGGACGCCGTCGTGCTCGCCACCGGGCTGCGGCCACGCACCCTGCCGGGTCAGGGCGGCCTCGCGGGCGTCCACGTCCTGCGCACGCTCGACGACGCGCTGGCCCTGCGCGCGGAGCTGGCGCCGGACAAACGCGTGGTGGTCGTCGGGGACGGCGTCCTCGGCGCGGAGATCGCGGCGACTGTATGCGGCCTTGGGGTCGCGGTGACGCTGGCCGGGCCGCAGTCCGCGCCGCTCGCGTACCAGTTCGGGCCCCTGGCCGCCGGTCTGCTCGCGGAACTCCACGCGGCTCGCGGTGTCCACTTGCGACTCGGTGCGGCGGTCACCGGGTTGTCCGAAAGAGACGGACGCGTCGACGGGGTGTCCCTGGAGACCGGCGAAGTGCTGCCCGCCGACGTCGTCGTGGTGGCGTTCGGCGCCGCGCCGGCGACGGACTGGCTGGCGGGTAGCGGGGTGCTGTGCGACAACGGCGTCGTGTGCGACTCCCGGTGCCGCGCGGCGGAGGGGATCTACGCGGCGGGCGACGTCGCCCGCTGGCACCACGAAGGCCTCGACGTGCTGCTGCGCCTGGAAAACCGGACCAACGCGACCGAACAGGCCATCGCCGTCGCGGGGAATATCCTCGGTGACGACCGGCCGTACACGCCCGTGCCGTACTTCTGGACCAACCAGTTCGACGCGCGGATCCACGTGCACGGAACGCTCTCCGCGGACGCCGAAGTGTCCATTGTGGAAGGTGACCTGGCGGCCGGCCGGTTCGTGGCACGGTACCGCCGGGCCGGTGAGGTCGTCGGCGTGCTCGGCTGGAACATGCCCAAGCAGGCCCGGCAACACCGCCAGGAGATCGCCGGAGCCGCGATGTTCGCGGGAAAGCCCTGAGACCCCCATTCGTCGGTTGACGGCGCGCCGGGGTGAGGGTGACCCTGTTCACGTTAACATCGAGCGGAAGGGCCGTCATGGCGACGAAGAGAACGCTTTCCCGGATCCTCGTCGTGCTGGCGGTCGCCGCCGGATCGCTGCTGCCCGCGGCGCCGGCGGAAGCCGCCGTGGCCGTGACGAAGCTCGGCGACACCCGGCTCGACGCCGCCGCGTTGTACTTCGTCTCCTACGACGGGCTGGTCAACAACGACTCCTTCCAGCAGAGCGGCATCTTCAGCTACGCGGGCTACCAGTACGCGGCCTGGTACACCGCGGACCGCAGTGCCGTGCTCGCCCGGCGCGCCGGGACGGGCGCGTGGCAGACCGCCGTGCTGCCGCACAGGCTGACCGTCGACGACTCGCACAACGTGATCTCGATGGGCGTCTCGCCGGAGGACGGCCGCCTGCACGTGGCCATGGACACCCATGGCAACCAGGTCTTCTACGTCGAGTCGGTCGCGGGCCTGCTGTCCGCGCCCGCTTCGCACGCCTGGACGCCGGCCGCCTTCGGCACGGTGCAGCGCACGCTGAACGGCGTCGACCTCGGCGCGATCACCTACCCCCAGTTCGTGGTCACGCCGGAGCGGCGGCTGCAGCTGAGCTACCGGACCGGCGGATCCGGAAACGGCGTCAACGAGCTCGCCGAATACAGCGCCGGGAGCTGGCGCAAGCTCGGGAAGTGGACGTCGGCGACCGGCTCGTGGACGTCCGGGAACGGTGTCACCAGCACGACGCGCAACATGTACCTGCACGGCATCACCTACGGTCCCGGCGGGCGGTTGCACGCCGCGTTCACCTGGCGCGAGGGCAACACCGGAGTGTTGTGCAACGCCGGCGGGCTCGCCAACCACGACACCGGCTACGTCTTCAGCGACGACCGGGGCCGCACCTGGCGGACCAACGCGGGCGCGGTCGTCGCGACGACGGGCGGCACGCCGGTCGCCGTGGGTTCGCCGGGCACGGTCGTCGACCCGCTGGGCGTGGACCACGGGCTGATGAACCAGGAAAGCCAGGCCGTCGACTCCACGGGCAGCCCGCACGTCGTGGTCAGCTACGTGCCCGGCCGGTTCACCCAGTGCGTCACGAACTATTCCGCGCAGCGCAAGCAGTACGGCCGGACGTTCTTCCTCAGCCGGGCCGCCGACGGCAGCTGGACCAAGCGCGAAGTGCCGGTGTCACCCGAGTCGACCCAGCGCACGAAGCTGGTGTTCGACCGCGGCGACAACGCCTACCTCGTGATGCCGTACGGCCGGATCGTCGCAGCGTCCAAGACGAGCGGCTGGACCGACTGGAAGACGGTGTACAGCCCCGACCTGAAAGCGTTCGGCGAAGTCGACGTCGACGACTCGCAGCTGTCCGCTACCGGTGTGATCTCCGTTATGTACCAGCAGGTCTCCACCGGAACGACGCCGTCGCCGATCCGGGTGGCCGACTTCCGCCTCGGCTGAGGCTCACTCCACCGTGACGGACTTGGCGAGGTTGCGCGGCTTGTCGATGTCGTAGCCCAGGGTGAGCGCGGCGTGGTAGGCGAGCAGCTGCAGCGGGATGGTCAGCAGGATCGGGTCGAGCTCCGGCTCGGTCCGGGGGACGACGATCCGCGGGACGTCGAGCTCGCCGAAGTCGACGTCGTCGTGCGTGATCGCGAGGACCGACCCGCCGCGGGCCCGGATCTGCTGCATCGCGGCCAGGTTGCGGTCGGCCAGCTCGTCGGCGGGCACGATGGCGACCGTCGGGAGCGACTCGTCGATCAGCGCGAGCGGGCCGTGCTTCAGCTCGGACGTCTGGTACGCCTCGGCGTGGCGGTAGGAGATCTCCTTGAACTTCTGCGCGCCCTCGCGGGCCACCGGGAAACCGCGGACGCGGCCGATGAAGAACAGGCTGTTCGCGGCCGCCGCCGTCTTCGCGTGCTCGGCGATCTCCGCTTCCGCGGCCAGGACCGTCCGGATCTGGTCCGGCAGCGCGCGGATGGCTTCGATGATCCGCTGTCCGTCCGCATTGGACAGATCGCGCACCCGCCCCAGCGACAGCGCGATCAGCGCGAAGCCGACGGCCATGTTCGTCAGGGCCTTGGTCGAGGCGACCGCGATCTCCGGGCCGGCGTGCAGGTAGACGCCGCCGTCGCAGGCGCGGGCGATCGTCGAGCCGACGACGTTGACCAGGCCGACGACCCGGCCGCCCTTGCGCTTGATCTCTTCGACGGCGAAGGCGGTGTCGATCGTCTCGCCGGACTGGCTGACCGCGATGTACAGCGTGTCGGCTTCGATGATCGGGTTGCGGTAGCGGAATTCGGACGCGGCTTCGGCGTCGGCCGGGATCCGGGCCAGCTCCTCGATCATCGTCGCGCCGACCTGCCCGGCGTAGTACGCGGAGCCGCAGCCGAGGATCTTCACGCGGCTGAACCCGCGCAGCTCGCGGGGCGTCAGGTTGAGCCCGTCGAGGCGGGCGACGCCGAAGCGGTGGTCCAGGCGGCCGCGGATCATCCGCTCGATGGACTCGGGCTGCTCCTGGATCTCCTTGGCCATGTAGTGCGGGAAGCCGCCGAGGTCGAGGTCTTCGGCGGCGATGTCGATCTCGGTGGCGGGCTTGGTGGTGTCGCTCTCGTCGACGGTGAAGGTCCGGTAGCCGGTCGCGAAGACCGTCGCGAACTCGCCGTCGTCGAGGTGCGCGACCTGCGAGGTGTGCCGGACCAGGGCGGCGAGGTCACTGGCGACGAACATCTCGCGCTCGCCGACGCCGATGATCAGCGGCGAGCCGTTGCGCGCGATGACGAGCCGGTCCGGGTGCGCGGAGTCGGTGACGGCGATCGCGTACGTGCCGGTGATCCGCGAGACCGCCTCGACGACGGCGTCTTCGAGGGTGTCGGCGGCGGAGCGGGCGATCAGGTGGGCGAGGACCTCGGTGTCGGTCTCGGAGGTGAGCTTGACGCCGGCGTCGGCGAGCTGGGCGCGCAGGGCGTCGGCGTTGTCGATGATGCCGTTGTGGACGACGCAGACGCGGCCGTCCTCCGAGGTGTGCGGGTGCGCGTTGTCCTCCGACGCGGGCCCGTGCGTGGCCCACCGCGTGTGGCCGATGCCGACCTTCCCGGCCAGGCGCTTGGGCAGCGCGGCGGTGAGGTTGCGGACCCGGCCGACGACGCGGTGGACCTGCGCGGTGTCCTTGGGGCCGAGGACGGCGATGCCCGCGGAGTCGTACCCGCGGTACTCGAGCCGGGTCAGGCCCTCGAGGAGGATGGGGGCGGCGTTCTGGCCGCCGATGTAGCCGACGATTCCGCACATGGCGAACCTTCTTTCGGAGGGCTGTTTCAGCCGTAGACGATGCGGCGCAGCTGGCGCTCGGACAGCTCGGGCGCGGCCACGAGCCGGCCCCGGAGCTCGGCGGCGACCAGCGGGAAGATCTCGGGGTTCTTCCGGCCCTCGGCCTGCAGCTCGGCGTGCCGGCGGCGGACGTACTGCTCGGTGGGGGTCCGGTAGAAGGCGAGGACGTCGTCGACGACGCGAGCGGCGACGCCCGGCGGCAGGCCGGTGGACGCGGCCACGCGCTCGACGATGTCGGTGTCCTCCACGTCGGCCATCATGCACCGCGCGGGGCTGAAACCCAAATTCTTGCCCGAAATCGGGCAAGTTCAAATCGTTGGACAGTTTCAGGGGTTGCGTCGAGGGTGGATGCGTGCGTCAAGAAGACATTTGGGACGTCGAGACCGCCGAGCGTTACGACACCCCGGGCCGCGGGATGTTCGCACCCGAGGTCGTGGAGCCGGTCGTGGACCGCCTCGCCGCGCTGGCCGGGGGCGGGCGGGTGCTGGAGTTCGCCATCGGCACCGGCCGGGTGGCCGTCCCGCTGGCCTCGCGGGACGTGTCCGTCAGCGGCATCGAACTGTCCGAGCCGATGCTGGTGCAGCTGCGGAAGAAAGCGGACCTCCCGGTGGTCGTCGGCGACATGGCGACGGCTACGGCACCGGGGCGCTTTTCGCTGGTCTACCTGGTCTTCAACACGATCGGGAACCTGCTCACCCAGGACGAGCAGGTCGAGTGCTTCCGCAACGCCGCCCGCCACCTGGACCCCGGCGGCCGGTTCGTGATCGAGCTGGGGGTCCCCGAACTGCGGCGGCTCCCGCCGGGGCAGGACGCGCTGGTGTTCGGTGCCGAGTCCGGGTACATCGGCGTGGACACGTACGACACGGTGAGCCAGCACCTGGTGTCACACCACTTCACGTTCGGCTCCGGCCGGTCGGCGCGGCTGGGTCGTTGCCCGCAGCGCTACATCTGGCCGGCCGAGCTGGATCTGATGGGCCGGCTGGCGGGGTTCGAGCTGGAGTCCCGGCACGCGGACTGGGTCGGCGGGGAGTTCACGACGGAGTCTTCGTCGCACGTGTCGGTCTACCGGCTGCCCGAGATGCAGTGATCTCAGGCGGGCACGGCGAGCGTCGTCAACGCCTCCGTGAGCTGCCGGCGGTCGTGGCCCTCGACCAGCGGTAGCCGCACCGTCGCGTGCGGGATGACACCCAGCTCGGCCAGCGCCGCCTTCGCCATCGTGACTCCGGGGCCGCTCCGCATGATCGCGTCGGTCAGCGGGAGCAGCGAAGCCTGAATCTCCCGAGCCGAATCGAGGTCGCCGCGGCGGACGGCGTCGATGAGGCCGGCGGTGCGGCCGGCCGCCACGTTCGCCACGACGCTGACCACGCCCGCCGCGCCGCACGCGAGGTAAGGCAGGTTCAGCTCGTCGATGCCGCAGTAGTACGCCAGCGATGTGCGGGTCATGACCGTCATGGCCTCGAACAGGTCGCCCTTGGCGTCCTTGACCGCCCGGATCCGCGGGTGGGCGGCCAGCTCGATCAGCGTCGCCGGCGTCATCGCGATGCCGGCCCGCGCGGGGACGTCGTAGAGCATCACCGGCAGCCGGGTCGCGTCGGCGACCGCCAGGCAGTGGGCGATCACCCCGGCCTGCGTCGGCCGGGAGTAGTAGGGGCAGACGAGCAGCAGCCCGTCGGCGCCCGCCGCCTCGGCTTCCCGGGCCCGGCGGACGCTCGCGGCCGTGTCGTAGGTGCCGACGCCGGCGATCACGCGGGCCCGGTTCCCCGCCCGGGCCACCACGCTCCGGACGAGCCCGGCGGCCTCGGGTTCGGTCAGGGTGGGGGACTCGCCGGTGGTCCCGCCGACGACGAGGCCGTCGCACCCGGTGGCCAGCAGGTGGTCGACGAGGCTCGCGAGGCCGGGTTCGCTGAGCGCCCCGCCGGGCTGCATGGGGGTCACCATCGCGACGAGGTTGGCGCCGAAGTCCGTCATGCCTGGAACTGTGCCCGGCGGGACTGCTGCGGTCTAGCGACGCTTTGTTGCCGATATTGCGTAATCTGGCTTGGTGATCGAGGTCGGGGCATTGCGGGCGTTGCGGTCGGTGGCGGCCCTCGGGACGCTGGCGCGGGCGGCCGAAGAGCTGGGGTTCACGGCGTCCGCGGTGTCGCAGCAGCTCAAGCGGCTGGAGCGGCAGGTCGGGGTGCCGGTGCTCGCGCCGGCGGGCCGCGGGGTCGTGCTGACCCCGGCCGGGCAGGCCATCGTCGACTCGGCGTCCGAGGTGTTCCAGGCGCTGGAGCGGTGCGCCGAAGCGGCCCAGTCGGTCGCGGAGGGCGCGCCGCGCGGGACGCTCCGGGTGGTGGCGTTTTCGACCGCCATCCGCGGCCTGCTCGCGCCCCTGCTGCCGGGATTGCCGGTGCGCTGTCCCGAACTGCGCGTCGACATCACCGAGCAGGACCCGGAGGAAGCGCTGCGCAGCGTCGACGCCGGGACGGCCGACCTCGCCCTCGTCCACGACGCCGACGGGCTGCCTGCCGCCCAGCCGCCGTCGCTGACGCAGCGGCTGGTGCACACCGACGTCGGCGACGTGGTGATGAGCCGGTCGCACCCGCTGGCGTCGGTCACCGAACCGCTCGGCGACCTCGCGGGCCACGCGTGGGTGACGAGCCCGCCGGGAACCGTGTGCCACCAATGGTTCCGGCGCCTGTTCGCGGACGCGCCCGAGGAGCCGGACGTCCGTCACCTGGTCGACGACTTCGCGACGCAGCTGTCCCTGGTCGCGTCCGGAGAGGTGATCGCGCTGATCCCGCGCCTGGCCCGGCCGCCGCTGGGGGAGGACCTGATCGCGCGCCCGTTGCGGCGCCAGCCGAAGCGGGAGGTCCACGCGGCGTGGCGGCGCAGCGCCGACGCGAGCCCGGCGATCCGGGCGCTGCTGGCGGAACTCGGCGCGGCCGTGCTCCCCTGAGCGGTGCGCTATTCGTCTTTCTCATCCGCGGAGCGACGAGTGAAGAGAGGACCTGCCGCGCGCCCCGTGACGAAGATCGCGACGACCGACACCGCGCCGGCGCCGAGCGCCACGCTGGCTTGGGTGGGCGCGCCGTGGCCGATGAACTGGGCGGCGACCAGAGCGAACACGACCAGCGCCCCGAACCCGAGCAACGCCGAAGCCGCCCGGAAGCCGAACCACGCCCACTCCAGCCGCCGGCGATGCCGGGCGTGGACGACCTCTCCCTCGTGGCGCTGCTGAAGTCGTGTCTCAACCATCTTCAACACGCGATCCGCGCTGTCGGGATGCTCTTTGTACAGGTCACGCACGTGTTCGAGGACTCGCATGCCCAGCCACTCGTCGACCAGAGAAGCGCCGGACGCGGTTTGCTCCGTCATCATCGGTCTCCTGCTCTGAACGCGTCACGCTCTGCGGCGACCGCGGCGACTTCTCGGAGGGTTTCCCGGGTGGTGCCGGTGACGTCCCGGCACGCGGCGACGACGAGCTCGTCATCGGTCGTGGGCCTGGACCACGGAGGCGGAATCAGGCCGAAAGCGCGAGCGACGGTGTGGAGCCAGCCGCTTTTGCGTTCCGGTGAGGCCACGCTGCGGGAGCGGTTGTGCACCAGCAGCGCTCTCTCGAGCTTTTCGCGGGTTGTGCTCGGGCCGCCGGGAGGATCGGTCCTCTGCACGGATGGATCGGACGTCGAGATTCTCCACATTTTCTTGAACATTCGATCTCTGGTCGGGCCGATGGAGCCGACCGGGATCTGGAGGGAGGTGGCGATGTCGGCGTAAGTGGCACCGGGGCGCAAGGTGAGCCGGAGCAGGTGCTGCTCGATGGTTGACAGTCTGCTCGTCGTGCGATCGACTTCGTAGTGCCCGTATGTGGTGGGCGTCGCCGAGTCGGCAGGTGCCGCGGACGAGCGGAGTCCTTGAAGCTCTCGCGTCGCATTCTTGAGCACCCAGGTGCGCAGAGCGTCTTCGTCCTGAATGCGATCCAGATTGTGCACCAGGTGTTCGTAGACGCTTTGCACGATCGATTCGCGTGCGGCGGCTTCGACGCCGGAGTTCCTCACGAGTCCCCACAGGAACGGCGTGACCAGGTCCACCAGTTCGGACCACGCGGCGCTGTCGCCGGAGCCGGCCGCCGCCAGCAGGGCCGAGACCCGGGCCCGGCCGGTCTGCTCCCACCACGGAGGCGGCGTCACCGAGGTTCGGCCGGGTTCGTCCATACCTGTCACTTTCGCCGCCGTCGCCGTGCCGGGCAAGGGGCCGGACCGGTGAGCTGACGGAAGGGACTGGCCCGGCAGTGGCGAGCAAAGCTAAGCTGACCGGCAAGCGGGTGCAGCGTCGGAACGCCCGCCCGGCACTCCCGTTTGGCGCACTGAGCCGAAGGAGTGCGCCTTGATCACGTTCGCCGGGATGAGCCTGCCCGTCACCGACTTGGACCGTTCGGTCCCCTTCTACGAGTCACTCGGGTTCACCACCGAGGTCCGCAACGGCCGGTTCGTGTTGCTGCGCCTGGAATCCGCCACGCTCGGCCTGCTGGAACTCGGCGCCGTCGTCGAGCAAGCGGCCGACCGGCTGCGTCAGTTCGTCCAGGTCGAGCTGCTGGCCGACGACCTCGACGAGCTGTACGCGGACTTCGTCGCCCGCGGGGTCCCGGTGTCCGGCCCGCCGCGCGACCGCGGGTTCGAGCGGCAGCTGCAGCTGCGGGACCCGGACGGCTTCACGGTCGAGTTCGCCGATCAGAGCCCTCGCGGTTGAGCTCTCCCCGCCACGCCGCCGGAGCCAGCTCGGTGAGCCCGACGCGGGCCAGTGCGCGCCGGGCCGTGTGGTCCACGATGTCCTCGACCGTCGCCGGGTGCGGGTAGAACGCCGGGACCGGTGGAGCGATGATCGCGCCCGCTTCGGCGGCCGCGGTCATCGCTCGCAGGTGGCCCAGGTGCAACGGCGTTTCGCGGACCATCAGCAACAGCGGGCGCCCCTCCTTGAGGCACACGTCCGCCGCCCGGCTGACCAGGTCGTCGGTGTAGCTCCACGCGATCGCCGACAGCGTCTTGATCGAGCACGGCGCCACCAGCATCGCGTCCACCGGGAACGAGCCCGAGGCGATCGACGCGCCGATCTCGCCCGGCCGGTGGTGCACCGTCACGAGCTTTCCCAGGTCCGACGGGGAAATCCCGCATTCGTGCCGCACGGTCACCGCGCCGGCCTTCGACAGCACCAGGTGCACCTCGACGTCCGGCCGGTACGCCAGCAGCTCGAGGATCCGGACGCCGTACGCCGCGCCGCTGGCGCCGGTGATCGCGACGACCACCTTCATTCGATCGCCTCGATGCGCCGGCCCGTCTTGTCCGGAGCCACCACCGCGAGCACCGCCGCGGCGACCGGGCCGACGATGCCGAGCGCCAGCGCGAGCGGCACCGTGCCCGCGAGCGACAACGCCACCAGCGGGAACAGCCCGGCGCCGAACCCGCGGCCGGCGTAGTAGCTGAGGTTCGAGCCGCTCGACCGCACGCGCGTCGGGAAGAACTCGGCCATCCAGATGCCGAGCACGCCGAACCCGCCGCTGCCGCCGGCGCACATCATCAGCGCCCAGAACGTCGGTGACGCCCAGAAGTCCGTGCCGATCTTGGCCGAACCGCTCAGCACGAGGCTGAGGAACCAGCCGAACCCGAGCACGCCGAACAACGCCGACGCGAACATCGCCCACTTGCGTTTCATGACGTCGGACAGGATCCCGGTCAGCGGATAGGTGATCCCGGTGACGACCAGTCCCAAGAGGACGATGAGGCTCGCGGTGCCCAGCGGCACCTTCTCCACCTTGATCAGGAACGTCGACAGGTACGAGATGAGCGAGTTCGTGGTCAGGAACAACGCCGTCGCCAGCCCCATGAACAGGATCGTGCCGGCCGCGTAGCCACCGCGGAACACGTCCAGCAGCGGGATCTTCGTGCGGCGCAGCTTCTCCGGCACCCGGCCGGCCTTCAGCTCGCGCTGGTACTCCAGCCACTGTTCGGACTCCGGCAGCAGCACGGCCGCGGCGATGCCGATCACCAGCGTCGTGACGCCGATCAGGACGTACCCCGTGCGCCACCCGCGGTCTTCGCCGAACTCGACGAGGCAGACGTACACCACGCCCTCGGTCAGGATCTGGCCGACGAAGTACATCGCCTGGATCGAGCCGCCCATCATGCCGCGCTTGCGCGTCTTCCAGCATTCGGCGAACATCGAGAACGACAGCCCGAACAGCCCGCCCATCCCGACGCCGGCCAGCAGCCGGGTCAGCAGGAACAGGAAGTAGCTCGGCGCGAGCCCGCCGAGCAGCGCGGCGACGCCGAACGCCAGCACGGACCCGGTGTAGGTCCACCGCCGGCCGTAGAGGTCGCCGAGCCAGCCGCACAGGATCCCGCCCGCGATCGAGGCGAACCCCTGCAGCGTGGCGACCTGGATGATCTGGATGGTGCTGACGTGGAAGCTCTCCGCGAGGTAGGACAGCGGGTAGCCGACGAGGTTGAGCTCCGCGCCGTCGAAGAGCGTGCCGAGGAACGCGAAGAACAGGATGCGGCCGGTGTACGAGCGCGCGGGGGTGAGCCCACCGGTCCCGGTGGGCGTCTGGAGGGTCGACAAGGAAGTTCCCTTTCGCGGGATCAGTCAGGCAGCTTTTGGCCCCGGGTCTCGGGGCAGAACGGGGCGACGACCAGGCCCAGCACGTAGATCGACCCGACGGCGGTCGCGGCGACGCCGTACCCGCCGAGCTTCGAGATGATCGCGCCGGCGGTGAGCGGGCCGAGGAAGGCGATGAACCGGGCGGCGTTGAACACGAACGCCGCGCCGGTGGCGCGCAGGTGGGTGGGGTAGAACTCGGGCAGCCACACGGGCATCCACGTGTACTGGCCGAGCGTGAAGAAGCCGTTGATCACCAGCACGACCACGATCAGGCCGAGGCTGTGCGTCCACAGGAACAGCACCGGCGTGAGGATCAGCGAAGCGGCGAAGTACAGCAGCACCGCGGGTTTCCGGCCGACGCGGTCGGCGATGAAGCCGAAGGCGATGTACCCGGCGATCGCGCCGGCGTTGTAGATCATCCCGGCGCCGCTCGCCCACGCGGTCGCCGAATGCCCCTCGCCGGCGGCGCGCGAGGCGACGTAGGCGGGGACCCACGTCGAGATGCCCCACCAGCCGAGGGTGGTGACCAGGGACATCAGCGAGCCGAGGATGGTCAGCCTGCGCAGCTTGGGATCGACCATGATCTGGCGCAGGGTCAGCCGGGTGAACGACTTTTCGTGGTCGGTCAGCTCGCCGCCCCGCTCCTTCAGCTCCCGGCGGCGGCGGTGCGCGCTGGTCCACTGGTCGGACTCGGGCACCTTGCGGCGCAGCCACAACGCGAACACGGCCGGGAGCACGCCGATGAGGAACATGTACCGCCAGGAGTCCTGGCCCAGCGGCGCGATGAAGTACCAGCAGGCGGAGGCGAGGAAGAAGCCGAGCCCGAGGCCGCACTGCATGAGACCGGCGGCCTTGGCGCGCGCGTGCGCGGGCCAGGTCTCGGCGACCAGCGACGTGCCGGTGCCCCACTCCGAACCGAGCGCGAAGCCGGTGATGAACCGCAGGACGAGGAACGACGTCCAGGACCAGGAAACCGCGGTGAGGCCGGTGAACGCCGCGTACAGCACCATCGACGTCAGGAGGGCCTTGCGCCGGCCGAAGTAGTCGGCGAACACACCGCCGACGATCCCGCCGAAGCCCCAGCCGAGCAGCGTGACGGCGATCGTGGCGCCGGTCAGGAACGCCACCTGCGTCGCCGGTGCCGTGGGTTCGAGTGTCTTCAGGACGAGACCCGCGGTCAGGATGAGGGCGTAGGTCTCGAAGCCGTCGAAGAGCCAGCCGAGGTTCGCGGCGAGCAGGGACCGCCACTGCGTACGGTTCAGGGTTTTGGCCCAGGGCTTCCGGGTGAGCGCGACCTCGGACACGGGATCTCCTTTCCGGGCCGCCGTGGGCCGGAAGTCTTGTCCTCTATCTAGGACATCGAGTCCTGCATGCGGAACCGTAAGCGAGGCGAAGGGTGAGGTCAAGGAACGATTGGGCGCAGCTGCTCGACGGCGATCCGCATCTGCGTTGATTTCTGACTATTGTTGTCGCATCTGCGGAGAGCACATGCGATTATCGGCGCATTCGCGGACCGAAGACGGGATGATCCACAGTGGACGCGAGCTCAGTCCGCGGTCTCCGTGGTGCCGCCGGTGCGTTCGGTGATGCGCAGCCCGCATTCGCGGATGAGCGCACCGTAGTGATCCACATTGGACTCGTTGAGCTCCGACGCGAACGCGAGCGAGCAGACGACCATGCTGACCCGGCCCTGCGCGTCGAACACCGGTGCCGCGACGCCCGACTGGCCGAGGTCGTACTCCCGGATGCTCTCGGCGTAACCCTGTTCGCGGGTGCCCTTCAGCACTTCGTGCAGTGCGGCGGGGGCGGTGACCGTCTCGGGGGTGAACGCCTCGACGGCGTACTGGCCGATCAGCCGGTCGACCTCGGCCGGGTCGGACCAGGCGTGGAACGCGCGCATGATGGCCGGCGCCGAGAACGGGAACGTGTCGCCGATGCCCACCGTGATCCGGACGCCCTTGCCGCGGTCGCCCTTGGCCAGGACGGAGTACGCGTTCTTCCCCTGCGGCTGCACGGCGAACGCGATGAAGCGGATCTGCTGGCTGAGCGCGTCGAGCTCCTGCTGGACGATCTCCGTCATCCAGTCTTCGGAGAGGCGGGCCATCGCGAGCAGGCGCGGGCCGAGCGACCAGCCGTCGCGGCTGGTGGTCCAGCCGGCACGCTGCAGGGTGCCGAGGATGTTGTAGCAGGTGCTGCGGTTGAGGCCCAGCTCTTCGATCAGCACCCCGGAGGACACCGGTTCCGGCCAGTCCCGGGCGATCCGCTCCAGAAGCCGCACGGTGCTCAGCACTGCTGGTACGTCGCTCGTCATCCTCGCCCCTCGTCGTTCTTCCTTCGCGCACGGTAGCCGAGCGGGTTTGCCTGTCGCCAGGACCGTGTTAATGTCCTCTATATTAGACACCTAGTCCTCTCTAGCGGTCTTTCGATTTGGTGGGTCATACATGAAGCTCGGATCTTCCTTCCTCGTCCCCGCGGGGCACGATCGCGTGTTCGCGCACTTCCTCGATCCCGACTCGATGCGGGTCAGCGTGCCCGGGTGCACCGAGCTGGACCGGGCGGACCCTTCGCACTACCGCGGCCGCCTGGTGAACGAGATCGCCCACGTCCGGTTCAGCGCCGGGTTCTCCGCGGAGATCACCGAGCTGCGCGAGCCCGAACTGGTGCGGGCGCTGCTCAAGGGCGAGGACCACAAGCTCGGCAGCTCTATCAAGATCGACGCGCGGCTCGGCGTCCAGCCCGACGGCCCTGACTCGTCCAAAGTGGACTACAGCCTGGACGTGGCGATCTGGGGCCGGATCGGCCGGCTCGGCGAGTCGCTCGTGCGCCGCCGCTCGCAAGAGGTCGAAAAGGAGTTCGTCGCGGCCTTCTCCGAGATCTGCGCCGCCGGCCCGCCGGGGCCGGACAACCCGGGCCTGCGCAGCGTCCTCGAACGTCGCAACGGGCCTGCGAAACCGGCTGCCGAAACGACCGCGCCCGTCTCGTGGTGGCGCCGCCTGCTCGCGCGGCTGTTCGGGAAGAAGAGCTGATGCCGGTTTACCACTACCCGGACACGCTCGGCGAAGCCTGCTCGATCATGGCGGCCGGCGACGACGCGATGGTCTACGGCGGCGGCACCGCCGTCCAGATCCTGCTCAAGCAGGGCGTGCTCTTCGCGTCCGACCTGGTCGACATCGGCGCGGTCCCGGGCCTCGGCGAGATCACCCGGACCAAGGACGGCTTGCGCGCCGGCCCCCTGGTCACGTTGCGGCAGATGGAAACCAGCCCGCTCGTGCGGGAGCTCGCACCGCTGGCCGCCGAGGTCTACGGCCGGGTCGCCAACCCTCGCGTCCGCAACACCGCGAGCGTCGGCGGCAACCTCGCGCACGGCGACTACCGGCTCGACCCGCCGACCGCCCTGATGGTGCTCGACGCGCGCGTCGAGCTGACGTCGTCGCGGGGGAAGCGGACCGTGCCCGCCCGGGAGTTCTTCGTCGACTTCCAGCAGACGGCCCTGGCACCCGGTGAGATCATCACCGCGATCGAGATCCCGCGGCAGCCCGAATCCGCGGGGGCGCACTTCGCCAAGCTGTCGAGCCTCGCGGTCAACGACTGGCCGTGCGCGTCCGCCGCCGCGCTGGTGGTCGACGGCTCCCGCGGCCGCCGCCAGGTCCGGCTCGGGCTCGGCGCGCTGGCGCACGTTCCGGTGTTCACGCAGTTCGAAATCCCCGGCGACACCCCGGCCGACGAAGTCGTGGCCACGGCGAAAGAGGTCGCCGGGCCGCTGATCGACCCCCTGCCGGACGTGCGCGGGGGAAGCGCTTACAAGACCCGGCTCGGCCTGGTGGCCGTCGAAGAAGCCGTACGAGGTTCCTGGAAGGAGCGAGACGATGAGCGACGGATCCCGTTCCTCGGGCGGCGCCGCCGTCGGTGAGCGGTGGGCCCGCACCGACGGGCGCGCCAAGGTCCGCGGCGAGTTCCGGTACGCCGCCGAAGAACCCGTGCGGCCGTGCCTCGACGTGGCCGTCCACCGCAGCACCCGGCCGCACGCGAAGATCGTCTCGGTCGACACGTCCCGGGCGCTCGCGGCCGAGGGTGTCGTCGCGGTCGTGACCGGGGCGGACCTGTTCGCCCTGCTCGGCGACCGGTTGATGACCGGCCCCGCGTTCTCCGACCAGCCGTGCCTCGCCGTGGGCAAGGTCCGCTACGTCGGCGAGCCCGTCGCGGCCGTGCTCGCGCACAGCGTCGCGCAGGCTCGGTACGCGGCCGAAGAGATCCAGGTCGAGTACGACGAGCTGGACCCGGTGCACGACGTCGACGAGGCCATCACCGGAAGCGCTTTCGTGCACGACGAGCTCCGGCCGTCGGCGGTGTTCGGCGACCTGAAGCATCTCCGCGGCAAGCGCGACACCAACGTCAACTACGAGTTCAACCTCCGGCGCGGCGACCCGGACGCGGCGCAGGGGACCACCGTGAGTGCGGAGTTCTGGGCGCCGCCGACCCACCACGTGCCGATCGAGCTGCCGTACGCGGCCGCGTGGCCCGAGGGTGACCGGGTCGAGCTGCTGGCGACGACGCAGACGCCGTCGTACGTGCGGCAGAGCCTCGCCGACCTGCTCGACCTCCCGCTCAACCGCGTCCGGGTGCGGACCGCGCCGCTCGGCGGCAGCTTCGGCGCCAAGATGTACGACCGGCTGGAACCCCTGGTCGCGGCCCTGGCCTGGACGCAGCGCAAGCCCGTGCGCATCACCGCCACGCGCGAGGAGGCGTTCCTGCTCACCACGCGCCACGGCGCGGCCGTGTCCGGCAGCATGACCGCCGACGAGCACGGTGCGATCACCGCGGCGACCGCCGACGTCCGGTACGACACCGGCGCCTACGCCGATGTCGGGCCGCGCATCACCGCCAAGTCCGGCATGGTCGCCACCGGACCGTACAAAGTGGACAACGTCCGCGTGCGCTCCCGGTGCGTCTACACGAACAAGCCGTCCGCCGGGCCGTTCCGCGGCTTCGGCGTCCCGCAGGTGACGTGGTCCCACGAATCTCTTGTGGACGAGCTGGCGCGCGAACGCGGCGAGGACCCGGCCGAGTTCCGGCGGCGCAACCTGCTGCGGGAAGGCGACATCGCCCCGGTCGGCACCCCGATGCACAGCGCGGACTTCGTCGGCTGCCTCGACGCCGTCACCGAGGCCATCGGCTGGTCCGAGCCGCTGCCGCCGGCGGAAGGCCGCTTCGTGCGCGGCCGCGGCGTGGCGGTCGGGATCAAGGCCGTGCTGACCCCGACGATCTCCAACGCCACCGTGCAGCTCAACCAGGACGGCTCGGCGACCGTGCTGATCAGCACCGTCGACATGGGACAGGGCAGCGACACGATCATGGCGCAGATCGCCGCGGAAGTGCTCTGCCTCGGCGAGGGCCAGGTACGCGTCATCGGCGCGGACACCGACGTCACGCCCTACGACACGATCACCGCCGGCTCGCGCTCGACCTACCACACGGGCAACGCCGTGCGGCTCGCCGCGGAGTCCATGCGGGACAAGCTGACCGCCCTCGCGGCGAAGCACTTCGACGTCGAGGCGACCGACCTCAAGATCACCGGCGACGGGCTGGTCAGCGCCCAGAGCCAGGCCACCGTCAGCATCCCGGACCTGCTGCTCGCCCACTTCGGCGCGCGGGGCACCACGCTCACCGCCGAGGCGAACTTCAGCACGTCGTGGCAGCCCTACGACCACGAGACCGGGCAGTCCCCGCAGGTCACCGAGCACTGGTTCGCCGGCGCGGCCGCCGTTCAGCTGACCGTGGACACCGCCACCGGGCGGGTGCACATCGAGCACCTCGCGGTCGCCGGTGACGTCGGCCGCGCGATCAACCCGGCCATGGTCGAGCAGCAGCTCTCCGGCGCGGCGATCATGGGCATCGGGCACGCGCTGTTCGACCAGCTCGTGTTCGACGAGGGCCAGATCGTCAACGGCACCCTGCTGGACTACCAGCTGCCGTCCATCAAGGACATGCCGGACAAGCTGACGCCGATCGTCATCGAGAGTCCACACCGGACCGGACCCTTCGGTGCCAAGGGGGTCGGCGAGACCGCGATCATCCCGCTGGCCCCGGCGATCGCCAACGCCGTGCGCGACGCGACCGGCGTCCGGCTGACCGAGCTGCCGCTCACCCCGGAGCGGGTCCTCACCGCGATCATCGAGCAGGAGCAGTCATGAGGGAGATCCAGCTGACCGTCAACGGCAGGCGCCGCCGCCTCGCCGTCGCCGACGACGAGCTGCTGCTCGACGTGCTGCGCCGCGAGTTCGGCGTGACGAGCGCGCGCGAAGGCTGCGGCGTCGGCGCGTGCGGGGCCTGCACGGTGCTGGCCGGCGGCAAGAGCGTGTCGAGCTGCCTGACCCGCGCCGCACGCTACGACGAAGCCGAGATCACGACGGCCGACGGGCTGCCGGACGGCGACGAGGTGGTCGAGGAGTTCGTCGCGGCCCGCGCGATGCAGTGCGGCTACTGCATCCCCGGCTTCGTGCTGATGGCGCACGAGCTGCTGGAGGAGAACCCGCGGCCGACCGACGACGACGTCACCGAGCACCTGGAGGGCAACATCTGCCGCTGCGGCACCTACGGCGAGATCCGCACCGCGATCAAGGCCGCGGCCGCCCGCCGGGAAGCCCGCGAGGGAAGGAAGAGCGCGTGAAAGAACTGAACGTCCACCGCACCGGCACGGCCGGCCGCCCCGTCGTGCTGCTGCACCCGCTGGCGCTCAGCGGCGCGGTCTGGGACCCGGTCGCCGAACATCTCGGGCAGACGCACCAGGTCCTCGCCCTGGACGCCCGGGGTCATGGAGAGTCCTCTTGGGACGGCGCGGAGTTCACTGTGGACGACATGGCCGCCGACGCGGCCGCCGTCATCGAGGACTTCGGCGCCGGCCCGGCCGACGTCATCGGGCTGTCGATGGGCGGCAGCACCGCCCTCACACTCGCCGCAACGCGACCGGACCTCGTGCACCGGCTCGTGCTCGCCGACGCGACCGCGTGGTACGGCCCGGACAGCGTCGCCGAATGGGCGCAACGGGCCGAGCGGGCGCTCGCCCTGGACCGCGTCGCCCAGCTCGAGTTCCAGCGGGACCGGTGGTTCGCCGACGCCTTCCGCGCCGAGCAGCCCGACGAAGTCCAGCGGGTGTGCGACATCTTCGTCGCGACCGACTCCAAGGCCCACGCGGCCGCCTGCCGGGCCCTCGGCGGGCTGGACGCGCGGGACCGGCTCGGCGACGTCCGGGCCGGGACCCTGGTCCTGGTCGGGGCCGAGGACTACGCGACGCCGCCGTCGATGTCGCAGGAGCTGGCCGCCGGGATCGAGGGCGCACGGCTCCAGGTGCTCGACCGCGCGCGGCACCTGAGCTTGCTGGAACGGCCCGACCTCTGGCCGGTCGTCGCCGCGCACTTCGCCGGGGAAGAGTCGTGACGGAACCGCTGCTGAGCCTGCGTTCGCACCTCGACGCCGTCGCCGGGTTCGGGGAGCTGCGCACTGTCCGGGGCGCGCACTGGGACCTCGAGCTGGGTGGGATCGCCGAGCTGAGCTACCGGCTGCCGGGCGCACCGGCGGTGCTGTTCGACGAGATCGCCGGCTACCCGGCCGGGATGCGGGTACTCACCGGCAGCACGGGGTCGCCGCGGCGGTTCGGGCGGACGCTTCGCCTGGGGGACGACCTCGACGACGTCGGCGTGGTCGAGGCCCTGCGCGGGAAGCCGTCGCGCTGGGCGGCGTCGGCCCGGGAGTTCCCGGTGCGGCCGGTCGAGGACGCGCCCCTGCTGGCCAACGAGGTCCCTGGTGACAAGGTCGACCTGCTGACGTTCCCGGTGCCGCGGTGGCACGAACACGACGGCGGGCGGTTCATCGGGACGGGCTGCTTCGTCGTCACCAGCGACCCGGACACCGGCGTCCACAATGGCGGGTGCTACCGGATGGAGGTGGCCGACGACGGCCGCAGCGTCACCCTCGCGGTGGTGCCGGGCAAGCACGGCGACCAGAACATCCGGCGCTGGTTCGAGCGCGAAGGCCGTGCGCCGGTGACTGTCTCCTTCGGACACGACCCGCTGCTGCTCGTGCTGGGCGGGACCGAGGTTCCGCACGGGATCTCGGAGCTGGAGTACGCCGGGGCGGTGCTGGGCGAGCGGGTCCCGGTCGTCACCGGGCCGGACACCGGGCTGCCGATCCCGGCGGGCAGCGAGCTGGCGATCGAGGGCTGGCTGCGGCCGGACCACCTGCGCGAGGAGGGACCGTTCGGCGAGTGGACCGGGTACTACTCGGGCCGCCGCCGGCCGAACCTCGCTGTCGAGATCACGCGGCTGTACCACCGCGACGACCCGATCCTGCTCGGCGCGCCGCCGGGCAAACCGCCGCACGACTACTCGTACATGCGCACGGTGATGAAGTCGGCGATGATCCAGGACGAGCTCGCCGCCTCGGGCGTGCCGGGCATCGTCAAGGCGTGGGCCCACGAATCCGGCGGCGGGCGGCTGTTCATCGCGGTGTCGCTCCGGCAGCGTTACGCCGGCCACGCGCGCCAGGTGGCGTACCTGACCGCCCAGTGCCCGGCGGCGGCCTACATGAACCGGTACGTGGTCGTGGTGGACGACGACATCGACCCGGCGGACCTCGACCAGGTCATCTGGGCGATGTCGACGCGCAGCGACCCCGACACCGACATCGAGGTGATGAAGCGGACGTGGGGCAGCAAGCTGGATCCGCTGTCGGTGGAGGGCTCGCCGCCGTTCAACAGCCGCGCGATCATCGACGCGTGCCGTCCTTATGAGCGGTTGGAGAGTTTTCCGCGGGTGGCGCAGAGCGATCCGGAGTTCCTGCGGGACCTCGAACGGAAGTGGCGGGCGGAGCTGGCTTGAGCGCGGTCCGGGAGCCCGTGGGTTCCCGGACCGCGCCCCGGACTAGTTCCGGTAGCGGAACAGGATCCGGCCGCGGCCGAGGTCGTACGGGCTCAGCTCCACGAGGACCCGGTCGTACGGCAGGATCTTGATGTAGTTCTTCCGGATCTTCCCGCTGATGTGCGCCAGCACCTGGTGCCCGTTCGCCAGCTCCACCTTGAACGTGGCGTTGCGCAGGCACTCGAGCACGGTGCCCTCGACTTCGATGCCGCCCGCCTTATTCGCCATGGCGCACCAGCTCCAGGTTGCTGCTCGCCCGCCGGGCGCCGATGCCCTCGAACAACGCCGTCGCCGCCGGGTTGGCTTCGTTCACTTCGGCCGACGCCGTCGGGATTCCCGCGTCGTGCAGGGCGCCCAGCACCTGGGCCAGCAGCGCCCGGGCGATGCCCCGGCGTTGCCGGTCCGCGCGGACCGCGATCAGGCCGATCCGGGGCAGCCGGGTCACCTGGACCACCCGGACCAGCCCGACGTACTCGCCGGCCTCGGCCGCGGCCGCGTACAGCGCCGGGTCCACGACGGTGTCCCAGGCCGGCCGGGCCAGCACCTCGGCCGGCATCTCCTGCCAGCCGAGAGTCGCCTCGACTTCGGCGCGGACCACGCGATCCAATGCGCGCAGCGGGCCCTCCGACGCCTCGCCGAGGGGCACGATCGTCACCCCCGGCGGCGGGAGTACGCGACCGGCGCCACCGGTGGGCACGACGTACTCCCACTCGCGGCGCCGGGTCGTGAAGCCGGCTCGTTCCCAGCCGGCCGTCAGCTCGGCGTCGACCTCGTCGACGATCGTGTGGAGCGGGCCCTCGAGCTCCGCCAGCATCGTGTCGGCGAGCTGGTCGAAGACCGAGCGGTGCCACGCGTCGATGCTGAGGAAGGTCCGCCCGTCGGGCCGCGTCGAAGCCTCGCCGCGGCCGACCACGCGGTCGTCCGCCAGCGCGTGCCAGAGCCCCGGCGTGATCCGCGTGATCACCACCGCGGGTTCGCCCGAGGTGAAATGCGCAGTTTGCATGAGGTTTGTGCCTTTCGGGAGTGCTTGAAGCGCTCCCGGCGACCCCTACGTCAGTCGCCCGACCGTGACGACGAGGGGAGCACCCACATCGAAACAGCGTTCATGGGGCTCACCTCCCGGCGTCGAGTCACGGTCTCCGGCACGATAGCGGCCCGGCGCCGGCGTGCCCACTCATTTACCGGTGCGCCCCAGCGCGCGGCGGACGACCGCCGACGGGAACGCCAGCAACAGCAGCACGAAATAGCCGAAACCGGGCTTGATGAACCCCACGACGACCGCGAGCGCGAA
This sequence comes from Amycolatopsis sp. NPDC048633, assembly GCF_040650695.1. Classification (NCBI taxonomy): domain Bacteria; kingdom Bacillati; phylum Actinomycetota; class Actinomycetes; order Pseudonocardiales; family Pseudonocardiaceae; genus Amycolatopsis; species Amycolatopsis sp. NPDC048633. The sequence goes on from NZ_JBEZHS010000060.1 coordinate 23,686, forward strand.
CACGGCGGAGCTCACCACGAAGTTCCAGAACATCTCGTCCGGCACCGGCTCGGCGTCCCCGCGGACCTGCGGGTCTCGGCGGACGATGACCACCAGCGCCGTGTGGCACAGGCTGCTGGCCAGCAGTGTCCCCAGGTAGAACAGCACGGTGAAGCGCTCGGACTGGTACGCGCCGATCAGCTCGGTGGGGAAGGGCAGCAGGGCGATCGTCAGCAGCCAGCAGAAGTTGACCCGCACGAGCGCGGTGCTGTAGGCGCGCACGTGCTCGAAGATGCGGTGGTGGACGGACCAGAAGCGGCCGATCACGACGAAGCTGAGCAGGAAACTGATGATCTTCGACCAGTTGCCGGTGACGGCCGCCACCGCCGGCTTGTGCTCCACGACCAGCTCCGGCACCAGGTCCGTGAGCGGCAGGACCAGCAACGTCAGGGCGATCGCGACCACGGCGTCGGTGAAGAACACCAGCCGCTCGGATGATTTCTTCTGCTCCACGCGGCCATCCAACCACCAGGTGATCAGCGCCGCCGCAGCACCAGCAGCGCGTCACCGACCGGGCGTTCGCCCGTCGCGTCCGAGGGGGAGCTGACCAGCTCGCCGTCGATCGCCATCGCCGTCGAGCCGCCGCCGTCGAGGTTGATCGCGGTCACCGCGCCCAGCCGCGCCATCAGCTTCGCGCCCTCGATCAGCGAAAGCCCTTCGGCGAACCCCGGCTGACGGCCGTCGGCGGCGACGATCAGCAGCCGCCCCTGGCGGTCGAGGCCGACCATCGTGCGCGGGTTGCGCTTGACGCCCCAGCCGTACACGAACGACGGGTCGCCCGGGTGCACGATGCCGTCCGCCGCCGCGTTCACCGCGACCCGGCCGCCCCGCACCAGCCACGGGCCGCCGTTGACCACGCCCGCGGGGTGGATCGGCCGTCCGCCTTCGAAGATCCGCGATCCGACCGGCAGCTTCGTGCCCGGCCGCGCGTGGTCGCTCAGCCAGGTCGCCGCCGCGCCGATGCCCTGCACGGTGTGCCCGCCCGCGGGCACGTCGCCGCCCGCCGGACGCACCGCCGTGACGACGTCGCGGGCGTCCAGCACGGCTTCGACGCCGTCGCCGGCCGGGGTCGGCGTGCCGAGCTGCGGGGTGAAGAGCACCAGCTCGTCCGCGTGGGTGCAGGTCGAGTCGTGCAGCGGCCGGTCCGTCGGGACGTCGCCGGGCTCGCCGCAGTTGCGGATGAGGCCGGGCTTGCGGTTGACCCCGTTGACCTCGCGGCCGCCGACGGTGAGCGCGGTTCGGGGAACGCCGATCGACGGGTGTTCCCCCAGCAGCAGCGCGGGCCGTCCGGTGGTGGCTTCGCTCTGCAGGAGACCCTGGTAGACGCCGATGCCGGCCGGTTCGCCGGGGATGCCGTCCCGCGGGTCGATGACGAAGAAGCCGCCGTTGGTCCCGACCAGCGCGCCCGCGGCGGCCGACAGCGCCGATGTCGTGCGCCGCCCCGCCACCGACTCGCCGTGGGACGCGACGACGTCGCCGCGGAACCGCCGCGGGTCGACCGTGGCGACGCGGATGCGCTGCGGGCCCTGCGTTGCGGGCCCGTCCTGGCCGGTCCATTCGACGGCGTTGGTGAAGCCGTTCGCGCTCATGGCGCTCGCGGTGGCGGCGGCCTGCGCGCGGTCGGCGAAGGAGCCGACCCGCACCCGCCAGCCCAGGGCACCCCGGGGCGTGTCGGCGAACGCGGGCCAGTCGACCCGCTCGGCGCGTGCGGCGAAGCCCTTGCCCCGCAAGGCGGCGACCAGCGTGTCGGCGTGCTCACGAGTCCCGAGCGCGGCCGGCGGCGTGTCCGGATCGGGGTTCGATCCGACGGGCACGAGCGCGGTGACGGTCCAGGTGTTGTGCCCGGTGCCTTCCCCGACGACCGTGGTGGAGACGGTCAGCCCGGGCGCGAGTAGATCGCCGGCGGCGGAGGCGGGCGAGCTGAGCGCAACGGTGAGCGCGGCGGACAGGGTCAGGGCGAGCGGCGTCCTCGTCTTCACGCGAAGCAAGCTACCCCGCCGGGGTGGATCCGGTGGGGGTTCCGGTTGAACTTTCCGCGTGCACGGCGCGACCTTGTCGGGTCGCACCGTGCTCGGGTGTCACGACGAACGGACGTTCTGCTTGGCGTCCTGCACGCGGCCGGTGACGTCGCCCGGTGCGGAGCGTGCCTCCTCCTTGACCGTCGACGCACTGTCGGCGCGCACCGACTCGGCAGCCTGCTGCGCCGGCTCGCGCGGGCCCGGAACGCCCGCCGGATATGCGGCTTCGCCGGGCCGTGGCGCGGAAGCCGGCGGGACTCCGACCGGCCCCGGGTGGTGCGCCGGCGGGGCGACCTGGCCCGGGTGCGGCAACGCGGCTTGGCCCGGGTACGTGCCGTCGCCCGGGAACGCGGTCCGGCCCAAATCCCTTGCCTGGCTCGGGAACGCGGTCCGGCCCGGATCCGCGGCCTGGTCCGGGGGCGCGGCCGCTGCCGGCCCGTTCGGGGAGTCCGCCGGCTTTTCCTGCTGCTGCGCGACGGCACCGCGCGTGAGCCGTCCGACGACGGCGCCTGCCACGGCCGCGCCCACCAGGAACGCGCCCGGACGGCGGCGGGCGAAGCGCCGCACCTCGTCGAGCAGGTCGCCGGGTTCGTGGTGCTCGAGCCAGTCCGCGACCGTCCGGGTCCGGCCGGACACCTGCCGCGCGACGTCGGCGGCGACGCCGGGGGAGTCGGTCTGCTCGGCCATCCGGTCCAGCTGACCGGCCAGCTGGTGGAGGCTCTGCGCCGCCTTCCGCTGGCCGTCCTTGGCCTGGGCCTCCAGCTGGTCCCGGCCTTCGCGGAGCAGGTCGCGCGCTTCCCGCTGGGCGTGCTCCGCGACGTGTTTCGCTTCCTGCGCCGCGGTTTGCGCGACTTCACCCCCGCGATCGGCGGCCGTCGTGGCCACCTCGCGAGCTTCGTCCTTGGCCGTTTCGGTCGTCGACGGCGGCGACTGGCCGCCGGGTCCTGATGTCATCTCGACCTCCTTGCGGGAGAGGCACTTCCCCGTGCCCTCGATGGGCGGCGGGCTACCCGGGTGGTGCGGGGATAAACCGGATTCCCTTGGCGTGCCTGCCGTGGTCAGTCGCCGGCGATCAACAGCGTGAGGGCCTCGCCGAGCGTCGCCGGGCGGGCGGCGCGCCCGGTGCGGCGTGGCCAGCCGGGCCCGGCGAGGACGAGCCGGTGCGCGCGGATCCGGCGCGGGGGAGGCACCGGGCGGCTGCTCCACAGGACGACCGCCGCCGGGTGCGTGCGGGCGACGGCGTCGCGCAGCGCGGTGTCCGGAATGGACCCGCCGAGGAACAGGGCCGCGCGGCTGTGTTCGGCGAGCGCCGCGCGCAGGGCTTCCAGCGGCAGGGTGTGCCGCTCCCCGTCGACGCACGCCAGCAGCACCGGCGGAGCGGCGCTGCGCGGGGAGGGGATGCGGTGCAGGGCTGCGGCGACGGCCCACGAGAGCCCGTGCACGAGGTCGACGCAGTGGTCGGCGTCCGGGCCGCCCAACGCGTCGAGCGCGGGCCGGCACAGGTGCTCCCAGGTGTCGACGACGTCGTGGTCGACCAGGTACGCGTCGAGCAGCGCCGTCGCGGTGTCGATCTTGAGGCTCCGCACCGCGGTCAGCAGCGTCCCGACGTCGCTGCCGCCGCCGGCGTGGAACGCGCGGGCGGCCGCGGTTTCGGTGCCGAGCCCCTGCTCGATCAGGTGCTTCATGCGGAGCAGCGCGTCGACGTCGGCTCGTCCGTAGCGGCGGTGGCTGCCGGTCTGCGGAGTCGACAGCGTGAGGCCGTAGCGGCGGTGCCACGCGCGGAGCGTGGACGGCGGGAGGCCGAGCATCCGGGCGACCGCCCCCGCCGTCCAGGTGACGACGGGGGCGGTGGCCGGCTGGTTCATCCCTCCATCATGGACCTGCCGGGTGCGGGCCGCTCGGCTTCCGGCCGGTCGACGCCACTGCGCCAATCGATGACAAAACGATGCGGTCCGCTTAAAGTCGGCACCTGCGAAAGGAGACGTGGTGACCGACGAGCGGAGACTGACGGTGCGGGTGCGCACCACGCCCGAAGCCGTCGTCGTCGCGGCTGCCGGTGACCTGGACCTCGGGTCGGCGCCGGTGCTGCGGGCGCAGGCCAGGGCCGTGCTGGACGAGCGGCCGGGGGCGCTCATCGTCGACCTGGACGAGATCGGCTTCTGCGGCTCGGCGGGCCTGCAGGTGCTGGCCGAGCTCGTCGCGGCGACGACGGCCGGCGGCGTCCCGCTCGCCGTGGTCGCCGACCGGTACCCGGTGCTGCGCGTGGTGCGGCTCAGCCGGCTGGACGAGGTGTTCGCCCTGCACGCGACGGTCGACGACGCCCGCGACTGGGTCCGGCGGCAGTCCCAGGAGTAAGAGTCCACTGTGGATGGTCTCGGTGGCGGTGCGGGCCGCCGGGCCTCAGCCGGCGGGCAGGTCGATCTCGGCGTGCCGCTCGGTGAGGGTCCGGGCCAGCTCGGCCAGCTTGACGTTCAGGTCCTGGGAGGTGCGCCGCAGGACGTCGAACGCCTCCTCCGCCGAGACGCCCCGGCGGGCCATGATGATGCCCTTGGCCTGGCCGATCACGTCCCGGCCGTCGATCGCCTTGCGCAGGTGCGCGGCCTGCAGCTGACCGCGCGTCACGGCGTCGGTGGCCGCGATGGCCAGCGACGCGTGGGTGGCCAGCAGCAGCAGGACGTCGCGGTCGGCTTCGTCCAGCCCGCCGGCGGCGCGCGAGTAGACGTTGAGCGCGCCGACGGACCGGCCGGTCGGCGGGCCGGGGATGAGCGCGGTGGAGAGGACGGCGCCGACGCCGAGCCCGGCGGCGGCCGGCGCCCACCGCGGCCAGCGGGGCTCGCGGGCGAGGTCCGGGGCGATCGCCACGGCGGGGCCGGTCGGCTCGGCGGCTTCGACGCACGGCCCTTCCCGGAACCGGTACTGCAGCAGGTCCAGCTCGACGGCGACCTCGTCGGTCTCCGCGGGTGTGTGGAACTGCCCGTCGGTGTCGATCAGCGTGAAGCTGGCCAGGTCGGCGGAGGGAACCATGAGCGTGGTCGCCTCGAGGACGCGTTCCAGGACGTCTTCGACGCTGGGGGCGGTGAGCAGCCGGTTCGTCAGCCGGGCGAACTCGCCCGCCAGCGGGCCGGCCCCGGTCCGGTCCTCGCCGGCGACGAACGTCTCCTTGTCGCGCTGCCACTCCTGCTCACTGGTCATGGTGCTCCTCGGCGTCGGCGAGCGTGCGGTACAGCGGCAGCACGTCTTCGAGCCCCAGGGCCTGGACCGGCCGCACCACCTCCCGCCCTTCGGCGAGGACGGCGACCGGGATTTGTCTCACCCGGGCCGCGGCCACCGCGTCCAGCACCACGCCGAGCCCCCGCGCCGAGCAGAACGCCAGCTGCGTCAGGTCGATGACCAGGGCTCGCGGAGCGAGGTCGAGCTCGTCGACGAGCCGGGCCGCGAGGCGGTCCGTCACCGCCAGGTCCAGCTCGCCCGTGACGGCCACGATCGTGCGCTCGGCCGTCGCCGTGATCGACATCCGGGGTGGCGCGCCCAGCAGCAGGGTCGTGCCCGGACGGGTGATGGTGTCGTGCATGCGTCCTCACCTCGGTGAGGCGGGCGAGCCCGCCGTCCCGGCCGGCGCGCTGCGCGCGCGGCGGATGGGTTCCAGGGGGCGGCTGCTGTGCTCAACCGCAGCGAGGCCGACAGTACCCCGCGCGCCACCTCGGAGTCACCAGGCCCGCGGCGGTACGTTGACCCGCGTGGGTGACGACACGTGGTCCGCGCTGGCCGGTCACTTCGCCGATGACGCTTACGCCTCGGTGAAGGGCCGTGTGCGCACCTATGTGATGCACCGGCAGCTGCTGGAGCACCTCCCGCCGCCGCCCGCCACCGTGCTCGACGTCGGCGGCGGGGCGGGGCACCAGTCCTTCCCGCTGGCCCGGGCCGGGTACGACGTCACGCTGCTGGACTCGTCCCCGGCGATGCTCGGCAAGGCGCGAGAGCGGCTGTCTCCGGAGATCCGGGACCGCGTGACGTTCGTGGAAGCCGACGGCGAGCACGCCGGGGAGGCGGTCGGCGGCCGGCAGTTCGACGCCGTCCTGTGCCACGGCGTCCTCGGGTACCTCGAACGGCCGGAGCCGGTGCTCGACCAGCTGTGCGGCCGCGCCGCTGCCGGGGGTGTCGTCTCGATCATGGCGGGCAACGCCGACGCGATGGCGGTGCGTCCCGCCCTGGAACAGCGGTGGGAGGACGCCCTGGCGGCGTTCGACTCCCGGAGCGAGATCGGCGTGCTGGGCGTCCCGACCCGGGCCGACACGGTGGACGAGCTCGGCGAGCTGATCCGGAGCCGGGGCGTGGCGCCCGTGCGGTGGTACGGGGTCTGGCTGTTCGTGGACTGGCTCGGGTTCGGCGGTGCCAAGGTGGACCCGGCCGACGCGGAGCGGGTGGCGGCCGTCGAGTTCGAGGCCGGCCGGCGGGACCCCTACCGCCGGCTCAGCCGCGTCTTTCACCTCGTGGGGCGCAAGGCCTGAGCGGCTTCTTCGGCCAGCAGCAGCAGCTCGGCCAGCACGTCAGCCGAGATGTCATCCAGTGACCTCTCCTCGCGCAGCCACCGCGTGAACGCGATCCCGAACACGGTGGCGCCCGACTCCGCCGCCAGCTTGGCCGCGAGCTCGTCGACGCCCCGGGCACGCAGTGCGTCAGCGACTGTCGTCGCCAGGGTGGTCAGCTTGTGCTGCTCCCGTTCCTGCAGGCCGGGGTTCCGGTCGATGATCGACTGCCGCGTGCGGGAGTGCGGGCGGCGCTCGTCCGGGAAGAACGACGCCGCCGAGCCCAGTGCGGAGGCGACGATCTCGAGTGGTGACGCTTCCGCCGGCGCGGCGTCGATGCCGTCGAGGAACGCCTGGACCAGCAGTTCTTGTCCCTGGAAGAGCACTTCGCGCTTGTCGCTGAAGTGACGGAAGAACGTGCGCTCGGTCAGCCCGACGGCCTGCGCGATCTCCGCGGCGGTCGTCTGCTCGTACCCGCGGGTGGCGAACAGCTCGAGCGCGGCCTTCTGCAGCCGCTCCGCGGTCCCCGGTTCCCAGCGCACCATGCTCCCGATACTAGTGATGGCAGCGGCTGACATACAGGCGTAGGGTGCGTATGTCAGCGACTGACGTCGGTCACTGACATCATGCCTCTCTCGAAGGAGTTCACGCCATGCGCGTTTTCGTCACCGGAGCCTCCGGCTGGATCGGCACCGCCGTCGTCGGCGAGCTGCTCGCCGCCGGCCACGAGGTCACCGGGCTGGCCCGGTCGGCCGCGTCCGCCGCGAAGCTCGAGGCCAAGGGCGTCCAGGTCCGGCGCGGCGACCTCGACGACCTCGCCGGCATCCGCGCCGGCGCCGAGGCGGCCGACGCCGTCATCCACCTGGCGAACAAGCACGACTTCGCCGACCAGGCCGCGTCGAACGCCGCGGAGCGGGCCGCCGTCCAGACCATCGGCGACGCGCTCGCGGGCAGCGGCCGCCCGTTCCTGCTGGCCTCGGGGGTCGCCGGCCTCGTGCAGGGCAAGCCGGCCACCGAAGCCGACGCGTCCCCGTTCCACGGCCCGGACTCCCCGCGCGGCGGCGCCGAGAACCTCGCGCTGGAGTTCGCCGACCGGGGTGTGCACCCGGTGAGCCTGCGGTTCTCGCCGACCGTGCACGGCACGGGTGACCACGGGTTCATCGCCCACCTGTCGGCGATCGCCCGCGAGAAGGGCGTCGCCGGCTACCCCGGCGACGGCACGAACCGCTGGGCGGCGGTACACGTGACGGACGCGGCGCGCATGGTCGTCCTCGGCCTGGAGAAGGCGCCCGCGGGCAGCCGCCTGCACGCCGTCGCGGAGGAGGGCGTGCCGACGAAGGAGATCGCGGAGGCGATCGGCCGGGCGTTCGATCTGCCGGTGGCGTCGATCGACGCCGGCGACGTCCAGGACCACTTCGGCTGGATCGGCACGTTCTTCGCGATGGATCTGGCGGCGACGAGCACCGGCACGCAGGAGCTGCTGGGGTGGAAGCCGACCGGGCGGACGCTGGTCGAGGACCTCGACACGGGTGCGTACTCGGGCTAGTGCGCCCCAATGTGGCCTTCGGTGCGTTGAACGCACCGAAGGCCCCCTTTGGTGGGGTGGTTGCCACCCACTCCCCAATGGGGGGCGT
>NZ_JBEZHS010000061.1:0-27317 GCF_040650695.1 Amycolatopsis sp. NPDC048633
GGCGGGGATGGCGGCGTTCAGGTCGACCACCCGCTGGGCACACGCGGCGCAGTTGGCCGGGTTCATCGGGATGATCTTGGCGACGACGAGCTTCGCCTGCGGGCTCCGGTAGAAGTCGATGCCTTGGGTCACCCAGCGCGGGGCCTGCTTCGCCAGGCGCAGCCGGTAGGCGTCCCAGTTGTGCGTCGACTTCGGGGACCAGCCGATCTCCGCGATGCCCGGGAGCCGGGGGAACGCCATGTACTCGATGTCGTCGCTGGTGCGGATCGTCTCCGTCCACAGCGGCGCCTCGACGCCCGCGACCTGCTTCTCGCCGACGCCGGTCACCAAGGAAGCCGGGTCCCAATTGTAGCCGTCGCGGACCTCGACCAGCGCGGCCCAGTCCTGGCCCAGCGGCGTCGACTCGTCGTACTTCATGTCCAGGTACGCGTAGTTCGCCGGCGACATCAGGATCTTGTTGCCCTGGGCCGCGGCGGCCGCGACGGACGCGTTGTCACCGCCGAAGTCCCAGTACTGCGGGATGGCCGACACCGGCAGCGTGGACTTCGCGATTTCGTGCCAGCCGGTGATCTTCTTGCCGTACTTGGCGACGATCGGCTGCACCTTCTGCTCGAACGCGATGTAGTCCGCGGGCGGCGTCGCGTGGGCCTCGTCGCCGCCGATGTGCAGGTACTGGCCGGGCGTGATGGCCGCCAGTTCGCGCACGACGTCCTCGACGAACCTGTACGTGATCGGCGAAGAGATGCACAGCGAGCTGTAGCCGACCTCGGTGTCCGTGCGCGGCGGCACCGCGACGCCGTCGCAGTTCAGCTCCGCGTACTTCGACTGCGCCGCGTTCGTGTGGCCCGGCATGTCGATCTCCGGGATCACCGTGATGTGCCGCGAAGCCGCGTACGCGACGATGTCCTTGTACTGCTTCTGCGTGTAGTAGCCGCCCGGATCGCCGTCGGCGGCCGTCTGACCGCCGACCGTCGCCAGCTTCGGCCAGCTCTTGATCTCGATGCGCCAGCCCTGGTCGTCCGCGAGGTGCAGGTGCAGGGTGTTGATCTTGTACTGGGCGATCTGGTCGATGTACAGCTTGACCTGGTCCGGCTGGAAGAAGTGCCGGGCGACGTCGAGCATCGCGCCGCGCTCGCCGAAGCGCGGGTAGTCGAGGATCGTGCCGCCGGCGACCGTCCACGTCCGGTGCTGGACGCGCTTCGCGTCGATCGCCGAGGGCAGCAGCTGCCGCAGCGACTGGACGCCTTCGAAGAGCCCGTCCGCGGTGTTGGCCTTCAGGGAAACGCCGTCGCGGGCGACTTTCAGCTCGTAACCCTCGGTGCCGATGCGCGAGTCGTGCCCGAGCTGCAGCGAGATCGCGGGCAGGCCCCAGGACCGCGGCACGACCGGCAGCGGGTAGCCGGTGGCCGGGCGGAGCAGGCCGCGCAGGTAGTCCGCGACCTGGCCGGCGCCGCGGTCGGCGCTGATCACGGTGAACGGCGTGAGCTTGAAGTCGCCCCGTGGGTCGGCCTTCGCCGAGACGGGCGCCGGGACGACGTCGGTCACGCTGCGTTCGGGAGCGGCGGGGGAAGCCGCCGCGGCAGCGGGCAGGCCGACTGCCGTCAGACTCACGATCGCCGCGGTCGAGACGGCTCTGGACAAGCGCATCAGGGCACCTCCGGTCGGGGGACTTCTCCCAAAGGTACAGACCAGCCGGAGCATTTGGAACAATACTTTACGAAGTGCGCAGCGCGGCCCGGATCGCGTCCAGGACGCTCGGGTCCTCGATGGTGGACGGCACCGCTTCGTCGCGGCCGTCGGCGATCGCACGCATGGTCTTGCGCAGGATCTTCCCGGACCGCGTCTTCGGCAGCGCGTCCACAATGGACACATCGCGGAACGCGGCGACCGGCCCGATGTCCCGGCGGACCAGGGCCACGAGCTCGTCGCGCAGCTTGTCCTCGGCGATGTCCTCGCCCGCCTTGAGCACGACGAACCCGCGCGGCAGCTGGCCCTTGAGCTGGTCGGCGACTCCGATGACGGCGCACTCGGCGACGGCGGGGTGCGAGGCCAGCACGGCCTCCATCGACCCCGTCGACAGCCGGTGCCCGGCGACGTTGATGACGTCGTCGGTGCGACCCATGACGAAGAGGTAGCCGTCCTCGTCGAAGTAGCCGGAGTCGCCGGTCAGGTAGTGGCCGTCGTAGCGCGAGAGGTAGGCCTCGCGGTAGCGCTCGTCGTCGCCCCACAGCGTCGGCAGCGAGCCCGGCGGCAGCGGCAGCTTCACCGTGATGGCGCCTTCGCGCCCGGCCGGCAGCTCGTCGCCGGTCTGGTCGAGGATCCGGACGTCCCAGCCGGGGACGGGCTTGGTCGCCGATCCTGGCTTTACTTCGATCGGCTCGACGCCGCGGAGGTTGGCGGCGATCGGCCAGCCGGTCTCGGTCTGCCACCAGTGGTCGATGACCGGCGTGCCGAGCTTCTCGTGCGCCCAGTGGTAGGTCTCCGGGTCGAGCCGCTCGCCGGCCATGAACAGCGTCTTGAACGCCTTGAGGTCGTACTTCTCCAGCTCGCGGGCGTCCGGGTCGAGCTTCTTGATCGCCCGCAGCGCGGTCGGCGCGGTGAACAGCGCCTGGACGCCGTGCTCGGCGATGACCCGCCAGAACGCGCCCGCGTCCGGCGTGCCCACGGGCTTCCCCTCGAACATGACCGAAGTCGCCCCGGCCAGCAGCGGCGCGTACACGATGTAGGAGTGCCCGACGACCCAGCCGACGTCCGACGCCGTCCACCAGATGTCGCCCGCGTGGACGTCGTAGATCGCGTCCATCGAATAGGCGAGCGCGACCGCGTGGCCGCCGGTGTCGCGCACGACGCCCTTCGGCTTCCCGGTGGTCCCGGACGTGTAGAGGATGTAGAGCGGGTCGGTGGCCGCGACCGGCACCGGCTCGGCCGGGGCGGCGTTCACGGCCAGCTCGCGCCAGTCGAGGTCGCGGCCGGTGAGCTCGGCCGGCGCCTGCTCGCGCTGCAGCACGACGACGTGGTCGGGCTGGTGCTCGGTCATCGCCAGCGCGCCGTCGATGATGGGCTTGTACTCGACCACCCGCGTCGGCTCGATGCCGCAGGACGCCGCCAGGATCACCTTGGGCTTGGCGTCCTCGATCCGCGCCGCCAGCTCCTTCGGCGCGAACCCGCCGAACACCACCGAGTGCACCGCGCCGATCCGCGCGCAGGCCAGCATCGCGATCGCGGCCTCGGGCACCATCGGCAGGTAGACGATGACGCGGTCACCCTTCGTGACCCCCAGCGAACTGAGCGCGCCGGCGAACCGCGCGACCGTGTCCCGCAGCTCTTCGTAGGTGTAGGTGCGTTGCTGTCCGGTCACGGGAGAGTCCCAGATCAGTGCGGCCTGGCCGCCGCGGCCGGCCTCGACGTGCCGGTCGAGCGCGTTGTACGAGGTGTTCAGCTCGGCGTCCGGGAACCACCGGTAGAAGGGCGGCCGGGAGTCGTCCAGGGCCCGCTCCGGGGGCTTCGTCCAGCTGATCGACCTGGCCGCGGCCAGCCAGAACGCCTCCGGATCGGCCAGGCTCCGCCGGTAGGCTTCGGAGTACGCGCCCATGCCCCGCTCCTTCGCGTCGAACGTCTGAACCGCCCCCATCATGGCGCGCGGGCGGCGGGCTCGCCGGATTCCGGGCACGCTGAAGACCCGGCAACCTCACGGCGGCCGGCTGCGTCCTAAGCTGGACCGCGGGAAAACACCGCGTGACGCAAGTGCTGGGAACACGGACAGTGAGGGAGCCTTAGCGGTGAACGGACTCGCGAGCGCGTTGCTCTCGCTAGCCCACTCCTTGTTCGGCCCGGGCTTCTGCCCCGGCGAATGGGTCTGGGCCACGAGTGCGGCCGGCGCGCTCGTCGCACTGCTGCCGCCGATCGGCGCGCTGGCCGTGTCGATCATCCGGAAGGGCACGGGCAACCGCTACGACGTGACGACGCTGTCGGTCTTCGGCGCGATCGGGCTGTTCAGCGCGCTGGTGCTGCCGTGGCTGCTGTCGAACGGCGTGTCGGGCGTCTACCGCGCGGCGTTCGCCAAGGAGAAGACCGGCCTGTCCGCGAACGAGCTCTCGACGCTCAACGGCCCCGGCGGCTGCTGGGTGGACAACCAGCGGGAGTACCTGGGCGGCGGCCAGAGCGTCTACGACGTGCTGTTCGCCCGCAACGGGAGTGACATCCCCTTCTTCGTCTACCTGCTGGCGTTCGTCGTGCTGGGCGCCGGGTCGCTGCTCTTCGTGATGCTGCAAGCGCGCACCGCCTTCCGCCGCGGCCCGAAGTGGCCGTCGCGGTTCTTCTGGATCCCGTTCGCCGCGATGCTCGTGTTCAGCGTCGGCATGGAGGCCAACACCGCGCTGCACTTCTGGCTCGGGTTCCTGCCGTTCAGCGTGCTGGGCCTGATCCCGGTCGCGATGGTCGGCCCGCCGCCGTGGTCGGTCATCAACCGGTCGGACGCGCCCCCGCGCCGCGACCAGGAGCCGCAGGGGCCGCCGCCGTCGCAGGTCCAGCCGCGCCCGACCCCGCCCCCGCCTCCCGTCAACCGGCCGTACCCGAAGACGGCGCTGGCGGCCGCGCCCGAGCCTCCGCCGATGGCCGGCGCGCTGGCCGCCGCGCCGGGCCCGATCCCGCCGCCGCCCGGCTCGCGCAACGCCGGCGGCAGCCGCTACCGGCGCGTCAAGCAGCTCGGCGCGGGTGGTTTCGGCACGGTCTGGCAGGCCGTCGACACCCAGCTCAACCGCACGGTCGCGCTGAAGATCGCGCACGCCCCGGACCGCGACACCGCCGAGCGCATGCAGCGTGAGGCCCGCGCGCTGGCCGTGGTCAGCCACCCGAACTGCGTCAAGGTGTACGACCTGGCCGAGGAGCCGGACGGGCTCGCGCTGGTGATGGAGTACCTCGAGGGCCGTCCGCTGGCCGAGCTGGTCGACGGCCAGGGCCCGCTCGACGACGTCGCGGCCGGGCGCCTGTGGGCGACGATGGCGGGCGCGCTCGCCGCGGCGCACGACAAGGGCGTCCTGCACCGCGACATCAAGCCGTCGAACGTCATCCTCGACCCGAGCGGCCTGGCCCACCTGATCGACTTCGGCATCGCCCGCAGCCAGGGCGACTCGAAGATGACGGCGACCGGGATGATGATCGGCACGCCGGACTTCGTGGCCCCCGAGCAGGCGATGGGCGCGACGGCGTCCCCGGCGTCGGACGCGTGGCAGCTGGCGGCGACGATCAGCTACGCACTGTCCGGCCAGCCCCCGCGAGGCACCCGCGAGACGCCGATGGCGGCGCTGATGGCCGCGGCCCGGGCGGAACCGGTGTCCCGGCTCCCGCAGCGCAGTGCCCACGCGCGGCTGCTGGCGGCTTCGCTGGACCCGGAGCCGCGCCGGCGACCGACGTTGAACGCGGTGCGGCGCGAGGTCGAGGGCTGGCTGTCGCGGGCCGGCAAGTCGGCCGACGGCCCGGTGACGCGGGTGGTGCCGCGCCAGCCGGGGAACCAGCTGCCCCGCCGCTAGCCGGGCTTCACGGCCGAGAAGATCACCAGCTCCTTCGGCCGGAGGTCCACCCTGACCTGCTCGAACCCCGCCTTCTCGAGGCGGCCCGGGAAGGTCGCCGCGTCGACGACGTTCATTGTGTCCCCGATGTGCAGCAGGCGGAACCGCAGGTTGAGCTGGCCGTCGCTGCCGCAGTACGTGCCGCCCGGGCGCAGGACCCGCGCGGCCTCGGCGAAGATCGCGTCCTGCAGCTGCTTGGTCGGCACGTGGTGCAGCATCGTGAAGCACACGACCGCCGAGAACCGGCGGTCTTCGAAGGGCATCTCCGCGCCGCTGCCCTCGACGACCTCGGCGCGGTCGCCGTACTTCGCCCGCAGCAGCTCGGTCGACGCGTGGTCGATCTCCAGCACCGTCAGCTTCGGGACGGCGCCGAGCAGCACCTTCGTCGTGGCGCCGAACCCGGGCCCGATCTCGAGCACGTCGTCACCCAGGTCTCGCTCGGCGAGCCACGGCGTCAGGCGCTCCTCGACGGTGGCCGCCCACTTCTCCGAGCTGCAGATCTTGCGGTGGATCAGGTTCATCGGCATGCGTCCGACGCTAGGACTCCGCCCCGGTGACCGATAGCCGATAGCCTGACAACCGATGTCGCGAAACAGCCAACCTGGCGCCATGCTCCTCGGCGAGGTCGACCTGCCCGCCGGCACCTGGTTCCCCGAGCACGAGCACCCCGTGCACCAGCTGGTCTGGTCGGCCCGCGGGGTCGTCGGGGTCAAGGCGGGCGACGCGGGCTGGGTCCTCCCGCCGACCCGGGCGCTGTGGATCCCGGCGGGTGTCCAGCACCGCACCGGCGCGCTCGGCCGGGCGGCACTGCGCGGCATCTACGCCGACCCCGCGTTGTCCCCGGTGTCGTGGCCCGAGCCGCGGATGGTCGCCGTCCGCCCGCTCCTGCGCGAGCTCCTGGAGTACCTGACCGGCGACAGCGTGGCCCCGGCGGCCCGGGTGCGGGCCGAGGCGGTGGCGTTCGACCTGCTGGAGCCCCTGGACGTGGTCCCGATCGTGGTCCCGTCCCCGTCCGACCCGCGCGCCCGCGACGTCGAGACGGCGGTGCTGACGAACCCGGCGGACCCGCGAAGCCTGGCGGAGTTCGGCCGGGACGTCGGAGCGGCGGAGCGGACGCTGGCCCGGATCTTCGTCCGCGAGTGCCGGATGCCGTTCGGGACCTGGCGCACCCAGGTGCGGCTGCGGGCGTCGCTACCCCTGCTGGCGCAGGGATCGCCGCTTGAAGGAGTGGCCCACCGGGTGGGCTACAGCTCGGCGAGCGCGTTCGTCGCGGCCTTCCGGCGGGCGGTGGGGGTCACCCCGGGGGCGTACTTCGCGGGTTGAACTACCGCCAGGACGGCAGCCAGCGTTCGGCGTCCCACTGGCCCGTGGTGATCGCGATGCCGTTCAGGATCGGCCACAGCCAGGCGAAGTTCGCCACCACCAGGCCGACGTACAACGACACCACGAGCAGACCGGTCCCGCGTCTTTCGAACCCGCGCCGGGCACTGCCCAGGATCTGGCCCAGGCACAACGTCAACCCCAGCACCAGGAACGCCGCCAGCGGGGTCGCGTAGAAGAAGTACATCTGCCGGTCGATGTTGGTGAACCAGAAGACGTACCCGCCGAGGTAGCCCACCAGCACCGCCGCGTAGCGCCAGTCCGCGCGGAAGATCGAGCGCCACACCGACCAGCCCAGCATCGGGATCGCCAGCCACCACATCGCCGGCGTGCCGATCAGCATCGTCGCGCTGACGCAGCGGGACTCGCCGCAGCCGGTGACCTCGCCGTCGTAGCTGTAGAGCATCGGGCGCAGCCCCATCGGCCACGTCCACGGCTTCGACTCCCACGGGTGCGGGTTGTCCTTGGGCGTGACCAGCGTTTCGTGGAAGTGCAGGACGTTGCCGGTGTAGTCGGCGAGCGAACGCAGCGACGCCGGCACCCACGACCAGAAGCCCGGTGCGATGTCCTTGATTTCGGTGTAGTGCCGGTCGGTCGCCGTCTCGCTCGCGAACCACGCCCAGTACGCGCTCAGGTACATCAGGAACGGGATGAGCAGGATCGCCCAGAGCGCGGGCAGCACGTCCCGGCGGATCGTGCCCAGCCACGGCCGTTCGACGCCGGCCGCGCGCCGCGCCGCGACGTCGAAGAACACGCACAGCAGCCCGAACGCGACGATGTAGTACAGCGCCGACCACTTGACGCCGAAGGTGAGCCCGATCATCAGCCCGGTCGCGAACCGCCACCAGCGGAAGCCCAGCTTGGGGCCCCACACGGACTCGTTGACCCAGCCTTCGCGGACCGCCGTCGCGAGCCGGGTGCGCACCTGGTCGCGGTCCACGAGCAGGCAGGCGAACGCGGCGAGCACGAACAGCGCGATGAAGATGTCGAGCATGCCCATGCGCGACTGCAGGTGCAGCACGCCGTCGCTGATCACGAGGATGCCGGCGATGCCGCCGAGCAGCGTCGAGCGGGTCAGGCGGCGGGCGATCCGGATGGTCAGGAAGACGATGAGCGTGCCGGCCAGCGCGGGCATGATCCGCCAGCCCCAGCCGTTGTAGCCGAACAGCCATTCGCCGATCGCGATCAGCTGCTTCGCCAGCGGCGGGTGCACGACCAGCTCGTAGCCGTAGTTGTCCTCGTAGCCGCCGTTGCGCAGCATCTGCCACGCCTGCGGCACGTAGTGCTTCTCGTCGAAGACCGGGCTGCCCTTGTCCGTCGGCACGCCGAGGTTCTGCAGCCGGACGATGCCGCCGATGACGGTCAGCACGAGGGTGACGACCCAGCCGCGCAGCCGGTCGGTCGGCATGCCGCGGCCGAGCAGGGTCACTTCGCGGTCGGTCGGCGGCCGGAGCGCTTCGACCGGGTCCGGCCGGACGCTTTCGTCGTCGGGACGGGTCAGCACGGCGGTCACGGGGGCGATCCTACGGGCGGGGCAGGGCGTGCGTCGTCCGGATCCGCTGATCAGCCTAGGCTGGGCCGGTGAGCTCACCGCTGCCTCCCGGCCGCCTGATCCTGGCGGCGACCCCGCTCGGCGACGTCCGCGACGCCTCGCCCCGCCTGGCGGAAGCGCTGGCGGAAGCCGACGTCATCGCCGCTGAGGACACCCGCCGGTTGCGTGGCTTGACGGCGGCGCTGGGGGTGACCCCGCGCGGCCGGGTGGTGAGCTTCTACGAAGACGTCGAGACGGCGCGCCTGCCCAAGTTGCTCGAATCGTTACGCGGGGGCGAGTCGGTGGTGCTGGTGACGGACGCCGGTATGCCCAGTGTGTCCGATCCGGGGTTCCGGCTCGTGGCGGCGTGCGTCGCGGAAGACCTTCCGGTGACGTGCCTCCCGGGCCCGTCCGCGGTGACGACGGCGCTGGCTTTGTCCGGTTTGCCGTGTGACCGGTTCTGCTTCGAGGGCTTCGCGCCGCGTAAGCCCGGGGAGCGGTCCAAGTGGCTTTTGTCGTTGCGTAACGAGCCCCGGACGGCGGTGTTCTTCGAATCCCCGCACCGGCTGGCCTCGACGCTCGCCGACGCGGCTTCAGCGCTGGGCGGCTCGCGACAGGCCGCGGTGTGCCGCGAGCTGACGAAGACGTACGAAGAGGTGAAGCGGGGGACTCTCTCGTCTTTGGCGGAGTGGGCCGCGGACGGTGTTCGCGGGGAGATCACGGTGGTGCTCTCGGGCGCGGAGCCGCGCTCGGTTTCGGTGGCGGACCTGGTGGGCGAAGTCTCGGAGCGGGTGGCTTCGGGAGAGCGGCTGAAGTCCGCGGCGGCCGAGGTCGCCGAGGCCGCGGGGGTGTCCAAAAAGGAGCTTTACGACGCCGTGCTGGCTTCGCGGGTCAAGTGAGCAGTGCGGTCACCGCGGCATGCGCCTTCGCCGCATCAGGCGCGTCGCCGGTGATCACGTCGGTGTACACGAACGACTCGCCGATCCGCACCAGCAGGTAAGCCAGATCCGGCACCGGCAACGGCGGAACCAGCCGCCCCGCCGCGACCTCGCCCGACAACAATGACTCCAGCTCCGCCGTAGTCCGCCGCTGGCAAACGCTTGCGCGCGTCGTCAGCAGCCGCAGGGCCCGCTCCGGCTCCCGGCGCAGGAAGTCCCGGAACGGCGGCGACTCGTTCGCGAACCGGACGTACCCGCTCACGAAGTCCGCGATCCCCGCCGCGCCCCGGCCTTCGCACGACGGCAGCAGCCGAGCTATCGAGGCCGACGACAGCGACCACAGGATCTCGCCCAGTAGCAGATCCCGGGAGCCCACCCGGCGGTGCAGCGTCGCGCGGCTGATCGACAGTGTCTGCGCCAGCTCGCCCATGTCCACCCGCAGGCCGGCCAGGAACCAGTCGCGGGCGAGGTCGAACTCCGCCGAGTGAGACATATGCCAGAATGTCTCACAAGGACGACCGAGAGGGAAACGCAGATGCGCGCAGTGCAGGTGACCGAGTTCGGCGGACCCGAGGTGCTCACGCCGGTCGAGCTGCCCGATCCGGTGGCCGGCCCGGGCGAGGTCCTCATCGACGTCGACCGCATCGGCGTCAACTACGCCGACACCCACCAGGCCGAGAACAGCTACCTCGCGCCGTCGCAGCTTCCGCTCGTCCCCGGCGGCGAGGTGGTCGGGACCCACGACGGCAAGCGCGTCGTCGCCCTCCTGAACGGCGGGGGCGGGTACGCCGAAAAAGCCGTCGCGCCCGAGGCGACCACCTTCCCCGTGCCCGACGGCATCGACGACCTCACCGCGCTGTCCATGCTGGTCCAGGGCGCGACCGCCTGGGTCCTCCTGCGCAAGAACGCCCACCTGGCCGAGGGCGAATCGGTCGTCGTGCACGCCGCCGCCGGCGGGGTCGGGACCATCGCCGTGCAGCTCGCCAAGGCCTGGGGCGCCGGCCGCGTCATCGCCACCGCCAGCAGCGAGGAGAAGCGCGCCCTCGCCCTCGAACTGGGCGCCGACGTCGCGGTCGACTCGCGCGCGGAGGACATGACCGAGGTGCTCCTCGACGCCAACGGCCGCCGCGTCGACATCGTGCTCGACATGGTCGGCGGCAAGACCACCGACCAGAGCATCGCCGCGCTCGCGCCGTTCGGCCGGCTCGCGTTCTACGGCATGGCCGGGCGCGAAAGCCCGAAGCCGGTCGACCTGCGCAACGTCCTCGGCCACAGCACCACGATCAGCGGCATGTGGCTGCCGCACGTCTTCCGCCTGCCGGGCAACGTCTTCGGCACCGCCCTCACCGAACTGTTCGACCTGGTGCTGGCGGGCAAGCTCAAGGCGATCCCGGGCGGCGAGTTCGCCCTGTCGGACGCGCGGGGCGCGCACGAGGCCCTGCGTTCCCGCAAGACCGTCGGCAAGCTACTGCTCGACCCCGGCAAGTAGGCGTTCCAGGGGTGCCGCCTTGTGGAGGCACTCCTGCCACTCCGCCTCCGGGTCCGAGTCGGCGGTGATGCCGCCGCCGACGCCCAGCTCGATGGTGCCGCCGGCGATCTCGAACGTCCGGATCGCGACGTTCAGCTCCAGGCCCGCCGCCGGGGATGCCAGCCCGATCGCGCCCGTGTAGACGCCGCGCCCGCACGGCTCCAGCTCCGCGATCAGGTCCAGCGCGCGGATCTTCGGCGCGCCGGTCACCGAGCCGGGCGGGAACGTCGCGTCCAGCAGCTCGGCATCGGACACCGAAGGGCGCAGGACTCCCGTCACCGTCGAGTCCAGGTGCCAGACGCCCGGCGCCGGGCGGACCTCCAGCAGCGACGGCACCGCCACGGTCCCCACCTCGCACACCCGGCCCAGGTCGTTGCGCACCAGGTCGGTGATCATCACGTTCTCCGCGACGTCCTTCGCGGACTGACGCAGCAACCGGGCGTTCCCGTCGTCGCGAGGCCCGCGCCGGGGGAGCGTCCCCTTGATCGGCGTCGACCGCACCGCATGGCCGTGGCGCGCGAGGAACAGCTCCGGCGAGAACGAGACCACCGAGCCCCACGGCCCCGAGACGAACGCCGCCCGGCGCGGATCCAGCGAGGACACCCCGGCCGCGAACAGTGCCTCGGGTGAGCCGGAGAACGACCCCGTGAACCGGCTGCAGATGTTCGCCTGGAACAGCTCCCCGGCCTCGATCGCGTGCACGCACGCCTTCACCGCGTCTCGGTGCTCCGACGGCAACGGACGTCGCAGCGGCCCGGCCTCCCAGGAAAGATCGGGAGCTCCGGAAGCCAGCAGGGATTCCATTGTGGACACCGGCGGCCCGGCGCCGTCCAGGGACTCCAGGAAGCAGGTGCCCGAGGCGGACCACCGCAGCACGTGGTCCGCCCAGCCCCACGCGGACGCCGGCAGTGAGCCGGTCCGGCCCGAAGGATCCGCGAGGTCGTACGCCAGGTACCCGAACCAGCCGCCGCCGACCACCCCGGGCGGGGCGTCGACCTGCGCCGGGAAGGAAGGAACGCCGGGAGACACCCGAAGCGACGGCGCGATGACCGCTCGTGACCCGAACCAGTCGCCCGACACCATGGCGGGCGGCGGCAGGCCGCGAGAGGCGTTGTGGTGAGCGAGTACCGAAAAAGCGTGCGACGGCGTCACGTTCGTCCGAAGTGCCCTGCTCGTCACCCGCATGGCGACATATCACCACACGTCAAAGCAAAAGGTCGCCCAGTGTGAACGGGTACACGACGGCGTTCTGCTCCACCGGTCCCTCGACGCCGGGCACGTCCGGCGCGTACGCGTGCTGGTGCACGCCGAGGCGGGAGTGGAACCAGCCGGCCCGGCCCGGGATGCCGTTGTGCCGGATCAGCCACAGCACCACTTCGGAGTCGGCCCAGCGGTCCGGGTGCAGCCGGTGCTGCCAGCAGTCGTAGTCGGCGTAGACCAGCACGCGCTCGATCCGCGCCGCCTGCCGGACGTACTTGATCCACGCCTTGATGAACCGGTCGTCGACGCTCGGCGCCGCCACTTCCAGCGCCGGCGCCAGCGAGCCGGGCGAGAACGCGCCGAGCCTGCTGGCCGTCCGCACGAAGTGGTCGGCCTGGTCGTGCACCGCGCCGGGCCGCGCGTAGTGCCGGCCGCCGACGTGCAGCCCCGCTTCCTGCGCGCCGGAGAGGGTCCGCTCCGCGGCCGAACTGCTCCAGTTGACGTTCTCGCTGACCGTCACCGAGACGAACCGGGTCTGCGCGGATCGCACGGCCTGCCAGTCGGACACGCGCTCGCGGTGGGACAGCGAGATGCCGAGTTCGGCTTCCGGCTCCGTCACAGTCCGCCCCCGGCGCGTAGATGAGAGCACACCATACGTCGCCGGGAGCGGACCCGCAGTGACTCACACGCGGTTGATCAGGCGTTTTCTTTTTGGAAGGTCCGGGTGCCCCACCACACCGACACCACCGCCATCACCAGCACCACGACGCTGCCGGTGAACAACGCGTCCATCGTGAAGTCGCCGCGGAAGGAACTGCGCTCGACGTCCACCACGTGCCGGAACGGGTTGATCTGGGAAATCGTGTACAGCCACTTGGGCGCGACCCCGGCCGTGATCGGCAGCAGGATCCCGGAAAGCAGCAGCAGCGGGATGAGCACGGCGTTGAGCAGGGCCGGGAACGTCTCCTCACTCTTGAGCGTCAGCGCCAGCGCGTAGGAGCACGACGCCAGCGACACCGCCAGCAGGAACACGATCACCAGGCTCAGCAGCACGCCGCCGACCGGCGCGTCGAGGTCGAACACCAGGTACGCCAGCAGGATGATCAAGATGGCCTGCACCACGGCCTGCAGCGCGCTGGCCAGTACCTTGCCCAGCAGCAGCGCCCCGCGGCTGACCGGCGTCACCCGGAACCGCTCGACCACGCCGGAGCGGTAGTCGGCCAGCAGCCCGAACCCGACGAACGAGCTGCCGAAGAGCGCCAGCTGGGCGATCAGCGCCGGGGTGAGCAGCATCCAGCCGTCCACTTCGGACAGGCCCTGGGCCTGCATCGCCTTGACCATCAGGGGTCCGAACAGGAACAGGTACAGCAGCGGCTGCATGATCCCGATCATGATCCACGTCGGGTTGCGCAGCGCGGCCTTCATGTCGCGGCGGAAGATCAGCCAGGTGTCACGCAGCACGGGTGCCCTCCTCGGCTTCGCGCAGCGAGCGCCCGGTCAGGGTCAGGAAGACGTCGTCGAGCGTCGGCCGGTGGACCTGGACCGACCGCATCGGGATGCTCTTCGCGTCGAGCGCCCGCAGCAGCTCCGGTAGCGCGACGTCGCCGCGCGGCACGCGGAAGCGCACCTCGCCGTCGGCCACGGACAGCTCGTGCGCGCCCGCCAGCCGGCCCGCGATCTCGGCGGCGTCCGCGCCCTGCTCCGGATCGACGCCGACCTCGACGCGGTCGCCGCTGACCCGCGCCTTCAGCGCGTCCGGGGTGCCCTCGGCGACGATCCGGCCGTCGTCGATGACGATCAGCCGGTCGGACAGCGAGTCGGCTTCGTCGAGGTAGTGGGTGGTGAGGAAGACCGTGACGCCCTGCTCGGCGCGCAGCCGGCGGATGTGCTCCCACAGGTTGGCGCGGCTCTGCGGGTCGAGCCCGGTCGACGGCTCGTCGAGGAACACCAGGCCGGGCGAGTGGATCAGCCCGAGCGCGATGTCGAGGCGCCGTCGCTGCCCGCCCGACAACGTCCGGGTCAGCCGCTGGTCCAGCCCGGTCAGGTCGAGCTGTTCGGCCAGCTCGGCGCCGCGCGCGATCGCGTCGGCCTTGCTCATCCGGTAGAGCCGCCCCTGTAGCTCGAGCTCGTCGGCGACCTTGGTCTCCGGCGAGGTGCCGCCGCCCTGCGCGACGTAGCCGATCCGCTCGCGCACCCCGACGGGATCGGCCAGCAGGTCCCGGCCGCCGACGGTCGCGGTACCCGCGGTCGGCTTCAGCAGTGTGGTCAGCATGCGGAGCGTGGTCGTCTTCCCGGCGCCGTTCGGCCCGAGAAAACCGACCAGCTCGCCCGCGTCGACGTCGAGGTCGACGCCCTTCACTGCGTGTACTTCGCCCCCAGTGCGGCCCTTGCGGCGGAACCGCCGCTCGAGACCGCGTGCCGTGATCATGGAGAAACCCCTCTCGAAGGTAGTCAAGATTGACTAGCTGAGGCGCCTACTGTGCCCCAGGAAGGGTGCGCTAGTCAAACTTGATTACTCGACGGCTTCGTCTGGTGGCTGCCCGGTGAACCTTTCCGCCCGGAATGCCGACTGTGTCGGTGACGCGCATGACGTGAGGCAGGGCGACACAGTGAGCGAGGAACGGGCAACGGGACCTGACCCGGCGTCATGAAAGGGTCGTTCATGACGTCCGACGCCATGAACGACCCTTTCATGACGTTCGCACGCTCGCTACCGGGCCGGCGGCTCTCCGAACGCGCGACCGGGATCGTCGGCCATCACGTATTCGCCGGCTTCGAGCCGGGCGATCAGGTTCCGGAGCCAGTCGAGGCTCGCCGCCGAGATCTCGCCCCAGAGCCGGAACAGCTCGGAGATGTGCGCGGGCTGTCCCCACTCGGAGCCCTCGTCGATGAGCAGCGCCGCCCGCCGCACCTCGGCTTCGAGGTGGACAAGCCGCTGGTTGAGCATGCCGATCACCCGCTTGCGGGGCAGCGTGGTCATCGGCGAGATCGCGGCGGACAGCTCCGGGTGGCGGACCTCGGGATCGGACAGGGCCGTGCCGAGCAGCAGGTGGAACTCCCGGTCGCCGTCCTCGGTGACCCGGTAGGCGATCCGGTCCGGTCCGGGCCGCCCTCGCCCGGCTCGACGTCGACCTGCTCCAGCAGCTCTTCGGTGCTCATCTTCTTCAGCGCGTGGTAGATCGACCCGGGCTGGACGTTGGCCCACTTGTCCGCCGACCAGCTCAGCAGCTCGCGCCGCACCTGGTAGCCGTGCGCGCGGCCGTACATCCGCACCACCCCGAGCACGAGCAACCGTGTCGCCGACAACCGGGCCTCCCTCTCGACAAAGCGTGTGACGCCCTCCGTAGGCTAATAAGGTATGAGCACCCCAGTGTTGACCGCGGTGGCCTGGCCCTACGCCAACGGCCCCCGCCACATCGGCCACGTGTCCGGATTCGGCGTCCCCTCCGACGTCTTCTCCCGCTACCAGCGAATGGCCGGCAACCGGGTGCTCATGGTCTCCGGCACCGACGAACACGGCACCCCGATCACCGTCCAGGCGGACAAGGAAAACTCGACCCCGCAGCTGACGGCGGACAAGTACACCCGCCAGATCGGCAACGACCTGCAGGGCCTCGGCCTCTCCTACGACCTGTTCACCCGGACCACGACCGGCAACCACGCCGAGGTGACGCAGCAGATCTTCCTGGCGCTGCACCGCAACGGCTACGTCGTGCCGAAGACCACGCGCGGCGCGATCAGCCCCTCCACGGGCCGCACGCTGCCCGACCGCTACGTCGAGGGCACCTGCCCGATCTGCGGCTACGACGGCGCGCGCGGCGACCAGTGCGACAACTGCGGCAACCAGCTCGACGCCGCGGAGCTGATCAACCCGAAGTCGCGGATCAACGGCGAGACGCCGAAGTTCGTCGAGACCGAGCACTACTTCCTCGACCTGCCGGCGTTCACCAAGACCCTCGGCGACTGGCTGGGCACCAAGAACGACTGGCGGCCGAACGTCCTCAACTTCACCAAGAACCTGATCGACGACATGCGGCCCCGGCCGATCACCCGCGACCTCGACTGGGGCGTCAAGATCCCCCTCGACGGCTGGAGCGACCAGCCGATGAAGCGGTTCTACGTCTGGTTCGACGCCGTGATCGGGTACTTCTCGGCCAGCGTCGAGTGGGCGCGCCGCTCCGGCAACCCGGACGCGTGGCAGGAGTGGTGGAACAACGCCGACGCGCGCTCCTACTACTTCATGGGCAAGGACAACATCACCTTCCACGCCCAGATCTGGCCGGCGCTGCTCTTCGGGCACAACGGCGAGGGCGACAAGGGCGGTGAGGCCGGCAAGTACGGCAAGCTGCACCTGCCGGACGAGATCGTCTCCAGCGAGTTCCTCACCATGAGCGGCTCGAAGTTCTCGACCTCGCGCGGGCGCGTCATCTACGTCGAGGACTTCCTGCGCGACTTCGGCCCGGACACGCTGCGGTACTTCATCTCGGTCGCCGGCCCGGAGACCCAGGACACCGACTTCACCTGGGACGAGTTCGTCCGCCGGACCAACTTCGAGCTGGCCAACGAGTGGGGCAACCTGGTCAACCGGTCCATCTCGATGGCGCACAAGAACGTCGGCGCGATCCCGCGTCCGGAGGCCCCGACGGCGGCCGACGAGGACCTGAAGGCCCTGTCCCGCAAGGCCTTCGACACCGCGGGCGCGCACCTGGCCCGGTCCCGGTTCAAGCTGGCGGCGAGCGAGGCGATGAAGGTCGTCACCGCGGCGAACAAGTACATCTCCGACCAGGAGCCGTGGAAGCTCAAGGACGACCCCACGCGGCGCGACACCGTGCTGCACACCGCGCTGCAGGTCGTCTCCGACGCCAACACGCTGCTGACGCCGTTCCTGCCGCACTCGGCGCAGAAGGTCCACGAGGCCCTCGGCGGCACCGGCGTCTGGGCCGCCCAGCCGGAGCTGCGCGAGGTCGAGGACCTCGACATCGCCGGCCGGGTCAACCCGATCCTCACCGGCGACTACGCGGGCGAGCAGGCCAAGTGGGAGTCGAAGCCGATCGAGGTCGGCAAGCCCCTGGCCAAGCCGTCGCCGCTGTTCACGAAGCTCGACCCGGCGCTGGGTGAGACCGGCCCGGAGTGGGCCCCGATCGTCAAAGAGTAAGAGGTAGTGCATGGGTGACGAGAAGCGCGAGCTGCCGCCGGTCCCGGACCGGCTCCCGGTGTCGGTGGTGGACGCGCACACCCATCTCGACGCGTGCGGCGCGGTCACCGCGGCCGATGTCAAGGCCCTGGTCGACCGCGCCGAGCGCGCCGGCGTCGCCCGCGTCGTCACGGTCGCCGACGACCTCGCTTCGGCCCGCTGGGCCGCCGAGGCCGCCACCTGGGACCGCCGGGTCTGGGCCGCCGTGGCGATCCACCCGACGCGGACCAAGGGGTTCGGCGAGGCCGAAAAGTCCGAAGTGGAGCGCCTGGCCGCGCAGGAGCGCGTGGTCGCGGTCGGCGAGACCGGCCTCGACTACTACTGGGACTACTCGCCGCACGACGCCCAGCAGGAAGCGTTCCGCTGGCACATCGACCTGGCCAAGCGGCTGGACAAGCCGCTGATGATCCACGACCGCGACGCCCACGAAGACGTCTTGCGCATCTTGGCCGAAGAGAATGCGCCGAATGCCGTAATCTTCCATTGTTTTTCCGGGGACGCGGAAATCGCCCGCCGCTGCCTCGACGCGGGTTATGTCCTTTCCTTCGCGGGCACGGTGACGTTCAAGAACGCGAAGGGGCTCCACGAGGCCGCGCGGCTCTGCCCGGCGGACCAGTACCTCGTCGAGACCGACGCGCCGTTCCTGACCCCCCACCCGTTCCGTGGGCGGCCGAACGAGCCGTTCGGCGCCGCCTACACCGTCCGTCACCTGGCGGCACTCAGGGGCGAAGCTGTCCACGAAGTCGCCGAATCGGTCCGGACCACGGCCGAACGGGTCTACCGACTCCCCAGTGTCACAACGGGGTGAACGCATTGCGACATCAGGGTTCCTTGATCGTCCACCTGATGGAGTGACGGGGATCACGACACTCCGGGGGGTGTTTGCGCAACCCGGCGGGACCCGTTACTGTCCCGTGATCGTGCCGGTCGGTACTGCAGACTGCAGTTGCCGACTGTTACGCCCACAGTCACGTCAGTGCACGTCGGGGAAGCGGAACCGGGTAGGTACGACCGGGACCGTGACGATGGCGCCGGCTGCGGGCCCAGACGTAAAGACGCCGCCCCGAACGGCGTCTTGGGAAAGGGAACGACACCGGTGACAGGTAGCAGACAGGCTGGAGCGCGCTCCGCGGCCGTCCTCGATCGTCGTTACGAGGAAACCGCCTACGGCCAGCTCGACTTCTCCGACGACCCGAACATCACGCAGCAGGACATCCTCGCCGCGCTCGGCCCCGACGCCGACGCGATGATGGCCGAGATCGACGTCGACGTCGACGAGCTGATCCGCCTCATCAACGCCGAGACGACGTACCTGCCGCCGATCGTCTTCCCTGACGAGATCGAGGCGGACCGGACCGCGTCCCCGCAGGCCAAGCGGGCCGCGATGGACGAGAGCATCCGCCAGACCAGCAAGGTCTGGAAGCGCCGCTTCCTCAAGGGTGCCGTCCTCAGCGTCATGATCAGCGTCGCCGGCGGCGGCGCGGCCGCGCTGGCGATGAACAAGAGCATCACCGTCGACGTCGACGGCCAGCAGCAGACCGTGCACTCGTTCGGCGACACCGTCGGCGAGGTGCTGGAAGACGCGGGCCTGTCCGTCGGCGCGCACGACTCGCTCTCCCCGTCCCCGCAGGCCGAGGTCGGCGACGGCGGCGTCATCAAGCTCGAGCGCGGCCGCCAGCTGAAGCTGATCGTCGACGGCGCGGAGCACACCTCCTGGGTCCGCGCGACCCACCTCAGCGACGCGCTCGGCCAGCTCGGCATGGCGGGCATGGACAAGCCCGGCACGTGGATGTCGATGCCGAAGGACGGCGAGCTGCCCCTCCAGGGCGCCACCGTCGAGATCAAGACCCTCAAGCACATCACGCTCTACGACGGCGCGAACGAGCCGAAGCAGGTCACCACGACCGCGGTCACCACCCAGGAGTTCCTGGGTGAGTACAAGCTCACCCTCGGCCCGGAGGACGCGGCCGAAGGCGGCTTGGACGTCAAGCTGACCGACGGCGCCGAGGTCCACATCAGCCGGACCGGCGTCTCGATGGTGAACCAGAAGGAAGCCATCGACCCGCCCGAGCAGCGCGTCGACGACCCGAACCTCGAGAAGGGCAAGACCGAGGTCGAGGACCCCGGCACGCCCGGCGAGAAGATGGTGACCTACAAGGTCACGCAGAAGAACGGCAAAGAGGTCTCGCGCGAGTCGGTCTCCGAGAAGGAGCTGACCCCGGCCAAGCCGAAGATCGTCCACGTCGGTACCAAGAAGGCTCCGGAGCCGGCCATCGGCGACGCGTCCTCGTGGGACCGCATCGCCAAGTGCGAGTCGGGCGGCAACTGGGCCACCAACACCGGCAACGGCTACTACGGCGGTCTCCAGTTCGACAAGCGCACGTGGGACGCCTACGGCGGCGACCAGTACGCGAACCTGCCGCACCAGGCTTCGCGCGAGCAGCAGATCGCGGTCGCGGAGAAGGTCCGCGACGCCCGCGGCGGCTACGGCGCCTGGCCGGTCTGCGGCAAGAAGGCTTGATCTTCCGCGAAACGGCCCCCGTCCTGTCCGGGCGGGGGCCGTTTGCGTTCGCGGGTCTGCCACGACTACTTGCACCGAGCGGAACCGGGTCCGACCACGATCGGTAAGCTCGTCCGGTGGTTGAACTGTTGGGACCTGCCGAGATCCGCGGGCTGGCGGCCGAGCTGGACGTGCGGCCGACCAAGAAGCTCGGGCAGAACTTCGTGCACGATCCCAACACCGTCCGCCGGATCGCCGAGCTCGCCGGGGTCGGTCCGGGTGACGTCGTCCTCGAGGTCGGGCCCGGGCTCGGGTCGCTCACCCTCGGCCTGCTCGCCACCGGTGCGCACGTCGTCGCCGTCGAGATCGATCCCAAGCTCGCCGAACGGCTGCCCAAGACCGTCGCCGACCGGGGGCCTGAGGTCGCCGGCAAGCTCCAGGTCATCACGGCTGATGCCCTGCGCATCACCAACGACGACCTCCCCCGGCCGACCGCACTCGTCGCCAACCTGCCCTACAACGTCGCCGTCCCGGTCGTGCTGAACCTGCTCGCCGAGGTGCCGTCCCTGACGTCCGGCCTCGTGATGGTCCAGACGGAGGTCGCCGACCGGATGGCGGCCGGCCCCGGCAGCCGGATCTACGGCGTGCCGAGCGTCAAGCTCGCCTGGTACGGCCCGGCGCGCAAGGTCGGCGCCGTGCCGCGCTCGGTGTTCTGGCCGGTGCCGAACGTCGACTCCGCGCTCGTCGCCTTCGAACGCGGTGACGCTCCGGCGTCGGACGACCGCGATCGGCTCTTCGGCCTCGTGGACGCCGCCTTCTCACAACGCAGGAAGACGCTCCGCGCCGCGCTCGCGGGCTGGGCCGGCTCGGCCGAGCGGGCCGGGGAGCTGCTCACGGCCGCCGGGATCGACCCGAAGACCCGCGGTGAGCAGCTCGGCGTGCACGACTTCGCCCGGCTGGCCGCCGCCCGTTAGCACGTCCACAGTGGAAGTCAACGGGGCCCGGCGAAAATACGCCTCTTGACGTGCGATCTCGCGATCCGGACACCGCCACTCGTGTGATCTGGGCCAACACGCTTGCTTTCGCTCCTCGGGATCGGTTTTACTCAGTACGTCCATCCCGAGCGACTGAGAGACCTGGCTCGCCGAAGTCGCAGCAACCACCCTCCACAGGGAAGGTGCTACCGCCAGGACCGATGGAGGCCGTTTCCGATGAAGAGGGTAGCTCGCCCCCTGCTCCTGACCAAGCGTCGCGTCGTCGACGAAGGCCGCCGCTCCGTGACCGCATGTCGGCGCTCCCACTGAGCTTGCCCGACCCGTCACACCTCTTCTTCACGCACCGTCCATAAAGGACGGACACTCGCTTGCGGCCGGACGCGCTTCTCTGCGCGCCCCGTTTTCTGGAGCCTTCGTGATCACCGTCGAAAACCTGTCCAAAACCTTTGCCACCAACGGAAACTCGGTCGTCGCCCTGCGCGACGTCAGCGTCGAGGTCCAGGCCGGCTCGCTGTTCGGCGTGGTCGGTCCCGCCGGGTCGGGCAAGTCCGTCCTCGCCCGCTGCATCGCGCTGCAGGAGCGGCCCGACCGCGGCGTCGTCCGCCTCGACGGCCTCAACACCGGCACCCTCGACGGCCGCCGCCTCCGCGAGATCCGCCGCCAGCTCGGCGTCGTCTCGACGAAGCCGGAGCTGATCGCCGAGCGCACGATCGCCGGCAACATCGCCTCCCCGCTGGAGCAGCTCGGCATCGACGGCCCGCAGCGCCGCAGCCGGGTCGGCTCGCTGCTCGACCTCGTCGGCCTGACGCAGCGCGCGACGCAGCGTCCCGGCGAGCTGACCGAGGGCCAGCTCCGCCGCGTCGCGGTCGCGAAGGCGCTGGCCGCGGCGCCCGCGGTGCTGCTCGCCGACGACCCGACCGCCGGCATCGACCCGGAGGAGGCCGGCGCGGTGCTCACCGTGCTCGACCGCGCCCGCGCCGAGCTGGGCACCACCATCGTGGTCACGACGCCGGACGCCGGCGTGGTCCGCCGGGTCTGCGACGACGTCGCGGTGCTCGAAGACGGCACGGTCGTCGAGCGCGGCACCGTCCTCGACCTGATCTCGAACCCGGCCAGCCGCACCGCGCAGGCGCTGCTGCCGGCCATCGAGACCACCCGCGCGCAGTCGGCGCGCTACGACCGTTCGGTCGACGTCGTGCTGGTCGGCTTCGCGTCGGTCGGCGCGCTGCTGCCCGAGGCCGCGGGCCGCTTCGACGTCGAGTTCGCCACCATCGGCGGCGGCCTGACCCGGATCGGCGACACCCCGGTCGGCCGGTTCCGCCTCGGCGTCCGCGGCGAGCGGGCCGACGCGGCGCTGGCGTGGGTCACCGAGCGCGGCGGTCACGTGACGCACACCGCCCGCGGCCCGCAGGGCGTCGCTGCCTGACCTCGAACGCCGGAACGCCCCGATGTGCACGTCACATCGGGGCGTTTTCGCGGGCACGTAGGCTGGTCGGGTGCTCGCTGTAGTCCCGCCCCCAGTCACCGTCCGGGTCCCGGCCAAGGTCAATCTGCACCTGGCGGTCGACGACCTGCGCGAAGACGGTTACCACGAGCTGGTGACCGTGTTCCAGGCTCTGTCGCTGACCGACGAGGTGACCGTCGCGGTCACCGAGGAGCCGGGCCTGGAGATCTACGGCGAGGGTGAGGGCTCGGTGCCCGCCGACGGCACCAACCTCGCCTGGCGCGCGGTCGAAGCGCTTTCCGCGCACGTCGGCCGCACCGAAGAGCCGAACGTCCGGGTGGTGCTGCGCAAGGGCATCCCGGTCGCGGGCGGCATGGCGGGCGGCAGCGCCGACGCGGCCGCGACCCTGGTCGGGCTGGCGAGCCTGTGGAACCTCGACGTCACGCGCGACGAGCTGGCCGAGATCGCCGCCGGGCTGGGCAGCGACGTCCCGTTCGCGCTCTACGGCGGCACCGCGCTGGGTACCGGGCGGGGCGAGCAGCTCGTCCCGGTGCTGTCGCGGCACACCTTCCACTGGGTGCTGGCCTTCGACCAGGAAGGGCTGTCGACGCCGAAGGTGTTCAAGGAGCTGGACCGCCTGCGCGCCGACGGCAACCCGCCGCGGATCGGCTCGCACACCCCGGTCGTCGAAGCCCTGGCTTCGGGCGACCCGCGTCAGCTGGCGCTGCTGCTGGGAAACGACCTCCAGGCGGCGGCGGTTTCGCTGCGGCCCGGGCTGCGCCGGACGCTGCGAGCCGGCGTCAACGCGGGCGCGCTCGCCGGCACGGTCTCCGGATCCGGCCCGACGTGCGCGTTCCTCTGTGAGGACGCGCATTCGGCGGTCGAGGTCGCCGCGGAGCTGTCGGGTGCGGGGGTGTGCCGCACGGTCCGGGTGGCGCACGGCCCGGTCCCCGGCGCCCGCGTGGTCGGCGGGGACGACGCGCCGCGCCCGGCGCCGCCGCGGGTGCACGCGTGAAGCACGCCGAGTTCGCGTTTCCGGGACCGTTGCGCGACAAGCTCGTCGCGGCGATCCTGCGCGGCGAAAAGACTTCGACCACCGGCCTGGTCGTCGAATACGAGAAGTACGGCGAAGAGCTGCCCGTCGTCGGCGAGCGCGAGCTGATGATCGACTCGGCGGGCGAGGGGCTGGCGATCCTCGAGACGACCGAAGTGCGCGTCATCCCACTGTCCGAAGTGGACTTGCAGCACGCGATCGACGAGGGCGAAGGCTTCACGAGCGTTGCCGAGTGGCGCGCCGGTCACACGGACTACTGGCAGGGTGCGGAAATGCGCGCCGCGCTGGAAGATCCGAAGTTCACCGTGGACGACACGACGCAGGTCGTGGCGACGCGGTTCGTCATCGTGACAGTGTTTCCCAAAGAGAGGATCGGCTGAGCGGATGGCCAACCTGGTCAACCTGGAGGCGGTGAGCAAGTCCTACGGGGTGCGCCCGCTCCTGGACGGTGTGTCGCTCGGCGTCGCGGCCGGGCAGCGCATCGGCGTCGTCGGCCTCAACGGAGGTGGCAAGACCACGCTCCTGGAAGTCCTTTCCGGACTGGCCGAGCCGGATTCCGGCCGGGTCAGCCATGTCGGCGGCTTGCGGATGGCTGTGGTCACCCAGCGGACCGAGCTCCCGGACGGCAGCAGCGTCGGCGAGGTCGTGCTCGAACGCTACGGCGCCGAGCACGAATGGGCGGCCGACGCGCGCGTCCGGTCCATTGTGGACGGGCTCGGCATCACGGCGATCGGGCTGGACACGCCGACGGCGAACCTCTCCGGTGGCGAGCGGCGCCGGGTTTCGCTGGCCGCCGCGCTGACCGGTGAGCTCGACCTCGTCGTGCTCGACGAGCCGACCAACCACCTGGACGTCGAAGGTGTCCAGTGGCTCGCCGACCACCTGCTGACCCGGCGGATCGCGGTCGTGGTCGTCACGCACGACCGGTGGTTCCTCGACACCGTCGCGAGCGTGACCTGGGAAGTCGCCCACGGCCGCGTCGAGAGTTACGAAGGCGGTTACGCCGACTGGATCTTCGCGCGTGCCGAGCGGTCGCGGCTGGCCGCGACGGCCGAGGAGAAGCGGCAGAACCTGGCCCGCAAGGAGCTGGCGTGGCTGCGCCGCGGCCCGCAGGCGCGCTCGTCGAAGCCGCGCTACCGCATCGACGCCGCCGAGGCGCTGATCGCGGACGTGCCGCCGCCGCGCGACACCGTCGAGCTGATGGCGTTCGCGAAGCGGCGCCTGGGCAAGACCGTGCTGGAGCTGGAAGACACGACGTACACGGTCGGCGAGCGGACGCTGCTCGACCACGTCACCTGGCGGGTCGGCCCCGGCGACCGGATCGGCCTGGTCGGCATCAACGGCTCGGGCAAGACGTCGCTGCTCAAGCTGCTCGGCGGCGACGTCGAAGGTTCGACGGGCCGGCGGATCGAGGGCAAGACCGTCGCGCTCGCGCACCTGCGCCAGGAGCTCGACGACCTGCCCGCCGACCTGCGGGTGCTGCAGGCGATCGAGCAGGTCGCCGGGCGCGTGGTGTTCGGCAAGCAGGAGATGACGGCGTCGCAGCTGGGCGAGAAGCTCGGCTTCCCGCAGGCCCGCCAGTGGACGCCGGTCGGGGACCTGTCCGGTGGCGAGCGGCGCCGGCTGCAGCTGTGCCGGCTGCTGATGGCCGAGCCGAACGTGCTGCTGCTCGACGAGCCGACGAACGACCTGGACATCGACACGCTGCAGCAGCTGGAAGACCTGCTCGACGGCTGGCCGGGCACGATGATCGTGGTCTCGCACGACCGGTACCTGGTCGAACGCGTCTGCGACACGATCGTCGCCCTCTTCGGCGACGGCCGGATCACCCACCTGCCGGGCGGCATCGAGGAGTACCTGAACCGCCGCGCGCTCGCCAAGGAACCGGCGGCCGCGGCGGCCCCGACGGCGGCGAAGACCGAGGCGAAGAAGTCGGCGGCGGACCTGCGGGCGGCGCAGAAGGACCTGGGCCGGCTGGAGCGCAAGCTCGACCAGCTGCACGCGAAGGAGGAGAAGCTCCACGCGGCCCTCCTGGAGGCGGCGACCGACCCGGCGAAGCTGATGTCGCTCAACGCCGAGCTGAAGGGCGTCCAGGGCGAGATCGAGGACGTCGAGGGCCGCTGGCTGGAGACGTCCGAACTGCTGGAGTGACACGGCTGCCAGTAATGTCTGCCTCATGAGCAGGTTCGTGGACACGCTCGTCGCCACTGCGGCGGGGCGAGGTCAGCAGCGTGGCATGGTCACCGGGGAGCCCAAGGAGCCGGTCCGGCGGACCTGGGCCGAGGTGCACCAGGAAGCCCGGCGGATCGCCGGCGGGCTCGTCGCGGGCGGGTTCGAGCGGGGAACGGCGGTCGGGGTGCTGGCCGCGGCGCCGGTGCTGATCGCGCCGACCGTGCAGGCCGTCTGGCTGGCCGGCGGCAGCGTCACCATGCTGCACCAGCCCACCCCGCGCACCGACCTCGCCGAGTGGGCCGAGGACACCGTGCGCGTGCTCGGGATGATCGGCTCGAGCCTGGTGCTGCTGGGCGAGCCGTTCGACCAGCTGGCGCCGGTGCTGGAGCAGAAGGGCATCGGCTTCAAGCTGATCAGCGACCTCGTCGGCGCCGAGCCCCTCGACGACGTCGTCGTGACCGACGAGAGCGAGACCGCGCTCCTGCAGCTGACGAGCGGCTCGACCGCCGATCCCAAGGCCGTGCGGATCACCTACGGGAACCTGTACTCCAACGTCAAGGCCATGGTCGACCGCGCGGAGTTCGACTTCGACACCGACGTGATGGTCTCCTGGCTGCCGACGTTCCACGACATGGGGATGGTCGGCTTCCTGACCGTGCCGATGACCTTCGGCGTCGAGCTCGTCAAGATCACGCCGGTCGAGTTCCTGTCGGGCCCGTTGATCTGGCCGGAGCTGATCACCAAGTACCACGGCACGACGACGGCGGCGCCGAACTTCGCGTACGCGATCGTCGGGCGCCGGATGGCCCGCGTCGACGAAGACGACGCCTACGACCTCTCGAAGCTGCGGATCGCCCTGAACGGCGCCGAGCCCGTCGACGAGACCGCCGTCCAGACCTTCGTGGACGCCGGTGCCCGGTTCAAGATGCCGGCGGAATGCGTTTTCCCGGCGTACGGCATGGCCGAAGCGACGCTCGCGGTCTCGTTCGCGCCGCTGTTCACCGGGCTCACCCTGGACGTCGTCGAGGCCGACGCGCTGGAGGCCGACAACCGCGCGGTGCCGGTCCCCGAGGGCGACGAGCGGCGCGGCACCGACAGCGTCCGGTCGTTCGCGGTGCTCGGCCGCCCGCTGGACGGGCTGGAGGCGGAGATCGTCAACGACGCTGGTTCGCGCATCGGCGAGCGTGAGGTCGGCGAGATCCGGCTGCGTGGCGAGGCCGTGACGCCCGGCTACCTGACGATGGACGGCCCGCTCGACACCCAGGACGCCGAGGGCTGGCTGAACACCGGCGACCTCGGGTACCTGATCGACGGCCAGATCGTCATCTGCGGCCGCCGCAAGGACGTCATCATCATGGGCGGGCGCAACCTCTACCCGACGGACATCGAGCGCGCGGCGACGTCGGTCGAGGGCGTCCGGGCGGGCAACGCGGTGGCGGTGCGGCTGGACGCGGGCAGCCGCCGCGAGCGGTTCGCGGTGGTCGTCGAGTCGAAGCTGGCGGGCGACGCCGAGGCCGAGAAGAACCTGATGAAGCAGGTCTCGGCGCGGGTGCGCGACGCGGTGGACATGCGGCCGTACGCGGTGGTGGTGCTGCCGGCGGGAAGCCTGCCGAAGACGCCGTCGGGCAAGGTCAAGCGCGCGGCGACGGCCCAGCAGTACGCGGACAAGATCAAGAAGAACGCCGACTCCTGACCCGGGCAAGCGCCCAATGTGGCCTTCGGTGCGTTCAACGCACCGAAGGCCGCCTTGGGTGCGTTCAACGCAACCAAGGCCACATTGGGGTTGTTTCATCGTGGTTGTGGCTGGTAAGCAT
>NZ_JBEZHS010000062.1:0-26631 GCF_040650695.1 Amycolatopsis sp. NPDC048633
GATCGGCTCCACCGGCGACTTCAGCGAGCAGGTGCGCGCCGGGGCGATCCGGGTGGTCGGGGCGGTCGGTTGAGGGACTTCAAGTCCCTCAATGTGGCCTTCACGGACTATGTGCCTGCGTGGGGAATCGCCGGTGGGATCAGGGCGCGTTCGCGAGCGCCTTCTCCTGCTGCGCCCCTTCCGCACCGACCTCGCCGGCCAGCCGCTTCGTCTCCGCGTCCGCGCCGGAGGTCTGCTCACCTTTGGCCAGTACCACCAGCTGCGAGGCGTTGGCCCGCAGCAGCGCGACCAGCCGCCGGTCGAACTCCGCGCCGGTCCCGGTGCGCAACGCCACCAGGTCCGCCGCGGTGACCATCCCCGGCATCCGATGTCCACTGTGGACATTGGCGGCCGGCAACCCCGCCCGGTCGCGGGCCGACTTCAACCGCGTCAGCAGCCGCTCCGCCGGCGCCGCGACGGCGTCCGCGGCCGCCCGGACCGCCGGGCTCGCCGCGTGTTCCGGAGCCAGCCGGGCCGCCGACAGCGCGTTCTCCGTCATCGGCACCACCAGCTGCAGCCACGCGACGTCCGTCGGGTTGAACGGGGAAGCGGGGCCGGCGGTGGGGGCGGGGCCGGTGGTGGCGCACCCGCCCATGGTCGCCACCACCGCCGCCCCCACCAGGATCAGCCGTCTCACGGACGGCCGGGCAGCCGGTAGTTCGAGCCGAGCACGGTGCCCCGGTCCGGCTTGTACAGGTCGAACCCGCGCGGGTCGCACTGCAGCCCGCCGTTGATGCAGTGCGTGACCAGCGCGGCGAGGGTCGGCGGGTCCCACGCGTTGAAGAAGTCGTAGTGCCACGAGTACCCGCGCCCGCTGGCCAGGTGCACGCCGGACATGTTCCCGCTGACCGGGAACGCGATCTTGAACTCCAGCATCGGCACCGCCACCGGGTGGTCGGCCGGGCACGTCAGCGTCGCCCGGTCCGGGTACGCCATGTGGCTCTTGTGATCGGCCGAATCCAGGTGGACGCCGTCCCAGCAGCTCGGCGCCTGGTAGCGGATGTTGAGCTGGCTGCCCGGCGTGCACTGCACCGGGATGTCCCAGTTGTGGAAGCTGTCCCCGCACTCCCAGCCCTCGACGGCGCCGGTCGCGTGCTGGAACTCGTCCTGGGTCGCCGTCACGGTCCCGGCGACGTACCGCAGGCCGGGCGGGAACGGCACCACCTTGGTGTAGTCGAGGATGCCGGACTTGTAGTACACGACCTGCGCGAAGTTCGGCAGGATCACCTGGTTCCCGTTGTAGACCGTCGGGAACCAGTACGCCGAGAGGTCGTCCGGCGCCAGGCAGGTGGTGTTGCCGACGCCCGCGGCCTGCAGCGACTGCGTCGTGCTGGCCGCGTTGGTGGTCTTGTTGCCGATGAACGTGTGGTCGTGCGACGCGCCGGGCAGCCCGGGGAAGACGATCGGGTCGTCCGGCTGGTGGTGGCTGGGGGAGCAGTTGACCTGGAACTCGTGGTGGGTCACCAGGTCGTCGGCTCCGGCGGGCGACCAGGTGGCCGCGGTCATTAAGGCGCCTGCCAGCACGGTGGCGGCGGTGCAGGCGAGGAGCGCGGCTTTCGTTGCCAAGGGTCCTCCACGGTGAGGTGCCAAGGATGGGAGAGCGCTCTCCCACAGCATGCGCAGCGAGCTGCCGCCGTGTCAAGGAGCACCCGGATGCACCGTCGGACAGGCATTGTCCGATTCACGACCGGAATCTTGACAACGCGGGGCGCGGTGACGAACCATCGGACGCGCTGGAGAGCGCTCTCCAATCTCCGTCCCCTGTCGTACGGGAGTCATCGTGGACCGACCGTCGCTCCTCCGTGCCGTTCCGGCGCTGGTGGCCCTGCTGTTGCTGGGCTTGCTCGCCGGCCCGTCCCCGGCGCACGCCGCCACGCTGCTTTCCCAAGGAAGACCGGCGACCGCGTCGAGCAGCGAAGGCGCGGGAACCCCGGCGTCGGCGGCCGTCGACGGCGATGCCGGCACCCGCTGGGCGAGCGCCTGGAGCGACCCGCAGTGGCTGCAGGTCGACCTCGGCGCGTCCGCGGACATCAGCCAGGTGACGCTGAACTGGGAAGCCGCCTACGCGACCGCATACGAAATCCAGGTTTCGGACAATGCCGCGTCTTGGCAGACTGTATACAGTACGACGACCGCGACCGGCGGTCTCCAGAATCTCGCCGTCACGGGCCACGGCCGGTACGTGCGCCTCTACGGCACCCACCGCGTCGGCGGCTACGGCTACTCACTCTTCGAATTCCAGGTCAGCGGCACCCCGGGCACGTCGACTCCCGGCGGCCCCGGCGTCACGAAGGTGACCGGCAGCCAGGGCAACTGGCAGCTGAGCGTCGACGGTCAGCCGTGGACGGTCAAGGGTCTCACCTGGGGCCCGCCGGTCGGCGAAGCGGCCACGCGGATGCCCGAGCTGCACGCGATCGGCGTCAACACCGTCCGCACCTGGGGCACCGACGGCACGACCCAGCCTCTCCTCGACGCCGCCGCGGCCAACGGCATCAAGGTCGTCGCCGGCTTCTGGCTGCAGCCGGGAGGCGGTCCCGGCAGCGGCGGCTGCGTCGACTACACCACCGACACGAACTACAAGAACACGATGCTCGGCGAGATCCAGAAGTGGGTCAACACCTACAAGACGAACCCCGGCGTGCTGATGTGGAACGTCGGCAACGAGTCGATCCTCGGGATGCAGAACTGCTACTCCGGCACGCTGCTGGAGCAGAACCGGATCGCCTACACCCGCTTCGTCGACCAAGCGGCGCAGGCCATCCACGCGATCGACGCCAACCACCCGGTGACCTCGACCGACGCCTGGACCGGCGCGTGGCCGTACTACAAGGCATACGCGCCGAGCCTCGACCTCTACTCCGTCAACTCCTACGCTCAGGTGTGCCAGGTCAAGCAGGACTGGCTCGCGGGCGGCTACACGAAGCCGTACATCATCACCGAGACCGGCCCGGCCGGCGAGTGGGAAGTCCCGAACGACGCGAACGGCGTGCCGACCGAACCGACCGACCAGCAGAAGCGCGACGGTTACGTCAACGCCTGGAACTG
The DNA here is from genome assembly GCF_040650695.1 of Amycolatopsis sp. NPDC048633. Taxonomy (NCBI): domain Bacteria; kingdom Bacillati; phylum Actinomycetota; class Actinomycetes; order Pseudonocardiales; family Pseudonocardiaceae; genus Amycolatopsis; species Amycolatopsis sp. NPDC048633. Next base: position 3,085 of record NZ_JBEZHS010000062.1, read on the forward strand.
CGTGCTGGCCCACCCCGGCGTGGCGCTCGGCGCGACGCTCTTCCACTACGGCACCGAGGGCGACTTCGGCGGCGTCTGGTTCAACATCACCACGGGCAACGAGAAGCGGCTTTCCTGGTACGCCGTCCGACGGATCTACAGTGGACAGACGGGCGGGAACACACCGCCGGTGATCTCGTCGATGAACCTCAGCCGCAGCACCGACGTCCCGGCCGGTGGCACGTTCACCCTGACCGCCGGGGTGTCCGATCCGGACGGTGACCCGATCGCCTACACCATGGGCTACAACAGCAAGTACATCAACGACGCGGGCGGGCTGATCCCGGCGCAGTTCACCGGGACCGGGACGTTCACCGTCACCGCGCCGCAGCAGCTGGGCGTCTGGAAGATCTACCTCTACGCCCGGGACGGCCACGGCAACGTCGGCATCGAGACGCGTTCGCTGCGCGTGGTCGCCCCGCCGGTGCCGGGCACGAACCTGGCCCGCGGCGCGGCGACCACGGCGTCGACCTACCAGGCCGACGGACCCGGCGCGCCGTACCCGCCGCAGGCCGCGACGGACGGCAACACCGCGACCCGCTGGGCGAGCGCGTGGGCCGACCCGCAGTGGCTGCAGGTGGACCTGGGCAGCCGGCAGGCGTTCGACCACGTCCAGCTGGTCTGGGAGTCGGCCTTCGGGAAGGCCTACGAGATCCAGGTCAGCGACGACGCGGCGAACTGGCGGTCGGTGTACTCGACGACGACGGGCGACGGCGGCGCCGACGACCTCGCCGTCTCGGCCACCGCCCGGTACGTGCGGATGTCCGCGACTCAGCGCGGCACCGGGTACGGCTACTCGCTGTACGAGTTCGGCGTCTACCGCCGGTGAATCAGCCGGGGATCAGGCAGAAGACGTGACCTTCGGGGTCGGCGAGCACGACCCACTCGGCGCCACCGGGCTGGAAGTCCGGCTTGGTGGCGCCGAGCGCCTCGAACTCCGTGACAGCGCTTTCGAGGTCGCCGACGCGGAGGTCGAGGTGGGCGTGCTTGGCGTCGTCCGGCCAGGCCGGGCCCCGGTAGCCGGCGACGCGCTGGAAGCCGAGCCCGACCGCGCCGCCGAGCTGGACGGTGTCGTCGTCGGAGTAGGTCACCTCCAGGCCGAGTGCCTTGGCGTAGAAGGCGGAGAGCGCGGCCGGGTCGGCGCAGTCGAGGACGATCGTGGTGAGTTCCGCGGGCATTTCCCGACTCCTTTCGTTGTCCCGGCAGCTTGCCTTCCGCGGCGGGCGGGGGTATTGAAGATCCTTGCGGAAACTGTCGGACCCCCGGCGTAGCGTCCGGCTCGTGCTCGAAACAGTGGAAGTCGCGGCCCGCCCGGGGTACGCGGTGAGCGTGGTCCGGTGCGCGGAGGTCCACCCCGGCTGGTCGCCGCCCGAGGTGGCGGCCGGCCACCGGATGGTGCTCGTCCGCCGCGGCCGGTTCCGCCGCCGCGTCCGCGGAACGGTCGCGGACGCCGACCCTGCGCTGGCTTACCTCGCTTCTCCGGGAGATGAGGAAAGCTTCGCGCACCCGGCGGGCGGAGACGTGTGCACCTCGGTGGCGTTCGGCGCGCAGCGCTGGAGCCAGCTCACGGGCGACAGTCCGGCCGCTACAACGGTGTACGTCGACGCCCGGCTCGACTTGGCCCACCGCCGCGCGGTTGCGGCGGTCACCGACCCGGACTACGCGCTGGCGGAGGAACTCCTGAAGCTGGTGGGCCACGCGATCACCCAGGCGGCGGTCGTCCGTACGCCTGCTTCAGCTGACCGAACGGACGATCGCGCGTTGGTGTCCCGCGCCCGCGAGGCCATCGCCTCCTGCGATCCGGGCGGGCTCTTCCCGCTGGCGGATCTGCTGGGGGTCTCGCCGTACCGGCTGAGCCGGGCTTTCCCGCGCGAGCTGGGCGTTTCCCTGACGCGATACCGTAACCGGCTCCGAGTCGGCCGGGCATTGGACCGCCTGGAGGCGGGGGAGCGCGAGCTGGCCAGGCTGGCGGCGGACCTGGGTTTCGCGGACCAGGCCCACCTGACCCGCACGGTCCGCGAACACGCGGGAAAGACCCCGGCAGTCCTGCGCGGGTTGCTGGCCGGGGAGCGGAGGGAAGGAGGTCGGCGAGCGTGATGCGCGCCCAGTCACGCGCGATGCCTCGGCAATCGCGGGAGAAGCCCGCCTGATCACGCGAGATGCCAGCCTAGCCACGCGTGCGGTCCACCCGAGCACGCGAGATGCCCGCGCGATCACGCACGGTGCCGCCGCGGCCACGCACCAGCCCCCCGCCCGAAGCCCTCGGCCAGCCGAAACCCTTGCCAGGACGGTACTTTTGCCGCACCGCGCCCACCGTCTCGCTTCTACGCTCCCACCCATGGCGGACACCCCGGCGCGAGTGGTCCCGCTCTCGCGCGCCCGTCGGGGAACGCGCTGAGGTGGGGCGGCGCGGCGGGAACGCGGGCTGGGCGCGTGGCCACCCCCAGCGGCCACGTGACTTCGCCCCGCGGCCGCTGCGCCACCCCGGGATCCGATGTCCTGTTTTCGAAACATCGAACAGGAGTATCGTAGTCTTTCCGGGACAGGCTGTGTCAAGTTTTCGGAACAGCTACGCTGACGGTTGTCACGTTTCCTGGCTGAAGGTGGTGTGTGGTGAGCGATGAGCGCAGTTTCGCCGAACGACTGGCGCACTTGATCGCGACCGTCCACCCGCCGGACCGCAAGCCGTACTCCTACCGGGAGATCGCGCACGGCGTCGCCGAACAGACCGGCGTGACGATGTCGGCGACCCACGTCCAGCAGCTCGCCGTCGGCGCGCGCAAGGACCCCAAGCGCTCGCACATCCAGGCCCTGGCCCAGTTCTTCGGCGTGCCGGTGACGTACTTCTTCGACGACGCCGTCGCCGGGCAGGTCGACCGTCAGGTCGGGGACGTCGTGGCGTGGCGCGACAGCGAGGCGCGGAACCTGGCGCAGCGGGCCATGCAGCTCACCCCGCGTGATCGCGAAACCGTGACGGCGCTGCTCGACCAACTGGCCGGCTACGACGAGACCCGGCATCGCGGCGGCCGGCGGCGGAAGCCGGAGTGAAGGCGGGCGGTCGGCTACGATGACCTCGTCCGTGATCGCGCCCCGGTGCACCCGGCTGGCGCCCGGTGACCGGGGAGGACCCATCGACGAGCGCGGCCTGACGGATCTCCGAGCCGGCGCCCGGGCGCGGGTGCGGACGGTGCTCGCCGCGGTCCCGATGCCCCGGCCGTGGTCGATGAACGCCTGGGTCGACCGCCTCGAGGCCTGGCGCGGGCGCGAGATCGACCTCGTCCCGGTCGAGTATCGGCCCGGACGCCCGTCCGGCGCCTGGCAGCCCCGCCCGGACTACGACCTGATCGCCTACGTCGAGCACACCTCGGCCCTGCACCAGGACCACATCATCGCCCACGAGCTCGCCCACATGCTGTGCGCGCACACCGGGACCTGCCAGATGTCGGAGTCCGAAGCCGCGCAGCTGGCCCCGGACCTGGCGCCGCAGGCGCTGTCGCACCTGCTCACCCGCGTGACGACCGGCACCGACGAGTACGAGGCCGAGCTGATCGCCGTGCTGCTGATGAGCGCGGCGACGAGCGAACCACCCGCCGTTCAGCCGGGCGCGTCCGGCCGGGCGGCGGATCAGGCTAGGCGGCTGGCGGCACTCCTGGGATAGTCGCGTCTCGTGATCGACATTTTGTTCGTCGGGGTCGGGCTCTCCGCGTTGGCAGTCGGGATCTGGCGGGCGGTCCGCGCCCGGCGCACCGACGCGGGCGCCGGGCTGGCCGTCTCGCTCATCGCGCTCGGGGCGGCGTTCTGCTTCCTTTCCAACCGCGCGCAGCTCTTCGAGAGCGAGATCTACCCGAGCCTCGGACGGCTGCTGTCGAACCTCGCGACCATGGTCGCGGCCTACGGGATCGGGCTGACGGTCGCGGAGATCAGCGGTACCCGCGACCGCGGCCGGCGCACCCGGCTCGTCGCACTGGGCGTCGCGCTGGTCCTGCTGACCGTCATGTTCTTCAGCACATCGGGGCTGCCGCGCGGCATCGGCCTGTTCGACGAGCTGTACCGCACGCACCCGACGCTGGTCGTCTACGTCCTCGTCTACACGGTCTACCTCGGGCTCGCGGTGCTCGACATCGGCCTGGTGGCGGCCGTGACGGTCCGGGCGAGCGGTGGCGCGCTGCGTGCCGGGCTGGCGCTGTTGCTGCTGGCGTCGGCGTTCGCGGTCGCGTACCTCGGGGGGAAGATCGTCGCGACGATCCGCGCGCTGCAGGACGACCATCCGGCGAAGGCATTGTGCCGCGGGCCGTTCTCGACGTTGCCGTGCACGCTCGACGTAGGTTTCCCCGCGGTCTCGGTGCTGCTGATCGTGGTGGGGCTGACGATCCCGTCGATCCCGGGTCTGGTGGCCGGGCGCCGCGACGCGAAGACGGTCCGCCTGCTGCGACCCCTGCGCGCGCACCTGACCCGGCGGTTCCCGGAGATCATCCGCATCGACCCGGGTGGGCCGTCCCGCCGCGAGCGGTTGCTGACGGCGATGAGCGAGACGAACGACGGCCTGATCTTGGCGGGGGTGACGCCGGAGCTGGCGCCGCCTGCCGCGGCGAGGCTGGTGCGTGACCTTCCGGACGAGCCGGGGGAGGAGGAGCCACCGTCGGACGCACAGGCGGAGCCGTTCGCCGCGGACGTGGCGCGGCTGCGGGCGATCGCGCTTGCATACCGGAAGGTGGGCGGTGAGACGGTGGACGAGGTTGGCAGCCCGGTGCGGTAACTTCGCGGCGCGCTAGTCGTTCTGTGGCGCTAGGAAGCCCGCCAGGTGCACTGACTTCGAAGGCGTATCGAGTGCAAAGGTGTACTGACTACATCAGTGAACTCACTTCGCAGCAGCGCTGGCTACGAAAGCGCACTCATGCCAATGATGTACTCACTTCAAAAGTTAAAGCACTCCACATATGCACTTACTGCGCGACCGTAGTCACTTCATAAGTGGCTTCACCCGGCGAAAGGCGCTTCGAGTCGCAGCTCCCAGCCGCGATCGGTGAGGGCGACCAGCTGCAGCGCCGTCGCGCGATCTGCCAGCGGCAACAGGGGCTGCACCTCGTCGGCCACCCGCGAAAGAGTCGCCTCGTCGCCGCCCATTGCGACGGTCACGTGTGCCGGCGGGCGAGGGCCGAACCGTCCGCCATAGGGGAGAACCTCCGGCCAGCGCGCGCACACCGCATCGGTGATCGGCTGGAGCGACGGGGCCGGCAGCGCCGCGAAACCAGGCGCGCTCAGGAACTCGGTGAGCTGCACCTCGGTCGGCGAAACGGCCGAGGCGAGCGACCGGACCGCGGCCAACACCGAGGAAGTCAGCGAGGTGTCCGGCAAGAAGGGGTACAGCGCAGTCACGTGCGCGGCCAAGCCGGGGCGGACCAGGGTGGGGTCCACCCGCCGGGCCGCGGCCAGCGCGGGTTCGGCGGCGGGCAGCAGGATCACCAGCGCGGTGGTTCCGGGTTCGGGCACCCCCGCATCATGGCAGTCCGGGCGGCGGCGCACTCCGGGAGCGGGCGCTTGCGGCAGTCCGGGACGGCGCGCTCCGGGAACCGGCGCTAACGGCAATCAGGCGATGGCGCACTCCGAGGACCGGTGCTTACGGAAGTCCGGCGGCAGCGTTCTCCGGGAGCGGGTGCTTAAGGCAGTTAGGCGACGACACCCTCCGGAAACCGGCAGTCAGGCGACAGCCGTCTCCGGGAACCGTCCCTCGCGAGCCAGCGCGAGGCTGCGCCGGCACAGGTCGACGAGCTCCAGATTGGCACGGCTACGAGGGCTCCGCCCGCAGAGTCCGCAATGGATCGTCACATCGCCGGTCAGCTCGTCCACCGCGACCAGCGCCTGGTGGTCGCAGCTGCGGCACCAGCGGTAGCCGATCGCCGGGTTCGTGTGGACCGGGGATGACACGCAGTCGTGCAGCCAGCGGCGGTGCGTGCGGCACGTGACGCGGTCCGTCGGGTCGATCCGGCCGGCGTCCTCCGCGTGGTCTTCGCCGGTCAGTGTCGACGCCAGGAGCGGCTGCCGCGCCGCGGCGGGCTGGTCCTGCGGGTTCGGACTGGCCCATGCGTGGTGGTCGCCGCATCTGCACTTCTCGGACATGTCGCCCCCAGTGGTCGGGTCTATCGATGCGTCGAGTGTGACCGTGACAACAGAGGGTGGACAACCGGGAAAACGCTCAGTTTCGACCAGCGGCAGGGGTTCCGCGGCGGACGGATGAGCGGACTTCGGCCCCCGCGTATGCGAACATATGTTCTATGACCGACGAGGGGCCCATCCTGCACGCCGACCTCGACTCGTTCTACGCGTCGGTCGAGCAGCGTGACGATCCGGCGCTGAAAGGGCGCCCCGTGATCGTCGGCGGCGGGGTCGTCTTGGCCGCGAGTTACGAGGCCAAGGCCTATGGCGTGCGCACGGCGATGGGGGGCGCGCAGGCCCGGCGGCTGTGCCCGCACGCCGTCGTCGTGCCGCCGCGGATGTCGGCGTATTCGGCCGCGAGCAAGGTGGTCTTCGAGGTCTTCCACGACACCACGCCGTGGGTGGAAGGCCTCTCGATCGATGAGGCCTTCCTCGATGTCGGAGGGTTGGCCAGGATCGGCGGACGGCCCAGCCGCATCGCCGAACGGCTGCGCGCCGCCGTCGCCGAGCGGGCCGGGCTGCCCATCACGGTAGGGGTTGCGCGGACGAAGTTCCTCGCCAAGGTCGCCAGCCGGGTGGCCAAGCCGGACGGTCTGCTCGTCGTGCCGCACGACGCTGAGCTGGAGTTCCTGCACCCGCTGCCGGTCGGCGCGCTCTGGGGCGTCGGCAAGGTCACCGCCGAGAAGCTGCGCGCGCGGGGGATCACGACGGTGGGCCAGCTGGCCGCGTCCGAGCCGGTGGACCTGGTGGGCATGCTCGGCCGGGCGGCCGGCGGGCACCTGCACGCCCTGGCGCACAACCGGGACCCGCGCCGCGTCGAGGTCGGCGTGCGGCGCCGGTCGATCGGCGCCCAGCGGGCCCTCGGACGCGGCCGGCGGACCCCAGCCGAGCTCGACGTGGTGCTGGTGGCGCTGATCGACCGGATCGCCCGCCGGCTGCGCGCCGCCCGCCGCGTCTGCCGGACGGTGACGATCCGCCTGCGCTTCGCCGACTTCACCCGCGTCACGCGCTCGCACACGCTGAACGAGCCGACCGCGGGCACGGCCGTCTTGCTCGCCGCGGCGCGGGAACTGCTCGTGGCGGCGCTTCCGATGATCGCCGACCGAGGCATCACCTTGCTGGGCGCGGCGCTGTCCAACCTGGCCGACGAAGACCCGTTCCAGCTCACGCTGCCGTTCGAGCGGCAGCGGGCGACCCAGCTCGACACGGCGCTCGACGCGGTGCGGGACCGGTTCGGCAAGGCGGCGGTCACCCGGGCGGTCCTGCTGGGCCGTCCGGACGACCTGGAAGTGCCCCTGCTGCCGGATTGACGGCGAAAGCTTCCGTTTCCGCCGTCGGCCATTCCGGGCCGGTCGGGAATGCGGGCGTGCGCCGGCGCGGAAAGCGCGGCGGGCCGCAGCGCGTCGGTGCGGTTCCACAGCCGCGCGTCGACGCTCTCGCGCTGGCCCACTTGTTCGACGACTTCGAAACCGGCTTCGCGCCGGAGGGCGGCCACGGCTGTGGGGGAGAGGAAGCTGCGCCACGGCTCACCCTGTTCCGCGGCGACCGGCGCGACGGCTTCGGCGTAGCCGTTTCCGGCCGCGTCCCGCAGTTCCGCGGGAAGCAGGTGATCGGTCACGATTTCCGATCCGGGTGCCAAACCGCCGAGATCCGTCAATGTGGCGAGAATCGCCTCCCGCGTCAGGTGCACGGTGACACCCAGCCAGCTGACGAACACGGGGCGAAACGGGTCGAGTCCACTCTGGACGAGCCGTTCCCGGAGCGGACCGGTCTCGAAGTCGATCGGGACGAAGGTGACCGAAGCGGGCACGACGACGCCGGCGCGCTCGAGCAGTTCTCGTTTGGCGGCCTGGGTCGCCGGCCCGTCGACCTCGAACACCCGGAATCGCGCGGACGCGTTCCGATAGGCGAACGAATCCAGCCCGGCGCCCAGAATCACATACTGGTCTATACCGGAATTGGCGCGAAGGAGCCGGTCTTCGGTGAACCGGCTGCGGCACACCGCTTGGGCGCGGGCGCCGGCCAGGACGGGATGGGTACCGTGGAGGTGGTGATAGGCCAGGAGTTCCTCGGCGCGCTCGCCGAGGAGGGCCGCGGCGAGGGTGTCGGAGAAGACGATCGGCTCAGCGTCGAGGAGCAAATGCGCCGCTCGTGCGGCTGACGCGGGGTGCAATACCGGGAAAGTCGGCGGTGGTCATGTGGACACGGTACCGATTCGATTTCGAATATATCACGAAAACAGATACTCACCAAGACCACGCGCATTTCGGCTCGGTTGCGGTCATCCTGGACGGGGGTGACGCGGTCGCCCGGGCGGCCATTGTGGACGCTTCACGGGTGTCGCGCGTGCCGGACGTGATTCGACAGGTTAGGGTCTGTCCGACCGTGTTCTGGAGAAGATGAGGAACGACGAACCATGGCGCAACGGGTGCACGTCGAGATGGTGGACGACCTCGACGGGAGCGAGGCTTCGCAGACCGTCCCCTTCAGCCTCGACGGGGTGACGTACGAGATCGACCTGTCCGAGGGCAACGCGTCCGCGCTCCGGGACGAGCTCGCTCGCTTCGTCGCCGTCGCGCGGCGGACCGGCGGCCGCAAGGTGCGCCTCGCGACCGGCCAGTCGCTGACGGGCTCGTCGAGCTCGGGCACCGACCGCGAGCGCAACCGTCAGATCCGCGAATGGGCGCAGGTCAACGGCTACGAGGTCGCGGAGCGGGGTCGCCTGTCGAGCGAGATCATCGCGGGCTTCGAGGCCGACCAGGCCGTGGCCGCCGAGCCGGCCGAAGTCAAGCCGGTGCGCAAGCGAGCTTCGCGCAAGAAGGCCTGACGCCGGAACCGGTTGCGGGCAAGGAACTTCCCGCGGCCGTGCCGTCTGATCACGACGGTCGCGGTGTTTCGCGCGCCTGGGGTCGGGGAGGTCCCGGCGCGCGAAAGGCGTGACGGCGGTTGTAGTACGCGGTCGCTCGCTTGTGGATCGCGTTTGTTTGTTTCCCACCGCGCTGTCTTCGCCCGGTGGCTCTGTCTTCCGTTCGGCCGCGGTTGCGGTTCGCGCAATGCATCGCGACGCCGGCGCGAAAAAAGCCGCGGCTACCGCACACTTCCCGGCCGGTAAAGCTTGTCGGAGGGTGGCTCCGATGGCCAGACTGTCAGTGCTCCGCGCGGCCGGTACCGCGCCGGAGCACGGCCCGGTGGCCGCCTCCTCCCTCGATGGCCACCGGGCCGCCTTCATCTCGCCCCGCTGGGCATCCGCGTGCGGCGCTGCCACGTCAAGTCGAAGCTGACGCCGCGAAGCGCTTCCTCTTTTATGCGCGGCCGATCGGGCCTCTCTGTAGACAATCGACCGCGATAGGCGCACACTCGGACTACTCCATACTGCATACAATCTTCAGTCGAGGGTTCCGAGGAGGCGGTCACGATGACCGAGGTCCGAGAGCTCCGTGACGTCTACGGACGGCAGTACCGCGTCGGGGAATCCGACCGGGAGCTGCTCGGCCGGCCGCGGACGTGGATCACCTGGCTGGCCGCGGCGGCGATGCTGGCCGCCGGGGTGCAGCAGTACGGCTTCGGCGCGATCGTCCCCGCGCTGAGCCGGGCGCACGGCTGGACCTTCGGCGGGATCGTCCTCTCGCTCGCCGTCTGGGCCGTCTGCCAAGCCGGCACGGCGTTCCCGGCCGCCTGGCTGCGCGAACGCGGCCTGCTCCCGGCACCCGCGGCGATGGCCATCGGCGCGGTGCTGTGCGCCGCCGGGCTGGTGACGCTCGGCCACGCGAGCAGCCTGCTCACCGTCTTCCTCGGCTACTCCGTGCTCGGCGGGCTCGGCACCGGCCTCGTCTACGCCACCTGCGTGGGCGCGGTGCTGGCCTGGTTCCCGGACCGGACCGCGGCGAGCGCGGGGATCGTCAGCGGCGCGTTCGCCTACGGCAGCGTGCCCTTCGTCGTACTCGCCGCCGCTCTGCCGGCCGCGCGGCCGGTGCTCCTGGACGTCACCGCGGCCGTCGTGCTCGCCGTGATCGCCGGATGCGGCGCGCTGCTGCGGTACCCGCCGCGGAACTGGTGGCCGGCGACGCCCGAGCCGCGCACCTGGGCCCTCGACCGGGCGCACAACCGGCGCCCGGCTGTCCGGCACTACCGGCCGGCGGAGCTGTTCCGGTGCGGGACGACTCTCGCGCTCTACCTGGTCGTCGTGCTCGCGGCCGCCGTGCTGCTGTTCGACCTCGCCTACCTGGCGACGTTCGTCGCCGAACGCAACGGGCCGGGGCTCGCCGCGGCCGCACTGGCGCTGCTCGCCGCGACGACCGGCAGCGGACGGGTGCTCATCGGCCGGCTCGCCGACCGGCTCGGCCGGCACCGGATCCTGCGGTTCGCGCTGTTCGCGGGCGGCGTCGCCCAGTTCGTCCTGTTCTATTCGGGCGAGCACCGGCACGCCGTCGGCCTGCTGCTGGGTGTCGCGCTGGCCGGCCTCGGGAACGGCTGCTGCTACACGCTGCTGGTCGGGCTGGTGCGCGAGTACTTCGGCGAGGAGTCGGCGGCGCAGAACTTCGGGATTCTGTATTCCGCCAAGGCTGTCGGCGCGGTGGTCGGGATCGGGCTGGCCGCGCTCGTCGTCACGTCGCACGGGTTCTTCGGCGCGTTCGCCGCGGCCGGCGTGCTGAGCCTGGCCGGCGCGGTGCTGTCCGGGCGGCTGACCCAGCCGGGCCGGCCCAAGTCGCTGCTGCCGGCGGCCTGACGTGGGGCGGATGACCAGCCGGCGCCGGGTGCTGCGCGTCCGCGACGGCGTGCCCGCCGCACGCCCGGACACGCTGACCGTCGAGGAACCCCTCGAGATCCGGGTGGCCGGGAAAGCGCTGTCGATCACGATGCGGACCCCGGGCGACGACTTCGACCTCGCCGCCGGGTTCCTGGTCGGGGAAGGCGTGGTGCGGGCGGCCTCGGACGTCCACTCGATCCGCTACTGCGCCGGAGCCACGGCCGACGGCGGCAACACGTACAACGTGCTCGACGTCGTGCTCGCGCCGGGCGTCGCGCCGCCGGACGCGTCGGTGGAGCGGAACTTCTACACGACGTCCTCGTGCGGGCTGTGCGGCAAGGCGAGCCTGGACGCCGTCCGGACGACGGTGACGTGGCCGATCGGGGACGACCCGTTCGGCACCGACCCGGCGACGCTCGCCGGGTTCCCCGACGAACTCCGGGCGGCGCAACGGGTCTTCGACCGCACGGGCGGGCTGCACGCGGCGGGGCTCTTCGACGCCGACGGGAAGCTGCTGTGCCTGCGCGAGGACGTCGGCCGGCACAACGCGGTGGACAAGGTGGTCGGCTGGGCGACCCGGGACGGCAGGCTGCCCCTGTCCGGGACGGCGCTGATGGTGAGCGGGCGGGCGTCGTTCGAGCTGGTGCAGAAGGCGGCGATGGCCGGGATCCCGTTGCTGGCGGCGGTTTCCGCGCCGTCGTCGCTGGCGGTGGACCTGGCCGCGGAGCTGGGGCTGACGCTGGTGGGTTTCCTGCGCGGGACGTCGATGAACGTCTACACGCGACCTGATCGGCTGGGGTTTCAGCCGAGCTGAGCGAGCAGCGCGACGACGCCGGGGGAGGGATCGCCCCGGTGCACGGCGGCCAGCTGCCACGGCGGCGGGCGGTCGAACCGCCGGACGGTGAGATCGGGAAACCGCGAGACCGCCGACGCGGGCAGAACGCAGGCGGCCAGCCCGGCCCGCACGAGCCCGGCGGCGACGGCGGGATCATCGACCTCGAGCGAGCGCTGCCGGCAGGGAAACGCCCGGTCGACGGCTTCGCGGATGGCCCAGCCCCGGGGGAAGTCCACGAGGGACAGTTCGCAGAGATCGGCGGGCGCGGAATGCGAACCGCCGGGCGCGGTGGCGAGGACGAGCTCGTCGCCGGGGAGCGGGGTGGTGACGTGCGTGAGGTCTGGCGTGGCCGCATGGTCACCGCCGTGCGCGGCCGCAAAACCGTTGATAGCCGCGAACTCGCAGTCGGCGGTCGAGTCGGCTGAAGGCGCAGCCGCTTCGGCGGAACTCGCGGCCACCGTCAGCACCACGTCCACTGTGGACTCCGCCAGAACCAGCCCCGCCTCACCGACCTGGACCTGCCGCACCTCCACCGCCAACCCCGGATGCAGGCCCCGCAGGGCAGCAAGCACCCGGTGCCAGTCCGCCAGCAACCCCGGGCACACCCCGAGCCGGACCCGGCCGCACACCGGCGACACCGCGGCCCGGGCGCGGGCGGCCGCCTCCAGGGCCGCCCGCGCGGCGGGCAGGAACGCCTCGCCGGCGGGCGTCAGGACCACCCGGTGCGTCGTGCGGTGGAACAGCGGCGCTCCCAGGTCCCGCTCCAGTGTCCGGACCACTGTGGACACCGTCGACTGGACCGTCCGGAGCCGGTGGGCGGCCGCCGTGAAGCCGCCCTCCTCCGCGACCGCCACCACCACCGCCAGCTGGCGCAGCTCCATCACGACACCTCGTCGAGCGCGCCGGTCCGCTCGTCGAGGACGTAGCCGCGCACCGCTTTCGTGAACGGCAGGAACGGTGACGCCCGCAGCCGCTTGATGCACTGGCGGACGTCCTGGGCCGGGTCGGTGAACGTCTCCGCCGCCCAGCCCGGCCGCATCCCCGTCGACGACTCCAGCCGGCGCGCGAACTCCGTGTCCGTGAACGTGCGCATCCCGCAGTCGCGGTGGTGGATCAGCACGATCTCGCGCGTGCCCAGCAGGTGCTGGCTCACCGTCAGCGAGCGGATCGCGTCGTCGGTCACCGCGCCGCCCGCGTTCCTGATCACGTGCGCGTCGCCCTCACCCAGACCGAGCAGCCGGTGGACGCTGAACCGCGCGTCCATGCACGCGAGCACCGCCAGCCCGAGCCGCGGTTTCGCGGGCATCAGCCCAGCACCTCGCGGGCCAGCGCCGCCGTCTCGCTCGGCGTCCGCCCGACGCGGATTCCGGCGGCCTCCAGCGCTTCCTTCTTCGCCGACGCGGTTCCGGCCGAGCCGGAGACGATCGCGCCCGCGTGGCCCATCGTCCTGCCCTCCGGCGCGGTGAACCCGGCGACGTACCCGACGACCGGCTTGGAGACGTGAGTCCGGACGAACTCCGCCGCCCGCTCCTCGGCGTCGCCGCCGATCTCGCCGATCAGCACGATGAGGTCGGTCTCCGGGTCCTTTTCGAACGCTTCGACGGCGTCGATGTGCGTGGTCCCGATGATCGGGTCGCCGCCGATCCCGACGCACGTGGAGAACCCGATGTCGCGCAGCTCGTGCATGAGCTGGTACGTCAGTGTGCCGGACTTCGACACCAGGCCGATCCGCCCCGGGCCGGTGATGTCGGCCGGGATGATCCCGGCGTTGGACCGGCCGGGGGAGATGATGCCCGGGCAGTTCGGCCCGATGATCCGGGTGCGCCCGCCGGCCGCGACGGCGTGCGCCCACAGCCGGGCGGTGTCGTGGACCGGGACGCCCTCGGTGATCACCACCGCGAGCCCGATCCCGGCGTCGACGGCCTCGATGACGGCGTCCTCGACGAACGGCGGCGGCACGAACAGCACGCAGACGTCGGCCCCGGCCGACGCGATCGACTCCGCGACACTGCTGAACACCGGCAGCGAACGACCGGAGATCTCCACGTGCTGCCCGGCCTTGCGCGGGTTCACCCCGCCGATGACGTGCGTGCCGGCGGCCAGCATCCGCCGGGTGTGCTTGGCGCCTTCGGAGCCGGTGATGCCGGAGACGACGATCCGGCTGGTCTCGTCCAGGAAGATGGCCACGTCAGACCTCCGCGATCGCGAGCTTCGCCGCCTCGCGGGCGGCGTCGTCCATGGTGGCCACGACGGTGACCAGGGGGTGGGCGGCGTCGGCGAGGATCCGCCTGCCTTCGGTGACGTTGTTCCCGTCGAGCCGGACCACCAGGGGCTTGGTGGCGCGGGAACCCAGGATCTCCAGTGACCGCACGATCCCGGTCGCGACGGCGTCGCACGCGGTGATGCCGCCGAAGACGTTGACGAAGACGCTGCGCACCTGCGGGTCGCCCAGGATCACGGTCAGCCCGTTCACCATCACCTCGGCCGACGCGCCGCCGCCGATGTCGAGGAAGTTCGCCGGCCCGCGCGCGCCGGCCTCCGCCGCGGCCGCCGCGACGACGTCCAAAGTGGACATCACGAGGCCCGCGCCGTTGCCGATCACGCCGATGTCGCCGTCGAGCTTGACGTAGTTGAGGCCCTTCGCCCGCGCCTCCCGTTCGAGGGGATCGCCGTCCAGCGGGTCGTCGAACGTCGCGGACCGCCGGAACGAAGCGTTGTCGTCCAGGGTGATCTTGCCGTCCAGCGCGACGATGCCGGTCGAGGTGCGGGCCAGGGGATTGACCTCGACCAGCGTGCAGTCCTCGGCGACGAACACGTCCCACAGCTTTTCGACGACGCCGGCGATCTCCGCCCGGACGCCGGCGGGGAAGGCGGCGGCCACCGCGGCCGCGTCGACGCCGGCGAGCGGGTCGACGGAAACGCGGACCAACGCGTCCGGGTGGGACGCCGCGACCTCCTCGATCTCCATCCCGCCTTCGACCGACGCCATCGCCAGGAACGTCCGCGCGGCGCGGTCGAGGAGGAAGGATACGTAGTACTCCTCGGCGATCTCGCTGGCTTCGGTCACCAGGACGCGGTGCACGGTGTGGCCCTTGATGTCCATGCCGAGGATGTCGTCGGCGGCCTGTTCGGCGTCGTCGGCGGTAGGCACGACGCGGACGCCGCCCGCCTTCCCGCGGCCGCCCGTCTTCACCTGGGCCTTCACCACCACCGGGCCGCCGAGCTCGGCGGCCGCGGACCGGGCCGCGGCGGGATCGGCGGCGACCCGGCCGCGGGGGACGGGTACGCCGTGCTTCTCGAAGAGATCTCGGGCTTCGTGTTCGAAGAGGTCCATGCGGGGGCGTCCTTTCCGCGGCGGGGCAGGGCAAGGAGGTCCGCCGTGTCCGGGCACGCGGTGGTGGTCCGCGGGGCCCGGCTCGAAGCCCGGGAAAAACCCTGCGGATGGCCCTGGACACGGGCTGCTTGAGGAGTGACTATATGCCTACCCCATACGGTATGCAATCTACAGTCTGCCGCGAAGAGGCCGCTGACCTCGACGGACAGGGGAGCGGCGACGAGCGGACCGGATACGGAGCGCCGGACAAGAGAGATCCGGCGGCGGACCAGAGGAGTTGAGCAATGGCGCTGACAACGACCGGCACCACCGCGGGGGAGAGTGCCCGAGCGACGAACGGCGCCGAGCCCGCGCCGGCCGAGATATCCGGCGGCCACCTGGTGGCGAAAGCGCTGAAGGCCGAAGGGGTCGACACGATCTTCACCCTGTGCGGCGGCCACATCATCGACATCTACGACGGCTGCGTCGACGAAGGCATCCAGGTCATCGACGTCCGCCACGAGCAGGTCGCGGCCCACGCGGCCGACGGCTACGCGCGGATCACCGGCAAGCCCGGCTGCGCGGTGGTCACCGCGGGCCCCGGCACCACCGACGCCGTCACCGGGGTCGCGAACGCCCTGCGCGCGGAGAGCCCGATGCTGCTGATCGGCGGCCAGGGCGCGCTCACCCAGCACAAGATGGGGTCCCTGCAGGACCTCCCGCACGTGGACATGATGACGCCGATCACCAAGTTCGCCGCCACCGTGCCGCACACCGCGCGCGTCGCCGACCTCGTGTCGATGGCGTTCCGCGAGGCCTACGCCGGCGCGCCCGGCCCGTCGTTCCTGGAGATCCCGCGCGACGTCCTCGACGCGCGCGTGCCACTCGAGCAGGCCCGCATCCCGGAAGCCGGCCGCTACCGCGCGTCGACGAAGAACGCGGGCGACCCCGCCGACATCGAGAAGCTCGCCGACCTGCTGGTGCACGCCAAGAAGCCGGCCATCCTGCTGGGCAGCCAGGTCTGGACGACGCGGGCCACCGAGCCGGCCGTCGACCTGGTGCGCACGCTCAACATCCCGGCGTACATGAACGGCGCCGGCCGCGGCACCCTGCCGCCGGGCGACCCGCACCACTTCCAGCTTTCGCGCCGGTACGCCTTCGACAACGCCGACGTCATCATCATCGTCGGCACCCCGTTCGACTTCCGGATGGGCTACGGCAAGCGGCTGTCGAAGGACGCCACCGTCGTCCAGATCGATCTCGACTACCGCACGGTCGGCAAGAACCGCGACATCGACCTCGGCATCGTCGGGGACGCCGGTCAGGTCCTGGCCGCCGTCGCGCAGGCCGCGTCCGGTCGCGGGGACAACGGCGCCGTCGCGCGCAAGGTCTGGCTCGAAGAGCTCCAGGCCGTGGAGGAGAAGGCGAAGCAGAAGCGGCTGCCGCTGCAGCACTCCGACGCGAGCCCGATCCACCCGTACCGGCTGGTCCACGAGATCAACGAGTTCCTCACCGAGGACTCGATCTACATCGGCGACGGCGGCGACATCGTCACCTTCTCCGGCCAGGTCGTGCAGCCCAAGTCGCCCGGCCACTGGATGGACCCGGGTCCACTCGGGACACTCGGCGTCGGGATCCCGTTCGTGCTGGCCGCCAAGCATGCCCGCCCGGACAAGGAGGTCGTCGCGCTCTTCGGCGACGGCGCCTTCAGTCTCACCGGCTGGGACTTCGAAACGCTGGTGCGGTTCAACCTGCCGTTCGTCGGGATCGTCGGCAACAACTCGTCGATGAACCAGATCCGCTACGGCCAGGCCGCGAAGTACGGCCTGCCGCGCGAGCGCGTCGGCAACACCCTCGGCGACGTCCGCTACGACGAGTTCGCCCGGATGCTCGGCGGGTACGGCGAAGAGGTCCGCGACCCGGCCGACATCGCGCCGGCGTTGCAGCGGGCCCGCGAGTCGGGCAAGCCGTCGCTGATCAACGTCTGGGTCGACCCCGACGTGTACGCCCCCGGAACCATGAACCAGACCATGTACAAGTGAGCGGAGGCCCCATGGGTAAGGCACTGGAGGGCGTCCGCGTCCTCGACATGACGCACGTGCAGTCCGGACCGTCGTCGACGCAGCTGCTGGCCTGGCTCGGCGCCGACGTGATCAAGCTCGAGACTCCCGGCCGGGGCGACATCACGCGGGGCCAGCTGCGTGACCTGCCCGGCGTCGACAGCCTCTACTTCACGATGCTGAACTCCAACAAGCGCAGCATCACGCTCAACATGAAGAGCGACGAGGGCAAGGAGGTCTTCGAGAAGCTCGTGTCCGGAGTGGACATCCTGGTGGAGAACTTCGGCCCGGGTGTCGTCGACCGGTTCGGCTACCCCTGGGAGAAGCTGGCCGCGCTGAACCCGCGGCTGATCTACGCCTCCATCAAGGGGTTCGGCCCCGGCCGCTACGCCGACTTCAAGGCCTACGAGGTGATCGCGCAGGCCATGGGCGGCGCGATGAGCACCACCGGCTTCGAGGAGGGGCCGCCGACCGCGACCGGCGCGCAGATCGGCGACTCCGGCACCGGCATCCACCTGGTGGCCGCCATCCTCGCCGCGCTGTTCCAGCGGACCTCCACCGGCCGCGGCCAGCGCGTCCAGGTCGCCATGCAGGACGCCGTGCTCAACCTGTGCCGCGTGAAGCTGCGTGACCAGCAGCGGCTCGTCCACGGCCGGCTCGGCGAGTACCCGAACGACCACTTCGGCGACGAGGTGCCGCGCTCGGGCAACGCCTCCGGCGGCGGGCAGCCCGGCTGGGCGGTGAAGTGCGCGCCCGGCGGGCCGAACGACTACATCTACGTGATCGTCCAGCCACCCGGCTGGGCGCCGCTCGCCCGGCTCATCGGCAAGGAGGAGCTGGCCGACGACCCGGCGTGGGCCACCCCCGAGGTCCGGCTGTCCAAACTGGACAAGATGTTCGCGCTCGTGGAGGAGTGGACCGAGAAGCACACCAAGTGGGAGGTGATGGAGAAGCTCAACGCCCACAGCATCCCGTGCGGCCCGATCCTGTCCACGAAGGAGCTGATCGAGGACGAGACCCTCGAAGAGCTCGGCTCGGTCGTCGAGGTGGCGCACCCGGAGCGTGGCAGCTTCAAGACCGTCGGCTGCCCGCTCAAGCTGTCGGACTCCCCGGTCGAGATCGAGCGCTCACCGTTGCTCGGCGAGCACAACGACGAGGTGCTGGCCGAACTCGGCTACAGCGAGACCGAGCTCGAGAAGTTCCGCGCGGCGGGGGTGATCTGAGTGGCGGATCGCGCAGCGGTCGAGAAGATCCTCGACCAGGTGGCCGCCGAGGGGCGGTCGTCGCTGACCGCGCCCGAGGGGCGGGCGGTCTGCGAGGCCTACGGCATCCCGACGCCGGCCGAACGGCTGTCCACCACGGCGGACGACGCCGTCGCCCAGGCCGAAGAGATCGGCCTGCCGGTGGTGCTCAAGATCGTCTCGCCGGACATCCTGCACAAGACGGAAGCCGGCGGCGTCCTCGTCGGGCTGAACGACGCGGAAGCGGTGAAGGCCGGCTTCACGAAGATCGTCGACAACGCGAAGGCGTACAACGCCGACGCGGAGATCCTCGGCGTCCAGGTGCAGCAGATGCTCACCGAGGGCCAGGAGGTGATCATCGGCTCGGTCACCGACCGGACCTTCGGGAAGATCGTCGCGTTCGGCCTCGGCGGCGTCCTGGTCGAAGTGCTCAAGGACGTCACCTTCCGGCTGGCGCCGACCAGCACCGGGGAAGCGCTTTCGATGATCGACGGCATCCAGGCCGCGGAGATCCTCCGGGGCGTCCGTGGCGCCGAGCCGGTCGACCGCGACGCCCTCGCCGCGGTGATCACCGGGCTCGGGCAGCTGGTCGCGGACTTCCCGCAGCTGTCCGAGGTGGACCTCAACCCGGTGCTCGCGACGCCGTCCGGGGCCACCGCGGTCGACGTGCGGATCCTGGTCGACCCGGACGCGGCGAAGGAGCCGTTCCGGTTCACCCAGGAAGAGATCCTCGCCTCGATGAACCGGATCATGAAACCGGCGTCGATCGCGGTGATCGGCGCGTCGGCCGAGGCCGGCAAGATCGGCAACTCGGTGATGAAGAACCTGGTCAACGGCGGTTACGCGGGCGAGATCCACCCGATCAACCCGAAGGCCACCGAGATCCTCGACCGCAAGGCGTACGCCAGCATCACCGACGTGCCCGGTGACGTCGACGTCGCGGTGTTCGCCATCCCGGCGAAGTTCGTGCCCGCGGCGCTGGAAGAGGTCGGCAAGAAGGGCGCGGCCGGGGCGATCCTCATCCCGTCCGGCTTCGGCGAGACCGGCAACATCGAGCTGCAGGACGAGGTCGTCGCCATCGCCCGCAAGCACGGCGTGCGCATCCTCGGGCCGAACATCTACGGCTACTACTACACGCCGGAGAACCTGTCGGCGACCTTCTGCACGCCCTATGACGTCAAAGGCGGCGTCGCCCTGTCGTCGCAGAGCGGCGGGATCGGGATGGCGATCCTCGGGTTCAGCCGCTCGGCGAAGATGGGCGTGTCCTCGATCGTCGGCGTAGGGAACAAGGCCGACATCGACGAGGACGACCTGCTCACCTTCTTCGAGCAGGACGACAATACCGACCTGATCGCGATGCACCTCGAAGACCTCAAGGACGGCCGGTCGTTCGCGGAGACGGCGACGCGGGTCTCGAAGCGCAAGCCGATCGTCGTGCTCAAAGCCGGCCGGACGTCACAGGGCGCCAAGGCGGCCAGCTCGCACACCGGCGCGCTGGCCGGCGACGACAAGGTCTACGACGACATCCTCCGCCAGAGCGGCGTGATCCGGGCGCCCGGGCTGAACGACATGCTCGAGTACGCCCGCGGCATCCCGCTGCTGCCCACACCGAAGGGCAAGAACGTCGTCATCATCACCGGCGCCGGCGGCTCGGGCGTGCTGCTGTCGGACGCCTGCGTCGACAACGGGCTCGACCTGATGGAGATCCCGCCGGACCTCGACACCGCGTTCCGGAAGTTCATCCCGCCCTTCGGTGCGGCCGGCAACCCGGTGGACATCACCGGCGGCGAGCCGCCCTCGACCTACCGCAACACGATCGCGCTGGGCCTCGAGGACGACCGCATCCACGCCCTGATCCTGGGCTACTGGCACACCATCGTCACCCCGCCGATGGTGTTCGCGGAGCTCGTGTCCGAAGTGGTCGAGGAGTACCGCGCGAAGGGCATCCACAAGCCCGTCGTCGCGTCGCTCTCCGGCGACGTCGAAGTCGAGGAGGCGAGCACGTACCTCTACGACCACGGTGTCGTCGCCTACCCGTACACCACCGAAAAGCCCGTCGCCGTCCTCGGCGCGAAGTACCGGTGGGCCCGGGCCGCCGGACTGCTCTGAACACCTTCCACAGGGGCTGGTCCACCGAAGGAGAAAGGACGAAGATCCACCGCACGACGGCAACAGAGGGACCACCAGTGCTTTCGGGGGTCCGGGTGGCGAAGCCCCCGGCCCGGGGCGAAGCACCGGTGAATTTCAGTCAACGGTGACGAAAGAGAACTCTCATGACCGTAGCGACGTTTCAGGAGATAGTCGACAAGAACGGAAGAACCTACCGGGTCGGTGAGTCCGACCGGGACATCATGGGCCGGCCGCGGTGGATGATGGTGGTGCTGCCCTGGGTGGCCATGATGGCCATCAGCTCTTCGGAATACGCGTTCACCTCCGCCGAGGACACGCTGTCGGCGGCGCACGGCTGGCACGGCGCGCACATCTTCTGGCTGCTGGCCGTCTGGGTCTTCTTCCAGGCGGCGGTCGCGTTCCCCGCGGGCAAGATGCGGGAAAGCGGCAAACTGTCCGCCCGGTCCGCGATGCTGATCGGCGCGGTCGGCACCGTGCTCGGCTACGTGGCACTGGCCTACGCGCCGACCGTCTTCTGGGCGTACCTGGGTTTC
This sequence comes from Amycolatopsis sp. NPDC048633, assembly GCF_040650695.1. Classification (NCBI taxonomy): domain Bacteria; kingdom Bacillati; phylum Actinomycetota; class Actinomycetes; order Pseudonocardiales; family Pseudonocardiaceae; genus Amycolatopsis; species Amycolatopsis sp. NPDC048633. Next base: position 24,136 of record NZ_JBEZHS010000062.1, read on the forward strand.
GGCCTGTTCGGCGGCGGTGGCGCCGGGTTCGTCTACGCGACCTGCATCAACATGGTCGGGAAGTGGTACCCGGAGCGCAAGGGCGGGAAGACCGGGTTCGTCAACGGCGGGTTCGCCTACGGGTCGGTGCCGTTCATCTTCATCTTCACGAACTACCTCGACCTGGGCAACTACGGCGCCATCCTGCCCGCGGTCGGGCTGTTCCTGGCCGCCGCCGTCGCGGTGAGCGGGCTCTTCTTCCGCGACCCGCCGAAGAACTGGTGGCCGGCGCACGTCGACCCGCTGAAGGTGCCGGACGACCCGCGGGTGCGCCGGTCGCTGGCGAAGAACCCGCCCGCCGTCAAGCAGTTCACCCCGCGTGAGGCGGTCCGGACCGGGATGCTGCCGCTGATGTGGATCTGCCTGCTGTGCACGGCGGGGGTGAACATCTTCGGCATCTCCGCGCAGGTCCCCTTCGGCAAGGAGATGGGCTTCGCCGGCGGCATCGTCGCGCTGGCGATGAGCTTGAAGGCGGTCATCAACGGCGCCGGGCGCGGCGTGATCGGCTGGATCTCCGACCGGTACGGGCGGCGGCAGACGCTGCTGCTGGTCTGCGTGGTCCTCGGGCTGGCCCAGGTCGCGGTGTTCCTGTCCGGCTCGATCGGCAGCATGCCGCTGTTCCTGCTGGCGTCGATGGTCTCCGGGTTCGGCGGCGGGGCGATCTTCCCGCTGTTCGCTGCCTTGACCGCCGACTACTTCGGCGAGAACAACAACGCCAGCAACTACGGCCTCGTCTACAGCTCGAAGCTCGTGTCCGGGATCGTCGGGGCGGGCCTCGGCAAGCTGGTCATCGACGGGTGGGGCTACGGCGCGGCCTTCTACCTGGCGGCCGGGACGAGCCTGCTGGCCGCGGGGCTGGCCCTGTTCCTGCGCCAGCCGGGCCGCAAGCCCGGCGGAAAGCGCTCCCCGCTCGCCGAAACCGAGCTGGTGGCGCGACCCGCGGCGGCCGGCTGAACAGAGCCGGCGCGCACAGAGGGAGACAAGTCAACGGTGACGAAAGAGAACTCTCATGACCGCAGCTAGGTACCAGGAGATTGTCGACGACAACGGACGCGTGTACCGGATCGGCGAGACCCCGCAGGACATCATGGGGCGCTCGCGCAGCTGGATGGTCTGGCTGCCGTGGATCGCCATGATGGCGGTCAGCGTGTTCGAATACGGCTGGGGCGCCGTCGAAGGCACCCTGGAGGAGAAATACGGCTGGACGCTGTCGGACGCGTTCTGGCTGGCCAGCATCTGGGCCGTGTTCCAGGCCGCGGTCGCCTTCCCCGCCGGGCGGTTGCGGGAGAAGAACATCGTGTCGGCGAAGACGGCCATGCTCGCCGGCGCACTGTGCAGCGCGATCGGCTACTTCACCATTTCCCACAGCGGCAACCTCGCGCTGGCGTTCGCCGGCTACTCCGTGCTCGGCGGCATCGGCGCCGGGCTGGTGTACGCGACCTGCATCAACATGGTCGGCAAGTGGTACCCCGAGAAACGGGGTGCGCGGACGGGCTTCGTCAACGGCGGCTTCGCCTACGGTGCGGTTCCGTTCATCTACGTGTTCGCAGCCTTCCTGACCCCCACCAACTACTCGGTGATCCTCGACGTCATGGGCGTCTACATGCTCATCGCCGTCGGGATCTGCGGGTTCCTGTTCAAGGACCCGCCGAAGAGCTGGTGGCCGCACGACGTCGACCCGCTCGGCTGGGTCCGCGACCGCCAGTCCAAGAACGGGCGCCTGGCGAAGAACCCGCCGGCGGTGAAGCAGTTCTCGCCGGTGGAGGCGGTCCGGACCGGGATGCTGCCGCTGATGTGGGTGTGCCTGGTGATCATCGGCGGGGTTTCGCTGTTCGGCATCAACTTCCAGGTGCCGTTCGCGAAGGTGAGCCACTTCGGCGCGTTCGTCGCGGCTTCTTCGGCCGGGGTACTGGCGATCGTGAACGGCACCGGCCGCGCGGTCGTCGGCTGGGCGTCGGACAAGATCGGGCGGCGGCAGACACTGACCCTGGTGCTGGTGATCGCGGCCGGCGCGCAGTTCGGTGTGCTGTACGCCGGGAACACCCACAACCTGGTGCTGTTCATGGTGTTCGCGTTCCTGACCGGCTTCGGGGGCGGCGCGTTCTACCCGCTGTTCGCGGCGCTGGTGCCGGACTACTTCGGCGAGAACAACAACGCCTCGAACTACGGCCTGGTCTACAGCGCGAAACTGATCGGTGGCGTCGGCGGCGGCGGGCTCGCCGCGGGTGTCATCAGCGTTTGGGGCTACACCGGCGCGTACATCCTCGCCGGGTGCATCGCGCTCGTTTCGGCGGTGCTGACGCTGTTCCTGCGCCAGCCCGGCCGGGAGCGCCACCAGCTCGCCGAAACCGAGCTGGTGGCGCGGCCCGGGGCCCACGGGCGCCGCGGGTAGGGGGATAGCCACCCCGGGCCGCCGGCAAAAAGATAGGGGGGGGTGAGGAGGGGGGGGGTGTGGGG
>NZ_JBEZHS010000063.1:0-26151 GCF_040650695.1 Amycolatopsis sp. NPDC048633
CTACGAGGACTGAGGCAAAGTCCGTGAAGGCCTCCTTACCGGCTCTTATGGCCGGTAAGGAGGCCTTCACGGCTTTCAGGCCAGGCGTGCCCGCCGGGTCTGCAGGAAGGTTCGCTCGGTTTCGTTGCCGGCCAGTGTGATCGCCTCGTCGTAGGCCGTGACGGCCTCGGTGGTCCGGCCGAGGCGGGCGAGCAGGTCCGCGCGGGTGGCCGGCAGCAGGTGGTAGCCCGGCAGGTCCAGGTCTTCGATCGTGGCCAGTGCCAGGGCCGGACCGTGCACCTCGGCGACGGCCACCGCGCGGTTGAGCGCGACGATCGGCGTCGGGTTCTGTGCCAGCAGCTGGTCGTAGAGCGCCAGCACCTGCTCCCAGTCCGTCGACGGCCCGTCCGTGTGCACGGCGTTGATCGCGGCCTGCAGCTGGTACGGCCCCGGCCGGTTGCGCCGCAGGCACCGCCGCACCAGCTCGTGCCCTTCGGCGATCAGGTCCCGGTTCCACCGCGACCGGTCCTGCTCCGCGAGCACCACCAGCTCACCCGACGGGCCGACCCGCGCCGGCCGCCGGGCTTCGGTCAGCAGGAGCAGCGCCAGCAGTCCGAGGACCTCCGGCTCGTCCGGCATCAGGTCGGCGAGCGCCCGCGCCAGGCGGACGGCGTCCGCGCACAGGTCCGTCCGCACCAGCTCCCCGGATGTCGACGCGTAGCCCTCGTTGAAGACCAGGTACAGCACGGTGAGCACCGAGGCCAGCCGGTCGGGGAGCGCGGCGGCGTCCGGCACCCGGTAGGGGATCCCGGCGTCGCGGATCTTCTTCTTCGCACGGACGATCCGTTGCGAGATGGTCGCTTCCGGGACGAGGTAGGCGCGCGCGATCTCCGGCACCTCCAGGCCGCCGAGCAGGCGCAGGGTGAGCGCCGCCTGCGCGAGCGGCGAGAGCGCCGGGTGGCAGCAGGTGAAGATCAGGCGGAGCTGGTCGTCGCGCACGGGTCCCACCTCCTCGGGTTCGCCGGGTTCGTGCAGCAGCAGGGCTTGGGCGTGCCGGGCTTCGCGGGTGGACTCCCGGCGCAGGCGGTCGATCGCCCGGTTGCGGGCGGTGGTCACGATCCACGCGCCGGGGTTCGGCGGCAGCGCGGCTTCCCACTTCGTGACGGCCACCGCGAACGCGTCCTGCACGGCCTCCTCGGCGAGCCCGATGTCCCCGAGCAGGCGCGTCAGCGTGGCCACGCACCGGCCGTACTCCGCCCGGTAGACGCTGTCCAGGTCCATCAGCGCCGGCGCGAACCGTCGTCGAACGGGCGCACCTCGATCGGCTGCCGGCAGGCCAGCGAGCACTTTTCGGCCCAGGCCAGTGCCTCGTCGAGGTCCTCGGCCTGGATCACCCAGAACCCGCCGAGCTGTTCCTTCGTCTCGGCGAACGGGCCGTCGGTGAAGGCGGTGGTGCCGCCCGGAGTACGGACGACCGTCGAGGCGTCCGAGTGCTGCAGGCCGCCGACGAACACCCACGCACCGGCGGCCTTCATCTCGTCGGTGACCTGGCCGGTGCGGGCCATCTGGGCCCGGATCGCCTCTTCGGGCTCCGGCGGCGCGCTCTCGTCGAGCTGGACGGCGAGCAGGTACTGCTTCATCTCGGGCTCCTTCTGCGGATCGACGTCTCACCTTGGCTACGAACCGGCTCGACGCGGTTCGACATCGCCGCGAAAAAAAGTTCGGGCTACGGCGTCGGGAGCCGGGGGAAGATCGCGCTCGCCGCGGTGCGGGCCACGGCGCACGTGCCGTCGCCGGCCGTGCCCGCCGTCTCCACCACGCTGAGCTCCGCCAGCTCGCGGTGGCCCGGCAGGCCCGGTGCCGGCTGCGTCGTGTCGACCAGGCAGAACGCACCCGAGACGCGGACCCGGGTCTCGCGGCCGCCCACCGTTTCGGGCGGGCCGGCCGGGGCCGACGCCTCGTCCGTCTCCACCGTCAGCTTCAAGCTCACCTTGCCGCGGATGCAGCTGTGCCCGGACAGCCCCGTCGCCGGCCGGCTGCCGGCGCCCGCGACGGCGTCGAGGTCGTGGGTGTCCAGCAGCACGCACGGCGCCACGAGCCCCCACGAGCGGTCCGGGAACTTCAGCCGCCCCACCTTGTTCGCGGTGACCGCGGTCAGCACCGAGCTGACGGCCGCGTCCGCGACGCCGCAGCGGGCGGCCTGGTCGTCGCCGGTGTCGGAGACCGAGAGGTCGAGCCGGTTGCCGTCGGCGAAGGTGATCGCGCGGGTGCACGCGCTGCGGTCGTTGAACATCGACTGCTGGATCGCGACGCCGTCGGGCACCGGCCCGAGGTAGGCGTAGGGCTTGATGTTCGGGTCGGAGTCGAAGGCCAGCGGCCCCACGAGGATCGTGCGCGTGCCGAGGTCGGCCCGGCAGGTCTCGAACGTCGGGGTGGCGACCGCGCCGGGCGCGACGGCGGGCACGTCGAGCAGGCTGCAGTAGTTGACGGTCGCGAAGTCCCCGAGCGCCGCGGACGCGGTCAGCGGCGTGGGCCCGGACGTCGTCTCGGGAGCGGCCTGCGTCGTCGCGCATCCGGCGGCGAGGAGGGCGCAAAGCATGGCGACGACCAAGGACTGCAGACGCGGGTACACGGTGTGCAAGTATCACCGGATCGGGGAGAAAAACCAGCCCTGACGGGGACATCTCTCACTGTTTTTCAGGCCCTGGCCGGAGAACGTGCAGGTCATCGGTTTCCACGCCGGTTTCCCGGGTTTCGCGAGGCAGTCCGAACGATTTTCGCTTTTACCGTCCCCTAAGGGAGGGATCCATCCCGCGAGCGATGCGGAAGTGGGTACTCCGGTGGTGAAGTGGGGATATCGGAAGTTCTCCGAGGCACGAAGAAAGGCAAAGACGATGAGCGCACCGGTCACCACCCGACGGCTGTCCCGCCCCCGCTACGGCCGCATGATCGGCGGTGTGTGCGCGGGTCTCGCCCAGCGGTGGGGCATGAAGACGAGCACCGTGCGGCTGCTGGCCGTGTTGTCGTGCCTGCTGCCCGGGCCGCAGTTCGTGGCCTACCTGATCATGTGGGCGATCATCCCGTCCGAGTGACGGCGGTGAGGAAGTACAGCCAGGCAGAGGCGTCGACGGCGAAGTGCGGGCCGGAGGGATCCTTCGAGTCCCGCACCGCCACGGCGGGTGCGGTGAAGGCGACTTCGGCGAAAGCGGTCTCGTCGAAGATCGCGGCGCATCCGCACGTGCAGTGGTGATTGCGTTTCCCGGGTGCCGCTAGCGGCTCAGAGCGCCGAATAACTGTTGACCGGCACACCCTCGATCCGGTTCTGGTCGGGTCGCCGCGCTTCCCGCGCCGATCACCCCGTCAGGGGCGCCAGCAGGACATCGCTTCGTCGACCTCGTCCACGCCGAGCGGCGGGTGGGGCAGCGGCGACGGCTTGCCGGGCTGGGCGCGCAGCCCGTCGAGCAGCATCGCGAGGCAGCGGCGCCACAGGTCCGGCTCCACCGCGCACGTGAACTCGATCGCCGAGCCGACCATCATGTGCAGCAGCGGGATGTCCGTCGGGGAGAAGTCGGCGCGCAGGCCGCCCGCCGCCTTGGCCCGCTCGACGAGCTGTGTGATCAACGGCACCATGCGGGCCTTCTCTTCGGCGACGTGCTCGTGGCCGAACTTGTTGGACAGCATGATTTCGCGCAGCCCGCGGTCGCCGGAGTGCAGCTCGATCGACTTCCACGTGAAGTCGACGAAGGCCTGCCACGCGTCGTCGGCTTTCAGCGCTTCCTCGGCGAGGTCGCCGATCTCCTCCATGCGCTCGGCGAACATGGCTTCGACCAGGTGTTCCTTGCTGGGGAAGCGGCGGTACACCGTGCCGACGCCGAGACCGGCGTGGTGCGCGATGTCGTCGAGCGTGGCTTCGAGGCCTCGCCGGCCGAAGACTTCCCGGGCCGACTGGAGGATGCGGCGGCGGTTGAGTTCGGCGTCGCGCCGCAGCGGCCGCGCCGGTGCGGCGGGACCAGTGTCCCGTGTCATGCGTCCCACTCTACCAACCAAGTAGAGGCGCCATCTCCGGTTCTTGTGTACGTTGGGTTGCGTAAGGGGAGATACCTACTCCACATAGCGTCTTGATCACTTTCCGTGAGGACACTCCATGACCGAGTCCACACTCGTCGTCGCGCCGTCGGGGGACACGCGCGCCGGCGAAAACCCCCACCACGCCAGACGGTGGCTGATCCTGGTGATGATCGGCCTGGCGCAGCTGATGGTCGTGCTGGACGCGACCGTCGTGAACATCGCGCTGCCCTCGGCCCAGGTCGACCTGGGCTTTTCCAACGATGCGCGCCAGTGGGTCGTCACGGCGTACGCGCTCGCGTTCGGCAGCCTGCTGCTGCTCGGCGGGCGGCTCGCGGACCTCTTCGGCCGCAAGAACGCCCTGCTCGTCGGCCTGGCCGGCTTCGCCGCGGTGTCCGCCCTCGGCGGTGCAGCGAGCAACATCGAAATGCTGCTGATCGCCCGCGCGGCACAGGGCGTGTTCGGCGCGCTGCTCGCGCCGGCCGCGCTTTCGCTGCTCACCACGACGTTCACCGACCCGAAGGAACGCGGCCGCGCGTTCGGCGTGTTCGGCGCCATCGGCGGTGGCGGCGCGGCGGTCGGGCTGCTGCTCGGCGGCGTGCTCACCGAGTACCTCGACTGGCGCTGGTGCATGTTCGTCAACATCATCTTCGCCGTGGCCGCGTTCGTCGGCAGCTCGGTCCTGCTGCGCAACCAGAAGGACGACGGCCCGCGCCCGAAGCTCGACCTGCCGGGCACGGTCACCGCGTCGGCCGGTCTGTTCTCGCTGGTCTACGGCTTCGCGAACGCCGAGTCGAACTCGTGGTCGGCGGTCTCGGTCTGGGGCTTCCTCACGGCCGGCGTGGTGCTGCTGGGCGTGTTCGTGTGGCTGCAGCAGCGCGTCTCGCACCCGCTGCTCCCGCTGCGCGTACTGCTCGACCGCAACCGCGGCGGCTCATACCTGGCGATGTTCCTGCTCGCCATCGGCATGTTCGCGATCTTCCTGTTCCTGACGTTCTACGTGCAGCAGAACCTGAAGTTCACGCCGATCGAGAGCGGCGTCGGCTTCCTGCCGATGGTCGCGACGCTGATGCTGGCCGCCACCACCGCGACGGCCGTCCTGCTCCCGCGCTTCGGCCCGCGTCCGCTGGTGCCGACGGGCATGGCGATCGCGGCCGTCGGGCTGTTCTGGCTGAGCGGCATCGGTCTCGAGAGCACGTACACGTCCGGCGTCCTCGGCCCGCTGCTGGTGATGGGCTTCGGCATCGGCCTGGCGATGGCGCCGGCGATGAGCGTCGCGACGTTCGGCGTCGAGGCGCACGACGCGGGGGTCGCGTCGGCCGCGGTCAACACGATGCAGCAGGTCGGCGGCTCGATCGGCACGGCACTGCTGTCGACGCTGGCCGGCAACGCGGCGACGGCCTACCTCGCGAACAAGGTCCCGACGCCGCAGCTGGCGGCCGAGGCGGCGATCGAGAGCTACACGACGGCGTTCACCTGGGCGGCGGTGATCTTCGCGGTCGGTGCGGTGCTCAGCGGCCTGCTGCTCCAGTCGGGCGCTCCGAAGGGTGAGGCGGCGCCCGGCGCCGTCCACATGTAGATCCGCTTGAACCTTCCCGGCCCTCCGCGCACTAGTAACACTGAGAACGTGCGAAGGAGGGCCGGGTGGGGGCGTCGAGAGACCTCGATTTCAGCGAGTACTTCGCCGCGCGGGTACAGCGGTTCCGCCGGGTGGCGTTCGCTTTCTGCGGCGACTGGCACCAGGCCGAAGACCTGGTCCAGGCCATGTTCGTGCAGCTGTACCGGCGCTGGCGGCGTGTCCGGCCGGACACGGTCGACGCCTACGCCCGCCGCATCCTGCTGAACCTCTTTCTCGCCGGCCGGCGGACCTCCGTGCGCGAGTACGTGACGTCTGTCGTGCCGGAACAGGAGTCTCCACCGGCCCGCGACAGCCACATCCGGCTCGACGTCGAGCGCGCGTTGTCCGATCTCACACCCCGGCAGCGCGCGATGGTCGTGCTGCGGTTCCTCGAAGACCTCCCGGTGGCGGAGGTCGCTTCGCTGCTCGGCGTGGCCGAGGGCACGGTCAAGTCCCAGACGGCCCGCGGGGTCGAGGCGCTGCGCGCGGTCCTGCCCGCGCCGACGGGGGAGGAGCGGTGATGGAAGACGTCCGATCCGCCTTGACGGCTTACGTGACCGAAGGCGAGCCGCCGATCGGCCTGTCTGGGGACGCGGTGCTTTCGGCGGCCCGGCTCTCGCGCCGCCGGCACCTGCTCACCGGCGTGGTGGCCGCGCTCGTGGTGGTGCTGGCCCTGGGGCTGGCGGTCGTGGTGCTGCCGCACCGAGGCGAAGTCGCCGGCCCGGCGTGCCCGGCGACGTCGAACACGCGGTCGGCGCTGGTCGACCGGCTGAGCTGCGTGGTGGGCAACGCGGTGCGTTCTCTGGTGCCTCCGGACGCGCGGATCACGCGCTTGACGATCCCGGGCGAGACCCCGCCGGCGGACCCGTTCCACCTGATCGCGGACCCGGCGGGCGACGCGCCGCGCGAGGCGCTCTTCCACCTGGGCGTGCGGGTGACGGACGCGCGGGGCTCGGGATCGGTGTACGTGCGGATGCTGCCGTTCCCGAACTCGGTGGTGCCGCGTTGCGAGCCGGCCGACGGCGAGTGCTCGGTGGAGCAGCTTCCGGAGGGCGCGCTGCAGCAGACGACTTCCCGGGAGACGGGTGCGCTGACCTACCGGGCGGCGCTGTCGGCCCCGTTCGGGTATGTGCAGATCTGGTCGAACAACAGCGGAGTGCTGGAGCAGGACGAAGTCCGGCTGCCGGAGCAGCGTCCGGAGCCCGTGCTGACGGCTGACCAGGTACGGCAGCTGGTGCTGACCCCGGGGCTGGCTTTCTAGGGGTTCCGCGACCGGAGCGCCTCGATGACCTCGTCGTCCCAGCGGTGCGTCCGGATCAGCCGGTACCGCTCCGCCGCCACCCACATGTACGCCTCGGCGTCCGTCCGGTCGCCGACCATCCCCGCCTGCCGCAGCATGCCCACCACCGGCACGAACTCCTCGTCGAACCAGCGCTGCGCGATGCTCGCCCGGTCGCAGAACTTGCCTTCGTCCTGCATCAGCCGGAAACCCCACGCCTCCACGTGTTCGCCCAGCTTCGCGTAGTCCCACGGGTCCGAGACGATCACTGACGCCCGCGCGTGGCCCGCCAGCGGGACGCGCTCCAGGAACAGCCGCCGGTAGTCCTTGACGATCAGGTCGCCGCGGTGGCGGATGCCACCGGGGTTCAGCTTGGTCCGGACGACCGTCACCGAAGCCTCTATTGTGGACAGTCCCTGCGCGTGCGCCACCGACACGCGGTGGTGGCCGTCGATGATGAAGTGCAGCTCGCCCACGCGGTACACCTCGATCGGCGGGATCTCCTCGCCGCGCCGGGACGCCAAAGCCAAGCGCTCCCAGCGTTCGCGGACCCGGGCCGACGTCGGGCGGAAGCGGCGGTCGAAGTCGCGGCTGCGGTCGACCGTGCCGGCGATCGAGTCCAGCTTGATCACCCGCAGGCCGATCCGGCTCTCGCCGAGGTAGCCGAGCGCCTCCACCACCTCGTGGAACGGCAGCATGATGTTGACGTCGTCGGGCTCGCGGCGCAGCCACGTCGAAAGCCGCGACAGCACCTGGCCCCGGCGCGCGCGGAGGAAGTCGTTCTCCGCGTCGGCGCGGGGAAACCCCGTCTCTTTCATGAGAACTCCATGATCCGGTGGCCCACCACGTTGCGGATCCGGGTTTCGCCGGCGACCCGGTCCGGTACCGGCTCGCCGTGGGGGTGGATGTGCCCGTGCAGCAACCACTTCGGCCGCAGCACGTCGATCGTCCGGTGCAGGCACGCGAACCCGCGGTGCGGCGGGTCCGCCCGGTCGCCGAGGTCCAGTGGCGGCGAATGCGTCAGCAGGACGTCGACGTCACGGCCGTCACGACGCCGCTGCCACTTCGCGCGCCGCACCAGGCCGCGGGCCCGGCGCGCCTGCTGGCGCTGCGTCCACTGGTTCGGCCCGTCGTTGTAGCGGATCGAGCCGCCGAGCCCGGCGAACCGGAGCCCGGCGACGTCGACGACCCGGCCGTCGGCGTTGACGCCGCCCGCCGGACCCGGCCAGGCCGTGGGGAAACCGTCCTTCATGGACAGCCCGCCGTAGCGCGTGTAGCCGCTCAGGTCCGGGTCGTGGTTCCCGGGCACGAACACGCACGGCGCGTCGAGCGCGCTGGCCAGGAACGCGAGGTAGTCGTAGGGGAGGTCGCCGGCGCCGATGACGAGGTCGACGGCGCAGCCGCGGACCGCGTCGGTCCACAGCCGCTCGTCGACCTCGTCGGAGACGACCAGCGCTTTCGGCATGGCCCCAGGGTACGACGCCCGGGCGTCACTTCATGCCGTGTGCGAACCCCGGGTCGGCGACGATGACGAAAGTGATGACGACGATCCACAGCACGCTGAGCGCGAGCGCCCAGAACTTCAGGTTGGACAGCATCCTGGACATGAGAGATCTCCTGTACGGATTCCGGTGGAGAAGGGGGACCTAGAGCCAGCCGTTCTTCCGGAATATTCGGTACAGCAACAGGCAGATCGCCAGGATCACCGTGATCACCAGCGGGTACCCGAACTTCCAGTGCAGCTCGGGCAGGTAGTCGAAGTTCATCCCGTAGATGCCCGCGATCATCGTCGGGACGGTGATGATCGCCGCCCACGACGTGATCTTGCGCATGTCGGTGTTCTGCTGCAGGGAGATCTTCGCGACCGTCGCGTCGACCAGGGTGGACAGCAGCTCGTCGAACGCCGCCACCCGCTCGGACACGGTCGTGAGGTGGTCGGCGACGTCGCGGAAGTAGGAGCGGACCTCGTCCGGCACCAGCCGCGTGTAGCCCTCGGCGAGCCGCTGGATCGGCGTCGCCAGCGGCATCACCGCGCGGCGCAGCTCGAGGACCTCCCGCTTCATCAGGTAGATCTGCTCGGCGCTGACCTGCGACCGCGGCGCGAAGACCTGCGCCTCCATCACGTCGATGTCGTTCTCGATGCGGCCCGTGACGTCGAGGTAGTGGTCGACGACGTGGTCGGCGATCGCGTGCACGACCGCGGCCGGGCCCAGCTGCAGGCGCTCGGAGTCGTCGTCCAGCTCGCGGCGCAGGCGCGCCAGGCCGGAGTGGTTCCCGTGGCGGACGGTGATCACGAAGTCCCGGCCGAGGAACACCATGAGCTCGCCGGTCTCGACGATCTCGTTCGCCGTTGTGGGTGACTCGTGTTCGACGTACCGGACGGTCTTGACCACCAGGAAGAGCGTGTCGTCGTAGCGCTCGAGCTTCGGCCGCTGGTGCGCCTCGAGGGCGTCCTCGACGGCCAGCTCGTGCAGCCCGAAGGTTTCCGCGATGCCCTGGATCTGCTCGGAGTCCGGCTCGTGCAGCCCGATCCAGACGAACCCCTCGTGGCGCTTGCGGACCTCTTTGATCGCCTCGATGTGCGTCCAGCGGCCGGGCAGGCGCTCACCCGCGACGTACACCGCGCAGTCCACGACGTACGCGGACAGCGGCACCGGGACCGGACGGACGGGGACGGCGCCCTTGTTGCCGCGGCCGCGAAGGCCGCCGAGCGAGGGAATGGCAGGCATGGGATCTCCTGGGCGTCGTGCGTGGTCGTGCGAGACGACTGACCAGGGCGGAACGCGTCCGCCCGGCGACACCAGCGTTCCCGGGGAGAGGGCCTACCAGGAGATGAGCCGGCCGGCGGGTGTGGTGGGAACGCTGGGAGTACTAGGGAGCGGACTATCGCCACTACTCATCGGGGTTCCTCACCTCCTTCGGGCCGGGGCGGAGTGGTGGGGCTCGCGTTGACGCGCGAGAACCAATGGTTGAGGGTACTCCTCACTACGGATGCGTGTCGTACCAGCCTCACGCGGCGTTACCGATCCGACCGAAAGCAGGCCGCCCCCAGCGGTACGTAACCGTTGCCACAGAGCCGGATGGCCGTGGCTGTGGTCGGATTGGTAACCAACGGCGCAGTACGCGGAACAGGGAGAGACGAGTGCAGTTCGGTCGGTACTACGAGGAGTTCGAGGTCGGTGCGGTCTACAAGCACTGGCCGGGCAAAACGGTCACCGAATACGACGACCACCTCTTCTGCCTGATCACCATGAACCACCACCCGCTGCACCTGGACGCGCACTACGCCGAAGAGACCACCGACTTCGGCAAGAACGTCGTGGTCGGGAACTACGTCTACTCGCTGCTGCTCGGGATGTCCGTGCCCGACGTCTCCGGCAAGGCCATCGCGAACCTCGAGGTCGAGTCCCTCAAGCACGTCAAGCCGACGTTCCACGGCGACACCATCTACGGCGAGACCGAGGTGCTGGACAAGACGCCGTCGAAGTCCAAGGACGACCGCGGTGTCGTGTACGTCGAGACGCGCGGCTACAAGCAGGACGGCCTGATCGTGTGCACCTTCCGGCGGAAGGTGATGGTGCCGAAGCGCTCCTACGGGGAAACTCGGGGCGGGGAGCAACCGGGCCGGCCGGTGCCGCACGAATGAGGCTCTGATGGACCTGGACCGGATCAAGGAAGTACTGCGCACGTTCGCGGAAGCCGAGGCCCACGGGGTCTCGCCGCTGTACGAGCACCTGGCGCTGCAGGCGGCCGCGGACGACGACGTGGCCGGGCTGCTCGCCTCGGCCCGCGACGGCGAGGTGCGCGCGACGCTGCTGATGGCGACGGCGCACCGGCTGGTGCAGGCCGACCCCATCCACCCGCTTTCGCGCTACTACCCGTCCCTGGGCGGCTTCGACGGCGTCGACTCGGAGACCTGGCCGCTGTTCCGGTCGTTCCTGCTGGAGCGTGCGGAGAAGGCTCGCGCGTTGATTTCGTCGCGTTATACGCAGACGAACGAGGTCCGCCGGGCGGCGCTGCTGTACCCGGGCGTGGCGCGGGCGGCGAAGGAGGCGGGCGGGAAGGTTTCCCTGCTGGAGGTCGGCTGCAGCGCCGGGCTCCTGCTGGGGCTGGACCGCTTCGGCTACCGCTACCAGTGCGACGGCGGCGAGCAGCTGACGGCGGGCCCGGCGAAGACCCCGGTCGGCCTGCACTGCGCGCTCGACCTGGCTCCCGGCGCGGTGGCGCCGAAGCTGCCGAAGAAGCTGTCCCTGCTCGACCGGGCCGGCCTGGACCGGGCGCCGGTGGACCTCTCGGACGAGGACGAGCTGGCGTGGCTGGAGGCGTGCGTCTGGGCCGACCAGCCGGACCGCATCAGGCTGCTGAGGACGGCGGCGGCCGAGCAGGCGAAGCACCGCCCCCGCCTCATCGCCGGCGACGGCGTCGACGACCTGGCTTCGGCTGCCTCGACCTTGGAGGGGCCGCTGGTGGTGGTGACGAGCCACGCGCTGGCGTACTTCACGGCTGACCGGCGGGCGGAGTTCGTTTCGACGCTGGCTTCGCTGGCGGCTTCACGGCCGCTGTGGTGGGTCTCGGAGGAGTTCTACGGCGCCGGGCTGGAGCCGGTGCTGCCGGGACGGTCGGATCTGGCCGGGGACGGGCTGGCGACGTTGGGCGTCGTGCGGTGGGAGGACGGGAAGGCGGAGGCGCACGCCTTGGCTCGGACTGCACCGCACGGGCAGCGGATGACCTGGCTGCCGCTGTAAGCGGGTGTCCCCGGTGAGTCATTCGCGACCTCGCCTGGACGTCATGAAAGACCCTTTCACCGCGCCGGACGAGGTGAAAGGGTCTTTCATGACCGTCGCGACCGTGCCCCCGGACCGGCACACCGGCGCTCCCGAGCACCGCCGGACTTTCGAGCCACCCACGCAGCCCCCGACTTTGCCGGAGCCTCACCTTCCAAAAGCCCTGAATGAGTCATTCAGGACACGCACAGGCCGCCAAAGCGCCTCTCAAGCCCGCGGAAGCGCCTTCCAGTCACGCAAAGTCACATAAAGAAGATCCACCAGCTCCCCGCCCGCCTCCAGGGCCGACAGGTCTGCCGCATCGGCCCAACGCGCGTCGGAGGCGTCGTCACCCGCCGTGAGAGCTCCGCCCACCACCGAGCAGGCGTAGTCGTGAATCTCGTACGGTCCGCGGATCACCGACCCGACCAGTGTGCCGGGAATCACGTCGAGTCCGGTCTCCTCCGCCAGCTCCCTGACCACTGCCTCTTTGTCCGTTTCGCCCGGTTCGACTCGGCCACCCGGCAGAGACCATTGCCCCGAACCGGGGTCATTCGCCCGTCTGATGAGCAGTAAGCGGCCGTGTGCGTCGAACGCGATCCCGCCGACACAGCGGATCGTGGCGTCCAACGGGGGTCCCATGTCCCCAACGGTAGACGTGACCGACTTGAAAACGGATGTCCTGTACACGGAGAGTAGTCGTACGGTACACTTCGGACCGCGTGCTGACCCAAGCGCGGGACTTACCTCCCGCGTGCCTGTTCAGTGCGGTACAACGTAAAAGTCAGGCTTTCTGCTGTTGTCCGGTGTCACCGTAAGAGACGGGATTTGATCGCGGTGAACGTGAAGAAGATTGCGGGCCTCGCCGGTATCGCGTTGGTGCTGTTCTTCGTCATTGCCCAGCCCGGTCAGGCCGCGGGCCTTGTCGGCAACATCGTCGACTTCCTCCGTGACTCGGCCGAATCGGTGATCACCTTCGTCAGCAACGTGTTCAAGGGCTGATCGCGGGGCTACCCTCGAACCATGTTCGCGCCTCGCGACCCCGACGAGTACCTCCTCGACACCGAGCGACGGGTCATCCGGATCCGCCGCCACTGGGCGGTGCTGCTGTGGGACACCTTCGAAGCGGCGGCCTTGCTGGCCGTCTGCGTCCTGGTGTCCTACCTGCTGCCACCGGCGCTGTACATCGGCCAGAACCTCCTCTGGTACGTCGCGCTGATCGTCGTGCTGCGCTTCGCCTACCAGGTGATGGAGTGGTGGGTCGAGCGGCTGGTGGTCACCGACAAGCGGTTCGTCATGACCACCGGCGTCTTCACGACCAAGGTGCTGATGATGCCGATCAGCAAGGTCACCGACCTCAGCTTCGTGCGCACCGCCACCGGCCGCATGATGGGCTACGGCACGATGGTCGTGGAGTCGGCCGGTCAGATCCAGGCGCTCAACAGGATCGACTACCTGCCGCGGGCCGAAGAGTTCTACGACACGATCTCGGAGCTCGTCTTCGGCGACAAGCAGAAGCAGGCCGAGCGCTTCTCGATGATCAAGGCCCAGCGGGCCGCCCGCGGCAAGAAGCCGGTCGGCTGAGCCGTCCCGGCTCCCGTGTGACGTAGCGCATCGTCGACAATGGACCCGATGCGCATCGACCTGCACGCCCATTCCACCGCCTCCGACGGCACCGACACGCCGGCCGGGCTCGTCGCCGCGGCCGCGAGAGCCGGGCTCGACGTCGTCGCGATCACCGACCACGACACCACCGCGGGCTGGGCCCCGGCCACCGCGGCCATCCCACCAGGCCTGACGCTGGTCCCCGGCGCCGAGCTCTCGACCGTCTCGATCAACCCCGAGACCGGCCGCCAGATCAGCGTCCACCTGCTGGCCTACCTCTTCGACCCGACGTCCGAGCCGGTCGTCACCGAGCAGACCCGGCTGCGCGTCGAGCGCCGCACGCGGCTGCGCCGGATGGCCGAGCGGATGGCCGCCGACGGCCTGCCGATCGACGCCGACGAGATCTTCGGCCTGCTCCCCGAGGACTCGCCGCCCGGGCGCCCGCACCTGGCCCAGGCGCTGGTCCGGGCCGGGCTGGTCAAGTCCGTCGACGAGGCCTTCGCCGACTACCTCAGCCCGCGCCGCGGCTACTACGTCGCCCGCCGCGACACGCCGGTCGAAGAGGCCATCGACATGATCGCCGCGGCCGGCGGCGTCACGGTCATCGCGCACCCCTTCGCCTTCAGCCGCGGCGCCACGATCAGCGAGGACACCCTCGCCGAGCTGGCCGCGCACGGGCTCACCGGCGTCGAGGCCGACCACCCGAACCACGACGCGCCGACGCGGGCCCGCACCCGCGCGCTGGCCGGCGACCTCGGCCTGCTCGTCACCGGGTCCAGCGACTACCACGGCACCAACAAGACGATCGCGCTCGGCGAGTGCACCACCGACCCCGGGCAGTTCGAGGAGCTCGTCGCGCGCGCGACCGGCTTCCAGGTCGTGAAGAGCTGACATGGCGATCGCCGACGTCTTCGACGCCAAGCTCTTCATGAGCGCGACGATCACCCTCGTCGTCATCATGGACCCGCCCGGCACCGTGCCGGTGTTCCTCAGTCTCGTCGGCCGCAAGCCGCTGGCGACGCGGGCGCGCGCCGCCCGGCAGGCCGTCCTGGTGTCGCTGCTGGTCATCAGCCTGTTCGCGGTCGCCGGCCAGGCGATCCTGGCCTACCTCGGCATCGGCATCCCCGCCCTGCAGGGCGCCGGCGGCCTGCTGCTCCTGCTCATCGCGCTGCAGCTGCTGACCGGCAACGGCCACGAGGCCGAAGCGGCCACCGAAGACGTCAACGTCGCGCTCGTGCCGCTCGGCACGCCGCTGCTGGCCGGGCCCGGCGCGATCGCCGCGACCATCGTGTTCGTCCGCCAGGCCGACGGGCACATCGGCGCGTACATCGCCCTGGCGCTGGCGATCGTCACGACGCACTTCGTGATCTACATCTGCATGCGCTACTCCGGCGTCGTCATCCGGCTGATCAAGGAAAGCGGCATCACGCTGCTGGCCAAGGTGGCCGGTCTGCTGCTCGCGGCCATCGCCGTGGAGCTCGTCGCGAACTCCGTGCGCGGCTTCATCGCCGGCGGCAGCTGACCCCCGCCTTTCGGGTTGTCCTGCCGGACAGGAACCGCCGGCTCCGTTGACATCGTTGGCACGCCTCCCGCAGCCTGAATCTCAGCTCAGCGGTTGAAACGATTCAACGCCTTGCGGAGGCCTCGATGAAGTGGCTCAGAGCAGTCCTGCCGGTCACGGTCCTGGTGGCGAGCGGCGTGGTCGCGGCGCCCGCGGCGACCGCCCTGCCCGGCCCGGGCTGGCAGAAGTACGTCGTCGCGCCGGCGAGCCGGGACGTCCGGCCGGTGAAGGTGCTGTCGGCCACCGGCGACGTCACGAACCCGGACGGCCTGCTCGGGCGCGGCGTCGCAACGTTCAAGCGGCAGGCGCCGCCGCCGAAGCCGGCCTGGCCCGCGGGGACCACCGCGGCCGCGTCGTCGTTCCACGCGCCGAACAACGGCGGGAACGGCCAGCCGCGGACGTACGAGCCCGGCAACGCCGTCGACGGCAACCCGGACACCTTCTGGAACGACGACACGATCGGCGCCTACCCGGACGTCCTGACCATCACCCCGGCCGCGCCGGTCGCGCTCCCCGGCGTCACCGTTCTGTCCAGTGTGGACGGTGTGCCGCAGGACTACACGGTGGAGGTGCAGGACGCGGGCGCGTGGCGGGTGGCGGCGACCGTCAGCGGCAACACCGCGGTCCAGCGGGCGGTGACGTTCGACCGGCCGGTGACGGCCACACAGGTCCGGATCACCGTGACGAAGGACCAGGCGACGCCTTCGGGCGAGTTCAGCCGCGTCACCGAGGTCTGGCCCGGCCTGGTCGCCGACCCGCCGGTGCCCGTCGCGGTGGTGGACTTCGGCAAGGTCGTCGCGGGGTACCCGAAGATCTCCTTCGCGGGCGCCTCGGCGAACCACCCCGGTGTCCGGGTGTCGACCTCGGAAACCCAGCAGTACCTGGGCGAACGCTCCGACTTCTCGCGCTCGGACTTCTCCGGCGGACCGGGCAGCGACCAGATCGCCGTGCCGGCGACACCGACCGTCTGGCGCGACACGAAGGGCTGCCAGAGCGGCACGCAGGTGTGCGCGGACGGCCTGCGCGGCTTCCGCTACCTGCGGATCAGCCTCGACGCGCTCGCGTCGGACGCGCCGCTCACCCAGCCTTCCGGTGAGGTTCGGATCAACGGCGTCTCGCTCGACTTCACGCCGTTCCTCGGCACGCCGAGCACCTACCGCGGCTGGTTCGAGTCGTCCGACGAACAGCTCAACCAGTACTGGTACGCCGCGTCGTACACGAACGAGCTGGGCATGGACACCTTCCGCGAGTCCGATGTGGACCCGCGCGGCGCGTTCTCGCCGTCGCTGGACGGGAAACTGGTGCTGCACGACGGCGCGAAGCGCGACCGGGACCCGTATGTCGGCGACGTCGCGGTGTCCGGGCTGACCGAGTACCTGACGCACCAGGACGGCACGGCGGCGCGGAACGTGCTCGCCGACCTGGCCGACCACCAGCGCGCGGACGGCTGGATCCCGCCGGCGTCGATCAACAACTACACCTTGCCGCTGTTCGACTATCCGCTCTGGTGGGTGACGTCGAGCTGGGACTACGTGCTCTACACGGGCGACACCGCGTACGCGTCTTCGTACTACTCGCACCTCGTGAAGACGCTTGACGCGTGGTATCCGTCGGTCACCGATTCGCACGGGTTGCTCTCGAAGGGCCTTAACGGCACCAGCGGCTACGGCGACTACGCGTTCCTGCCGCGTACGGGCGAAGTGACGTACTACAACGCGTTGTACGTCCGGGCGCTTCAGGGCGCGGCGGGCCTGGCGCGGGCGACGGGGCACGCGACTGACGCGGACCGGTGGCTGGCGCGCGCTTCCGGCGTCGCGGCGGCGGTGAACCAGTACCTGTGGGACCCGGCGGCGGGGGCCTACCTCGACTCGGCGACGGGCGCGGTGCGACACGGCCAGGACGGCAACAGCCAGGCGATCGTGGCGGGTATCGCTTCGCCGGCGCAGGCCACGTCTTCGTTGGCGCGGCTCGCGGCCGGTGCGTTGCCCTACGGGAATCCCTTCATGGACAACGACACTCTCGTCTCCGACGGGACGAAGCGCGTGTACGCGTTCACGTCGTTCCCGGAAATCCAGGCGCGGTTCCGCACCGGGCAGGCGGCGTCGGCGATCGACCAGATCAAGCGGATGTACGGCTGGATGACCACGCACGACCCGGGCATCACGGCGTGGGAGGGCATCGGCGAGGGCGGCTCGCACTACGAGCAGGGGTACACGTCGGCCGCGCACGGCTGGTCGACCGGCGTCGTGCCGGCTTTGACGAACGACCTCCTGGGCGTCTCGCCGACTTCGCCGGGCTTCGCGACGTGGACGGTTTCGCCGCACCCGGGTTCCGTTTCGTGGGCGCGCGGAGCGGTGCCGACGCCGAAGGGCGCGTTGTCGGCTTCGTGGACTCAGCAGGGTTCGGTGTTCGCGCTGACGGTGACGGCCCCGCGGGGGACGTCCGGTGCGCTGGTGGTCCCGGCCGGGAAGCTGGTGCTGCTCGACGGACGCCCGACGCGCGCCGCGGCCGGTGGCTCGCTGGCCGTTTCCGGTGGGACGCACACGGTCCTGGTGGTGCGGTAGGAAAAGCCGTGAAGGCCTCCTTCCTGGCTCTTATGGCCGGTAAGGAGGCCTTCACGGCTTTGCGGGTGGTCCGGCGCGGAAAGTGTCGGTGGTGGTGCGTAGCGTGGGCAGCGTGAAGGAGCAGATGGGGTTCGACTTCGGCGTCGCGCAACCGGTGCGGCTCACGAAGGTGTCGCCGGCGCGGCTGGCAACCTTCGACGACTGCCCGCGCCGGTACCGGCTCGCGTACCTCGAACGGCCGACCCCGCAGCGCACCGGGCCGTGGGCGCACAGCACGCTCGGCGCGGTGGTGCACAACGCGCTGCGGGCGTTGTTCGACCTGCCGGTGCTCAAGCGCGTGCCGCAGCGGGCGGTGGCGCTGGTGGCGGAGTTCTGGAAGGACGCGGGGTTCGAGACCGACGAGCAGGCGGCGCGTTACCGGGCGCGGGCCAAGGGATGGGTGGCGGAGTACGTCGAGGACAACGACGTCAGCCATGACCCGGTCGGGCTCGAGCGGTGGGTGTCGGCGCCGGTCAGCCCCGAGCCGGGGGAAAGGCCGTCGATGATCATCGAGGGCCGCGCGGACCGGATCGACGCGCGCGACGGCTCACTCGTCATCGTGGACTACAAGACGGGCAAGCGGCCGCCGGACGAGTACGAGGCCCGCGCGTCGCAGGCGCTGGCGCTGTACGCGGTGGCGGGGGCGCGGACGCTGCGGATGCCGTGCACGACGGTGGAGCTGCACCACCTCCCGACCGGCACGATCGCGGCGGCCGAGCACACGCCGGAGAGCTTGCAAAGGCACCTCCAACGCGCCGGTGAGACCGCCGGAGAACTCAGGCTGGCCGCGGATACCCTGGACGCGGGCGGTGACGGGGACGTGCTGTTCCCGGCCCGCCCGGACCGCCGCTGCGCCTGGTGCGACTTCAGGCCGAGCTGCAAGGCGGG
Source organism: Amycolatopsis sp. NPDC048633 (assembly GCF_040650695.1). Taxonomy (NCBI): domain Bacteria; kingdom Bacillati; phylum Actinomycetota; class Actinomycetes; order Pseudonocardiales; family Pseudonocardiaceae; genus Amycolatopsis; species Amycolatopsis sp. NPDC048633. The sequence goes on from NZ_JBEZHS010000063.1 coordinate 18,362, forward strand.
GCAGGAAGCGGCCCCGCAGCTGCAGCCGTGGGACCTGCTCGCGCCCTGACAGGGAGGGAAAGTGGCTTCACCGGACACCGACGAACTGGCCACGGTGCCCACGCCATCGGGCGCGCCCGACGCCGAGTCGGCGACTGAGGCCGAGCCGCAGGAGCGGGCCGAGCCCGCGGCTGGGCCTGGTGCGGCCGAGGCGGTTCCGCCGCAGCAGCAGACCGAGCCGCTGGCTGCTGAGCCCAGCGCGGAGGCGCAGACGGTTCCGCAGGAACGCGTCGAACCCGAGAACATCGAGCCGGCGGATACGACTTCGGCCGATGCTTCGCCGGAGGCAGAGGAACCGAGGAAGCCCGGCGGCCGCTGGTGGCGCGGATTCACCGGCTCACTCGCCGCCGGCCTCGCGGTCTTGGCGATCGGAGTCCTCGCGGTAGCGGGAATCGACCTGAACACGGGCGCACCCGGGCCGGGCGCGGTGCTGCTGATCGGTCACCCGGTGGCCGCGATACTGGCGTTGCTGGCCCAGCGGGTCGCGGACCGCCGCAACGGTGTCCCGGCCGCGGGTGCGGGCGTGGCGGTCGTGCTCTTCACCGTCTCGGCCCTGACCCTCTTCTGGCTCACCTGAGCCAGAAGCGAACTCCCACGCTCGCCAGCGGTCGGCTCGCGTGAGGGGCGGGACGACACGCCGTAGCTACTTCAGGGCCGTCAGGGTGTCGCCGCGTTCTTCCAGCAGTACCGGGCCGGCCGCGCCCAGGCGGACCACTCCGGTGTAGCCCCGGCGATCCACCCCTACCGTGCGGATCGTCGAACCGTCGTTCTCGTTCAGCACCGCCAGGCCGCCCTTGATCGGGACCACCAGCTGCTGCGCGAACAGGATCCCGGGACCCGAAGCGCTGCTCAACGTCCATCGCGGCGAAAGGTCGTCGCGTGACAGCGCCAGGACCTTCGACCCGCTGAACCAGTACAGGTTCTGCGTCGTCTGGGTCGTCGCCTCGGTACCGCCCACGGGATCCTGGGCCAGGTCGGCGGCCGGCACGTCCAGCGGGTAGGCCGCGCGCTGCGAACCGTCGCCGTTGTAGATCACCAGGAGTTTCTGGTCCGGCAGGACCACCGCCGTCAGGTCGCCGGACATCGCGATCACCCGGGCCCGCTTGCCCGCCAGCACGCTGCTGAACGCCACCGACGGCTCGTCGTCCTTCTCCGGCGCCGCCTTGTACACCGTCAGGCGGTCGGCCGGGTCGCCCGGGCAGCGCTCGATCACGCCGACCTTGCCCGACGCCGCCGCGACCGTGCCGTACGTGCAGCCCGTGCGGGGCTGCTTGCCCGCGTTGACCAGCGCCGGGACCTGGCCGTACTCGGCGCTCTGCACCAGGTCGTCGCGCCACGTCGTCAGCAGCTTCTTGCCCGTCGCGGTCACGTGCGAGCCATCGCTGACCAGGCGCGTGCCCAGCTCCGCGTTGCCGTTGCGCTGCGCCGTGATCCGGCCGGTGCCCGGGTCGAGCTGCGTGACCTCGCTGCAGTTTTCGGTCTTGTGGTAGACGGCGTTCAGCCGACCCCACGTCTCGTTCATCGAGCACAACGGCAGGTCACGCGTGTAGTGCCAGCGGATCTGCCCGGTCAGCGGGTCGCGGGCGGCGACCTCGCCGCCGTCCGCTGTCGCCACGGCGTCGCCCGCCACCACCGGGACCGGCGTCGCGCCGCTGCGGGCGCTCCACAGCTCGGCCAGCGAGCCCGGCACCTTGTCCGGCGCCGCGGGCAACGGCGGGGGTGCCGCAGCCTCGGTCCGGTCGGTGGCCGCGCTGTCGCTCGTCATGCCGACGACCAGCGCGACCGCGACCACGGCGACCCCGACCAGCGCGGCGATCACCCGGTCCCGCCCGCGGTTCCAAGGCGAACGACGCGCCTTGACCCGCGGGGCGGGCGGAGTGCTTTCGACGTCCTCGAGGACGTCCTCGGAGCCGTAGTCAGGGGTCTCTTCAGGCGCGTTTTCAGGCGCCTTCTCGACGTCGCTCACGTACCCGGACCCCCGCGCTCAGGTTCAGTCTGCCGACGCAGGTGTATCAGACGTCGCGGTGGGACGGCGACGGCGGCGCCGCCGAGCCGGCCGCTCGGCGTTGTCGCCGGCTTCCTTCTCGGTGGCCGGACCGGTCGCTTCCGGCGCGGTGCCGTGGGAGCGGCGACGCGACCGGGTGCGGCCTTCCGAAGCGGGAGCGTCATCCGGAGAAGCGGCGGCGGCGTTGTCCGTGGCCTCGGTCCCCTCGCCCGACCGCGCGGCACCGCGGGTCCGCTTGCGCGGGGTGCGGTTGCGCTTGCGCGGCGCGTCTTCCGCGGGCGTCTCGCCGGCCTTCGCCCGGCCACGCGGGCCGCGGCGCTTGCCGCCCAGGTCCTCTTCCTCTTCGGCGCCCAAGCCCGCCCGGGTGCGGTTGGCCAGCGGCAGCCGGCCGGTCTTGCCCGCGGGGATACCCAGGTCTTCGAACAGGTGCTTCGACGACGAGTACGTCTCCACCGGCTCCGGCTTGTCGAGGCCGAGGGTGTCCGAGATCAGCTTCCAGCGCGGCATCTCGTCCCAGTCGACGAGGGTGACCGCGACACCGGTGCGGCCCGCGCGGCCGGTGCGGCCGATGCGGTGGACGTAGGTCTTCTCGTCGTCGGGGCACTGGTAGTTGATGACGTGCGTGACGTCGTCGATGTCGATGCCGCGGGCGGCGACGTCGGTCGCGACCAGGACGTCGACCTTGCCGGAGCGGAACGCGCGCAGCGCCTGCTCGCGCGCGCCCTGGCCCAGGTCGCCGTGCACGGCCGCCGCGGCGAAGCCGCGCTCGACCAGGTCGTCGGCCACCTTCTGCGCGGTGCGCTTGGTGCGGCTGAAGATCATCGTCAGGCCACGGTCGGCCGCCTGCAGGATGCGGGCGATGACCTCGGGCTTGTCCATCGAGTGCGCCCGGTAGACGAACTGGGTGGTGCGCTCGTGGATCGCGCTCGCGTCGTTCTCCTCCGCGCGGATGTGCGTCGGCTGGGTGAGGAACGTGCGGGCCAGCGTGATGATCGGCCCCGGCATGGTCGCCGAGAAGAGCATCGTCTGGCGCTTGTCCGGCACCATCCGGAGGATGCGCTCGATGTCGGGCAGGAAGCCCAGGTCGAGCATCTCGTCGGCCTCGTCCAGCACGAGCCCGCGGACCTTGCCGAGCACCAGGTGCTTCTGCTCGGCCAGGTCGAGGAGCCGGCCAGGGGTGCCGACCACGACGTCGATGCCCTTGCGGAGCGCCTCGATCTGCGGCTCGTAGGGGCGGCCGCCGTAGATGGCCAGGGTGCGGATGCCGAGGTGCTTGCCGGCGCCCTTGAGGTCGTTGGCGACCTGGATGCACAGCTCGCGGGTCGGCACCACGACCAGCACCTGCGGGGTGCCGTCGCCCGGCACCTCGACGCGGTGCAGCAGCGGGACGCCGAAGCCCAGCGTCTTGCCCATGCCGGTGCGGGCCTGGCCGATGAGGTCGTCGCCGGCCATCGCCAGCGGCAGCGTGAGCTCCTGGATCGCGAAGGTCCGCTCGATGCCGACTTCGGCGAGGGCCTTGATGATCTCCGGCTTGACGCCGAACGACGCGAAGGTCGGGGCTTCGGGCTCGACCTCGACGCCCGCCTGCAGCGGGTGCGAGGTGTCGAGCGCGGCCGGGCCGGTCTCGCTGTGCTCCAGCGCGACGGCGGGGGGCTGTTCGGTTGTGGAAATTTCTGCGGTCAGGGTGATCGCCTCTCTCGTGACCAGCGCGCACAGCCCTGGGTCCGCTCGACACTCGACCGGGAGTAAACGCTGGTCCCTGGCGCTGATCTGAAGCGCGGAACCGGTCCGTCCCGGGAATGCCGGAAGAGGCGTGCACGCACATTGCAGTACGTCGGCAAGCCAACGTGACCTGCCTGTTCCCGACGCCGGTATGGCGTACGGAAGCTTCTATTTCAACCGCAGTGTACCTGGTCAGCAGTTTTTCGACAGTACCCGGCACGCCGGAACCAGTGTGATCGGTCTCGTCCCGACACGCCCGGGTGCTTCGGCGATACCCTGCCCCCGTGACCGAGCCGAAAGAGACCCCTGAAGGCGTCGTAGACCTTCTGGGTGTGATCGCCTACCTCGAACTGTCCGCGTTCGACCGGATGGCCGAAGACGCGCGCAGTGCCCCGACCCTCGCCGGGCGCGCCGCGCTGGCGGCGATGGCGGCCGCGGAGATCGGTCACTACGGCCTCCTCGCCCAGCACCTGGCGGCGCACGACGTCAAGATCGAAGACGCGATGTCACCGTTCGTGGCCCAGGTCGACGCCTGGCACGCTTCGACGCCGCCGAAGTCGTGGCTGGAGTCGCTGGTCAAGGCCTACGTCGGCGACGGGCTGGCCGCCGACCTCTACCGGGAGATCGCCAGCTGGCTCGACCCGGAGACCAAGGACCTCGTGCTCACCGTGCTCGCCGACACCGGCCACTCCGCGTTCGCCGAACGCGAAGTCGCCGCCGGCATCGAAGCGGACCCCAAGACCCGCGACAAGCTCGCGCTGTGGGGGCGCCGCCTGCTGGGCGAGGCGCTCACCCAGGCCCAGTACGTCGTCGCCGAGCGGGACGGGCTGGCCGAGCTGATCATCGGCGGCTCGGGCGACCTCTCCGGAATTGCCGCGTTGTTCCGGCGGTTGCAACAGGGGCACACGAAGCGCATGCAGGCGCTCGGCCTGGGCTGATCCCGATGGAGTTCCCGGAAGTGACGACGCGGTGGAGCGCGGACATGCGCCACCGGAACGAGCCCGTTCGGTTAGCCTTGCCGAGCACATCCCTTACGAATTTCCAGCGGAGGTCCCACGTGGAGGTCAAGATCGGCATCAAGGACACGCCGCGCGAGCTGGTGGTGTCCAGTGGCCAGTCTCCCGAAGAGGTGGAGAAGCTGGTCGCCGAGGCCCTGACGGCCGGTGACGGGCTCTTCCGCATCAGCGACGAGAAGGGGCGCAAGTACATCGTCCCCTCCGACCGCATCGCGTACGTCGAGATCGCCCCGTCCGACGTCCGCAAGGTCGGCTTCGGCGTCGGCGACTGACCCGTAGCAGCGGCTCGAGGCCACCCCGGTACTTCCCGGGGTGGCCTTCGTGCGTTTCAGCGCGCTTTCAAGGCGACGTCCCCAGGTTGGTATTGCTTGAGGGGTAGGCAGCGTGTCTCCAGGTCGAGGCCAGCTGCTGTGCGACGGGTATCGGCTGAGCGATGTGGTCCGTTGCTCATCCCGGAGAGCTGGCGCGGGATACGTGTGAGCGTCTGATCGGGGGAAAACATCGCGCTGAGGCAACGTCATCCTCGTTTGGGCGTCGGTGTGGTGGAACCCTGTCAGGCACACGGGTCGTCTGGCCCTACAACGTTGCGTAGCGGGGTGTAACGGTTACACCAGTCGGTGACGACTAAAGCTGCGCGAACACACGCCGTGTTCGACTTCACGGAAGGCCGTAGTCATGATTTAGCAACATGCACATGCAGATGCATGTGCATCAGTTTCTGAATTTCGCCATTCCAGGCGGGGCTTCGCGGCGAGGCGGTGGCCTCAGCTTCGGCGAAAAGGCCTCTGATCCTTGAGAACTGAACAGAGATGAGAGCAGTGAGACGGCTGTCTGCGACAGCATGTCTCACAGGATGATCACTTGCTTGGTGTTCTGTCCGCTCTTGAGGAGGACTTCCGCGTTTTCCTCCTTGACGGCTCGGTACAGCACCTCGCCGTAGCCGATCAAGCGCCGAACCGCCTCAGTCAGGGTGACACCTTCACGTTCGATGACCTTCTGCAATGCCTCGATCGTCTCGGCGTTGACGGCGACATTGATCCGTTTAGGCGACTGCGCGGCCGGGTTACCTGCGGCGGGGTCGGAACTGTGTCGCTGCGCAGGTGTCTGGATGTCCCGCTGGGCCGCGGCTGAGGAGCTTGGCTGCTTGGTCATGGGTACCTCTACTTCCATAAGTGAATTCGGGTGGCCGAGGTGTATTCGGCCGGCGAGCAACGTGCACGTCTGCTCTGTCCTGCTGGTGTCGGATATGTGGGTTGGAAGTGAGTGGATCCTTGCCTCCTGGCGATGATCATGCCACACACGGCTCCCGTGCTGCTCTCATGTCTTGCCTCATAACTCGACATCACAGCCCCCGACGTTACAAAGGTCAAGCTAAGAATTTTCAGTGTAACTCGGATGCGTGCAACCAGCCGCTACGCATCACCCACACGTCTGGGGCACGTCCAGAGTTCGAAAAACGTGTATCTCAGACACTTCCCAGGCTTGTGAGACCCACGTATCAGCCACATCCGATGTACCCTCCGTGAGGAAGGTCGCAACCCCTGCCTCGCCTGCGGCCGGTGTCATCGCTTCACGACCTGAAGCGGCATCCGGACGTTCTTCATCCCTCGCTCCAAAGGAGAACACCCCATGCCTAGAACCAAGCGTCAGCCGGAAGACCCCGACCCCGTCAGTTTTCGACATCCGCCTCTGCGAAGCCGCGCAGCCAACACCGCCCCTGCGGAGAACGGTCTGGTCGCGCGGGGGAGAGAAGAGCAGCCGGACGTGGCGGGTGGACCGGTGGCGGTCGCGATCCCGTACGTCTCGGATGACTCGGGCAAGGAGTCATGAGTTCTGTCGAGGGGCGAGTGAGCGGTGACACCGCGCCGGCCGAGGACATGGTTCCGGCCGGCGCGGCGCCCTCCGACTCACCCGACGCCGGAGTCTCACTCGAGGCATGGTCTGACGAGATCCCCGGGTCGGGTCCGTCCGCTGCACACGAAGTGGTGCCTCCCAGCAATGTGGAGCAGCCGCTGACTTACACCTTTCAGCAGCAGGAGCAATCCGAGCAGCGCAAGGCGACCGAGCGGATGCAGCAGTGGGTACTAATCGGGGTCGCCACCGTGCTCTTGGTGGTGTTCGGTCTGACGCTCGCCGCCGTTTGGAACCACGGAGTAACCCCCGAGTACGCCCTCGAACTGAGCAGGTTGGTACTACCTTCGCTCGTGGGATCAGGTGCGACGATCGTGGGCGCACTGTTCATCAACGGCAGCCGCAGAGACTCTTGAGCTCGCACTCCAGAGTGGTCCCCCTGCTGGAGTCGAGTTCGTAGGGATGCTGCTCTGGGGTGCGAGACGTGGGTAGTCCAGGCGAGCGGGCGCTTTCACCGGATCGGTGCGTGTTCCTTGGAGTGTCGCGATTCCGCCGCCTAACTTCGGCTGGCGATCCGGCGCCACGGGGCCCGGACGGACGATCTCCGGGAGCGAACCACCATGACCACTGTCGAGCCGATGGCCGGCGACGTGGCCGATCTCGTGCGGAACACCCTCTCCGCGCACAAGTCGATGTTCCTCGCGACCTCGGGCAGCGACGGCCCGTGGGTGGGCGGGGTGTACTTCGCGGAAACCGGGCCGTTCACGCTGAACCTGGTCCTCGAGGACCGGGGCCGCACGCTGGCCGCGGTGCGCGAGAACCCGGTCGTTTCGGTGGTGGTGTCGACGGGCTCGCCGATGCAGCCGTTCCTGCAGGCGCAGGCGCTGGCCGAGGTCGTCCCGGCCGACGACGAATCGCTGGTGCGCTCGCTGCTCGTGGCGAAGGTCCCGGAGGCGGCGCCCTTCCTCGAGGCACCGGTCACGGCGGTCCGCCTGAGCATCCGCAAGTGGCGGGCGACGGACATCCCGAACGGCTGGCTGCCGGGCCGGGAGCTGCCTGGCCCGCGCACCCCCTGAGCCGGCCGGCCCGGCCACCGCGCGGGCTGGCCGGACCGGTTCCGCAAGCCGTGAAGGGCACCTTCAGGGACTCTGAGTCCC
>NZ_JBEZHS010000064.1:0-22942 GCF_040650695.1 Amycolatopsis sp. NPDC048633
TCGTGGTGGCCAGGGTGCGGGCCGCGGCCCGCCCGAGGCTCAGCGGCGCCTGGTCGGATTCCACCGGGTCGGTGACAGTCACAGCGAGAACCACCCAATTCTTCATTCGTAGGCCGGGATTGCCCAAGACTGGCAACGAGAAATCAACATAGCAACGGCGTCCGGCAGCACAATGACACGATCGGGTCGCCGGGATAATCACTCGATTGGTGAACGGCCATTTCGGGCACCTTCCCCGGCTGCTCGTGCGCCGGTCATCACCCGCCGTTCGTGACTGTCACCCGGTCGGGAAGATCCCAGCTCGTAAGGGCAATCCATGGTCGCGGTGGGGAGCGGCGCCGGTCGCGGGCCACCGGTGAACTGCGCCGAACCGGCTATCGCCGCGGCCTGGGTGAGGCCACTCGGATGAATCGAACAATTCCCGGTTGTCCGGCCGGAAATGGGTGACTAACTTGAGCGATCCGGCGGTGAATCCGCCTGGTGTGAGAAAGGACGTGGATGAACATCTTCGTGGCCGGCGGACTCTGGGTGGCCGGCGCGGCGCTCGTCGGCGGCGTGATCGCGTACCTGGTCCGCCGGTTCGGCTGGGACGAGGGACGGCCCGACAACAACGACGCGGCGGGCCAGGTGTTCACCATCGTCGGCGGGCTGCACGCGGTGCTGGTCGCGTTCGTGCTCATCTCGCTGTTCGACTCCGTCGGTGCCGCGAGCCAGGACGCCCAGACCGAGGCGGACAGCCTGGTCGCGGCGACGTGGGCGGCCGACTCGCTGCCGGCCGAGACGAAGGACCGCGTCCACCAGCTCGCGATCGCCTACGCGCGGACGGTCGAACAGCAGGAGTGGCCACGGCTGTCCGGCGACGGCGAGATCGCCGCCACGGGCTGGACGCAGCTGGACCAGATGCGCCAGGCCGTCGCGGCCGCCGAGGTCGACGGCGACTGGCAGATCGACCGCAAGACCGAGGCGAGCAACCAGCTCTGGTCGGTGTACCAGGCCCGGACGCAGCGGCTGAACAACGCGGGCGGCGGCGGGGTCGGGGCGGTCGTCTGGTTCGCGCTGATCCTCGGCAGCCTGATCACCGCGATCCTGCTGCCGAACCTGTTCGGCGGCACGCGGCTGGCCGCGCACGTCATCATCGTCTCCACCCTGGCCGGCACGATCACGTTGCTGCTGTTCGCCATCTACCAGCTGCAGAACCCGTTCAGCGGGGGCGCGAGGATCCCGCCGGAGGCGTTCACCGCCGCGCTGGAAAGGCTGGCTTGACCGGCGGGCGGGCCCGCTGGGCGGCGATGCTCGGCGTGGCCGCGGCGGTCTCGGCCCTGCTGGCGGCGACGGGCTGGCTCGCGCCGACGCCGGCGAAGCGTCCGGCGGCCCAGGACCCGGACGGCTGCACGATCCTGCAGGCGGAGAACGAACGCGACGGCGCGCCGACGACGTTGCGGCTGCTGTCGCTGCCCGACGGGACGACGAAACGCCTGACCCAGGCCGGCTACTGGATCAACGCGATGGGGTACTCGGCCGCGCAGGACGTGGTGTACGGCGTCGCCGACGGAACGCCCCGCGGCCGCTACGACCACGGTGCGCACGCGGTGCGGATCGACGCGTCGGGGGTGGTGACGGACCTCGGCGTGGTCGGCCGCGCGGGCGCCCAGCGTCCGGTGTGGAGCTTGGTCACCGGGGCGACGGCGGGCGCGATCGCCGGGAACCGCTGGTACGTGCGGCAGGACAGTGATCTGTACACAGTGGACATCGACCCGGCGTCCGCGGACTACGTGCGGGTGGCGCACCGGACGGCGTTGCGGCCGGTGTCGCTCGCGGCAGGCGTGGACGACTTCGCGTACGACCCGTCGTCCGGCTTGCTGCTCGGCGTGTCGACGACTTCGCGGGGGGACAGTTCGGTGGTGAGCTTGGACCCGTCGACGGGGAAGGTCGCGGTGGTGCCGGGGCTGGTGTTCCCGCGCGGGGGTGCGTACGGGTCGGTGGTGCTCGGGCCGGGGGCGATCTACGCGACGGCCAACCGGGACGGGCGCCGGAGCGTGACTTACCGGTTGCCCCGGGACGGTTCGGGCCCGGCGGTCGAGGTGTCGACCGGGCCGGCGCTGGTGAGCGGGGACGCGGCCGGGTGTTTCGCCGAGGCCGCACCGCCACCGCCGCCGCCCCCACCGCCGCCTCCGCCCACGACCACCTCGGAGACGCCGAGTCCTACGCCGACGACTTCGCCGCCTCCTTCGCCCACCTCGACGACGCCGGCGCCGGAGCCACCACCGCCGTCGCAGCCGCCCCCGGTGGAGCAGCCGGCGGCGGTGGCCCCGACCCCGACGCCCACTCCGACCCCGGAGGCCACGCCGACGCCGCGGGCGGTGGAGCCGCCACCGCCGCCACTACCGTCGAAGCGGCGTGTGCAGCCGACGGAAGAGCCACCGCCGGTGGTGCAGGACACGGCGGTGCGAACGCAGGAGAAACGCCGCTGGGGCCTGACGGCGCTGATCCTGGTGCTGGGCGGCGGAGCGGCGGTGGGCCACGTCCGACGCCACCGCTGACGTGCCGCGCCGGTCGTGAGTGGGAAACAGCGTTCTAACCCTGTTTCCCACTCGCGACCGGCCCGGACGAGGTGACCGCCACACCCGCCGGCCGCACCGTTAACGTCCCGGCCTCCTCGAATCCGGCCAACGTCCACTTCGGCCACGAAGACTCCTCCTCCGGCGCGGTCCACGCGCCGGAAGAGGAGAAACGGGATGAAGCGGGTAACGATCGCCCTGGTCGCCGGGGTTCTGGCGCTGCCACTGGCCGCCGGTCCGGCCGGCGCGCACGAGCACGGGCCGCAAGCGAAGGATGACCACCTTCGCACCCGGGCCGGGAGGACCCTGACCGCCGATGTGCTCGGCAACGACCGCGCCACCGCCGTCGTCCGGCACACCGCCGCCGCGCACGGGAGCGTCGACGTCGCCGCCGACGGCAGCCTCCGCTACACCCCCGCGCCCGGCTTCACCGGCCGGGATTCCTTCACCTACACCGTTTCTGACGCCGTGAAGCTCTACCCGACCAGCCTCAAGCCACTCGCCACCATCGGCGGTGTTCGGATCAACGGCGGCGCGTACGGCTCCGCGCTCGCCCCCGTGCCCGGTGAGAAGAGCGAGTTCTACGGCCTCACCGACCGCGGTCCGAACGTCGACGCGCCCGACGGCGGCAAGATCGAGCCGCTGCCCGCCTTCACTCCCGCCATCGGGAAGTTCCGGCTCCGCGACGGCAAAGCCGTGCTGGAGAAGACCATCCCGTTGCGCGCCAAGGACGGCACCCCCTACAACGGCCAGGTCAGCCCGCTCGCCGACACCGGCGAGAAGATCGTCGACCTGAACGGGAACGCCCTGCCGCAGTCGGCGAACGGCTACGACTCCGAAGGGCTCGTCGCGCAGAAGGACGGCACCTTCTGGGTCTCCGACGAGTACGGCCCGTTCATCACCCACTTCGGCCGCGACGGCCGCGCGATCGAGCGCCTCTCGCCGTTCGACGGTTCGCTGCCCGCCGAGCTGAAGTACCGCGTGCCGAACAAGGGCATGGAAGGCCTCGCGGTGACCCCGGACGGCCGGACGCTCGTCGGCGTCATGCAGTCCGCCCTGCAGCAGCCGGACCTGACGAAGAAGCCGGGCAACGTCACCACGCTGCGGATCGTCACCGTGGACCTGCGCACCCGCGCCACCCACGAGTACCTCTACCTGCTCGACGACCCGGACACCACCGGCACCGCGGTCAGCGAGATCACCGCTCTCTCGGCGACGCGCTTCCTGGTCGACGAGCGCGACGGCGGGATGGAGCCGAACGCGTACAAGAAGCTCTTCGAGATCGACCTGGCCGGCGCCACCGACGTCGGCCCGCGGGCCGCGGGGTACGACGCCGTCAAGGGCGGCCTGCTCGTCGGCGGGAAGAGCATCGACGCCTACGTCGGCAAGGACACCACGGCCGAAGCGACGAAGGACCTCGCCGCCGCCGGGATCAAGCCGGTCTCCAAGAAGCTGTCCCTGGACCTGGGCGCGCTCGTGAGCGGGCTCGACCCGAGCGGCGGCTTCTTCGGGCACGACAAGGTCGAGGGCGTCGCGACGACCGACGGCGGCCGCACGCTCGTGATCAGCAACGACAACGACTTCGGCATCGACGGCGTGACGAACGCGGCCCCGCCGTACGCGCTGCACCCGAAGACGCTGCCGGACGGCCGCCAGGACGACGGCGAGTACCTCGCGGTCGACACGACGAAGCTCCCGGCGGCGACGAGCACCGCGACGGTCACGATCGACGTGCGGTAGCCGTCAGTACTTGAACTGGTCGACGTTGTCGGCGGTGATGAGCAGCGGATCGCCCAGCAGGACGGTCTTCGACGCGGCGTCGTACTTCACCGCCGGCAGCTCCAGGCTCACCTTGTTGACCGGCTGCAGCGGCTTGCCGTCGGCCACCTGCTTGGCCGTCCACGCGGTCAGCCAGCCCAGCGACTCGACGTTCCACAGCACCGACTGCGAGCACGAGCCGTCGAGCAGGAACGGCTTGATCGCCTGCGGCGTCCCGACGCCGACGGTGAACACCTGGCCGATCTTCTGCTGCTCGCGCACCGCTTTCGCGACGCCGGGCGCGGACGTCGTGCACTCGCCGACCAAGCCGGTGAGGTCCGGGTGGCGGGCCATCAGCTCCTTGGCCAGGTTCGTCGCGGTGTCCTGGTCCTCGCCCGCGTACACGGTCTCGACGACCTGCGCCTTCGGGTACTGCGAAGCCGTGTACTCCTTCTGGACCGAGATCCAGGTGTTGAGGTTCGCCGCGGCCGGGCCGCACGAGACGATCGCGTACTTGCCGGTGCCGCCGGTCCGCTTCATCAGCGCGTCGGTCAGCGCGGTGCCGATGCCCTCGGCGCTGGCCTGGTTGACGAACACCTCGCGCTGGGTGCCCGGCGCGTCGGTGTCCGAAGTGAGCACGTGGATGCCCTTCGCCCGCGCCTCGGCGATCGCGGGTGCGACCACGGCCGGGTCGTTGGGCGCGACGACGATGACGTCGACCTTCTTCGCGATCAGGTCGTGCAGGATGGTGACCTGGTCGGCGGGGTCGACGGTCTTCGGGCCGATCGTGGACCACTCCACGCCCAGCTGCTTCGCCGCTTCGAGGCCGCCGGTGTTCATCGCCTGGAAGTAGGGGATGCCGGCGACCTTGGGGACGAACACGATCCGCGTCGGCGCCGGCGCGGAGGTGCTGCCCAGCTGGTCCGAGCAGCCCCCGAGCGCGAGCGCCGCGCCCAGCAGCAGCGTCGCGCCCAGCCGGGACGTCTTCGTCGGCCCTCGCATCCCCACCCATTCCTCAGGACTCTCGAACGGTCTGCGCATGGTGGAGACCAAAGGGGAAGGTAGGGCCACGCGTAACGGTGGTCAACGGGATGTGCGCAAAGGGTTACGGAAGTGAGTTCTACCTGGTGGGTTTCTGGCGGAGATTCGCCTGGTCGGCGGTGTCGAACACGGTGAGTGACGACTATTCGCCGTTCCGTGGCCGATCGTCACCCAGGCGCCGGGTTGTGGCGCGCGAGACACGCGGATCGATACCCCTTGGGGGTATGGTGGCAGGCATGAACGAACAGCACGGAGCTTCGTGGGCGACGGCGATCCAGGCGACCCTGCACTGCCTGACCGGCTGTGCGATCGGCGAGGTGCTCGGCATGGTCCTCGGCACGGCTTTCGGCCTGCACAACGCGGCGACCGTCGTCCTGTCGATCGTTCTCGCGTTCGTCTTCGGCTACGGCCTGACCATGCGGGGTGTGCTGAAGTCGGGGCTGCCCCTGGCGGCGGCGTTCAAGGTCGCGCTGGCCGCGGACACCGTGTCGATCGCGGTCATGGAGCTGATCGACAACACCGTCGTCGTGGCGATCCCGGGGGCGATGGACGCCGGCCTGGCCAGCTTCCTCTTCTGGCTGGCGCTGCTGCTTTCGCTGGCCATCGCGTTCGTGGTCACGGTGCCGGTGAACAAGTGGATGATCGGGCGCGGCCTCGGCCACGCGAAGGTGCACGCGCACCACCAGCACTGACGATCCAAGGGGGAGGTGGCGGCCTCCCCGGCGAGATCAGACGCTGGACAGGTCGACGGCGCGGTCGACCTTGCGCCGGTCGAGCACCCGCAGGATGCCTTCCAGCAGGTAGTAGTCGGCGTAGGGGAGCGACACCTCGATGCCGTCCTCGGCCGGCCGGTTGCGGGTGCAGCGCGCGACGCTCGCCTCGGCCCGGGTCGACTTCGTCGTCAGGCACGTCTGCGAGACGGCCGACAGGATCCGCAGCGCGCTGTCGCGGTACTGGGGGCGGTGCGTGATCTCGGCGAGGTCCAGCAGGCCGCAGGCCATGATCACCCCGGCGGAGGCGTCCTTGATGTCGTTCGGTGCCTGCGGCGCGAGGTAGTCCCACACCGGCACGTGGTCGGCCGTCAGGTGCGACAGCGCGAAGTCCGCCAGGCGCCGGGCCGTGGTCAGGAACTCCTGGTCACCGGTGCGGCGGTGGATCGTCGTGAACCCGTAGACGCCCCAGGCCTGCCCGCGTGACCAGCACGAAGTCGGGCTGTAGCCCTGCACCGTGTTCGGCCCGATCGGCGCGCCGCTGACCGGGTCGAAGTCGAAGACGTGCGGGGTGGACCCGTCCGGGCGGACGAAGTTCTTCTGCGCGGTCTTCGCGTGCGCGACGGCGATTTCGAGGTACTGCGGGTCACCGGTCTGCTTGCTCGCGAAAGCCAGCAGGTCCAGGTTCATCATCGTGTCCATGATGACGCGGCCCGCGTCCTTCGGGTCGTTCAGCGCACCCCAGGCACGGATGAACTTCCCGGCCGGGTTGTAGCGCTTGATCAGCGACGACGCGGCCTGCAGCGCACCGGCCTTCCACTTGTCGTCGCCGGTGAGCCGCCACGCGGTCACCCACGACGGGGAGAAGAGGAAACCGAGGTCGTGCGTACCGGTGTCGTTCTGGCGCGGCGCGAGTTTCTCCGCGGACGCCAGCGCGAGGGTCTTGAATTGTTCGTCACCGCTGTGCAGGTACGCCAGCCACAACTGCCCGGGCCAGAATCCGCCGACCCAGTCGCCATTCTGCGAATAGACCCATTTCTCGAACTTCGTGCCGGTCGGAAACGCGGTGACGCCGGGGGCCACCGCGCGGAGCTTGGCCACCGCGTAGTCGGCCGCTTGGCGGAGCGTCCGGGTGGCGGATGCCTGGTCAAAGGTGGTTGAAGCGCTTGCGGCCGCGGTCGTCGAGGTGCTGGCGCTCGCCGCCACCGCGGCACCGGCCGCGGTGGTCAGCAGGGTTCTCCGGGTAACGCTCACAGGTGCCCGCCATTCCGTGTGGGGAAATGCTCCAGGTGCCCGGAAGTTTTCCACAGCGGACTGGCGCTTGTACACCCGGCGGATAGTTGTTCACGGTTGTGAATTCATGTTCCGCTCGCCGGGATATCGGCGATGCCATGAAAGGGT
Source organism: Amycolatopsis sp. NPDC048633 (assembly GCF_040650695.1). NCBI lineage: Bacteria > Bacillati > Actinomycetota > Actinomycetes > Pseudonocardiales > Pseudonocardiaceae > Amycolatopsis > Amycolatopsis sp. NPDC048633. The sequence goes on from NZ_JBEZHS010000064.1 coordinate 7,469, forward strand.
CGTTCATCGCGTCCGGCGACATGAAAGAGTCGTTCATGACGTCCGGGCCGACCGCCGGCGCCCGAACCGGGCCGGGAAAGCGCGAAGGCCCGGCGGGGGACGCCGGGCCTTCGCTTTTCTCGCGGGGGTGAGGGCAGTCAACCACGCGATACTCGGGGCTCGCTCGAGCCGCTGTTCAGCACAGGGGCGCGATCGGTTCGTCGGAGCCGGTCTGCAGGTACGTGTCCGACACGTAGTTGTTCGGGCCGATCCGGTCCCAGATGGTGCTGGTGCCGAACGTGCCGGTGACGCTGTCGCCCCGGACGTAGCACTCGATGGTCACCTTGGCGTAGTTCGCCGCGAGGCCCTTGATGGCGGCCGACGTGCTCGCGCTCGCCCGGACGTTCATCGGGTCGCCCGCGGTCTTCACCGTGCCCGTCGGGCCGGTGCCGGTCCACAGGTAGGTGACGTTCACGTAGCCGTTGTCCGACATGCCGAGGCCGTCCCAGAACACGCCGTCGGCGAGGTCGATGCCCGCCGGGTTCTGGACCGTGCGGCCGGAGTCGTCCTTCTTGCCGTTGTAGCCCTGCAGGTACGCGGCCTGCGCTTCAGGCGTGCCCTGCGGCAGGTCCTTGAACTCCGAGCGGACCGACGCCGGGTTCCAGTAGTCGTCCCGCTCGTTCCACGGGCCGACCTCCCACACCGGCGCGTACTCGCACTTGCTGCCGTCGGTGCGGCACACCTTCGCGGTGTAGTTGCCGGTGCCCTTGGGGGACACGGACTTGCCGGACGGGAACGAGACGAAGTGGTCGTGGCTGACGATCTTGTGGCCGTTGGCGGTGGTGCCGCCGACGAGCCCTTCGCGGGTGCCATACACCTTGTAGGTCAGCGGGGTCGTCGCGACCAGCGCGTTGACCCGCGGAGCGCTGTCCGCGCTGAGCGCGACGCCGCGGACCGACGGGCGGACGCCGTCGGTGGTGCTGTGCAGGCTGACGCGCACCTGCACGGAGCTGACCGTCGTCGTGAACGTGGTGCCCGCGGGCGTCCACTCGGTCCAGTCGTCCGCGCCGGTCCGGCCGCGGACGTCGACCTCGACGCTGGTGCCCTTCGGCGCGTCGGCGGTCAGGTCCGCGCTGACGCGGTTGGCCGGCGTGGCCAGCGCGTGCTCGGCGGTGATGAGGCTGCCTTCGCTGCCGGCCACGACCCGCGCGGTTCTGTGCCAGGCGGCGTCGGCCAGCGTCAGCGCTCCGCCGCCGGCGGCGACGTTGACGTTGACGTCATCAGTGTCCACAGTGGACAAATCAGCGGTCCAGCTCGTGGTGGCCGCAGCCTGGGCGGGGGCTCCGGCCAGCGCCGTCACCGCCCCGGCGGCCAGGACCGCCGCGGTCACGCGGCCGGCTTTCTTGATCCGGATCATCCCCGGTTCTCCTCTCGCACTCGTTCACTCGAACGTGGCGAAAGACTGACTGGGCGGCGTACATGATCCGTACAAGCATCAAGCGGAAACGATGTGCGGAGGCGCCTCCGCCGAGGTCACGGGCTCCGGCGACCGGCCGGAAAGCTCCCGCCAGAGCGCCAGCGCCCGCTCCGAATAGTCCCGGGACCGCTCCGGCTGCGACAACGCCCGGTGCAGCTCACCGAGCAGCTGCGACACCTCGGCTTCCGAGCGCCGGTCCCCGTTCCGGCGGTGCACCGACAGCGAGTTCACCAGCAGCAGCTGGGCGTGCGCGAAGTCGCCACTGTGGAGGCACAGCTCGCCGAGGTTCTGGTTCGCATACCCGACGCAGTGGTCGTCGCCGAGCTCGGTGAAGATCGCGATCGCCTGGTCGACGTGCTCGCGGGCCGCCGCCAGGTTGCCCTGGTGCTGGAACAGCAACCCCAGCCGCTTGAACGCGTGTGCCTCGCGGTGGCGGTCGCCGATCGCCGCCGCCAGCTCCAAGGCGTCGGTGAACCAGCGCTTCGCCGCCGCGTAGCAGCCGCGTGACATCCAGACCGCGCCCGCGCCCAGTCGGGCCACCGCTTCGCCGTTCGGGTCGCCTTCTTCCGCGAACAGCTTCAGCGCTTCGTGGCAGTGGTCGAGCGCCAGGCCGTCTTCGCCGTCGATGCGCAGGATCGTGGCCAGCCCGGTCAGCGCGATGGCCACGCCCTGCGCGTCGCCGATCCGCTCGAACAGCGCCTTCGACTCCTCGAACGCCACCCGCGACTGGGCGTATTCGTCCTGGTAGAGCAGGTATTGACCGAGGTTGCGCTGCACGATCGCCTCCGCGCGCAGCGAACCCGTCCGCCGGGCCGCTTCGAGGGCGATCGTGTGCGTGCTGTGCCAGTCGTCCTGGTGCCCGCGCAGGTCGAAGTACGGCGTCAGCGCCGACGCCAGCTGCCAGGCCAGGTCGTCGAAGCCGTGCCCGGCGGCCAGCGAGACCGCCGCGACGCTCGTGTGCCGCTCGGCCGCGAACCACGCCGCCGGGTCGTCGAGGAGCACGTCCGCGGGCACATCCGGCCGCGGTAGCTCGTCGTCGCAGTACATGCCGAAGAAGTGCAGGGGCATCCGCCGCGCGGCTTCCAACGCGAGCGCCAGATACCCCTCGAGGACCCGCCGCAGCGCCGCACGGGTCTTCGCCGCGTCACTCTGCTCCGCCAGCTCCACCGCATACACGCGCAGCAAGTCATGAAGCCGGTAGCGCGGCTGCCCGGCCGAGTCGGAGCCGACGAGCTCGACGAGGTGGCCGTCGACCAGCACGTCGAGGACGTCCTCGGCGTCGCGCCGGCCCAGCACCGCCGCGACCGCCCACGCCGGGAACTGCACCGGCCCGAGCAGCCCGAGCCCGCGGAACGCCGTGGCCGCCGACATCGGCAGCAGGTCATAGGAAAGCGTCACGCTCGCGCGGACGGCGAGGTCGCCGACGCGCAGCTCGTCGAGCCGCCGGTGCTCGTCGCGCAGGCGGTCGGCGAGCAGCCGCAGCGTCCAGCCCGGCCGGTGCGTCAGCTTCGCGCCGGCCACCCGGATCGCCAGCGGCAGGTGCCCGCACTGGCGCAGGATCGCCGCGGCGCTCTCCGGCTCGGCGGCCACCCGCTCGGCGCCGACGATGCCCTCCAGCAGCCGCCAGCCTTCGGCCTCCGGCAGCAGGTCGACGTCGACCGGCTTCGCCCCGGGGAGCCCGGGCAGCCGGAGCCGGCTGGTCACCAGCACCGCGCACACGCCGGCGCCGGGCAGCAACGGGCGCACCTGGGCGGCGCTGCCGGCGTCGTCGAGCACGACGCACATCCGCCGCCCGGCCAGCCTCGAGCGCAGCAGCGCCGAGCGTTCGGCCGGCTCCCGCGGCAGGCCGGCGTCCGGGATGCCCAGCGCGCGCAGCAGTTCGGCGAGCACGCCCATCGGCGCCCGCGGTGACGACGACGTGCCGGCCAGGTCGACGTGCAGCTGGCCGTCGGGGAAGTCGTCGCGGACCGCGTGCGCGATCCGGACGGCGACCGCCGACTTCCCGACGCCGGGGGCACCGGACAGCACGACCACGGCGGGCGTGCCCGAGTCCGCGCGCTCGCGCAGCAGGCCGGCGACCTCGCGGAGCACGTCGTCACGGCCGGTGAAGTCCGGCAGGTCGAGCGGCAGCTGGCAGACCGGGACGAAGTCCGCCGGGCGCCCGGCGGAAACGTTTTCGGTCACCAGCGTCGCGCGCAGCTCCCGCAGCCGCGCGCCCGGCTCGGCGTCGAGCTCCTCACGGAGCACGCGCTCGGCCGATTCGTACGCCTCGACGGCGTCCGCGGTCCGGCCGCCGGCGCGCAGCGCGACGATCAGCTGCGCCCAAAGTTCTTCGCGCAGCGGGTGTTCGGTGACCAGGCCGCGCAGCTCGGCGACGGCCTCGCCGCAGCGGCCGAGGTCGATCCGTGCCCGCAGGCGCTGTTCCTGCACCGACAGGCGGAGTTCGGCGAGCCGGGCGACAGTCGCGCCCCAGCTGTGGTCGTGGGGGAGTCCTTCGAGGACTTCGCCGCGCCACAGCGCGTCCGCCCGGTCGAGCAGCTTGAGAGCGCTCTCGGCGTCGGCACGATCGAACGCTTCGTGGGCTTCACCGGCCAAGGCCGTGAAGGCGAGGTGGTCCAGTTCTTCGGGCGACGCGGTCAGCAGGTAGCCGGATGCGCGGCTGCTGATCCGGTCGCCGAGATCGGGGTCGATCTCGGCGAACCGTCTTCGCAGCGAATGGACGTACGTGCGGATGTTCGCCGCGGCCGACCGCGGGGCCGATTCCGGCCACAGCACTTCGACCAGCACGTCGGCGGACACGACGACGTTCGGCTGCAGCGCCAGCGCGGCCAGCAGCAGCCGGGGCTTCGGCCCGCCGAGCGGGATCACCTGCCCGGCGGCGGTGACCTCCAGCGGACCGAGGACGCGGATGGTAAGCGAGGTGGCCTCAACCTGCCCGATGAGTTCCCCCATGAGCGGATGCTATGACCCGTTCGACCTCGGGGATAGATCCATTCGGAGTGTCCGCGGCCTTTGTACGCGTCGTGTACGAGCCGGGGTCACGCTCCCGCCATGAAGCGTTCGAACCTCCGGCGGATGGCCGGTTTAGGAGTCGTCCTCGCGACAGTCGGCGCGGTGGCGGTGGGCGGCGCGCTCGAAGCGTCGGCCGCCGCGACCGGCACCGTCAAGACCGCCGGCGACCCGCTCAACGTCCGCCGGGCGCCCACCGCGGGCGCCACGGCCGTCAAGACCGTCGCGAACGGCGCGTCGGTGACCATCGACTGCCAGCTCACCGGTTCGTCGGTGACCGGGACCTACGGCACGAGCACGTTGTGGGACTACGTGCCCGCGCTCGGCGGGTACATCTCGGACACCTACGTCTACACCGGTTCCGACCAGCGGATCGCACCCGACTGCGGCGTCGGCTCGGGCAGCGGCCAGTGCGCCGCCGCGTGCGCGGGCGAGGGGCAGTACCGCTCGTCCGACTCGCACTTCCTGGTCTACGACACCGACGCCGACGGCTACTCGGCCGTCGTCGCGTACTGGCTCAAGGGCGGCGCCGGGCCGTTCTACGTCTGGAACTCCGGTGGCGAGGGCACGAAGGTCGACAAGGCGGTGAGCGTCCCGCACGGCGGCTGGGTGTTCTACAAGGTCTGCGTCGCGAACTACACGACCGCCAAGCCCGACTTGAAGTCCTGCAGCGCCGGCATCACCGACTTCGCGGCCTGACCGCGTCTCCCCTTCCCCGAAAGGCATTCCGACATGGTTCAGGTCAACCGGCGCAAGGTGCTCCTCGGCGGGCTCGCCGCGGTCACCGCCACCGCGGCGTCGGCCGCGCTGCCGTCCTGGGCGAACGCCCGCACCACGGCGGCCGCTCCCACCATCCACGACCCCTTCCAGCTCGGCGTCGCCTCCGGCGATCCGCTTCCCGACAGCGTGGTGCTCTGGACGAGACTCGCGCCGGCGCCGCTCAACGCCGACGGCTACGGCGGCATGCCGGACGCCACCTACGCGGTCGACTGGGAGATCGCGAACGACCAGGCGTTCAGCTCGATCGTGCAGAGCGGTTCGGTGAACGCGGTCCGCGCGGCGGCGCACAGCGTCCACATCGAACCGGTGGGCCTGCAGCCGGCGCGCGAGTACTTCTACCGGTTCAAGAGCTCCGGGTACCTCTCGCCGGTCGGGCGCACGCGCACCGCGCCCGCCGCGGGGGCCGCGGTCAACCAGCTCAAGTACTGCTTCACCTCCTGCCAGCACTGGGAGGAGGGCTACTACCACGCGTACAAGGGCGTCGTGGCCGACGACCCGGACCTGGTGCTGTTCCTCGGCGACTACATCTACGAGAAGAAGTCGGGCCGCGTCGCGGCGGAGCGCAACCCGCGCAGCCTCGCCGTCGCCGACGACGCGACCACGCTCGCGATCTACCGCGCCCGCCACGGCCAGCACAAGACCGACGCCGACCTGCAGGCCGCGCACGCGATCGCGCCCTGGATCGTCGTGTTCGACGACCACGAAGTCATGAACAACTGGAACGGCACCACCTCACCGGCCACGGCCGCGCGCAAGGCCGCCGGGTTCCAGGCGTTCTACGAGCACACCCCGATCCGCTCGACCGCGAAGCCGAACGGCGCGTCCATCCAGCTGTACCGGCAGCTCGTGTGGGGCAACCTGGCCCGGTTCCACATGCTCGACACGCGTCAGTACCGCAACGCCCAGGTGGCCGACCCGTCCGGTTCGGCCGGGCCGGCCTGCACCGACATGCGCAACACCTCGCGCAGCATCTTGGGCGCGACGGAGGAAGCGTGGCTGCTCAAGCAGTTCGAGTCGCACCCGGCCACCTGGGACTTCCTCGGCCAGCAGGTCTTCTTCGCCACGCGGGACGGCGACGGCAGCAAGACCACCTGCGAGAGCCCCGACTCCTGGCAGGGCTACGAGGCCTCGCGCGACCGGATCGCCAAGGGCTGGGTCGACCGGAAGGTCGCCAACCCGGTCGTGCTCACCGGCGACGTCCACCGGCACTGGGCCGCCGACCTGCGGCTCGACTACTTCGACCACAGCGACCCGCTCATCGGCTCGGAGCTGGTCACGACGTCGGTGACGAGCAACAGCGACACCGCGACCGCACCGAGTGCGGCCTGGCTCGCCAACAACCCGCACGTCAAGTACTGCAAGGGCGAACGCGGGTACGTCCGCGTCACGACCACGCCGTCGCAGATGCGGGCGGACTTCATGACCACGTCCGACACCAGCGTCTACGACCCGGCGTCGGTGGTGATCAAGAACGACCGCAGCTACGTAGTGCAAGCGGGCAGGCCCGGCCTCCAGCAGGTCTGAGGACCGGACGCTACGCTGCGTGACGTGACCGAAGAACTGGGCCTGCGGGAGCGCAAGAAGCTCCGCACGCGGGCGGCGATCTCGACGGCGGCCATCGGGCTCTTCCTGGAGCGCGGGTTCGACGCCGTCGGGGTCGCCGAGGTGGCGCGGGTGGCCGAGGTGTCCAAGCGGACCCTCTTCGCCTACTTCGCGACGAAGGAGGACCTGGTGCTGCACCGGTTCGCCGACCACGAGACCGACGCGGCGGACGTCGTCCGCGCGCGCCGGCCCGGGCAGGGCGCGCTGGCGGCCCTGCGAGAGGCGTTCCTGCGGGGGCTGGAAGAGCGTTCGCCGATGACGGGCCTGTGCGACGAGCCCGGGGTGCTCGCGGTGTTCCGGCTGGTCACCGGCACACCGGCGCTGGTGGCGCGGCTCGCGGAGTTCACGTCCGCGGGGGAGGCGGCGCTGACCGCCGCGCTCGCCGAGGCCGGCGTCCCGTCGCCCGACGCCGGGCTGGCCGCCGCGCAGATCGCGGCCGTCCGCCGGACGCTGGCCACGGCCAACATGGACGCGGTCGCGGCCGGCGTCCCCGCGGCCCGGCGCCACCCGGAGGCCCTCGCGGCGGCCGAACGGGCGTTCCACCTGCTGACGTCCGGAGTAGGGTTCGCGTGAGAGGCCCGGATCTTGACGGATTCATGGTCCGGACCATGACGGATGCACGTTTTCGCCGGGCTCTTCGAAAGTAGACTGCGAATCCTGAAAGGACACCGCCGCCGGTGTCCCCACCGCATTCCGTCCACACGAACACCGGGGGACCCGCGTCCGACTGGGGGTGGCGCGGGTCCCCCGGGCACTCGTAGGCTGAGTGCTCCGCCGTCATGCCTCGCATTTCCGAATCATGACAAGGGTGGTTCACGGTGAAAAGATTCTTGCTGATCTCCGGCGTGGTCGTGGCATTGGTGGTGGCCGGCGCGGAGGTGGCCACCGCTGCCCCCGGTGGCGTTTACGACGTCAAGGACTACGGCGCCAAGGGGAACGGGTCCACCAACGATTCCGGCGCCATCGACAAAGCGATCACGGCGGCCAACGCGGCGGGCGGCGGCACCGTCCGGTTCACCTCGGGGAACTACAAGTCGGCCGACACGGTCCACCTGAAGAGCAACGTGACGATCCAGCTCGACGCGGGCGCGACGATCATGGGGTCGAGCGCGGACAGTTACGACAAGCCCGAGCCGAACCCGTGGGACGACTACCAGGACTACGGCCACAGTCACTTCCACAACGCGATGTTCTCCGGCGACAAGCTGACGAACATCGGCTTCACCGGCGCCGGCACGATCGACGGCGGCGGCAACCTCATCACCGGCAACCCGAAGGCCGGCGAGGCCGACAAGATCCTGTCGCTCACCCGCTGTGACGGGCTCACGCTGTCCGGGATCAAGCTGCGCCGCGGCGGCCACTTCGCGGCGCTGATCAACGGCTGCACGAACGTCGTCTCGGACAAGCTGACGATCGACACGGCGAGCGACCGCGACGGCTGGAACATCATCAGCACGACGAACGTCAAGATCACCGATGTCACCATCGCAGCCAACGACGACGCACTCGTGTTCAAGAGCGACTACGCGCTCGGCGCGAAACTGCCGAACGGGAACGTGACGGTGACCAACGCGAAACTGTCGGCGGTCTGCTGCAACGCGCTGATGTTCGGTTCCGAGACGTGCGGCGACTTCACCGGCTACCGGTTCTCGGACATCACGATCACCGGCGCGCACAAATCGGGCATCGGGATCGTCTCGATGGACGGCGCGAAGATCTCGGACGTGCATTACCGCGACATCACGATGTCCGGCACGTACTCGCCGATCATGATGAAGATCGGGACCCGCAAGCGGTGCGGCAACAACCCGGGTGTCGGCTCGATCAGCGGGATCACGTTCGACAACATCACCGGCACGCACACGGGAAGCGACTTCAGCCCGACGATCTGGGGCGCGGACAGCACCCACCGCGTCTCCGACGTGACGTTCACCGGCGTCCGCCTGAACGTCCCGGGCGGCAACGGCACGATGGCCACGGGCGTCCCGAGCAACGATCCGACGGACTACAACCCGAAGAGCATCGGCACGCGGCCGTCTTATGGCTGGTACGTGCACTACGCGTCCGGCGTCCGGTTCGTCGGCAGCTCGGTGGAGTTCGCGAAGGACGACGGCCGCCCGGCGAGCATCGTGAACAACAGCTCGGACATCACGTTCGACCACTTCACGGCGGAGAAGGGCACGAAGAGCCCGTTCGACATCGGGTTCCAGACGGTGACGGGCTACTGCGTACAGGACTCGGCGACCACGTCGGGCTCGGCCCTGCGGCTGAACACGTCCGGCTCGACGTCGCACTGCTGACGGACGAAGGGGCCCCGGCTGGTGAGCCGGGGCCCCTTCTGCGGCGCGCCTCGAGGTCAGTGCCGGTATTGCTCGTTCATGATGAGGAACGCGCCCAGGCCGTGGAAGTCGTTCGTTTTGCGGGCCCGGCCGTAGTAGTACGGGAGGTCGCCGACGTTGGTGCCCTCGCAGATGTCCGTGATGTTCGTCAGGCCGTCCGAGCCCACCGATACCTTCTGCAGGACGCCGGCGTACCCGCGGTCCGCCACCGCCTGGTACGACGCCGGGAGGTAGCCGCGCTCGACACCCCGGGCCATCGTGAACGTGTACATCGACGACGCCGACGTCTCCAGCCAGTTCTTCGCGTCGCCGCCGCGGTCGACGACCTGGTACCAGCGGCCGGTCGACGCGTCCTGGTAGCGCTGGTAGCCCGCGGCCAGGAACCGGACCACGTCGATCAACGCCGCGCGCCGCGGGTGGTTCGCGGGGAGCACCTCGAGGATGTCGATGGCCGCCATGCCGAACCAGCCGATCGCCCGGGCCCAGTGGTACTTCGAGTGGTGCCCCGTCCCGGACGCCCACGACTCGGAGCCGTCCTCGTCGTACGCGTGGTACAGCAGGCCTTTCGCCGGTTCGCGCAGGTGGTCGAAGTAGACGGCGAGGTTCTTCGCCGACTCCTCGAAGCAGTAGCCGCCGTCGCCGAACATCGCGCCGTACAGCGCGAGGAACGGCTGGGCCATGTAGACGCCGTCACCCCACAGCTGGCCGACCTTGCCGGTCGCGTGGAACATGCCGCCGTCGGACGTGCGCGGGTAGGCCGGGAACCGGGTGCGCAGCTGGTCGGCCGCCGTCCGGTACTTCTTGCGGCCCGTCTCCGCGAACAGCAGCGGCAGCAGCTGGCACGAGCGCATCGAGTCGAGGTTGGTGAAGCTGTTCGAGATCCCGCTGTCGGTGATGAAGCGGTCGTACCACGCGACGATGTAGTCCAGGTACTTCTGCTCGCCGGTGCGCTTGTAGAAGAGGTACTGGCCGTAGAGGTACAGCCCGAGCGTGTAGCCCCAGCCGCCGATCTTGTCCGGCGGGTAGCGCGTCATCGTCGAGTCGATGACGGCGCGGGACCAGTCCGGCGCCGCCTCGCCGATCGGGAGAGCCGCGCGGGCGACGGGACCCGCCGCGGCGACGGCGCCCAAGGCGCCCAGGGTGCCGGCCAGGACCGCGCGCCGGGTCGGGCGAAGGGGGTGCTCGGACATACGACGTCCTTTCGTGCACGGGCCCCGGTGGAGCGGAAGAAGGTGGCCGGGATGCCGATCCGCCGTCCGTCGGCATCCCGGCCAGCTCAGGGGCGCGGCGTGCTGCCCGGGTCGCCGGAACGGGGGGCGAAAGTGTTCTCTGGTAAGAACATCTACTCGCCTCCGGGAGGCCGAGTCAAGAGAGATCGGATCCCTTGCTTCATATATCAGATACGTGACCCGATTGGCCGCTTGCGGTGTACCGGCCGCCGGGACACCAGTGGCCACAGTGGACGGTCGGCGAGCGATGGCAGCGCTACAAGCGGCTCCGGATCGACGAGACCCGGCTGGGTTCCGACTACGCGACGACGGCGGGCTGAGCCAGGAGGTCCAGGGTCAGCGCCGCGGTCCAGCCGAACGAGCGGGCGCCGTGCCCGGCGCCGGTCAGCGGGTCCACGTACTCCGCGAAATCCGTCCGCAAAGCCGTCTCGACCAGGTCGTCCTGCAGGCGCGAGGCCAGGGCGTGCTCGCCGTGGCGCAACAGCCCCTGCCGGACCAGCCAGCCGACGTTGGCCCACGACGGGCCGCGCCAGTAGCGGCCCGCGTCGAAGTCCGGTGCCGTCAGGTCGTGGCTCGGGACGCCGTGCACACGCCCGAGCCGGAACCGCGGCCCGGTGGCCGTCGCGAGCAGGGCCGGGGCGACGGCCAAGTCGGGCAGCAGCAGCGGGAGCAGCCCGGCGCACGTGTGCGCGCGGGTCAGCGAGCCGGTCCGGACGTCGCGGGCGAAGAAGAAGCCGTTGTCCCACAACGTCTCCAGCAATGCCTTCTCGACGCGCGCCGCGGCTTCGCGGTGCGTGGCGGCGGCCGCGGGCAGGCCCAGCGCGTCGGCGATCTCGGCCAGCGCCAGTTCGGCGTCGGCCAGGATCGCGTTGAAGCCGGGGTCTTCCACGACGAAGTCGCCGAAATCCTGGTAGCCGCTGTCCCGGTAGTCCGCGGCGAGCCGGACGTACCGGCCGTAGTCCTCGTCGCTGGGCCGGTCGGCCGCGTCGCCGTGCTGCAGGTCGCGGCGGACGAACCCGGCCGACGGCGTGACGCGCGAAAGCGGGCCGTCCCAGGCCGGGCTGTTGTCCATCCCGGACTCCCACGGGTGCACGATCGCCGCCAGCCCGCGCCCGCCGGCGTCCCGGTGAGTGCGCAGGTACTCGTGCCAGGCCCGCAGCTTCGGGTACAGCGTGGCCAGGAACGTGCGGTCGGGCTCGGCCTCGTGCACCGCCAGCACCGCCCGCGCGTGCACCGGCGGCTGGACCAGCCCCGACGTCCGCCCGGCGTGCCAGAAGGACGGCCCCGGGAAGTACGCCTCGGGCGGCGTGTCGGGGTTGAAGAGGATGTGCGGGATCCGGCCGTCGCGCCACTGCGCGGAGAACAGCGTCAGCAGCTCACGCCGCGCTCGCGAGGGCGAGCGGTGACGCAGGCCGATCGCGATGAACGCCGAGTCCCAGCTCCACTGGTGCGGGTAGAGCGAGCGCGAGGGCACGGTCGACGAGCCGAGCCAGTTGCCGTCGAGGACAGCCGCGGCCCGGTCCCGTGTTACGTCCATGTGTCCAATCTATCTCCGACTTGTGTATTGTCAATGGACAAAAGTCCGGGGAGGCGAGATGACGACCAGCGCGGGTGACCTGCTTCGGCTCGTCCGGACCGGGCAGGTGACCACGAGAAAAGCCCTGCTCAGCCGCACCGGGATGTCCCGCACGACGCTCACCGCGCGGCTGGACGAGCTCCAGGCGGCCGGCTTGCTGACCGAGGGCGGCCACGAGGATTCGACCGGCGGCCGCCCGGCCCGCCGGCTGCGCTTCGACGACCGGCACGCCGTCGTCCTCGCCGCGAGCGTCGACACGATGCACGCCGAGGCTGCGCTCACCGACCTGGCCGGACGGCGGCTGGCGCACCGCGCGGGCGAGCTGCGCGTCGCCGACGGCCCGGAGCCGGTGCTCGGCCGGATCGCGGAGTGGTTCGAGGAGATGCTGGCCGGGGTGGACCGGCCGGTGTGCGGGGTGGGCATCTCCGTTCCGGGGCCCGTCGACCCCGGCCGCGGCCGCGTCAGGCAGCCGCCGATCATGCCCGGCTGGGACGGCTACCCGATCGACGCCCACCTCGAGGCCCGCTTCGGCGCCCCGGTGCTGGTCGACAACGACGCGAACCTGATGGCGCTGGGCGAGCACCGCGCCCGGTACCCGGACACGGCCGCGCTGGTCGTGGTCAAGGCGTCCACCGGCATCGGCGCCGGGCTGGTCATCGGGGGCGAGGTGTACCGCGGCATCGACGGCGGGGCGGGCGACATCGGGCACGTCCGGCTGCCCGGGCACCCGGACGCGCGCTGCCTGTGCGGTTCGCACGGCTGCCTGGCGGCGGTCGCCGGCGGGGGCGCCCTGGCCGCGCGGCTGACCGAACTGGGCCTGCCGACGACGTCGGGCTCGGGCGTCCGCGAGCGGATCCTGGCCGGCGAACCGGCCGCGGTGCGGCTCGCCGAGGCCGCCGGGCGGCAGGTGGGGGAGGTGCTCGCGACGCTGGTCTGCGTGGTCAACCCGGGCGTGCTGGTGATCGCCGGCGACCTCGCCGGGCCGCATTTCGTGGCCGGCGTCCGCGAAGTGCTCTACCAGCGCGCGCTGCCGCGTTCGACGCAGAACCTGCGCGTCGAGATCGGTGGCCGCGGGGAAGCGCTCGGCGGGGCGGTGGCGATGGTCGTCGAGGCCGAGTTCGCGCCGGCCGCGGTGGACCGCCGGCTGGCCGCGCGAGCCTGACGACGGCCGAAGTACCGTCACCCCGCGGACTGTCCGGAGTGGACGGAGCAACCGACTTTCGTAGGTGGTGGGGGTCCGGTCCGGGTGTTCCGCAATACGGGCACGAATCGGACTTACCTCTCATCGGTGGCTATTCTTCGCGTAATCCGAGTGACAAATCGGATTTCCGTACCACGCGTGGGAACCCGTGAATTCGCGACCAGATAACGGTTCCGCAAGTACTTCCCCGCGAGCGGAACACCGATCTAGTCTCGTCCGGTGTTCCAGGCCCATTTCCTGGGGGCCGCTTTCGAAGAGGGAGATTTCTGTGCGAAGAAGCTCCACCCTGCTCCTTTCGCTCGCGGTGGTGGGCGGCCTGACCGGCGCCCTGCCGGCGACGGCGTCCGCGCAGGGGCGTCAGGACATTCCGCAGTCGCACCCGTTGTGGGCGAACGCGCAGGCGAAGGTCGCCGACACGGCGCCCGCGTCCAAGCTGAGCTTCCGGGTCTACCTGAACCAGCGCGACAACGCCGGCGCCGAGGCGCTGGCGCAGGCCGTGTCCGACCCGGACAGCAAGACCTACCGCCAGTTCCTGAGCACCGACCAGGTGCGGGACCGGTTCGCCGCCGGCGACGCCACGGTCAACGCCGTGAAGTCGTGGCTGACCGGCAGCGGGTTCAGCATCGGTGACGTCCCGTCGAACCGCGCCTACGTCGAGGCCACCGGCACCGCCGACCAGACGCAGAACGCGTTCGCCGTCAAGCTGGGCAAGTACAAGGTCAAGGGCCAGACCCTCCGCGCCGCCGACAAGAACCTGTCGGTGCCCGCGAACCTGGCGAGCGACGTGCTCGGCGTCGTCGGCGTGGACCAGGCGACCAACCTGTTCAAGCCGGACCACGCCACCGGCTCCGGGACGCCGTCCGACGTCGCGCCCGGTCCCGGCTTCCGCAACGCGAAGCCGTGCAGCGCGTACTACGGCGAGAAGGTCGACACCACCGACCCCGCCTACAACGGCAAGCACCTGCCGTACGCCCCCTGCGGCTACACCCCGGCGCAGCTGCGGTCGGCCTACGGCGTCGACAAGGTCGGCGCGGACGGCAAGGGCACCACGATCGCCATCGTCGACGCGTTCGCCTCGCCGACCATCTACGCCGACGCGAGCACCTACGCGAAGAAGAACGACCCGCAGCACCCGCTGAAGCAGAGCCAGTTCAAGCAGCACGTCTTCCCGGCGAACCCGGTCCTCGAGCCGCCGGACCAGTGTGACGCGGCGGGCTGGTACGGCGAGGAGACCCTCGACGTCGAGGCCGCCCACGGTCTCGCGCCGGGTGCGGACATCCTGTACGTCGGCGGGGAGTCCTGTGAGGACAACGCCCTCGACGTGGCGCTGAACTACGTGATCGCCGGCCACAAGGCCGACATCGTGTCGAACTCCTACGGCGACACCGGCGAGGACATCCCGGCCGACGAGGTCAAGGTGTTCAACCAGATCTCGCTGCAGGCGGTGCTCGAGGGCATCGGCGTCTACTTCTCCTCGGGCGACAACGGTGACGAGGTCCTGCGCCTCGGCACGCCGTCGCCGGACTTCTCCGCCTCGGCGCCGTGGATCACCGCGGTCGGCGGCACGTCCATCGCGATCGGCAAGGACGGCAAGCGGATCTTCGAGACCGGCTGGGAGACCAGCAAGTCCTCGCTGACCAACGGCGTCTACGGCCCGGCGGCCTACACCAGCGGTTCCGGTGGTGGCACGAGCCGGCTGTTCGCGCAGCCCTTCTACCAGAAGGGTGTCGTGCCGGACGCGCTGGCGAAGAAGAACCAGACGGGGAACGCCAAGGGCCGGGTCGTCCCGGACATCTCCGCGATCGGTGACCCGAACACCGGCTTCCTGGTCGGCCAGACGCAGACCTTCCCGGACGGCGCCTACTACGACCAGTACCGGATCGGCGGCACGAGCCTCGCGTCGCCGGTGTTCGCCGGCATCATGGCGGTGGCCGACAGCTTCGACCACTTCCACCACGGCTTCATCAACCCCGTGATCTACAAGCTGACCTCCCGCACCCCGGCGATCAGCGATGTGAAGCACGTGGATGCCGCGGTGGAGCGCGTCGACTACGCGAACTCGGTCGACGCATCGGACGGCCTGCTCACCTCGGTGCGCACGCTCGACTACCAGGGTCTGACCATCCACACGACCCCGGGCTACGACGACGTGACGGGTCTCGGCACGCCCAACGGGCTGCTGTTCCTGCTGCTCGTCTAGATTCCCAAGTCCGTGAAGGCCTCCTTACCGGCTCTTATGGCCGGTAAGGAGGCCTTCACGGCTTTCCGGGGGTCTCGGCGAG
>NZ_JBEZHS010000065.1:0-22702 GCF_040650695.1 Amycolatopsis sp. NPDC048633
CCGCCGTCAAGCGGCCTTACCCGAAGCGAGTATTCCTAGCAGTTTTGGTGGGACACCCACTCAATCGCTTCGAGCGAGAGCTTGGTTCGTGTCCCGGCGGCCACCCGGTTTCCCTGGCGACTTGGAGAACTTTACACCCCGGAAAAGGGCCCGGAACAGGGGGGTACCTTAACCGCGTTCCCGCAGGTCAAGGCCCTGTTTCGGGCCCTCGGGCTCACCCGCCGAGCGCAACGCCGGCGATGCTCCGCTTGCCCTTGCGGACGACGAGCCACTTGCCGTGCAGGGCATCGGCCGCCGCCGGCTTCCACTCCTCGTCCGCGATCTTCAGGTTGTTGACGTACGCGCCGCCCTCCTTGACCGTGCGGCGGGCGGCGCCCTTGCTGTCCACCAGCCCCCCGGCGAGCAGCAGGTCGACGATCGTCGACTCGCCCGCCGGGTCGACCTTGCCGTTCGGCACCTCGGCCATCGCGGCGTCCAGGGTGCGCGCGTCCAGGTCGCCGAGCTCGCCACGGCCGAACAGGGCCTGGCTGGCGTTGATCACCTGCCGGGTCTGCTCCTCGCCGTGCACGAGGGTGGTGAACTCCTCCGCCAGCCGCTTCTGCGCGGCACGCAGGCCGGGGCGCTGCTCGGTGTCCGCCGCCAGCGCGGCGATCTCCTCCTGGCCGAGGAACGTGAACATCCGCAGGTAGCGGATGACGTCGGCGTCGCCCACGTTGACGAAGTACTGGTACCAGGCGTACGGCGAGGTCATCTCCGGGTCGAGCCAGAGGTTGCCGCCCCCGGTGGACTTGCCGAACTTGCGGCCCTCGGCGTCGGTCACCAGCGGCGCGGTCAGCGCGTGCGCGCCCGCCCCGTCGGTCCGGCGGATCAGGTCGACCCCGCCGACGAGGTTGCCCCACTGATCAGAGCCACCCACCTGCAGCTTGCAGCCGTACTTGCGGTGCAGCTGCAGGTAGTCCTGCGACTGCAGCAGCAGGTAGCTGAACTCGGTGTAGGACATGCCGTCGCCCTCGAGCCGGCGCTTGACCGTCTCCCGGTTGAGCATGACGTTGACCGAGAAGTGCTTCCCGACGTCGCGCAGGAACTCCAGGACGTTCTGCTCGCCGGTCCAGTTGAGGTTGTTCTCGACGACCGCCCCGGTCGCCGAGTCGTCGAAGTCGACGAACCGTTCGAGCTGGCCGCGGATGCGCCCGGCCCACTCGGCGACGACGTCGAGCGTGTTCAGCGTGCGCTCACCGGTGTCGCGCGGGTCGCCGATCATCCCGGTCGCGCCGCCGGCCAGCACGATCGGCCGGTGCCCGGCGCGCTGGAACCGCTTGAGCATGAGCAGCGGGACCAGGTTGCCGGCGTGCAGGCTGGGGGCGGTGGGGTCGAAGCCGCAATAGAGCGTCACGGGACCCTGGTCGAGCTCGCGCCGGAGGGCGTCGATGTCGGTGGACTGCGCGATGAGGCCGCGCCAGGACAGCTCGTCGAGGATGTGTTCGCTCACGCCTGTAGATCCTCCCGCACCAGGTCAACCGACTAACTGGCGGGTCGGACCCGGCGCTTCCCGCCGCGGCGGTAGGTGGAGACCGCCGGTGAGCCGCCGTCCCAGAACCGCCACGGCGTGTCGATCGCCGTCGCGACGCCGACGCGGGGCCCGACCCGGATCCGTTCGGCCGGCACGCGCTCGCCGACGTGCAGCCGGACCGGCGACGCCGGGTCGGTCAGGTCGACGCCGTTCTGCGCGCGGTCGATGCGCAGCGCCGACGTGAGGATGGCCGGGCCCTTGGCCAGTTCCCCGGTCCCCCGTCCGTTCGGGCGCCGCCGGCGGACGACGTCGAGGCCGGTGACGACCTCGCCCGCGCGCAGCAGCACCGCGCCGGGCAGGTCTTCGTGGGTGCCGACGACGTTCGCGCAGAAGTGCATCCCGTAGACGAAGTACACGTACAGGTGGCCCGCGGGCCCCCACATGACGGCGTTGCGCGGGGTACGTCCGCGGTAGCAGTGCGACGCCGGATCGTCTTCGCCGCGGTAGGCCTCGACTTCCACCAGGCGGACGCCGACCGTGCCGTCGGGACCGGTGGCCTCCAGGACCGAGCCGAGCAGCAGCTGGGCGAGGTCGACCGGGTCCAGCGCCAGCTCGTCGCGGGTGAACAGCCGGCCTGCGTCGGCGCTCAAGCGGGTTCCTCCCTCGGACGGTCCCGGCCAGCCTAACGACCGGTCGGATCGCCGATCGCCGCCACCCCTTGAGCGATCGCTCAAACTTCTCTACAGTCGATTTGAGCAGTCGCTCAAACTCTGAGGGGAGCCGTGAGATGCGACCGAAGGCGCTCTACGTCGAAACCGTGATCCGCACGGACCTGGACACGCTGTGGCGGCACACGCAGGACCCGGACCTGCACCGTCGCTGGGACCTCCGCTTCGCCGACATCAGCCCGCTCGCCGGGCGCGACGGCCACTTCCGCTACGCCTCGCGGTTCCTCCGGGTCACGGTCACCGGCGTCGGGGTGAGCGCGGCGTCGCGCGCCTGGCCGGACGGTTCGCGCACGTCGGTGCTGCGGTTCGCCTCCGCCGACCCGCTGTCGCTGATCAGCACGGGCGCCGGGTACTGGCGCTACACGCCGGTCGGCGACGGCGTCCGCTTCGTGACCGGGTTCGACTACGGCACCCGCTGGGGGCGCTTCGGACGGTTGGCGGACCAGGTCTTCCGGCCGGCTTTCGGGTGGATGACGGCCTGGTCGTTCGACCGGCTCCGGCTCTGGCTGGAGACCGGGACCCCGCCGGAAGACCAACCCCTGACCGCACCCTCGGCGGCCCGCTGCGTGCGGACACCGCCGCGTGACCGGATCGGGGTGCCCGCGTGAGCGGCGTCTTCGAGCGCGCGCTCGGCGCGGACTTCGCGGTCCTGCACCCGCGGATGCGGGAGCGGCTCGCCCTTTCGGCCGGGCGCGGCATGATCGGCCACGGCGTGATGGACCGGATCTGGCGCGGCCCGGGGTTCACCCGGCCGTTCCTGTGGCTCGGGTCGACCCGGCACATCCTGTTCCCCGACCGCGGCCGGAACGTGCCGTTCACCATCGAGAACTACCCGTACGTGGACAGCCACGGCCGCGAAACCGTGTCCTTCGTCCGCACCTTCGAGTTCCCGAGACGGCGAAGGCGCTTCGACGCGCAGATGGTCTACAGCGCCGGACGCGGGCTCGTCGACTACCTGGGGACGCACCAGCACCTGGCGGTGGACCTCGCCGTGTCGGCGCGGCCGGACGGCGGCTTCCGGATCCGCTCCGGC
The DNA here is from genome assembly GCF_040650695.1 of Amycolatopsis sp. NPDC048633. Taxonomy (NCBI): domain Bacteria; kingdom Bacillati; phylum Actinomycetota; class Actinomycetes; order Pseudonocardiales; family Pseudonocardiaceae; genus Amycolatopsis; species Amycolatopsis sp. NPDC048633. Next base: position 3,272 of record NZ_JBEZHS010000065.1, read on the forward strand.
GAGTTCCGGGTCCACGAAGGGCCGGTCCGGGCGCGCCTGCCGACGGCCCTCACCGGCACCGCGCAGGTCGACGAGTGGTTCGACGCGGCGAGCGGGCTGTTCCGGATCGAGGTCGCGGTGGCCCACCCGCATTTCGGGCCGGTGTTCGGCTACGAGGGCAGCTTCGCCGCCCGGTTCGTCGACGTCGGCGGCGGGGTCAGCGGCGCGGTCAAGCCGTTGCGTGAGAAGGTCATGGACTGATGAGCAGAAGCCGGAACTCCAGTTCACAGGACACGAAGCAGCGGCTCGTGGACGGCGTGCTGGAGGTCATCCGGCACCAGGGCATCACCGCCGTCTCCGCGCGGTCGGTCGCCACCGCCGCAGGGGCCAACCAGGCGCTGGTCTTCTACCACTTCGGCAGCGTCGAGGAGCTCGTCGCGCAGGCCTGCGTCACCACGACCGAAGCTCGGGTCGCGCAGTATCGCGACCGCTTCACCGAAGTGACGACCGTCGGCGAGCTGCTGGCACTGGGTCGCGAGATCCACGCCGGTGAACGCGCCGAAGGGAACATGGCGTTGCTGGCGCAGACGCTGGCCGGGGCGCAGGGCGGCGGCCGCCTCGCGGAAGCGACCCGCGAGGCCCTCGGCAAGTGGATCTCCGAGGTCCGGACGACACTGGAGCGCGTGCTCGCCGGCTCACCGCTGGTCGAGTTCGCCGATCCCGACGGGCTGGCCCGCGCCGTGTCGGCGGGCTTCCTCGGGCTGACGTTGTTCGAGGCGGTCGACCCCGACGGCGCCGAGCAGGCCCTGACCGCGCTCGACCAGCTCGCCGCGCTCGTCGACGTCGTCGAGAGCCTCGGCCCGGTCGCCACCCGGGCGTTCCGCGCGAAGCTGCGGAAGACCGGCCGGGCGCGCGACGCCTGACCGGTCCGCCGGCTCAGCTCAGTTCAGCCACTGCCGGGCCGCGGTGACCCGCTCTTCGAGCCGCGCACGCTGTTCGGCGACGCGAACGGGTGCCGTGCCGCCCCGGGCGTCACGGGAGTTCACCGAGCCTTCGACGGTCAGGACCGCACGCACCGCGGGTGTCAGGGCCGGGTTGATCTTCTCGAACTCCTCGTCGGTGAGCTCGTCCAGACCGACGCCGCGGGACTCGGCGACGCGGACGCTTTCGCCCGCGGCCTCGTGCGCGACGCGGAACGGGACGCCCTGGCGCACCAGCCATTCCGCGATGTCGGTGGCCAGCGTGAAGCCGGCCGGGGCCAGCTCCGCGAGCCGGTCGGTGTGGAAGGTCAGCGTGGCGAGCATGCCCGCGATCGCCGGGAACAGGAGCTCGAGCTGCTCGACCGAGTCGAACACCGGCTCCTTGTCCTCCTGCAGGTCGCGGTTGTACGCCAGCGGCTGCGCCTTGAGCGTGGCGAGCAGGCCGGTGAGGTTGCCGATCAGCCGGCCGGCCTTGCCACGGGTCAGCTCGGCGACGTCCGGGTTCTTCTTCTGCGGCATGATCGAGCTGCCGGTGGCCCAGGCGTCGTCCAGCGTCACGTAACCGAACTCGGCGGTGTTCCAGATGATCACCTCTTCGGCGATCCGGGACAGGTTCACCGAGAGCATCGCGACGGCGAAGGCGAACTCGGCGACGAAGTCGCGCGAAGCGGTGCCGTCGATGGAGTTCTCGACGCTCGTCGCGAAGCCCAGCTCCTCGGCGACGGCCTCGGGGTCGAGGCCCAGCGAAGAGCCGGCGAGCGCGCCCGAACCGTACGGCGACTCGGCTGTGCGCGCGTCCCAGTCCTGCAGCCGCGAGACGTCGCGCAGCAGCGCCTGGCCGTGGGCCATCAGGTGGTGCGCGAGCAGCACCGGCTGGGCGTGCTGCAGGTGCGTGCGGCCGGGCAGGATCGCGTCCGGGTGCCGCTTCGCCTGTGACACCAGGGCATCGATGACGTCGAGCGTGCCGGCGACGACCCGGCGGGACGCGTCCCGCAGCCACATCCGGAACAGCGTGGCCACCTGGTCGTTGCGCGAACGGCCGGCGCGCAGCTTGCCGCCGAGCTCGGTGCCTGCCCGCTCGAGCAGGCCGCGTTCCAGGGCCGTGTGCACGTCCTCGTCGGCGATCGTCGGGGTGAACTCCCCCGACGCGACGTCCTGGGCGAGCGTGTCCAGCGCGGCCAGCATGCCGGCCAGCTCGGCGCCGGTGAGCAGGCCCGCCTTGCTCAGCACGCGGGCGTGCGCACGGGACCCGGCGATGTCGTAGGGCGCCAGGCGCCAGTCGAAGTGCGTCGACGCGCTCAGCGCGGCCATGGCCTCCGCCGGACCGCTGGCGAACCGGCCGCCCCACAGCTGCACCGGCTGCTCGTTCCCGCTCACTGTTCTCGCTTCTCCTCGGTGTTCATCGGATTCAAGTCTTCGGCCGTCACCCGGCCGTCATGGAGGACCAGGCGGACTTCGCCCGACACGGCGTCGGTCAGCCTGGCGCATCCGCGGCCGCCCCGCCGTTCGAGCGCGGCGCACGCTTCACCGCGGCCGATTCTCTGCGCCTCGCCGCGCGCGCTCAGCATCCGGCGCGCTTCCGCGACGGAAACGGTCTCGCCGTCGATCGCCACCGGGACCCCGCGGTCGAAGGTGATCACGACCTCGTCCGGCGCGAGGAACTCGCCCTCGGCCGGGAAGAAGTCCGCGAGCACGGTCATGGTGGGCCTTCGTCTCCGGCTTCGTGCGCCGAACGGTGCGCGAGGGCGGCGAAACGCTCCGCCAGCTCCTTGCCCGACAACGGTTCCCGGGCGATCACGGCGACGGTGTCGTCGCCCGCGATCGAGCCGACGACCTCTTCGAGTGCCGCGCGGTCGATGGCGCTGGCCAGGAACTGCGCGGCGCCGGGTGGGGTCCGCAGCACCATGAGGTTGCCGGACGAGTCGGCCGAAACCATCAGCTCCGCGAGCAGCCGGGAGAGCCGCGACGTGCCGCCCTGCACCCCGCGGACGGGGCTGCCGTCCTCGGGGATGACGTAGACCGGCGCGCCCGAGTCGGGTCCGCGCAGCTTGACCGCGCCCAGCTCGTCGAGGTCGCGCGAGAGCGTCGCCTGGGTGACGTCGATGCCCTCGGCGGCCAGCAGCTTGGCCAGCTCGGTCTGGCTGCGGATGGTCATGGTGGACACCAGCTCGGTGATCCGCGCCTGCCGCCCCACCCGGCTGCTGGTCATCGCCGGCTCTCTTCGAAGAGCCAGACCAGCAAGGCCTTCTGCGCGTGGAGCCGGTTCTCCGCCTCGTCCCACACCGCGCTGGCCGGGCCGTCGAGCACCTCGTCGGTGATCTCCCAGCCGCGGTGCGCGGGCAGGCAGTGCAGGACGATCGCGTCGTCCGCGGCCTTCTTCAGCAGCTCGGTGTTGACCTGCAGGGCGCGGAACGGGCCCACCCGGTCGAGCCCGTCGTTCTCCTGCCCCATCGACGTCCACGTGTCGGTGACGAGCACGTCCGCGCCGGCCGCCGCCGCGTACGGGTCGGTGAACACCGTGGCGGTGCCGCCGGTCTCCTCGGCGCGCTTCTTGGCGTCGAGCATGATCTGCTGGTCAGGCTGGAAGCCGACCGGCGAGACGACCCGGACGTGCATCCCGGCGGTGACCCCGCCGAGCAGCAGCGAGTGCGCCATGTTGTTGGCGCCGTCGCCGAGGTAGACGAGGGTGAGGCCCTCGAGCTTCCCCTTGCGCTCGCGGATCGTCATCAGGTCGGTGAGCACCTGGCACGGGTGGAACTCGTCGGTGAGCGCGTTGACCACCGGGATCGACGCGGCCGAGGCCATCGCTTCGATGCGCTTCTGCGCGAAGGTGCGCCACACGACCCCGTCGACGTACCGCGACAGCACCCGCGAAGTGTCCTCGATCGTCTCTTCGCGGCCGAGCTGCATCGAACGGCCGTCGACGATCACCGGGTGCCCGCCGAGCTGGCTGATGCCCACCTCGAACGAGAACCGGGTGCGGGTCGAGTTCTTCTCGAAGATCGCCGTGATGGACTTGCCGGCCAGTGCCTTGTTGCCCAGCGGGTCGGCCTTCAGCGCGTCGGCGAGGTCGAGGATGGCCTTCTGCTCGGCGGGATCGACGTCGTCGTCGCGGAGGAAGTGGCGGAGCATCAGTCGGCGTCCTTCGTGGTGGAGTCGAGCGCGTTCGGGAGGGCGGCGAGGAAGCCCTCGGCCTGGGCGGCGTCGAGCACGAGCGGCGGCGCGAGCCGGATGGTGTCGGGCGCGACCGGGTTGACGAGGTAGCCGGCGTCCTGGACGGCCTTGGCCACCGCGGCCGAGACGGGCTCGCGCAGGGCGATGCCGAGCAGCAGGCCGGCGCCGCGCACCCCGGCGACGAGCGGGTGGCCGAGCGCCTCGACGCCCGCCGCGATGTCCTTGCCCAGTGTCGAGACGTGGTCGAGGAGGCCGTCCGCCGCGATGGTCTTCAGCACGGCCAAGCCGGCCGCGCAGCACACCGGGTTGCCGCCGAAGGTGGTGCCGTGCTGGCCGGGCTTGAGCAGGTCGCCCGCCGCGCCGACGCCGATCACCGCGCCCAGCGGCAGCCCGCCGCCGAGGCCCTTGGCCAGGGTGATCACGTCCGGCACGATGCCGGCCTGCTGGTAGCCGAACCAGGTGCCGAGGCGGCCGAGCCCGGTCTGCACCTCGTCGAGCACCAGCAGCGTGCCGGTGGCCTTGGTGATCTCGCGGGCCGCCTGCAGATAGCCGTCCGGCGCCGGGATGACGCCGGCCTCGCCGAGCACCGGCTCCAGGAAGACTGCGGCGGTCTCGGTGTCGACGGCCGCCTTCAGCGCCGCGACGTCCCCGAACGGCACGTGCTCGACGCCCGGGACCAGCGGCTTGAAGGGGTCGCGCTTGCCGGGCTGGCCGGTCAGCGTCAGCGAACCCATGGTCCGGCCGTGGAAGGCGCCCTCGGCCGCGATCACCTTGGTGCGCCCGGTCAGCCGGCTGATCTTCAGCGCGGCTTCGTTGGCCTCGGCACCGGAGTTGACGAACAGCACCTTGCCGTTGCCGGTGAGACCGGCGACGTCGAGCAGTGCCTCGGCGAGCTCGACGGTCACCGGGTTGACGTACAGGTTTGAGGTGTGGCCGAGCTGCTTGATCTGCTCGGTGACGGCTTCGACGATCGCCGGGTGCGCGTGGCCGAGCGCGTTGACGGCGATGCCGCCGACCAGGTCGACGTACTCCTTGCCGTCGGCGTCCCACACCTTCGCGCCTTCGCCGCGGACGAGCGTCAGGCTGGGCGTGCCGTAGTTGTCCATGAGGGCGGACTGCCAGTGCTGCTGGCCGTCCACATTGGACTTGAGGTCGGTCACGGGAGCTCCGTTTCGGGGAAGACCATGGTGCCGATCCCGCGGGAGGTGAAGACCTCCAGCAGCACCGAGTGGGCGAGGCGGCCGTCGATCACGTGCGCCCGGCGCACGCCGCCGCGGATGGCGCGCACGCACGCCTCCATCTTCGGGATCATGCCGCTGGCCAGGGACGGCAGCATCGGCTCGAGGTGGTCGACGCGGATGCGGTCGATCAGCGACGACCGGTCGGGCCAGTTCGCGTACAGGCCTTCGACGTCGGTGAGCACGACGAGCTTTTCGGCGCCCAGCGCGGCCGCCAGCGCGCCCGCGGCGGTGTCGGCGTTGACGTTGTGCACCACGCCCTCGACGTCCGGGGCGACCGTGGACACCACCGGGATGCGCCCGGCGTTGACGATGTCGAGCACCGCGTCCGGGTTGACCTCGGCGACCTCACCGACGAGCCCGATGTCGACCTGCTCACCGTCCACAGTGGCCTGTTTGCGTTCGGCGGTGAACAGCCGGGCGTCCTCGCCGGAGATGCCGACCGCGTACGGCCCGTGGGCGTTGATCAGCCCGACCAGCTCGCGGCTGACCTGCCCGGTGAGCACCATCCGGACGATGTCCATCGTCTCCGGGGTGGTGACGCGCAGGCCGCCCTTGAACTCGCCTTCGACGCCGAGGCGCTTGAGCATCGCGGTGATCTGCGGGCCGCCGCCGTGCACGACCACCGGGCGCAGGCCGGCCAGCCGGAGGAACACCATGTCCTCGGCGAAGGCCGCCTTCAGGCCTTCGTCGATCATCGCGTTGCCGCCGTACTTGATCACCACGGTCGCGCCGTGGAACCGCTGCAGCCAGGGCAGCGCTTCGATGAGGACGCCGGCCTTTTCGGCCGCCGTCGCCAGCCGCTCGTCCGCGGAGATCAGTGCGTCCTGGTTCATGAGGAGTACGCGCTGTTCTCTTCGACGTAACCGTGCGAAAGGTCCGTGGTGTAGATGGTGGCCGCCTCGCCGCCGACCCCGAGGTCGACGACGATTTCGATGTCCCGCGCGGTGAGGTCCGCCTCGGTCCGGTCGGCGGCGGGCATCCCCTGGGCGAACAGGGTGACGCCGTTGATCGTGATCGACACGGTTTCCGGGTCGATGCGGGCCGGCACCCGGCCCAGCGCCATCGCGATCCGGCCCCAGTTCGGGTCGGAGCCGAACAGCGCCGTCTTGACCAGGTTGTCCTCGGCGATCGTGCGGGCGACCGCGATCGCGTCGGCCTCGGACTCCGAGCCCTGGACGGTGATGTTGACGTCCTTCGTCGCGCCTTCGGAGTCCGCGCGCAGCTGGAGGACGAGGTCGAGGCTGACCTTGGTGAGCAGCTCGGCGAGCTCGGCCTCGCCCGGCTCGACACCGCTCGCGCCGGAGGCCAGGACCAGGACGGTGTCGTTCGTGGACGTGCCGCCGTCGACGTCGAGCCGGTCGAAGGTCACGTGGGTCGCGGCGCGCAGGGCCCGGTCGAGGGTTTCCTTGTCCACCACGGCGTCGGTGGTCAGCACCGAAAGCATGGTGGCGAGGTTCGGCGCGAGCATGCCCGCGCCCTTCGCGAACCCGCCGACGCTCCAGCCGCTGTCGTGCTTCGCGAAGGCCTGCTTCGGCTTCGTGTCGGTGGTCATCACGCCCTGGGCGGCGTTCAGGCCCGCTTCGGCGCTCGCGTCGAGGGCCTTGAAAGCGGTGTCCACCCCGGACAGGACCGCGTCCATCGGCAGCCGCTCGCCGATCAGGCCGGTAGAGCAGACGGCGACCTCGATCGCGCCCGCCTGCAGCACTTCGGCCACCTTTTCGGCGGTCGCGTGGGTGTCCTGGAAGCCGCCGGGGCCGGTGGCCGCGTTGGCGCCGCCCGAGTTGAGGACGACCGCCTTGAGCCGCTGCTGCTTGAGCACCTCCTGCGACCACAGGACCGGCGCGGCCTTGATGACGTTGCGCGTGAAGACGCCGGCCGCGACGTCGAGGGGGCCGTCGTTGACGACCAGCGTGAAGTCGAGCGCGCCGGAGGCCTTGATCCCGGCGGCGACGCCGGCGGCGCGGAAGCCCTGCGGGCCGGTGACGGTCACGGTGCCACTCCTACGGTGGAAAGGCCGGTGGTCTCGGGGAGACCGAGGGCCAGGTTCATCGACTGGACGGCGCCGCCGGCGGTGCCCTTGGTGAGGTTGTCGATCGCGGCGACGACCACCAGGCGGCGTGCGTCGGTGTCGACCGTGACCTGCAGCTGGACGTTGTTCGAGCCGAGCGTCGCCGAGGTGGTCGGCCAGGCGCCCGCGGGCAGCAGCTGGACGAACGGCTCGGCGTCGTAGGCCTTCTCGTACGCGGCGCGGGCGGCGGCCTCGTCGACGTCGTCCTTCAGCGGGGCGCTCGCCGTGGTGAGGATGCCGCGCGGCATCGGCGCGAGCACCGGGGTGAAGGACACGGTGACCTTCTCCCCCGCGACGGCCGAGAGGTTCTGCGCGAACTCGGGGGTGTGGCGGTGGGCGCCGCCGACGCCGTACGCGCTCGCCGAACCCATCACCTCGGAGCCGAGCAGGTTCGGTTTGAGGCTCTTGCCGGCGCCCGAGGTGCCGGTGACCGCGACGACCGTGACGTCCGGCTCGATCAGTCCCGCGGCGAACGCGGGCGCGAGGGCCAGCGAACCGCCGGTCGGGAAGCAGCCGGGCACGGCGACGCGCTTGGTGCCGACGAGCTTCTCGCGGGCGCCGGGGAGTTCGGGCAGGCCGTACGGCCATTGGCCGGCGTGGTCGCCGCCGTACCAGCGCCGCCAGTCGGCCGGGTCGGCCAGGCGGTGGTCGGCGCCGAGGTCGACCACCAGGACGTCCGGCCCGAGCTGCGCCGCGATCTCCGCCGAGTGCCCGTGCGGCAGCGCGAGGAACACGACGTCGTGGCCGGCGAGGGTTTCCGGCGTCGTCTCGGCGAGGACGCGGTCGGCGAGCGGCACGAGGTGGGGCTGGTGGACGCCCAGCTTGGTGCCCGCGCTGCTGGCGGCCGTGAGCGTGCCGATCTCGACGTCGGGATGAGCCAGGAGCAGGCGCAGCAGCTCGCCGCCCGCGTACCCGCTGGCTCCGGCCACCGCGATGTTCACCGTCATACGCATGATTATGCACACCCTTGCAAGGCTAAACAAACAGGTTTACCGGGAAGTGGTGCCCGCCACCTTGGGATGCTGGGCGGATGACGGACACCCCGGCGCGGCTGCTCGGCCTGCTCTCGCTGCTCCAGACGCCCCGGGAGTGGCCGGGAAGCGAGCTGGCCGACCGGCTCGGCGTCAGCCCGCGCACGATCCGCCGTGACGTCGACCGGCTGCGCGAGCTCGGCTACCCGGTGGAGGCCAGCCGCGGCGTCGCGGGTGGCTACCGGCTGGTGGCCGGCACCGCGATGCCGCCGCTCGTGCTCGAGGACGACGAAGCCGTCGCGATCGCGGTGGGGCTGCGGACCGCCGCGGGGCAGACCGTCGCCGGGATCGAGGAGGCGTCCGTGCGGGCGCTGGCCAAGCTGGAGCAGGTCCTGCCGGCGCGGCTGCGCCGCCGGGTGGGCACGATCGGCACGGCGACGGTCGCCGTGCCGGCCGTGGGACCGGCCGTCGACCCGGCCCAGCTGACGACGTTCGCCGGCGCGATCACCAACCACGAGACGGTCCGCTTCCGCTACCGCGCGAACGACGGCACCGAGACGCGGCGCCGGGCCGAGCCCCTCCGGCTGGTCGCCGCCGGCCGCCGCTGGTACCTGGTGGCGTACGACCTCGACCGCGCGGACTGGCGCATCTTCCGCGCCGACCGGGTCCGCGACGCCCAGGCGACCGGCGGCCGCGCCACCCCGCGCAAGCCCCCGGCGACGGACCTGGCGGCCTACGTCGTCGAACGGCTCTACGACCTCGTGCCGACCTACCGCGCGGTGGCGGTCCTGACGGAACCGGCGTCGCAGGTGGCACCCCGCCTCGGCGCGGCGCCCGGCGAACTGACCGACCTCGGCGACGGCCGTTGCCGGTGGCGCAGCCACGGGGTCACGGTGGACTGGCTCGCGTTCCGGTTGCTGGGGCTCGGGTGCGCGTTCACCGTCGAGGAGCCACCGGAACTGGTGGCACACCTGAGGGTGCTCGCCGACCGTGCGACCGCCGCGGCGGGTCCGCGGGCTTGAGCTGGTGTCGCGACACCGCGGCAGGTAACGGGTTCCGCTCTCACCTCCGGGAAAGCATCCGCCGAGCCGAACCGAGCAAGCGACTGAGCCGTTTTCTCCCGCACGACCGGAAACCCGTTCGCCGAGCCGGACGGCGGCAGGCGGCCGGACGACGTCGACCTGGTGCCTGCGCAATCGAAACCCTCCCCTGGTCGGTCGCCGATGATCACCTGACGGCAGCCGCGGTGGGCCGGCCCGCTTCAGGCCGGCCCACCGCCACTGCTCAGGTCGGCTCGCCTCCGTCCAGGTCCGTGCGCCTGCTCGGCGGCACGGGGAGGTAGCAACCCGGGTTCTCCGGGTCGCAGCCCACGCGGGGCAGCCGGGCGCGGATGCCGCCGGGGGTGCGCTCGAAGTACGTCGCGATCTGCGCGACGCTCTCGCCCGCGGTCCACCGGTTCTCCAGCTCCGCGTCCATCTCCTCGTTCCACGGGCGGCCCTGCTGGGCAGGACGGCCCGCGGATCTTCGCCGCGGCCCCCGGCCTGCGCCGCTCGCCGACAGCAGTCCGTCCGTGACGAGGTCGGCGACCGTGGCCGCCACCGCCATGTCCAGGTCGAGGCTGCCCTCGGCGACCGGTTCGCCGCCGGGACCGCCGGCTTCCAGGGTGATCATCACCCGGGGAGTCGGTTCGGGGCGGTCGTCGTCCGTCCTGGTGGCGACCACGATCTGGTAGGTGATTTCCTGTGCCCGGACCTCGGTCCGGCGCTCTTCGATGATCGACATGCCACGAAGCTAGCGCGCACCCCCGACAATTTTCGGCCACGCGCTGCTCACGGCCGACTTCACTCCGAAACTGTCGGACCCCTCGCCTAACGTCCCCATCGACCACACCACGTGACGGGGAGGCGACGATGAGACACCGGCGGACAAGACGCTGCCCCGGTCCGGGCGAACCGGACCGGGGCAGCGGGCTGTGCCGTTTTCGCTCAGAAGTGCAGCAGCTGGGCCAGCGTGCTCTGCTTCTCCTGGGCGGCCTTCGCGGAGTTGTCCGACTTCTGCGCCGCGGCGCCATCGGGCACCGGCGCCGGCACCGGGTCGCACTGGACGTCCGAGTGGTTGCCGGGCTGGCGCTTGGGCAGCTTGCCGGTGGCCAGGTAGTCGGCGATCTTGTCGTCCACACAGGACACCCCGGACAGCGAACCGGCGTGCGTCGTGCCGCCCGGCGCGCTGATCAGGCTCGAGTTCGGGAACCGCTTCCGGACCTCGAGGCTGCCGGCGTACGGCGTCGCGGCGTCGAGCTCTTCACTGATGAGCAGGGCACCGGCGACCTTGCTGCCGTTGATGTCGACGGGCTTGCCCGCCTTCGCCGGCCAGAACACGCAGGGCGCGTTGAACCAGGCGTTGCCCCAGGTCTCGAACGGGGCCTTGAAGTGGGTGATCCAGTTGTCGGCGCGCCACTTGTTCCAGTTCGTCGGCCACTGGACATCGGTGCACTGCACGCCCGCGTACACGGCGAACCCGTTGTCGTCGCCGGGCGGGTTCGAGTCGTCGTAGAGCGCCTTCAGCGTCTGCCAGTCACCCTGGTGGACGTAGCCGTCGAAGGCCTTGGCCATGTCGACCCAGCCGAAGACGTAGTAGCCGGCCTGGAGGAAGACGTCGGTCCACTCGTCGCCGCCGATGACGCCGCCCGCCGGGTTCTTGGCGAGCTTGCGCTGCGTGTCGTACCAGAGCTTCTCGACGGCGGAGCCGGTCTTGCCGAGGTGGTAGACGCTGTCGTAGGACGCCAGCCAGTCGAAGTAGATCTTGATGTTCTTGTCGAACGCGACGTCCTGGTCGAGGTTGGCCTGGTACCAGACCTTCCGCGGGTCGACGTTGCCGTCCAGCACCATCCGGCGGACGTTCTTCGGGTACATCGTGCTGTACACCTGGCCGAGGTAGGTGCCGTAGGAGAAGCCGTAGTAGTTGATCTGCTTCTCGCCCAGCGCCTTGCGCAGGCTGTCCATGTCCTGCGCGACGTCGGTCGTCTTGAGGTGGTCGAGGATCGCGCCGTTCTTCTTGCACGCGTCGGCGTAGCCCTTCGAACGGGCGAGCCAGGTCTTCTCGAGCGCCGGCGTGGTCGGCACGTAGGCCGGCCGGTTGTAGCTGAAGTAGTTCCCGTCGCAGCTCACCGACGGCTTGCTGGACCCGACGCCGCGCGGGTCGAAGCCGATCCAGTCGTAGTTGTCCCCCGCGTGGTTCGGCACGTACTTGCCGAGCACCGAGAGCCCGAGGCCGGACCCGCCGGGGCCGCCCGGGTTCACCAGCATGATCCCCTGCGACTGCGGGGTCTTGTGCTTGATCCGCGACACCGCGACGGAGACCTTCGCCCCGCCCGGCTTCGCGTAGTCCATCGGCACCTCGAGGAAACCGCACTCGGCGCCCGCGGCCTTCAGGCTCGCCGACGCGCAGGGCCCCCAGGCGATCGGCGCGGGGCTGAACTGCACCGCGGGGTCCGCCGAAGCGGCGGGCGCGGCGGCCATCAGCCCGGCCGCGAGCCCAGCCGCGGCGACGGCGGCAACGATTCTCTTCACAGTCGTCCTTTTCATCCGCATTGGACAGAGTTCGCCGGATTCCGGCGAAACTACCGGCAACCTTCGCCAATCTCGTCGACCGGCGCGACTTCCGCCATCCGCCTTTCGTCGGTACCTGCGCCCGCGGCCGAGGGCCGGAACTGTCGGTGCCCGGCAGTACGCTCCGGACCGCCGGAGCACGACGGGAGAGCGCATGAACGTGGACGAACAGCTGGTCAAGGCGATCCGCACCGGGTTGGCGGGGCTCGCCGACCCGGTCAAGGCGCCCGCGATGCAGGCGTACATGAAGTCGGCCATGCCGTTCCGCGGGGTGGCCTCACCCGAGCGGAACGTGCTTCTCAAGCAGGTACTGGCCGACCACATACTGCCCGATCGGGTGACATATACGGCGACCGTGCTGGAGTTGTGGCGGACAGCCGAATTCCGCGAAGAGCGCTACGCGGCCATCGCGCTTTCCGGGCACCGGGCGTACCAGCGGTGGCAGGACCCGGAGCTGGTGCCGATGTACGAGGAGATGATCGTCAGCGGGGCGTGGTGGGACCACGTGGACGAGCTGGCGATCCGCAGGGTCGGGCCGATCCTGCGCGCCGACCGCGGCCGGGTCACCCCGATCATGCTGAGCTGGTCGGCCGACCGCGACCTCTGGCGCCGCCGCACGGCGATCATCTGCCAGATCGGCGCCAAGGAGGACACCGACACCGACTTGCTCACCCGCGCGATCGAACCGGCGATCCCCGAGCCGGAGTTCTTCCTGCGCAAGGGAATCGGCTGGGCCCTGCGCGACTACGCGAAGACGGCACCGGACTGGGTCCGGTCCTTCGTGGACGATCACCCTGGGCTATCGGGGCTGTCCCGCCGGGAGGCGCTCAAGCACATCGGCTGAGCTCCGGCCGCGAATGGACGCATCCAGCCGGACGACTCGCGTACCTGGAGGGGCGACTCGCGTACCTGTCGGGTCGGCTCGCGTACCGGAACGGTCGACTCGCGTACCTGGGGAGTCGGCTCGTATGCCGGGCGTTGGCCCGGCTGACGAGATTCGGGATTGCGGGCGGCTCGGCTCGATGTGAGCGTGCGCGCGGCCGCCGGGGCAGGTCGCCGGGGCGGTGAGTGGGCGAAGGGGCCGCTGTGCCGACCTCGGGCAGCGGGAACTCGGTTGGGCCGGAGCGCAGCGTGTGGCCGATTTGTGTGGAAACGCCGAGAGGGGCCGGTTTCCCGGCCCCTCTCGGAATACCTCGTGCGAGCCGGTCAGGCGCGCAGGGTCGCGTCGAAGCGCTCGCCCGCCGCCGCCACTGCCGCGTCGCGTGCCTTCGTGGCCTCGTCGACCGTCAGGGTCCGGTCCGCCGCGCGGAAGCGCAGCTTATACGCCAGCGAGCGCTTGCCTTCGCCGACCTGCTCGCCTGCGTACACGTCGAACAGCGTGATGTTCTCGAGCAGTTCGCCCGCGCCGTCGCGCAGGACCGCCGCCAGGTCCGCCGTCGGTACGTCCGCCGCCGCGACCAGGGCCACGTCCAGCAGGACCGGCGGATACCCCGACACGCTCGGCGCCGGGCGCGACTCCGGGAGCGGGATCGCGTCGAGGTCCAGCTCCATCGCGACCGTCCGCGGCGGCAGGCCGAGCGCCTCGACCACCTTGGGGTGCAGCTCGCCGGCGTGGCCGACCGGCCAGTCGCCGACCCGCAGCTGGGCGCAGCGGCCCGGGTGCCACGGCGGCAGGTCCGCGGCCTGCACCGTCAGCTCGATCCCGGCGGCCTCGGCGACCGTCCGGGCGGCCTGCACCGCGTCGGCCCAGTTCGCCGGCTCGCCGGCGCCCCACCAGCCGGCGCGGTGGCGCTGGCCGGCGAGCACCACGGCGACGTGCAGCGGCTGCTGCGGCACCGAGGCCTCCAGCAGGGCCAGCTCCTCGTCCGAAGGCCGCCGGTCGACGCCGAGGTCCGGCACCTTCAGCGGGTTCGGCGCGGGCAGCACCACCTGGCCGATGTGGTAGAGCGAGACGTCCTTCATCCCGCGGGACACGTTGCGCTGCAGCGTGTCCAGCAGGCCCGGCAGCAGCGTGGTGGCCAGCCGGTTGCGGTCGGCCTCCAGCGGGTTGCGGACCTTGACCGTGTTGCGGCGGACGTCGTCCTCCGGCAGGCCGAAGGCGTCCCACACCGCGTCGCCGATGAACGGGAACGGCCGCACCTCGACGTACCCGGCCTCGGCCAGGGCCCGCGCGACGTTGCGGCTGCGCCGCTGGATGTCGGTCAGGCCGCGGCCGGCCGGGGCGGCGGGCAGCGTCGACGGGATGCTGTCGTAGCCCTCCAGCCGCAGCACCTCTTCGACGAGGTCGGCGGGCTGGCGCAGGTCGCCGCGCCAGCTCGGCGGGATCGCCGTGACCTGGCCGGTGCCGTCGTCCCCCGTGCTGACCGTGACCTTGCAGCCGATCTGGGACAGGCGCCGGACGGTCACGCCGCGCTGGTAGTTCACGCCCGCGACCTTGTCGGGCAGGTTGATCGGCATCACGACGGGCGGGTTCGGCTCGACCGCGCCCTCGTCGGTGCGGCCGGGCCGGATGCCGGCGTCGCCGTACTGGCGCAGCAGACGCGCGGCCAGCTCGACGGCGGCCGGGCACAGCTGCGGGTCGGTGAACCGCTCGAACCGCTTCGCGGCCTCGGAGAACAGCTTGTGCCGGCGCGCGGTCCGGCTGATCGCGGCCGGGTTCCAGTGCGCCGCCTCGAGCAGCACGTCGGTGCTCTCCGGCGTGATCTCGGTGCTCGCGCCGCCCATCGTGCCGGCCAGCGAGATGACGCCGCTGTCGTCGGCGATGATCACGTCGTCCGGGTCGAGCGTGCGCTCGACGTCGTCCAGCGTGGTCAGCTTCTCGCCCGCCTTCGCCCGGCGCACCACCAGGTCGCCCTGGACGGCCTTGGTGGCGAACGCATGCAGCGGGTGCCCGAGCTCGAGCATCACGTAGTTGGTGACGTCGACGGCCAGGGAGATGGAGCGGATACCGGCCAGCATCAGCCGACGGCGCATCCACCACGGCGTCGGCGCGGTCGCGTCCAGCCCGGTGACACGGCGCAGCACGAACCGCGGGCAGCCCTCCGGGTCCTCGACGCGGACCGGCCAGGCATCGCCCTCGGCCGCCGGAACCTCCAGCAGGGCTGGGTCGCCGAAGGGGATGTCCAGCGCGTTCGACAGCTCGCGCGCGAGGCCGCGGATCGACAGCGCGTAGCCGCGGTCCGGGGTCGGCGCCAGCTCGATCACGGTGTCGCCGAGGCCGAGCAACTCCGCCGCGTCGTCACCCGGGCTCGCGGTGCCCGAGGGCAGCACGAGGATGCCGGTGTGGTCGTCGCCCATGCCGAGCTCGCGGGCCGAGCAGATCATGCCGTCGCTGACCCGGCCGTAGGTCTTGCGGGACGCGATGGTGAAGTCGCCGGGCAGGACCGCGCCGGGCAGCGCGATGACGACCAGGTCGCCCTCGGTGAAGTTGCGGGCGCCGCAGACGATGCCGCGGGTCCGGATGCCGTGCGGGCCCTCGTCGAACTCGCCGACCTCGTCGTCGTCCTCGTCTTCGTCGTCATCGGCTTCCGCCGGCTCTTCGGCCTCTTCGCCGACGTCGACGCGGCAGAACCGGATCGGCTTCTTGAAGTCGGTGAGCTCCTCGATCTCGGCCACCCGGCCGACGACGAGCGGGCCGGTCACCGGCCCGAGCTGCTTCAGGTCGTCGACCTCGATGCCGATCCGGACGAACGCGTCGGCCAGGTCCTGCGGCGTGACCTCCTCGCCGATGTCGAGGTGCTCGGTCAGCCAGCTGACGGGGACTCGCACTACGCCTCCGTTCCGAAGGGAAGGGTGAAGCGGACGTCGCCCTCCACCATGTCGCGCATGTCCGGGATCCCGTTGCGGAACTGCAGGGTGCGCTCGATGCCCATGCCGAAGGCGAAGCCCGAGTACACCTCGGGGTCGACGCCGCAGGCGCGCAGCACGTTCGGGTTGACCATGCCGCAGCCGCCCCACTCGACCCAGCCGGGGCCGCCCTTCTTCTCCTCGAACCAGACGTCCACCTCGGCGGACGGCTCGGTGAACGGGAAGAAGTGCGGGCGCAGGCGGGTCTTGGAGCTCTCGCCGAACATCGCGCGGGCGAAGGCGTCGAGCGTGCCCTTGAGGTGCGCCATGGTGATGCCCTTGTCCACCGCGAGGCCTTCGACCTGCGTGAACACCGGGGTGTGCGTCGAGTCGAGCTCGTCGGTGCGGTACGTCCGGCCGGGGCACACGACGTACACCGGCAGGTCGCGGTGCAGCAGGGTGCGGGCCTGCACCGGCGAGGTGTGCGTGCGCAGCACCAGGCCGGAGTCCTCCTCGCCGACGTAGAACGTGTCCTGCAGCTGGCGGGCGGGGTGGTCCTTGCCGAAGTTCAGCGCGTCGAAGTTGAACCACTCGGCTTCGAGCTCCGGGCCTTCGGCGACCTCGTAGCCCATCGCTACGAAGGCGTCGGCGACGCGCTCGGAGATGGTGCTGATCGGGTGCCGGGCACCGCGCGGGACGCGGTCCCACGGCAGGGTGACGTCGACGGCCTCCTCGCGCAGCACGCGCTCGTCGCGCTCCACCTGGAGCTCGGCACGGCGGGTGTCGAAGGCCGACTGGACGGCCTGGCGGGCCTCGTTGACGCGCTTGCCCGCCTCGGCCTTCTCCTGCTTGGGCAGGGCGCCGATCTCGCGGCGGGCCAGCAGCAGCGGCGCGTGGTCGCCGAGATGAGCCGGCTTGACCTCGGCCAGCGCTTCGAGCCCGGTCGCGGCGGCGAACGCGGCTTCGGCGGCCTTGACCGCTTCCTGCAGCGTCTCGGGGGCCAGCACCGCGCCCTGGGCTTCCTTCTCCTTGGCTCCGGACATAACTCCTCGGCGTCCGCTGGGACTGGTCGTACGCGCGCCGCCGGACACGCGGCGCACGAGAGGTCAAAGGCGAGAAAAGTCTATGGGATCGGGTCCGCGCGCCCCCGGTCGCCCCGGGCCGCGCGGACGCACGCTCAGCGCGCGCGGAAAGCGACGGCGAAGTCGACCGACGCGAACTCGCCGGGAACCGTGCCGTCGGCGGCGTAGCGGTACAGCGCCGTCTGGTAGATCCCCGACAGCGTCGTGGTGAAGACCGCGACGAGCACCGACCAGACGATCGCCAGGCCCAGGCAGACGAACAGGGTCGCGGTCCCGCCGAGCAGGAAGCCGGCGAGCAGCAGCACGGCGTAGCCGGCCAGGCTGAGGAGGAAGCCGATCAGGCCGATCCCGGCGCCGCCGGCGACGTTCTCGCCCCACGTCCGGCGGAACAGCTCCACCGAACGCCGGACGCCGGCCTTCACCCCGGTGCCTTCCAGCATGACTACAGGCAGCACCAGGAACGTCGTGAGCCGCCAGGCCAGGCCGACCAGGCCGCTGACGATGCTCCCGAGGAAGCCGAGCCGCTCCTCGATCGTGCGGAGCACCAGGCTGACCGTCGCGGAGATGCCGGCCCAGCCGAGCAGCGCCGGCCAGCGGTTCGCGGCCGCGGCCAGGCCGGCGCCGACCGCCGGGGAGCCGCCGCGCAGCGCGACGTCGGCCTGGGAGATCAGGCCCGCGTTGAAGAAGATCGTGACGAACGCCGAGACGAGGTAGAAGGCCGCGAGCAGCACCCACGAGCCGGCGGTGAGCCTGCCGTGGTCGCTGATCTCGACGTGCGACAGGAAGAACGCCGGGGTCAGGAACGCCCCGGCGACGAACAGCCCGGCGACGCCGGCCAGCACCGTGAACCAGGCCAAGCCCTTGTGGGCGCGCAGCACCCGGAGCGAAGCGACGAACAACGCGTACGAACGGGCGAGCCTGCCCATGATTTCCCCCCGGCGACCACAGTGGATACCGAGGCAGCCTAGCGGCTGGTCAGCGCCGGGCTGCCATCGCGCTCGTGTACACGCAGACAGCCGCCGCGGTGGCCAGGTTGAGGCTTTCGGCCTTGCCGTACAGCGGGATCCGGACGGCGAGGTCGGTGCGGTCGAGGACGTCGGCGGGCAGGCCGTGGGCCTCGTTGCCGAAGACCCAGGCCGTCGGCTCGGTGAGATCCACCCGATCGAGTTCGGCGTCGGCGTAGCCGTGCGCGGCCAACGTGCGCAGGCCGGCCGCCGAGCAGGCCGCCAGCGCGGCCGGGACGTCACGGACGCGTGCGATCGGCAGGTGGAACAGGCTGCCGGCGGCCGCACGGACGCACTTGCCGTTGTGCGGGTCGACGGTGTCGCCCGCCAGGACCACGGCGTCGGCGCCGGCCGCGTCGGCGACGCGGATCACCGTGCCCGCGTTGCCGGGGTCGGCGACGTCCACCAGCACCACGACGAGCCGGGCGCCCGGTGTCACGGCCTCTTCGAGGGGACGGTCGAGCAACGCGCAGACGGCCACGATGCCCTGGGGCGTCACGGTTTCCGACAGTCCGTCGGCGGCGCGGTCGGTGATCGGCGAGACCGCGACGCCGGCCGCGCGGGCCGCGTCCACCAGGTCCGCGTGCTGCGCCGCCGCGCGCTCGGTGACGAACAGCTCGGACACCGAGCCGCCGGCCAGCGCGGCCTCGACGGCGTTGGCGCCTTCGGCCAGGAAACGGCCGGTCTTGTCGCGTTCCGCGCGCCGCGTGAGCTTGCGCGCAGCAACGACCCGGGGGGTCCGTTCGGTGAACGGATCCACCCCGGGCCGGGGAAAGCTGCCGGTCAGGCCGACTTCGCTTCGGTGTTCACGTTGGCCTTGGCGAGCTCGGCCAGCGCGGTGAAGGCGACGGCGTCGTTGACGGCGAGGTCCGCGAGGATCTTGCGGTCGACCTCGACACCCGCGGCCTTGATGCCCTGGATGAACCGGTTATAGGTCACGCCGTTCGCACGGGCGGCCGCGTTGATGCGGGTGACCCACAGGCGACGGAAGTCACCCTTGCGGGCACGACGGTCCCGGTAGGCGTAGTTGAGCGAGTGAAGCGTCTGCTCCTTGGCCTTGCGGTACAGCCGCGAACGCTGGCCGCGGTAGCCGCTGGCCAGTTCGAGAGTTGCGCGACGCTTCTTCTGGGCGTTGACCGCCCGCTTGACGCGTGCCACGGGTCCATCCTGTCGATCTCAGGGGGCGAAGGGGACCGCCCCGGGTGGTTAAAGCAAGTTTTGGGTCAGAGGCCCAGCAGGCGCTTGACGCGACCGGTGTCGGGCTTGGCGACCTCGGTGGTGCCCTCGAGCCGGCGCGTGAGGCGGTTGGACTTCTTCTCCATCAGGTGCCGGCGGCCGGCCTTCTGACGGCGCAGCTTGCCCGTGCCCGTGACGCGGACGCGCTTGGACGTCCCGCTGTGGGTCTTCATCTTCGGCATTTCAGTCCTCTTTCGTGCGGCGGCTCCTCGTCGGTCGGCGGGTTCGTGCTGGCCAGCCAGCCGCACCTGCTCGACACGATGGTCCACGCGATCGTGTCCACGCTGCCCGGCGCGCTCGGC
>NZ_JBEZHS010000066.1:0-19403 GCF_040650695.1 Amycolatopsis sp. NPDC048633
CGAAAACTGCACTTGCACGAACAACAATCACCTCGCGGCCACCAGCCGAAACCTTGTTCCCTTGATCGGCTCCGTGCTGCCTGACCGCCTTGTCTCACCTCGCGGGCAGTTACGTCCTCTCCCGCGCCTGCTGGACGTTGTCTCTCTCCGTATGAGCAAAACCCTACACACAGCCGCAGTTGAATGTCTACTCCGGCGAGCACAGATTTTCTGGCGGTCTTTCCCGGCGGCCGCCTGACGGTTACAGTGCGCGGATATGGGAGCGCTCCCAGTCGCCACTGCCGACGACGCTGCGAGGACTCATGAGATCGACGAACCAGGTACGTCTCCCCCACCCGACCGCGCGAAACGCCCAGCCGGCCCGGCTACCCGACCGGCCCGGAGCCCGCGGCAAGAAGTTCGCCGGCGTCCTCCTCGGCGCGACGCTCCTCGCCGGCACCACCGCTCTCGTCGTAGGCGGCAGCGCGCAGGCCGCCGCCTCGCCGTTCTTCGTCGATCCGGACACGAACGCGGCCAAGTGGGTCGCCGCCAACCCCGGTGACTCGCGGACGCCGATGATCCGGGACCGCGTCGCCGCCACGCCGCAGGGAAGGTGGTTCACCACCACCAACACCTCCACGGTGCGCGCCGAGGTCGACTCCTACGTCGGGGCCGCCGCCGCGGCGGGCAAGATCCCGATCATGGTCGTCTACGACATCCCGAACCGCGACTGCGGTGGCGCCAGTGGCGGCGGCGCGCCGTCCCAGGAGGCCTACCGGGCGTGGATCGACGAGGTGTCGGCCGGGATCGCGGGCCGCGCGGCGGCGATCGTGCTGGAGCCCGACGTGCTCGCGCTGATGTCGAACTGCCAGTCGGCCGACCAGCAGAACCAGACCAAGGCCTCGGTCGCCTACGCGGGCAAGAAGCTCAAGTCCGGGTCGACGCAGACGAAGGTGTACTTCGACATCGGCCACTCCGCGTGGCTTTCGCCCAGCGAGGCGGCCTCACGGGTGCGCGCCGCCGACATCTCCACCAGCGCCGACGGCATCTCCACCAACGTCTCCAACTACCGGTCGACCGGTGACGAGGTGAGCTACGCCAAGTCGGTGCTGAACGCCGTGGGCGACTCGCGGCTGCGCGCGGTGGTCGACACGAGCCGCAACGGCAACGGGCCGCAGGGCAGCGAGTGGTGCGACCCGGCGGGCCGCGCCATCGGCACGCCCAGCACCGACGCCACGGGTGACGGGCAGATCGCCGCGTACCTGTGGGTCAAGCCTCCGGGCGAAGCCGACGGGTGCATCGCCGCGGCCGGGCAGTTCGTCCCGCAGCGGGCCTACGACCTGGCGGCCGCCGGGGTCTGGACGACGCCGACCAGCACCACGCCGACGACACCCACGACGCCGACCACCCCGACTACACCGACCACGCCCACTACACCGACCACGCCGGGCAACGGCTCGTGCAAGGTGACCCACCGGGTCGTCAGCTCGTGGCAGAACGGCTACACCGGCGAGGTCGTCATCGAGAACGACGGCGCCGCCATCGACGGCTGGACCCTCACGTTCTCCTCGCCGGGAGTGACCGTCGGCCAGGGCTGGAACGGGACCTGGACCGACACCGGCGACACCGTACGAGTCGTGAACACCTCGTGGAACGGCAAGCTCGGCACCGGCGGCACCGCGACAGTCGGCTACAACGCGACCTACGGCGGCGGCACGCCACCCTTCCTGTCCCCGACCTTGAACGGAGTGTCCTGCTCCTGAGCGAACCGGCGGTCAGCTGATCGTGATGCTCTGGGCGGTCGTGTTCCCGGCGTAGGCGTTGAGGCCGAACCTCCCGGCGGAGTAGGTGGTGTCGGCCGCGTCGATGACCGGAGTCGCGGCGCGGTCGAGCCACACCCGGATCCGGGAGCCGGTCGTCTGCACCTTCAGGTGGTAGGTCCGGCCTTCGACGATCGGCGTGGGGTACGTCGCGATGTCGAGGCCGGGCCGCCAGAGCTTGACCACGCCACTCGTGTCGACGTTCGCCGTGTAGCCGGCGCCGGCGGCGGTCGCCCGGAACGTCAGGCCGGCCGCCTCGCCGTTGGTGACGGACACATCGCCTTCGTAGGTGAAGTCGGTTCCGGTGCGGTCGCTGAGGTAGAAGCCGTCCCCGGCCGAGCTCGCGCGCAGCCCGGCCGGGGACGTGGTCCAGGTGCCGCCCGCCGCCGTCCACGGGCCGGAGGTGAACGCGGCGAAGCCCGCCGGTCCCGTGTTCAGGTTCTGCACGGTCGCCGAACCCTGGTACGCGTTCGCCCCGAACCGGCCCGACGCGTAGGCGTCGTCGGTCGCGTCGATGACCGGGGTGGTGCCGTGGTTCAGCCACGCCTGGATGCGCGAACCGGTCGTCCGGACCCGCAGGTGGTAGGTGCCGTCCGCGGAGACGGGCGTCGAGTAGGTCGCGATGTCGCGCCCGGGGCGCCAGAGCTTGACCACGCCACTCGTGTCGACGTTCACCGTGTACCCGGCGCCTTCCGCGGTCGCCCGGAAGGTCAGCCCGGCCGCACGCGCGGTGCCCAGCCGGACGTCGCCCTGGTACTCGGCGTCGCCCGCGGTGCCCGCACTCAGGTAGAAGCCGTCGCCGGTGACCTGGGCCTGCTTGCCCGCGCCGACGTCGGTCCACGAGCCGCCCGCCGCGTGCCACGGGCCGGCGAGGTTGCTCTCCAGCGTCGACTGGGCCGTGCCCCAGCTCGTGCTGAGCCGGGTGAACGTCGCGTTCTTCAGCCGCACCTGCCCGCCGGTCGCGAACAGCCGAATGCCCTGGCTGACCGCGGCGGAGTCGAAGTTCACGTTGTCGGCGACGGAAAACCGGCCGGTGCCGTCGAAGATCTCCAGCTGGCCGCGGTCCACCAGGATGCGCAGGGTGACCTCGCCGCCGGTCGGCGGCAACGGCTTGCCGTCCAGCGTTCCGGCCGCCCGGTCGTAGACCACGGTCCGGTCGGCGCTGCCGTCGGACCGGCTGTGCAGCGCGAAGCCGAACTGGCTCGCGGTCGCGGTCGCGACGTCGAAGGTCGCGGTGATTTCGTAGGTGTCGGCGAGGATCCCCGCGAACGGATTCGGTCCACCGGCACGAACCGTTTCGTTCCGCCAGGTCCGGCTGTCGGCGCGGAGCGAGCTCAGCTCGGCGACCGGGGTCCGGGTCACCTGCGGTCCGCCGGGCGAGTCCACGAGGCCGAGTGCCACCGGGAACGTGGCGTCGCCGGTCCACGAGCTGCCGCGGTTGCCGCCCTGCCACGCCATCTGCACCACGCGGCCGTCCGGTGTGCCGGTGAACGTCTCGGCCGCGTAGAAGGTGCCGCCGGCATACGTCGTCCCGAGGTTCATCTTCTTCGGCTGCGGCTGTTCGGTGTGGAAGGCCTTGCCGTCGAAATCGCCGACGACGTACTCCCCCGTCGCCGAGGTGAGCACCCACCGCTGACCACCGTCCAGCGGCAGCGGGAACAGGTCCGGGCACTCGAAGAGCCAGTCCGCCGCGTACCGGCTGCCGAAGGTCCAGTGCAAGAGGTCCGGCGACGTGTAGACGTCGACGCCGTTGCCGCCCCGGTTCGACCAGACGACCATCACCCACTGCCGCCGCGCGGCATCCCAGATGACCTTCGGATCCCGGCTCTCCTCCGGGATCTCGATCTGCTTGCGCCCCTGGTCGTAGGCCTGGAAGCTGCGCCCGTCGTCGTTGCTGACGAAGATGCTGACGCCGTCGGTGTTCGAGAACACGACGATCGGGTCGAGCGAGCCGGTCTTGAGTCCCGAGGTGTTGTCCCGGTCGACGACCCCGCCGCCGGAGAAGAGCGTGCCGGGGTGCACGCCCGGCTCGAGGGCGATCGGCTTCTGCGTCCAGTGCACCAGGTCCGGGCTCGTGGCGTGGCCCCAGTGCATCGTGTCCCACTCGAGCCCGTGCGGGTTGTGCTGATAGAAGAAGTGGTAGAGACCATTGGCGAACACCAGCCCGTTGGGGTCGTTCATCCACCCGGACTGCGAGCTGAAGTGGAACTGGCCCCGGAACGGCTCCTGGTAGGTGGTCGCCGGGTACGGGAACTCCGGGTACTCCCAGGCGGTTCCCGCCGTCGCGGGGCCGACCGGCCCGAGGAGCACCGACGCGGTCAAGAGCACGACGAGCAACACGCGGGCGCTGCGGACCACCTGGACATCCCTTCCCCGGCGGCGATTGCCTGCCTCGACGGTCGCACAGCGCGCAGCCCGGCCACAACGCCCGGCCGGACAAGCAGCGAGACAGGATCCTCGGCGACGTCCTTACCGCGGGCCACCCGGTTCGGCCGGGTTCGCCAGCGCCGCCGCGACCTGGTCGTGCACGGCCAGCACGCGGGCGTCCAGCTCGCCGACCGGCAACCCGACGTCCCGCGCGAGCGCCTCGCGGAAGATCAGGTAACCCTTGTAGGCCGCGACCATGAACACGTGCATGGCGATCGCGTCGCCGTCGGCGGGCAGGTCGCCGTCGCGCTGGTCGCGCTCCAGCGCGGCTTTCGTCTTCTCGATCTCCGGCAGAGCGTGGTAGTCGGGGTCACCGTCGATCGCCAGCAGCGCCTCGACGAGGATCGGTGCCGGGTTCTCCAGCGCACTGCGGAACATCGCCTTGCGCCGGCCGAGGAACGACGCTTCCCAGTGCCGCTTCGCCCCGGCCGCCCACTCCTTCGCGCGGTGCGCCACGGCGGCGCGCAGCAACGAGCGGCGATCGCCGAAGTACTGGTAGATCTGGCCGCGGTTCACGCCCGAGCGGTCGGCGACCTCCTGCAGGTTCAGCCCCGCGAAGATGCCGTCCCGCTGGAGCAGGTCGAAGGTCGCCTGCAGCAGGTCGGCCTCGGTGCGGGCCCGGTCGCGCGAGCGCCGGCCCTGCGCCGCTTGCTCGGCGGTGTCGTTCACGTCTTCTCCCCTGTACGTGGCCGGTGGCGGTGGGTCCATCCTAGTGATCGCTCACACCACGCCCCGGTCGCGCAGCGAAGCGATCTCCGCGCCGGACAGGCCCAGCAGCCCGCCGAGGACCTCTTCGGTGTGCGCGCCGAGCGCGCCGCCGGCCCAGCGCACAGTGCCCGGCGTGGCGCTCAGGTGCGGCAGCGGCGCGACCATCGGGATCTCGCCGAACTCCTCGTCGGGCACCGTGACGACCGAGCCGCGGGCGCGGCAGTGCGGATCGTTCATGAGGTCCGCGACGCTCATGATCGGGGACGCCGGGATGTCGGCGTCGCTGAGCAGTTTCACCACCTCGTCGGCCGTCAGCCGGGAGACCCACGCGGCGATGAGCGGGTACAGCTCGTCCTGGTGGCGGATCCGCGCGGCGCGATCGGCGAACCGCGGGTCATCGGCCAGCCCGGGCTGGTTCATCACGGCGGCCAGCCGCCGGAAGAGCGAGTCGGTGCCGGCGTGCAGCGACACCCGCCGCTCGTCGGAGGTCACGAAGTCCGACGCCGGCACGATGGCCGGGTTCTTGTTGCCCAGCCGTTCCCGCACCCGGCCGTCGAGCCCGTACGACGTCACCGAATCCTCGCTCGAGCGCAGCGCCGCTTCGTACAGCGCCAGGTCGATGACCTGGCCCGTGCCGGAGCCGAGATCGCGGTGGTAGAGCGCGGACACGACCGAGAACGCCGCGAGGTAGGCGCTCATGTAGTCGATCACGCTGTACCCGCTGCGCACCGGGGGACGCTCCGGCTCGCCGGTCACGTACGTCAATCCGCTGTACGCGCTGGCGATCCGGTCGAACGCGCCGCGGTCGCGGTACGGCCCGGTCAGGCCGAACCCGGTCAGGTACAGCAGCACCGCGCGCGGGTTGAGCGGCCGCAGGTCCCCGGGCATCATGCGGTAGCGCACGAGCGTCGGCGGCCGGAAGTTCGTGACCACGACGTCGAAGTGCGGCACGAGCCGGTGCAGCAGGTCCTGGCCCTCCCGGGTGCGCAGGTCGAGCGCGACGGACTTCTTGTTGCGCCCCTCCTGCAGCCAGCCCGGTGACCGCCCGCCGCCGCGGGTGAAGTCGCCGACCTGCGGGTCTTCGATCTTGACCACCTCGGCCCCGAAGTCGCCGAGGATGGTCGCCGAGACCGGGCCCGCGAGCACGGTCGCGGCGTCGAGCACCCGGATGCCGGCCAACGCGTCGCTCATCGTGTGGTGTCCTCCTCGCCCGCGGTCACTTGCCTTGCGCCGCATCGATCACGAGCGACAGGTCGATCAGCTCTTCGGGCTTGACCGGGCTGTCGACCTGCAGCGTGCCGGGCACGGACTGGTACATCTTCTGCAGGCTCGCGACCGACTGGGCGGGCACGTTGAAGTCGAACGGCACCGACGGCGCGATCCGCAGCGTCTCGACGGTCGTGCCCAGCTGCTGCGCCATCTTGGTCATCACCTCGGTGTCCTGGTGGTAGTCGCCGGCCAGGTGCGTGTTCACCGTCCGCTCCACCGCGCGGAAGAACGCGACTCCCGCGTCGCGGTGCGCGCCGAGCAGCTCGGTGGTCGCGAAGTAGCCGGCGATCTGCATGCTGCCGGGGTAGCCGCCTTCGGCCTGGAAGGCGACGCCCGGCTTGATGCTCGCGGTGAAGGGCGGCCCGAGGGTCGCGCCGTCGAGCGAGCCGTTGTTCAGCGCCTGGACCATCGCGGCGATGTCGCTGAACGGCGTCATCCGCACATCGCCCGGCTTGAGGCCGCCCTTGGTGATGAGGTCGTAGAGCCCGTACTCCGAAGGGGCCGCCAGTGCGCCGGGGTTGACGCCGATGGTCTTGCCCTTCAGCGTGGCCGGGTCGAAGTCCGCGGCCTTGGTGCCGTACTTCGTGCTCATGTACACGCCACTGTCCGGAGCCGACGATGCGACACCCGAGACCCAGCGGATCGGCACGCCGTGGCGCAGCGCGTTGAAGACCAGGGCCTGGGCGCCGGCGTAGACGAGGTCGATCTTGTTCTGTCCCAGCAGGGTCAGCAGGTTCGGCACCGTGTCGGTGATGAACGTGACGTCGAGGTTCTCCTTCGTGAACTCGCCGTAGGTCTGCGCGAGCAGCGCGGGCGCTTCGAGCTCGAGCTTGGACGGGATGCCGACCTTGAGCGACGCGCGCTGCCCCAGCGGCTTCGGCGCGGGCGTGGCCGGCTTGCCCGCCAGGCTCAGGCCGGCCGGGAGCACGGACACCTGCTTGGCGGCGCTCGCCTGGTCCTGCTGCGACGAGGGCGCGCACGCGCTGGTGACGACGAGCCCGGCCGCGACGACGGCGGCGCACAGCACGCGAACGGTGGGGTTTCCGGACATGGCTCTCCTGCCAGGCGAGGGGGTCAGGAGCGGCGCAGACGCGGCCGCTGCTGGGGGACGGCGAACTTGAGCGCGAGGGTGACGAGGCCGGTGAAGGCCACGCCGATGATCCCGGCGACGATCACGCCGGCGTACATCGTGCCGGGGTCGAAGACCTGGGACCGCTGGAAGATCAGGTAGCCGAGGCCGCTGTCGCCGGACACCATCTCGATGCCGACGATCACCAGGATCGCGATGCCCGCGGTGAGGCGGATCGACGTCGCGATGGCGGGCAGCGCGGCGGGGAGGATGACGTGGCGCAGCAGCTGCGTCCGCTTCGCGCCGAGCACCTCCGCGGCGTCGCGGTAGCCCTGCTCGACCGAGAGCACCGCGGTCGTCGAGGCGAGCACCACGATGAAGAACACCGACACCCCGACGAGCACGATCTGCGGCAGGCCGCCGAGGCCGAAGACGAGCAGGAACACCGGGAACAGGGCGAGCTTCGGCAGCGTGTAGAGCGCGACCAGCGTGTGTTCGAGCGCGGCGCGGGCGATCCACGACAGCCCGAGCAGGACACCCAGCGCGACACCCGCGACCACGCCGATGCCGTAGCCGATCACCAGCTTGCGGACGGTGTCGAGCATCGCGTCCGTCATCACCCCGTCCTGGATGGACCGGACGCCGGCCTGCCAGATCGTGGTCGGTGCCGGGAAGAACCGCGTGTCGAGCGTGCCGAGCCTCGCCGACAGCTCCCAGGCCACGACGAGCACGATCGGCGTGGCCCAGGCGAGGGTGAGGGTGATCGCGCGGCGGCGCCGGGCGTGGCGCTGGGGCGCGAGCTCGGCGGCGCCGGGGGTCCGCCGCACGAGCTCGCGGCCACCCAGCCGGTCATGCGACGTCATGAGCGTGCTCACGGTCTTCCACCTCGCCTTTCAGGAGCCGCCAGATGTGGTCTTCGAGGGCGCCGAACTCGGCCGTGGCGCGCGCGGCCCGGGTGCGCGGGCGGGCGAACGGGACCGTGATGTCGTCGAGGACGCGGCCCGGCCGCGAGGACATGACGACCACGCGGTCGGCCAGCAGCAGCGCCTCGTCGATGGCGTGGGTGACGAACAGGATCGTGCGCCGGTGCGCCTCCCACACCCGCAGCAGCTCCTGCTGCAGGACCAGGCGCAGCTGCGCGTCGAGCGCCGCGAACGGCTCGTCCATCAGCAGGATCTCGGGGTTGGCCACGAACGCCCTGGCCAGCGCGACGCGTTGCCGCATACCGCCGGAGAGCGTCGCGGGGTAGGCGGATTCGAAGCCCGCGACGCCGGCGCGCCCGATCCAGTCGCGGGCGACCTCGTCGGCCCGCGCCCGGGCGACCCCCGCGATGTCCAGCGGGAGACGGACGTTGGCGAGCACCGTCTTCCACGGGAAGATCCCGTAGTCCTGGAAGACCATCGAGCACAGCGGCGAACCACTGTCGGCGCGGTCGATCACCAGCTCCCCCGCCGACGGCGCGGCGAGGCCGGCGACGATGCGCAGCAAGGTCGACTTGCCGCACCCGGACGGGCCGACGATCGCGACGAACTGTCCTCTTTCGACGGTGAGGTCGACGGGGCCGAGCGCGTGGACCGCGTGGCCCCGCGCGACGAACGTCCGCTCGACACCCGTCGCGCTGATCACGACGTCGGACATGCGGTCTCCTCCTGGTGGGTGTGCTCGAGGATCGCCGGGAACGGCCCAGCCGCGAGCCAGTCCCCCGCGCCGCGGTCGCCGTGGACGTGGTCGGCGAACGCCGCCGCCACGGCGGAGATCGCGGCCGCGACCGGCCCGGTTCCGCTGTCGTGCGAAGGGATCCCGCCGAGCTGGTGGTCGCCGTCGCGGACGACGGCGAGGTGCTTGAGGCCGGACCGGGCCCGGTCGAACGGCTCGCGGCGCCACTCGACGCCCTCCCCGCGGGCACCGAAGTCACGTGTGCCGGTGACGACGAGCAGGGGCCGCTCGACCCCGGCCCAGGACCGCCGGGTCAGCCCGCGGTCACCACTGCCCTGCGGCGACAGGAGAATCCCGCCGGCGACGGCCGGGTGACCGAAGTCCGTGTCGTCGAGCCCGGTCCCGGACAGCCGCGTGCCCAGCAGGAGCTGGGCGGTGTAGGCGCCGAACGAGTGCCCGGCGACGAGGACCCCGGTCCGGCCCGACCCGAGCGCATCGAGCACCGCGTGCACCCGCGCGACCCGGGACAGCCAGTGCTCCGGGTCGAACAGCATCGCGTGCATCTTCCGCTTGGCCACCGGATCCGTGGCCCACGTGCGTTCGTCCACATCGGACAGGCCGAGCCGCGGTCCCGCGAGCTCGAAGGCATCGAGGAACTGGGGGTGCAGCACCGCGTAGCCGTGGGAGGCGAGGTGCCGGCCGAGGCCGGCGTACCCGCGGTGACTCCCGCCCAGCCCGTGGCACAGGACGACGACCGGCTTCGGCCCGGCGCCTTCCGGTTCTTGCGTGAAAACGGCGACCGGCTGCCCGTCCGCCGTCGTCCACTCCGGGGTTTCGCGCGTGCGGACCCGGTGCGGTCCCGGCCGGGCCCACTGGGGGTCCCGATGCTCGGTGCGGCCCACGTCGGCTCCTAACTAGCGAGTTGTTAGTAACGTAATGCTAGTTAGCGGGCGTGGCAAGGACCGTCGCGGAAGTGGGATGACGTGCGCGGCCGCGGCGGGCCGGGTCAGCGGACGGCGGTGCCCTCCCGGACGAGGGCGGTCACAGCCGGTCGAGCGGGACGGCCGCGCCCATGGCGGCGTAGCCCGCGTCGCCCGGGTGGAGGTGGTCGCCGGAGTCGTAGGCGGCGAGCATCGCCTCCGGGTCGGCCGGGTCGCGGACGGCGGCGTCGAAGTCGACCCAGCCGTCGAACACCCCGCCGTTGTCGCGGATGAAGGCGTTGACCTGGTTACGCGCCGCCAGGTGCGCGTCGCTGCTGCAGGTGCACCCCTTGATCGGGGTGAGGGTGCCGGCGAGCACCCGGACGTGGGCCGCGTGCAGCTCGGCGGCGATCTCCGTCAACCCGGCGATGACGTCGCCGGCGCTCGCGCCGCTGTTGATGTCGTTGATGCCTTCCAGGACGATCGCCGTCCGCACACCCGACTGGCTGATCAGGTCGTGGTTCAGCCGGGCCAGGGCACTGACGCCCGCCGTGCGGCCGTCGGGGTAGCCGCTGAAGGCGTCCTGCAGGATCCGGTTGCCGGAGATGCCTTCGTTCACCACCGCCTGGCCCGGCAGGCGCCGGGCCAGGAAGTCCGGCCACCGGCGGTCGGTGTCCGGGGTGGACAGGTAGCCGTCGGTGATCGAGTCGCCGAACGCGACCACGGTGCCCGCGCCGCCCGGTCCGGTCACGTCGATCCCGGCCAGGATCGTCCAGAAGCCGAACGTGCCCGCGGACGGGAACGTGACACCGTCGCCCGCGTGGTCGCCGGTGCCGTCGGCCGTGGTGTACATCTCCTGCAGCGCAACGCTGTGCAGGGGCGCGTTGGTGACGGTGCCCTGCACGTACAGGCTCACCAGCAGGTCCGCGTCGGCGGGCACGGAGAACGGCAGCGGGTCGCTGACGGCCTGGCCGCCCGCGGGCAGCGCGACCCCTTTCCGCCCGCCGAAGGTCAGCGTCACCGGCGTGCGAACCGGGACCGCACCGGCACTCCGGACCGCGATGGTCGCGTGGCCGACGTTCAGCGGCCCGGGGTCGTAGGCGTTGTCCAGCCGGATCCGCACCTGGGAGCCGCCACGGCTGGTGTGCTCCACCATGCGCAGCGTGCGTTCGGTCCACGGCCCGGCGGCGAGGCCGTCGTCCGTGGCCGTGGCCCAGGTCGCCGTCCAGGGGCCGGCGGTGGGCCGGGTGCCGAGCGAAAAGACGTGCAGGCGAGCGCTCGAACTCGCTTTCGGCAGGGTGACGGCGGTGACCGGGACGCCGGGGTCGAGAGGGACCGCGACGGTGTAGAGCTTCGCGGGGACCGCACCCGGGCCGTCCGGGCTGTTCCACCGCGGGAACGCCACGGTCAGCCGGCTGCCCGGCCCGGTGATCCAGTCGGGTGCGCTCAGCCGGTAGTCCTGGGTGTGGCCGTCGGCGTATTCGAGCGTTCCCGTGCCGTCGGTGCCGGCGCCGGTGCTCGTCACGAGGAACGACAGCGCCGCACCGGCGAACCGGCCGCGGATGCGCTGGCCGTCGGCGACGACGTTGTCCGGGGTCCCCGGCGCGGCGGTGGGCAGCCGCAGCTGGGCGCCGTCGACCGTGATGACCCGGCCGCGGTCCCAGCCCGCGGCGGTGAGGTCTTCGGCGACGAGGCTGTGTCCGGAGCCGTCGAGGTCCGCGGCCGCGGGGGTGGCGGCCGGGCTGGTGCCGATGTTGTCGAAGGCGGCCGCGAGGTCCGGGTAGCTGACGGCCGCGTCCGCGGGCCCGGCCGGGGTGAGGAGACCGGCGGCCAGCAATGCGGTCAGCAGGATCCGCTTCACGAGGTCCTCCGGGGTTCAGGCGCAGTGGTGGGCGGTGAACTTCGACGTCCCGGAGCCGACCGGGATCCGGTTCCCCGTGGGCAGGGTGACCGTGGCGGTCGTGTTGACGGGCACCGTGACGGTGAGCTCGAAGCGGCAGCCGGTCTGCGTCCACTCGGACGCGACCGGCCCGCGGACCGTGTCGATCGACGCCGCGACGTGCCCGAGTCCGGCGGGCACCTGCGGGGCGATGGCGATCGACGCGTACCCCGGCGCCGCGGGCGTGATGCCGGCGAACTGGGTGTAGAAGGCGGCGTTGATCCCGGCGAACATCGCGTGGTCGTGGGTTTCCATGCCGGACTCGTAGGTCCACTGCTCCCACGGTGTCGTCGCGCCGCGGCCGATCTCGTACCCGAAGCCCGGGTAGGTCCGCTGGCCGAGCACGGTCAGGGCGACGTCGATCCGGCCGGCCTTGGCGAGCGCTTCGGGCAGGTACCGGGTGCCGAAGATCCCGGTGTCGAGGTGCCCGCCGTCCTTGGTCAGGATCGTGTCGGCGAGCTTCGCGCCCACCACGGCCACCTTGTCCGGCGGCACGATGCCGAAGGCGAGCGGGAGGACGCTGGTCGTCTGCCGGCCGTCGCCGTAGGTGGTGCCCGAGGCGTCGAGGAAGTGCGCGTTGAACGCCGTGGCGATCGCGGTCGTCAGCTGCGCGAAGTGCGTCGCGTCATCGGTCTTTCCCAGTGCCCGCGCGGCTTTCGCGACGTCTTCGGCCTGTCGGTAGGACAGGGCGGTGTTGACCAGCGAGCGCTCGCTGAAGCAGTCGCCCGCGGACGGGTTTCCCTGTCCCCCGTTGGCGTTCGGGCTCCGATCGGGCGGGCACCAGTCGCCGAAGCCGCGGTCTTCGGGCCAGATGAAGCCCGGGTAGGTGGCGGCGTTGGTGTCCACGAACGTCTTCATCGCCGGGTAGGCGGCGGCCAGCCGGGTGAGGTCGCCGTACTGCTCGTAGAGCGACCAGGCCAGGTCGACCGAACCGCCGCCCATGTCGGGCAGCTGGGTGTTGCCGTCGTCGCTGGGCAGCGCCGTGCCGGGCGGCAGGTCGAGCAGGTACTTGCCGTAGAAGGCATCCATGCCGAAGTCGAGGACGGACGCGCCGTGGTAGGCCTGCACGTCCATGCCCGGCGGCGTCCGCTCGTCGCGGACCGGGTTGTCGGTGGGCAGGCTCATCGAGTTGTTCAGGACCGCACGCCGGTTGTTCGCCCAGATCGCGTTCAGCAGCGGGTCGGACGTCTCGACGTGCCCGGTGGCGGCGACGTCGGCGTGCACGACCCGGCCGGCGACGCTGCCGAGGTCCGGCGTCCCCGGGTAGCCGGTGAGCTCGAGGTAGCGGAAGCCGTGGTAGGTGAACCGGGGCTCGTAGACCTGGACCCCCGGCGCAGTGCCGAGCGTGTAGGAGTCGGTCGACGCGGCGTTGCGGTTGGTCGTGGTGTCCAGCGTCCCGTCGGCGGTCAGCTCTTCCGCCGTGCGCATCCGCACGGTCGTGCCGGCCGGCCCGGCGACCCGCAGTTGCGCCCAGCCCGCGAAGTTCTCCCCGAAGTCGTAGACGAACACCCCCGCACGCGGCTGCTTCACCGCCACGGGCCGGACGGTGCGGACCACCCGGATCGGCGGCGCCGTCGATCCGGTGAGCGACGGGCCGGGTGCGGCCGCGGCCCGCACCGGGTGCCAGGCCGCGTCGTCGAAGCCCGGCCGGTCCCAGCCGTCCTGAGCCAGCCGGGCGTCGTAGCTTTCGCCCGCGTAGAGGTCGTTGGCCGTCACCGGGCCGTCCGACCACCGCCACGAATCGTCGGTCGTGACCGTCTGCCGAGTCCCGTCCGCGAAGGTGACGACGAGCGCCAGGATCCCCTGTTTCGGCCCGGTCCAGCGGAACCCGTACTGGCTGAAGCGCGGCCCGTACCCGTTGCCCAGCCACAGACCCGCGGCGTTCCGTCCGATGTGGACCTGGCCGGTCACGTCGAAGGAGTCGTAGAGGTTTCGTTGGTCGTACGGCGTGCTCCCCGGCGCCAGGACGTGGTCGCCGACCTTGCCGCCGTTCAAGTGCAGTTCGTAGAAGCCCAGCCCGTAAACGTAGGCACGGGCACTCGCGACGGGCTTGTCCAGGACGAACTCGTGGCGCAGCAACGGCGCGTCCGGCGACTGGGCGAGCAGGAGCGGGTCGCCTTGCGGCTCGAGCTTCCCGCCGGTGACCGTGGCGCCGGGGAACCGGGCGTCCGGCGTGGCCGCAAAGTCGTCGGAGAACAGCGGCGCGCCGTCGAGGTCGTGCACGGCGAGGTTGTCGTAGGCGGCGGCCTCGGCCGTGCCCTGGCTGACCGACGTCCGGAACCCGATGGTGCCGGTGCGCACCGC
This sequence comes from Amycolatopsis sp. NPDC048633, assembly GCF_040650695.1. NCBI lineage: Bacteria > Bacillati > Actinomycetota > Actinomycetes > Pseudonocardiales > Pseudonocardiaceae > Amycolatopsis > Amycolatopsis sp. NPDC048633. The sequence continues at coordinate 14,092 of NZ_JBEZHS010000066.1, forward strand.
GTCGACCGCCCGGGAGTCCACCTCGGTGCCGTCGATCGCCGTGACGACGGTGCTCCCCCGTGCCTCGATCCGCAGGTGGTGCGGCGCGCCGGCGGTCTGCGGGGTGATGACCGCGCCCAGGTCGGTCTCCCCGAGGAGCGTGAACGACCCGTGGCTCTTCACGTGCGGCCGCAGCAGCACCTTGCCCGGCGTGGTGGCGGCGTTCACCTGCCACATCAGGTAGTCGTCGGGCCCGGCCGCCCGGAAGACCACGGTCGCGGCCGCGGCCTTGATCGTGAAGTCGACGTCCAGGGCGAAGTCCTGCCAGGCGTAGGCCCCGCCGGTGTCCGGCGTGATCCACCCGGCGCCCGCCCAGTCGGCCGGCCGCGCCGGTCCGGTTTCCCACCACGCCGGCTCGGCCTTGGCAGGAGTTCCGCCGCGGGCGCCCCACACTTCGACGGTCCAGTAGTTCCGCTTCGCGACGACACCGGCGGGTCCGCGATAGGGCACGGCGACCGAGTCCGCGCTCGCGATCTTGCCGCTGTCCCAGACGTCGGCCCGGTGCTCGGCGAGCAGCCGCGGACTGCTCGCGACGAGGATCCGGTACGCCGTCTGCCGTTCGCCGGGCCGTCCGGCGCGCAGCTTCCAGCTCAGGGTCGGAGGGTCGCTCACCGCCAACGGGTCGACGACGTTGTCGGCCCGCAGATCGTAGGCCTGGATCGGGGCGGCGGCCCCGGCCGCGCTCCCGGGCGGCGCCGCGAACGACGCGGACACAAAGACGGTCAGGAGAGCAAGCACCACTCGCGCGCGACAACCCGGCATGAACGCTCCACTCGCCCGTCTTGAAACGTTTCAAGACAGAATATCACCGCACCGGCGACCGTCATAGCCTGTCAACGAGACAGAAAATTACTGCCCTTGGGGCCGCTCACGGTCACGCGCACGGAGACGGCATCGGGGAGCCGGACGACCGTGACCTGCCAGGTCTGCGGCGAGCCGACGTCGAAGGAGTGCTTGGCCTCCCGGACCAGGTCCGGGATGCGGTCGACGGACACGGCGCGCAGGTCGAACCGCGGGGCCGCGACGCCGGTGGGAGCGAACACCACCGACAGCCGGTGCTCCTGGACGACCGCGGTGAGCACCTGCGACACATCCGCGTGCTCGGCCAGGGAATCGACGACCCGGCGCAGCTCCCCCGCGTCGAGCAGCGACTGGTCCGGGCCGACGGTGACGGTGGCGGAGCCCGAGGACGTCTCGGTGGTCGACGACGACGAGGACGACACCTCGGGCGGCCGCGTTCGGGTCTCCGCGCCGAACAGCTCGCCGCGGAACAGCAGGAGGACGACGGCCGCGCCGAGCAGCAACCCGAGGAAGGTGACGAAGCCGAACCCGCGGCCCTCCGAAGGCTTCCGAACCAGCGTGGACTCGGCCGCGGACTCGACGGCGGCACCGGCCGCCCGGCGCTCCCACTCCGGCGCCGGCCGCGACACGATCCGGACCCGCCACGGCCGGTCCGGCGGGTACTCGACCACGAGGACGCGGCCGGGCCGGAAGCCGGGGAGGTCGACCAGGTTGACACCGTGGGTCACCTCGGCACGGAAGGACGGCGCTGAGTCCGGCGCGACCGTGAGGGCGACGTCGACCGGCACGTCGCCGGTTTCGGTGCCGCCGGCACGCAGGCTCTCGATCTTCGCGAGCGCCACGAGCGGAACGACCGTCGTTTCGCGTGCGCGCCGCGGCATACCGGCGACGAAGAGGAGAATGCCGTAGCCGAGCGGAAGCCCCAGGCCGGCCAGCAAGAGCGGGACGCGCTCGACGATGACGCTGACGACGAGGGCGCTCAGCGTCACCCCGCCGACGAGGCCGTTCAGGCACCCTCGGGCGAGGGCCTCCGGACCGGAACGGGTGGGCGCGGGGATGTCGTGCACGGCCGGCATGCGGTACTCCGAACTCTCGAAGGCTGGGCGCACACAGCCTGCGGCGAGCCTCGCGCTACCGAACCCGGGTTTCGCCCTGCGTCCCTTACCCGGTGACGCCTCTTGCGGAGGCACGCAGCTGTTCGGTCAGCCGCTCGAGTTCGGCCGCCGTCGCGGGCGAGACGTCGGACAGTCCACTGTGCACGGCCGTCGGGCTCCGCAAGAAGCGCCGAAGCGTCGCTACGAGCAGCCCTTCCGGCAGCACCCGCAACGCGGTGAACCCGCGAGGCACCGGCGGCATCGGCAGGGCAGCCAGGTTCTGCCGCATGTGCCGGAGCATGCCGCGGACCGCGTCCGGATCACCGGCCAGCGCCTCCGGGCCACCCGCCGCGTACGCCGCCTGCACGAGGGGCACCTCGAACGCGGCGTGCGTCTTGAGCCAGGCGTCGATCCGCGGCGCGGCCTTGGCGTTGATCCCGGCGGCGCGCAGCTCCCGCACGATCCGCTCCAGCCGCGGGGTGGTGCGGCCGCCGGGCTCACCGATCGACATGGGGAGCAGGCGGGTCAGGAGGCTGGGCGCGCGGTAACGGAGCACGTCGCCGTCCATCGTGCCGGCGGCCGTGGGGAAGCCGAGCAGCACCCGCTCGTGGCCGAGCACCGCGCCCAGCGGCTCCGCGCCACCCGCCCAGTTGAGCAGGAACAGCACGTCGCCTTCGACGTCGGCGAGCGACTCCAGCACCGCGTCCACCTGATGGGCGCGGACGAAGACGGCGATCAGGTCGTACCCGCCGGCCGGGTGCTCGACCACCGGCACCGGCACGGACCTGACGGCCGCGCTGTCTCCCTCGGCGAGCCGCAGGCCGTGCCGGCGCAGGGCGGCCAGGCGCTCGCCCCGGGCGAGGAGCGAGACGTCGCGCCCCGCTTCGTGCAGGCGGGCGGCGAACATGCTGCCGGTGACGCCGGCGCCGTACACGAGCAGTTTCACGACAGCCTTCTCTCGTCCAGCCAGTCATTCATACGTTCGTTTTAATCGAACGTCTGTATAGTACGCGTATGGCGGCCCCCGACACCCGGACCCAGATCCTCGACGCTGCCGAACACCTCTTCGCCGAGCACGGTTTCCGCGGCGCCTCGGTCCGCGCGATCACCGACCTCGCCGGAGCGAACCTGGCCGCCGTCGGATACCACTTCGGCTCGAAGGCGGAGCTCCTGGCCGCGGTCGTCCGCCGCGTGGTCGAGCCCATCAACGCCGCGCAGTCCGCGGGGCTCGACCGGCTGCTCGCCCGGACCCCGGACCCGGCGGTCTCCGAGCTGGTGGAGGCGTTCGCGGGGCCGCTGTTCGACGAAATGCTCGCCGGCGACGCGGGCGGCGCCCGGACGTCCCGGCTGATCATGAGGATCATCGGCGACCCGGCCGAGGAGATGCGCGAGTGGACCGGCTCGGCCGAGGCGACCGTCCGCGATCGCTATCTGACGGCCTTCGAGCGGGCCCTGCCCGGCCTGTCCCCGGAGGAGCTGTGGTTCCGGATCCGGGGCGTCCTCGCCGTGGCGGCGGTCGACCGCGTCGAGGTCTACAACGGGCAACCCCCGAACTGCGTGTCCCCGGTGGCCGGCCAGGCGGCCCGCCGCTGGGCGATCACCTTCCTGACGGCGGCGATGAGCGCGCCACCGACCGGGGATTGACGCCTCGGGGCGGGTGGCGAGTCGCGGCGAACCACGGACGGCCCGGTCCGGCAGCCGGGCTCTCGGGCGGTCCCCGGGAGATCACCGCGCGGTGCGGCGTCGGCCGGGTGGTCGACAAAGCCACCGCGCCCGTCCGGGACGACCTGCCGCGGGTGCCGGTGCGGACTAGGCTGTGAGGTAGCGGCAACCCCGGACCCCGGTGGCCGGCCAAGCACCACTCGCCGACCGGGAGCAGCTGATGAACAGCGTCCAGCACGCGACGAAACCCCTCATCACGCGGGAGTTCACCCGGCGGGCCGCCGACGCCTGGATCCGCGCGGCCGACGCCGGGCTCATCGACGCCACCGAACTCGTCTGGTTGCTCAGCCACCTGCCCGGGGAATCACCGCGGCCAGGCGTCCGGGCGAAGGGCTGACCGCGGCCGCTGCTCCCGCTCGCCCTTCAGTCCTTACGGCCGATGTCTTCGTCGTCGGGCGGTGCGAGCCCCCGGTCGAGGGGGTGGGTCGAGGTGATCTCGGGCTCCACCGACGGCGGAGCGAGTCCTCGATCCAAAGTCGACGGCTCCGAGAGCTCGTCCGGGTCAGGCGTACCGTTCCGCGGGGTTTCCGCATCGTTCGTCATGGTGCAGGCATACCCGTTTTCCCGGGCGCTATCCGAACGGCCGACCGAGTAACCGCCCCCGCAGTGGGTAACCAGGCCAACCCGAATGTCCCCAGGGAGGCCGACGCATGCCCGAACCCGAACCACGCCTGCCCGAAGAGGACCCGCACGACGGAGGCTCCTTCGCCGACGCCGAAGCCGCCGCAGCCGAACTCAGCACCACCACCGAACCACTGGGCGCCCAAGGAAAACCACTCAACCGCCGATCACCGTTCCTCCTCGGCATGGCCGGCGCCGCCGGCGTCGCCGTCATCTACGCACTCGTCCAGATCATCGCCGGCCTCGAAGACGTCCTCGTCCTCCTCGGACTCGCACTGTTCCTCGCCATCGGCCTCGAACCCGCCGTCGCCTGGCTGACGCGGCACCGCTTCCCGCGCTGGCTCGCCGTCACCACCGTCTTCGTCACCGGACTGCTCGCCATCGGCGGCTTCCTCACCGCCGCGATCCCCGTACTCGTCGAACAAGCAACACAGTTCATCAGCAAAGCACCCGACTACCTCCGCGACGCCCAAAACCACAACACCGTCCTCGGCAACCTCAACGAACGCTTCCACCTCCAACAGCAACTCGAAAGCCTCCTCAACGGCCCCGGCATCGGCACCGGACTGCTCGGCGCCGGCCAAGCCGTGTTCAGCGCACTGACCAACGTCCTCCTGCTGATCGTCCTGACCGTCTACTTCCTCGTCGACCTCCCCCGCATCCGCGCCGGCGGCTACCGCCTCATCCCCCACTCCCGACGCCCCCGAGCGATCCTCATCGGCGACGCCATCTTCACCAAAGTCGGCGGCTACGTCCTCGGCAACCTCGCGATCTCCGTCATCGCCGGAGTCCTGACCCTCATCTGGCTGCTCATCTTCGGCGTCCCCTACGCCGCCCTGCTCGCGATCGCCGTCGCGATCCTCGACCTCATCCCCGTCGTCGGCTCCGTCGTCGGCGGAGTACTCGTCAGCCTCGTCGCGCTCACCGTGTCCCTGCCCGTCTGCCTCGGCACCATCGGCTTCTTCATCGGCTACCGCCTCGTCGAGGACTACCTCCTGGTACCGCGGATCATCGGCGGCGCCGTCAAGGTCCCCG
>NZ_JBEZHS010000067.1:0-17893 GCF_040650695.1 Amycolatopsis sp. NPDC048633
CCCTCGGGCTGACCGGGTCGTTGGGGGTGTTCGACCGCTTCGGTGCCGCAATCCTCACGGCTAACCTGCTGGACGCGGGCCCGGCCGCGGACCTGGCCGGCCAGGTCCGCGCGGCACAGGCGATCGCGATGCTCAGCGACCCGGTGGTGCTGTTCGCCGACGCCCCCGTGGACGAGCTCCGCGCCACGGTCCTCGACGGCGTCGACCGCCTGTTCGCGGTGCGGGAACCGGAGGACAAGCCGCGCGGCCGACGGGGACGCCCGACGGTGATGAGCCCCGAGACGATCGAGGCGGCCCAGCGCCTCTACGAAGCGGGCCGCGCTCCGGCCGACATCGCGACGGCGCTCGGCGTCTCCCGCGCCACGATCTACCGGCACCTTCCCGGCGTCGAATAATGAGACGCCTTAATGAGACTTATTGAGACTCGGGGGCGACGTCGATGGCGGGCAACGCCGTGAGCTGCGCCGGGGTCATCCGCGAGGCCGCCGCGAAGACCGTTGCCTGGTGCTCCTTGATCCGCTCGTCGACCAGGCGGCTCAGCTCGAAGGCCAGGCGCCCGGTCTGCCGAACCGTGACGTCGTCCACCAGCGGCCGCACGGCCGACGTGATGACGATGCCCTCGGCCGCGCCGGACTCGGATTGTGAGACGCCCACCGCGTAGGTCTCGCGCGGGTTGACCGGCCCGTCGATCGAGAAGTCCCGGATCCGGCCGAGCAGCGCGTGCCACTCGGCGACCTCGCCCGGCACCTCGGTGGCCTTGACGTCGGTGACGGTCAAGCCCATGCCGCGGTCGCCGGTGCGGAAGCATCGGGCGTAGGAGTTGAGCGCCGACACCCACAGCGCCTCGACGAGCACGGCGTCCACCCGCGGGTGCGCCAGCTCCGCCACCAGCCGTTCGCAGCACTTGAGCGTGAACTGGAGGTCGTCGAAGATCGCGACTAAGTCGGCCAAGCCCAGCGCACCGGGGGTGGCCAGCTGCCGAGCGCTCGAAGGGGTCGTCGTGGAGGGGGTCATCCGGGGACGCTCCTGTCCTGCGGCCGTCTGGACCCTCAACGACACCGCATCCGGGAGCGTCCCGGGGTCTCAATTTGCGACACCACCCGCCACGGGCCGCAGCGACAGGGTGAACGACGCCTTCTGCGGCACCAGCCGGTACCGCGGCAGCACCCCGGGCCCGCAGGCCGCCGTCCCGAGGCCGTGGTGGGCCACGTCCAGGGTCACGTGCACCAGCGGACCGGACTCCAGCTCGTCCGTGTGCCGCGCCTTCTCCAGCGCCGCCGACGTCCAGCGGCGGGCCGTGAAGTCGAACGTCGGGTCACCCTCGACGAGTAGGCCCGTGCCGGATGGCGTCGTGAACCTTGCCCAGCGCACGGCCGTCCGGTTGCCGTTCTCCTGGGGGAAGACGTACGGCGTCTGCAGGCCGTCGACGCTGCTCGAGAACCGGCCGATCCGGACCGCCTGGCAGCTGTCCGGGTACGCCTCGCCGGGGCCGGCGCCGTACCACTCGGCCGAGCCGAACGTGCCCGGGACCGCCATCGCCAGGCCGAGCCGGGGGAGCGTGCCGGGGAACTCGCCGTCCGGGGTCACGTCCACGCGCAGCCGCAGGCCGCCGTCGAAGGCCGTCCACGTGTAGTCCGTGACCAGGCCGAACGGCTGCGCCGGCGGGGCGACACGGGTGCGCACCACGAGTTCGTCCCCGTCGGCGTCGACGGCCAGCACGCGGTGCTGCATCCGGTGCAGCCCCGCTTCGAGCCACTGTGAAGCCTCCGACGGTCCGGGCGACGACCCGCGGTCGTTGTCCGTCGTGGCGCGCCAGACGTCCAGCCGGGGGCCCTGCACCGCGTGCCCGCCGAGCGACGTCAGCGTGCCCGTCACGGCGTCGAACTCGCCGGTGCCGAGGATGAGCCGCCCGGACGTGCGGAACACCGGCCCGCGGGTCGGCGGCGAAGGCCGTTCACGAGTCGCCGACACCTGCACCTGCCCCCAGCCGACGACGTGCCCGGCGGGTGCCCACGCCGTCGCGGAGGCCAGCGACGCCGAGACGGTCAGCCAGGACTCGCCGCTGGTGGGCGGCAAAGAAGGGAGCGCGAGAGCGACGCTCTGTCCGGAGTGGACTGACGGCACGTCGAGAACACCGTCCGCGACGGCGGTTCCCTCGTCCTCGAGCACCCACGTGAACTGCAGGTGCCCGATGTCCACGAAGTCGTAGTGGTTCTCGATCCGGAGACCGGAGAGGTCCGAGGAGATCCGGACCGGCTCGATGATCTTCGCGAACTCGGTCAGCCCCGGCGACGGCGTCCGGTCCGGGAAGAGCAGCCCGTCGATGACGAAGTTGCCGTCGTGGATGGGCTCGCCGAAGTCGCCGCCGTAGGCGAAGTGGCCCGGAACGGCCAGGCCGTGGTCGATCCACTCCCAGACGAACCCGCCCTGGCAGTTCGGGTACCGCTCGAACAGCTCGCGGTACTCCAGCAGCCCGCCCGGCCCGTTGCCCATCGCGTGCGCGTACTCGCAGAGCACGAACGGCAGGTCCCGGCGGCGCGCGTTGTCGTCCTCACGGCGGCCGATCCGGTCGACCTCTTCAGGGGTCGCGTACATGCGGCTGTGGACATCCACATAGGAGCAGTCGTGGTCGCCCTCGTAGTGCACCGGCCGCGTCGGATCGCGGTGGCGCACCCACTCCGCCATCCGCGCCAGGTTCTCCCCGGTGTGGCTCTCGTTGCCGAGCGACCAGAGGATCACGCTGGGCCGGTTCTTGTCCCGCTCGACCGTGCGCCGCATCCGGTCCAGGTAGGCGTCCGTCCACATCGGCTCGGAGCTCGGGTTGCGGTCCCACCCGAGCGGCCCGAAGCCGTGGGTCTCCAGGTCGCACTCGTCGACCACCCAGAGGCCGTATTCGTCGCACAGCTCGAGGAACGCCGGGTCCGGCGGGTAGTGGCTGGTCCGGACGGCGTTGACGTTGTGCCGCTTCATCAGCAGCACGTCGGCCAGCGCGGTTTCCCGGGAGACGACTCGCCCGGTGCGCGGGTCATGTTCGTGCCGGTTGACCCCGCGCAGCAGCAGGCGCCGGCCGTTCACCTTGAGCTGACCGTCCTCGATGGCCACCGTCCGGAAGCCGATCCGCACCGGCACCCGTTCGGCCACAGTGGACAGCGTCCCGTCGTAGAGGCGCGGTGTCTCGGCGCTCCACGGCTCGACGGGCAGCTCCAGCGGTTCACCGGCCGGATGGCCCGCGACGCCCAGCGAAGGGATGTCCAGCACGACGTCCGCGCCGGTCTCGACCCGGACCGTGCCCAGCCCGGTCGTGTGGTCGTAGTCCGCGCGGACCCAGTAGTCGCCGATGCCGCCGGACGGCCGCGCCAGCAGCGTCACGGCCCGGAAGATCCCGGACAGCCACCACATGTCCTGGTCCTCGAGGTAGCTGCCCGCCGACCACTGGTGCACGCGCACCACCAGGACGTTGTCCCGCGGCCGCAGCAGCGGCCCGGCCTCGAACTCCGAGGGCAGGCGGCTGCCCTTCGTGACGCCGAGCTCGGTGCCGTTGAGCCAGATCCGGCCGCAGGAGTCGATCCCGTCGAAGCGCAGCAGCGCGGACCCGCCGGGCCAGCCGGCGGGCAGGTCGAACCGCAGCCGGTGGTCGCCGGTCGGGTTCTCCGACGGCACGTGCGGCGGATCGACTGGAAACGGGTAGTGCACGTTCGTGTAGGCGGGCTCGCCGTGGCCGTGCAGCTGCCACAGCGACGGCACCGGCAGCTCGTCCCACGCGGAATCGTCGAAGTCGACGTCGAAGACGTCCGGGGGAGCGGCCGCGAGGCCCGGCGAGAGCCGGAACCGCCAGGTGCCGTTCAGGGACAGCGACGGGGCGTCGGAGGTGAAGGCCGCGCGCGGGGGCACCGAACCGTGGCCGGGGCCCGGGTCTTCGACGTACGACATGGAGTCCTCTCAGCCCTTGAGGGCACCGGCGGCGATGTTGCGGACGAAGTGGCGGGCCCCGAAGGCGAAGACGACGATCAGCGGCACGATCGCCACGAGCGTGCCCGCCATGACGACGCTGTAGTCCTTGACGTACAGGCCGTTCAGCTGCGAGAGCGCGACCTGCAGCGTCACGTGGTTCGAGTCGATCAGCACGACCAGCGGCCACAGGTAGTCGTTCCAGGCGTTGACGAACGTGAAGATGCCGAGGAACGCCAGCGCCGGGCGCAGCACCGGCAGCCCGATCGTCAGGTAGGTCCGGAAGAACCCGCAGCCGTCGATCCGCGCGGCCTCCAGGAGCTCGTCCGGGATCGCCGTCTGGGCGTACTGGCGCATCCAGAAGATGCCGAACGCGTTCGCCGCGGCCGGCACGATCAGCGCCTTGAGGTCGCCGACCCAGCCGAGGTGCGCCATGGTCGTGAACTGCGGGATCGCCGAGAGCTGCGTCGGCACGACGAACGTGGCCAGCACGATGCCGAACAGCAGGGAGCTGCCGGGGAAGCGGTACTTGGCGAAGGTGAACGCGGCCAGCGAGTCGAAGAACAGCACCAGCAGCGTGGTCACGATCGCGACGAGCAGGGTGTTGAGCAGCGAGCCGAAGAAGTCGATCTTCGCGAACACCTGGCCGATGTTGTGGAAGAACTCCCCGCCGAACGTCCACGTCGGCGGCGACGAGTAGATGTCGGCGGTCGTGTTGGACGCCATCACGACGAGCCAGTAGTAGGGGAACAGGGTGATCAGGGCACCGATCGTCAACGCCGTGTAGGTGACGATCCGGCCCGCTCGTGTCGAGGTCATCGGCCCGCCTTCAGGAAGCCGGGGCGCTGGATCAGCCGCCAGTTGAGCACCGCGAACAGCACCACGACGACGAAGATGCCCCACGCGATCGCGGCGCCGTAGCCGAAGTCGCTGTTCACGAAGGCGTTGTTGTAGAAGTAGAGCACCATGGTCATACCCGCTTCGTCGGGTCCGCCGCGGTTGCCGAGCAGGATCTGCGACTCGGTGAAGATCTGCAGCCCGCTGATCGCCGACATCACGACGGAGAACAGCAGGACCGGGCGCAGCAGCGGGAGCGTGATGCGGAAGAACGTCCGCACCGGGCCGGCGCCGTCGACGCGCGCGGCCTCGTAGACGTCGGACGGCAGCGCCTGCAGCCCGGCCAGGAAGATGATCGCGTTGTAGCCGACCCACCGCCAGACGATCATGATCGAGATCGCGCCGCGGATCGCCCACGGGTCGGTCAGCCACTGCACCGGGTCGATGCCGACGAGGCCGAGCAACCAGTTGAGGATGCCGAACTCGCTGCTGAAGATCGAGCCGAAGACCAGCGACATCGCCACGATCGAGGTGACGTTCGGCAGGAAGTAGGCGATCCGGAACGCGCCCTTGAACCGGATCGACGAGTGCAGCCCGACGGCGATGAGCAGGGCCAGCGCGGTCATCGGGATCGTCGACATCACCCAGATGACCAGGGTGTTGCCGATGGAGTCCCAGAACACCGGGTCGGTCACCAGGAACTGGAAGTTGCCCAGGCCGACGAACTTCATCGGCCCGACGCCGTCCCACCGCTGCAACGCGAGGTACAGCGAATACAGCACGGGGTAGAGGCCGAAGACGGCGAAGAGCACGAAGAACGGCGCTATCGCGAGGTACTGGGGGAGGTACCGCCAGCGCTTCGAACGCGGGGGAGTCGTGACGCGCACCGGCGCGTCGGGACGGGTGAGCGTCGCCATCAGAGCACCCCCTGCCGGGTCAGCAGCCGTTCGACGCTCCGGCGGGCGTCGTCCCAGGCCCGCCCGGGGTCCTTCCCGGCGAGTTCGACGTTGGCGAGCTCGTCGGTGAACGTGTCGCTGATCGCGATGTCCCACGGGCTGAAGTACGCGGGCTTGACCTCCCGCGCTGCCTTCCCGAGCACGGCCATCGTGGCCTGGCCGCCGAAGAACGGCTCGGGAGCCAGGAGCCGCGGGTCGGTGAAGGCCGCCGGGCTGGTCGGGAACAGGCCGGCCTCGAGGTAGGAGCGCGGCTGGTTCTCCGGCGAGAGCAGCCAGCGGACGACATCGAACGCCTGGTCCGGCCGCGGGCAGTACTTCGTGATCGCCAGGAACGACCCGCCCTGGTTGCCCGCGCCGCCGGGGGCGCGGCAGACCCGCCACTTCCCGGCGGTGCCCGGCGCGGACTTCTTGAGCTCGCCGACGATCCACGACGCGTTGACGAAGCTCAGCTCCTTGCCGGAGTTCCAGGCGGCGTGCCGTTCGACCGAGCTGCCGGGGTCCTGCGAACCGGCGTAGCCCGCGGTCAGCCCGGAGCGGAACGCGGTGAGCGCGCGGTCCCAGGCGCGGCGGACCTGCGGCGCATCGCCGAGGTAGGCGTTGTCGCGGGTGAAGTACTTCTGCGGCTCCTGCGCCATCGAGTACGTGTAGACGGTCTTCGTGTCGGTGATCAGGTGCCGGCCGGGCAGCTTCTCCTGCAGGCGGCGGCCGAAGTCGAAGTAGGCGTCCCAGGTCGGCACCGCGGCGGCGACGTCGTCCGGTTCGCTGGGGAAGCCGGCCTGCGCGAACAGGTCGTGCCGGTAGTAGAGGGCGGCCGGGCCGACGTCGATCGGGAAGCCGAGCTGGAAGCCGTCCGGGCTCGTGCCGGCCCGCCACTTCCAGGGCAGGTACTGGTCCTTGACGGTGTCGGCGCCGAGGGACCGCAGGTCGGTGAAGTGGGCGGTGTCGGCGAAGTAGGTCGCGATGTCGTCGCCGAGCATCGTGATGTCGGGCAGGTACGCCTCGCCGGCGAGCGCGGCCAGCAGCCGCTGCTTGAGCTGGCCGCTGACCTGGGACGGGTACAGCTCGCCGAAACGCTGGCCGGCGTCCGCGACGACCGTGTCGGCGAGGCCGCCGCTGGTGTACCAGAGCGTGAGCTTGCCCGGGTTGGCGGTGGTCGGGCTGGTGCAGGAAGCGGCGGTGCCGAGCGCCGCCACGCTCAGCCCCGCCGCCGTCAGGAAGCTACGTCGAGTCAGCGTCATCGAGGACCCTCCGGGCGCGTGCCCGTGAACGCTCCCGTGAACGTTCACGGATTGCCCGGAAGTGTGCGTGGAGTGGATCTGGCTGTCAAGGGATCAGGCGGATTCGCGCAGGTGGAGCGCGGCGCGGACGACCAGCCGGCCGGGCTCGGCGGCGCCGGTCACCAGGCGCGCGGCCTCTTCGACGGCGAGCACGCCGAGCGAGCGGGTGTCAAGCGCGACGCTGGAGAGCTCCGGCTCGACGAGGGTGCCGAGCGCGAGCCCGTCGAACCCGATGACGGCGAGTTCGGCCGGCACGCGCAGGCCGAACCGGCGGGCCTCCCGCAGGGCGCCGATGGCGATCACGTCGTTGAAGGCGAACACGGCGGTGACGTCGGGGTGGGCGGCGAGCAGGGAGGCCAGCGCCGCGCCGCCGCCGTCGACGGTCTGGGCAGCGCGCACGATCCACCCGGGCGCGACGGCGAGGCCGTGCTCGGCGGCGGCCCGGAGGAACCAGGTCTGCCGGATGCTGGCTTCGGGGCGGCGGTCGTGGTCGAGCATCCCGATTCGCCGGTGACCGCGCGAGACCAGGTGAGCGATCGCCTCCCGCACGCCCTCTTCGCCGTCGATGCCGATGCCGCTGAACCGCGGGGTGCGCGGCTCCCGGCCGATGAGGACGACCGGGATGCCCGGGGTGAGCCGGTCGAGGTCCTCGTCGGACCGGCTGAAGTAGCCGACCACGGCGTCGACCTGGGAGCCGATGACGCGCAGCGTGGCGAGCTCCTGCTCGACGTCGTCGGCGGTGTCGTAGACGACGACGTGCCAGCCGCGCGCCCGGGCCGCCTGCAGCGCGCCGGAGGCGACCTCGGTGAAGAAGGGGTTGAGCAGGTCCGGCACGACGAGCCCGATGGTGGTGGTGTCCTGCCGGACGAGCCCGCGCGCGAACCGGCTCGGCCGGTACCCGAGTTCCCGCGCGGCGTCGAGGACGCGCTGCTTGGTCGAGCCGTCGATCTCGGCCTTGTCGTTCAGCGCGCGCGACACGGTCTGCCGCGAGACCCCGGCCGAGCGGGCGACGTCGTGGATGGTCACCCGCCGGGGTTCCGTGCTCGAGGACACCGCCCACCTCCCTGTCGGAGGTCGAGTATGCCCGCCCGCGGCCCCGGCGCTACCCGAGGCAGCCGTGATCGGAGCGCCGACTCGCGTGATGGGAGGGTCGACTCGCGTGATTGAAGCGACGACACGGGCTTGCCCGCCGTGTCGACCCCGCAATCACGCGTGTCGACCGTCTGATCACGCGTGTCGACTCCGCGATCACGCCCTGCCTCAGAAGATGGACCAGCCGGTCAGCGTCGTGAAGCGGTCCAGCGCCGACACGCCCGCGACCGAGTTGCCGCGCGCGTCCAAACCCGGGCTCCACACGCACACCGCGCACCGGCCCGGGACCACCGCGACGATCCCGCCGCCGACGCCGCTCTTGCCCGGGAGCCCGACCCGGTAGGCGAACTCGCCGGCCGCGTCGTACGTGCCGCACGTCAGCATCACCGCGTTGATCCGCTTCGCCGCGCTCAGCCCCAGCAGGCGGGTGCCGTCGTTGCGGATGCCGTGGCGGGCCAGGAAGAGCGCCGAGCGCGCGACGTCCGCGCAGCTCATCGCGATCGAACACTGGCGGACGTACTGGTCGAGCACCGCCGGCACCGGGTGGCGCATGTTGCCGTAGGACGCCATGAAGTACGCGAGGGCGCGGTTGCGGTCGGCGTGGCCCGCTTCCGACGCGGCCACCTCCGGGTCGACGTCGATGTCCGGCCGGCCGTGCAGCGAACCGTCCACTTCGGCCACCGCCATGCCGAACCGGCCCGGCTCGATCCGCGCCAGGGCAGGGATGTAGTCCGCGACGGCGCCGCGGCCGACCTCGGGCGCGACGTCGCCGGCGATCCGGTCCAGCAACGCCGCGAGGTCCACGGCCGTAGCGTAGAAGCCGCGTCCAGCCGGGCGTAGGGCGGCCCTGTCAAATCGAAACCGGGCGATATCAGGAAAAGGTGCCGGGTGATCTCCGGCACACCTTAAGTCTTCCTTAGTCCGCTTGGTGACCTGCCGCACAGGCTTTAGCGTCCGGAAACCATGGATTCCTCGCTGCTCACCGAAAAAGGTGAAAGCTACTCAAAAGCGCTGGGCAACCGCCAGGTGCAGATGATCGCCATCGGCGGCGCGATCGGCGTCGGGCTGTTCCTCGGCGCCGGCGGCAAGCTCCACCAGGTCGGCCCGTCGCTGGTCCTCTCCTACGCGATCTGCGGCGTGGCCGCCTACTTCGTGATGCGCGCGCTCGGCGAGCTCGTCCTGCACGAGCCGAGCTCCGGCAGCTTCGTCACCTACGCGCGGAAGTTCATCGGCCCGTGGGCCGGCTTCGCCTCCGGCTGGATGTACTGGGTGAACTGGGCGATGACCGGGATCGCGGAGATCACCGCGGTCGCGATCTACGTCCACAAGTGGCTGCCGGACGTGCCGCAGTGGATCACCGCGCTGGTCGCCCTCGGCGTGCTGCTCGTGGTGAACCTGTTGAGCGTCAAGCTGTTCGGCGAGCTGGAGTTCTGGTTCTCGGTGGTCAAGGTCCTGGCCATCGTCGTCTTCCTGGTCACCGCGCTCGGCCTGGTGTTCACGAGCGCGGACATCGGCGGCACACCCGCCGGCGTGCACAACCTGACCGGCCACAGTGGATTCTTCCCGGCGGGCATCGGCATCGCGCTGATGACGCTGCAGGCGGTCATCTTCGCCTACTCGGCCATCGAGGTCGTCGGCATCGCGGCCGGCGAAACGAAGGACGCCCGCAAGGTGCTGCCGAAGGCGATCAACGGCGTGGTGTGGCGGATCGGCGTGTTCTACGTCGGTTCGGTCCTGATGCTGGCGATGCTGCTGCCCTGGCCGTTCTACAACGGTGACGAGAGCCCGTTCGTGACGGTCTTCAGCCGGCTCGGCATCCCGGGCATCGGCGACGTGATGAACGCGGTCGTGCTGACCGCGGCGCTCTCCAGCGTCAACTCCGGCCTCTACTCCACGGGCCGGATCCTGCGCTCGCTCGCCGAAAAGGGCGAGGCGCCGTCGTTCGTCGGCCGGATGAGCGCCCGGCACGTGCCCTACGGCGGCATCCTGTTCACCTCGGTCGCCTACCTGCTCGGCGTGGTGCTGAACTACCTGGTGCCCAAGGACGCGTTCGACATCGCCATCGCGATCGCCTCGCTCGGCGTGATCACCACCTGGGCGACGCTCGTCTTCTGTCAGATGCGCCTGCGCCAGGCCGCGCTGCGCGGAGAGCTGGAACGGCCGTCGTACCGGATGCCGTGGGCGCCGTACTCGGGCTGGGCGACGCTGGCGTTCCTGGCGCTGGTGGTCGTGTTGATGGGCTTTTCGGACGGCGCCGAGAAGATCGCGTTCTACTCGATCCCGGTGCTGGCCGTGGTGCTCGCGGTCGGCTGGCGCGTGATCTCGAAGCGGCGCGAAAGGATCCCGGCGGAGTAGCGCCGGGTGGAGCGGGCCTCCCCGGGAGCAACCCCGAACTGCCGGGGAGGCGCCGCTCAGCGCAGGTAGTTGTAGACGCTGGCCCGCGAGATCCCGAGCAGGTCGGTCAGCGTCGGCACCGCGTTCTTCACCTCCAGGAACCCGCGCTCCTTCAGCGTCCGCGCCAGGTCCTTCTTCCCGGCCGCCGGCAGGCTGCGCGGGGTGTGGCCGCGCTCGGTCGCGTAGTCCTCGACCAGCGCGCGCAGCTCGTCGGCCGTGCGGGCGCGCAGCGACTCGGTCAGCGGGGCGGGCTCGTCGGCGCGGGCGAGGCGGGTCAGGGCGCGGGCGGCGGAGCCGAGCAGGGAGACGTCCAGGTTGAGGCACAACGCCGCGACGTACTCGCCGTCCGAGTTGCGGAGGCCGATCGACGTGCTCTTCGCCGGCCGGCCGTCGGGGAAGCGGTTCGGGTAGTTCTGCAGCACGTCCGGGAAATCGGGGTCGGCGATCCGGGCCAGGCCCAGCTCGGTCGCCGGGTCGCCGACGGCGCGCCCGGACAGCCCGCCTTCGATCGCGCGCACCGCGTGGGCCGGGTCGCGCAGGTCGTGCAGCACGACCTCGCACAGCCCGGGGAACATCCGGGCGACGGCCTGGGCGATCTTGCCGGCCTCGCGCAGCAGGAGCTCGTCTTCGGTCATCCGATCAGCTCACGCAGCTTGTCGGGCGCCTTCAGTCCGGAGCCGGTGAGGACGACGACGGTCGTCTCGCCCGGCCGGATCGCCCCGCGCTCGCGGAAGACGTCGATCGCCGCGGCGGCCGTCGCGCTCGTCGGCTCCGCGTAGAGGCCGAGCGACGCCAGCCGGCGGGCGGCCGCGGCGATCCCGTCCTCGGGGATGGCGGCCGTGTCGCCGCCGGACCGGCGGATCGCCGCGACGACCTCCGGGAGCCGCACCGGCTGCCGGATGGCGGTCCCCTCGGCGACGGTCGGGGCGAACTCCGGCGGCCGCCGGTCGTGCACGGCCGCGTCGATGGGGGAGCAGTTGTGCGGCTGGGCGACCAGCAGCCGCGGCCGCCGGGTGATCGACCCGGCGGCCAGCAGCTCGCCGAACCCGAGGTCGCAGCCCAGCACGATGCTGCCGGCGCCGGCCACCGTGACGACCGCGTCCGGCGCGCGGAAGCCGAGGTCCTCCCACAGCTCGTAGGCGAGCGTCTTGGTGCCCTGCAGGAAGAAGGGGTGCCAGTTGTGGCTGGCGTAGGTCGTGCGGGCCGAGCGGCGGACGGCCTCGGCGGCGGTGTCGTCACGCGTGCCGGGCACGAGTTCGACGTTCGCGCCGTACGCGCGGGCCTGCAGGACCTTCGCGGGTGAGGTCCCTTCGGGGGCCAGCACGGTCGCCGCGATCCCGGCGGCCGCGCTGTAGGCCGCGACCGAAGAGCCGCCGTTGCCGGAGCTGTCCTCCAGGAGCTCCGTCACCCCGGCGCCGGCCAGCGCGGAGATCATCACACTGGATCCGCGGTCCTTGAAGCTGCCGGTCGGGCTGAACCACTCGAGCTTGAACCGCACGTCGCCGGCGCCCCACGGCCGGGGGACCAGCGGCGTGCAGCCCTCGCCGAGCGAGACTGGGCGCAGGTCGCCGGGCAGGGCGGCCCGGTACCGCCAGAGCGACCGCTCTCCGGGGTCGACGTCGCCGGGAGCGAGGCCCGGCAGCGGTGCGACCGTCAGCGGCGCGCCGTCCTCGCCGCGCCATCGCAGCGGGTCGCCCGGGTAGCGCGTCCCCGAGCGCTCGTCGACGTACCGGTACTCCACGGCCACCTCCATGACTGGACAGATGGTCGAAGTCTAGACGGTGTGTCCACAGTTACCGACTAGTACGCGAAACGCTTTCAGCTTTCTCTAAGGAAAATCTGTCACCGGAGTGTGGAAAATCCTTGACGAAGATCGCCGCGGGAGACGGGAGGTACCGATGGTGTCTGGCCGAATACCCGGAGTCGTCCTGGTTGTGACGGGTGTCACCGCGAGCCGAGGCGCCCGGAGCGTGGAGCCGCCGTGGGGCGTTTGAGCACGCGGAACCCGGGCCGCGACGGGGTCCATAGTGGACTCGTGCGATCCCGGCAGGGGTAATCGCGCGAGTTCCGGGTACGACTTTCGGCTGTGGGTAAAACTGCCAGGGAAATAGTCGCCGGACAATGGGGAATTCTGACGTTCCCGCGTTGTGGGCGATCGGGGAGTCGTGGCCGGTTTTACCGTCACGGCAGTTTGTGCTGGGCGGCCGGGAATAGTTCGGACCATCGAACGGCGTGGTCCGGTGTGGTCAGTCACACTGCGCCCACCGGGTGAGAAGGGTTGCCCCATTTGGGTCTGTGTGCCACGGGAGCCGCAGGTCCGGCCACTGCGGCCGGCCGTTGTTCACTGTACAACGACAATCCGCCGCCGCTTCCCGGCGTGGGGAACGTGACGGCGACGTTAAATTCTTGCGTCTTCCGGCTGGTCGATCCCGAATTTTCTGAACCATCACGACGAAATCGTGGTGGGTTGTTGACGGAACCCGTGGGAACCCGCTTAAGTACACCCCGTTACCCATCACCCATTCGTGCGTAACGGGAGAGTCCATGCGTGTCCCGAAAGCCGACCTGGTCGTCGCCGTGTCGCCTGTGCGGTGGCCGTCGGCGCGCGGGGTCGCGGCCGCCGTGCGCGGGGGCGGGATCGGCGTGCTCGACCTGACCGGCGGAGCCGCCGCGGACGAGCTCGCGCTGCTGGGCGAATGGAGCGTCCCGGCCTTCGGCGTCCGGGTGACCGGCCCGGTCACGGACCTGCCCGAGGCCGCGGCCACCGTCCTGCTGACCGAGGACTCCCCGTGCACCGCGGGGGACTTCCCGGGCCGGCGGGTGCTGGCGGAAGTCACCAGCCGGACGTCGGCCGCGCGGGCCGTCGCCAGTGGTGCTCACGGCTTGATCGCACGCGGTCACGAATGTGGCGGCCGGACGGGTGAGCTGAGCACGTTCGTGCTGCTCCAGGCCCTGCTCGCCGACGATGCCCTCGACGTCCCGGTGTGGGCCGCGGGCGGGATCGGCCCGCACACGGCGGCCGCCGCCGTCGCGGGCGGGGCGGCCGGCGTGGTCGTCGACACCCAGCTCGCCCTGCTGCCGGAGGCCGAACTGCCGTCGGCGCTCACCCGCGCACTCACCGGGCTGGACGGCTCCGAAACGACGGTCGTCGACGGCGTCCGCCGCCTCGCGCGGCACGGCTTCGAGCCGATCGAAGCGGGCCAGGACGTCTTCCTCGCCACCCGCTTCCGCGACCGGTGGGGCACCGTGACCGCGGCCGTGCGCGGTCTCGCCGACGCCATCGGGGACGCGCTGCGCGCCGAGACCCCGGTGCTGGGGCCCGGCAGCGCGGGCAGCCGCGCGCTCGGCACGGCACTGCCGATCGCCCAGGGACCGATGACCCGGGTCAGCGACCAGCCCGCGTTCGCCGCCGAGGTCGCCGCGGGCGGGGCGCTGCCGTTCATCGCGCTGGCCCTGTCCGGCCCGGAGCAGACCCGCGACGTCCTGGACCGGACCCGCGCGTCCGTCGGCGACGCGCCCTGGGGCGTCGGCGTCCTCGGGTTCGCCGCCGAAGACGTCAAGGCCGCGCAGCTCGAGGTGATCCGCGAGCTGCGGCCGACGCACGCGATCATCGCCGGCGGCCGCCCGGCGCAGGCCGCGGCGCTGGAGGACGCCGGCATCGCCACCTTCCTCCACGTGCCCTCGCCGGGGCTGCTCAAGCAGTTCCTCGAAGCCGGCGCCCGCAAGTTCGTCTTCGAAGGCTCGGAATGCGGCGGCCACGTCGGACCCCGCACCAGTTTCCCGTTGTGGGAAGCGCAGCTCGGCGTCGTCGCCGACTTCGTCGCGGCCACCCCGGACGCGGCCGCGGACCTGCAGCTGCTGTTCGCCGGCGGGATCCACGACGAGCGCTCGGCCGCGATGGTGGCCGCGCTCGCCGCACCGGTCGCCGCGCGCGGTGCCGCGATCGGGGTGCTGATGGGCACCGCCTACCTCTTCACCCGCGAGGCCGTCGACGCCGGGGCCGTGCTCCCGCTGTTCCAGCGAAGCCTGCTCGGCGCCGAGCACACCGACCTCCTCGAAACCGCGCCCGGACACGCCACCCGCTGTGTCCGCAGCCCGTTCACCACGGAGTACGCGGCGATCAAGGCCGAGCTCGCCGAGCAGGGCGTGCCGAGCCGCGACGCCTGGGAGCGGCTGGAACAGCTGAACGTCGGACGGCTTCGGCTGGCCAGCAAGGGCATCGAGCGCGTCGGCGCCGAACTGCGCGACGTCGGCGAGGACCGGCAGCTCGCCGAAGGCATGTTCATGGCGGGCGAGGTCGCGGTGCTGCGCTCGGCCGTCACCACGATCGCCGACCTGCACCACGCGGTCGGCGAAGGCGCGGTTTCCCTTCTCCGCGCCCGAGCGGCCGAGTTCGAGGTGGCGGTTCCGGAACCCCCGGCGCCCGAGCCCCTCGAGATCGCGATCGTCGGGATGGCCTGCATGTTCCCGCAGGCACCCGACCTGGCCACGTTCTGGGCGAACGTCCTGGCCGGCGCCGACGCGGTCACCGAGGTCCCGCCGCAGCGCTGGGACACCTCCCTTTACTACGACCCCGACGGCCAGGGCGAGAAGACGCCGTCGCGCTGGGGCGGTTTCCTGCCCGAGATCGGCTTCGACCCGCTGAAGTACGGCATCCCGCCGTCGTCGCTGGCCAGCATCGAGCCGGTGCAGCTGCTGGCGCTGGAGGCCGCGCACCGCGCGCTGGCCGACGCGGGCTACGCCGACCGCGCGTTCGATCGCGCCCGGACGTCGGTCGTGTTCGGCGCCGAGGCGGGCAGCGACCTGTCGAACGCGATGAGCCTGCGGACCGTGCTGCCGTCCTATGCGGGCGAACTCCCGTCCGAACTGGACGACCGGCTGCCGCGGATCACCGAGGACTCGTTCCCGGGCGTGCTGGCCAACGTCATCGCCGGGCGGATCGCCAACCGGCTCGACCTCGGCGGCGCGAACTACACGGTCGACGCCGCGTGCGCGTCGTCGCTGACCGCCGTCGACGTCGCCTGCAAGGAGCTGACCGCCGGCACCAGCGACCTGGTCCTCTGCGGTGGCGCGGACCTGCACAACGGCATCAACGACTACCTCCTGTTCGCCTCGGCGCACGCCCTCTCGCCGACCGGGCGCTCGGCGACGTTCGACAGCGCGGCCGACGGCATCGCGCTCGGCGAAGGCGTCGCCTGCGTCGCGCTGAAACGGCTCTCCGACGCCGAACGCGACGGTGACCGCGTCTACGCCGTGATCAAGGGCGTCGGGGCGGCGTCCGACGGCCGGGCGCTGGGGCTGACGGCGCCGCGGCCGGAAGGCCAGCACACCGCGCTGACGCGGGCCTACCGCAACGCGGGCGTCTCGCCCGCCCGGGTGGGGCTGGTCGAGGCGCACGGCACCGGGACCGTCGTCGGCGACCGGACCGAGCTGGGCACGCTGACGAAGGTGTTCACCGAGGCCGGGGCCGCGGCGGGCGGCTGCACGATCGGTTCGGTGAAGTCCCAGATCGGGCACACCAAGTGCGCTGCGGGCCTGGCCGGGCTGATCAAGACCGCGCTGGCCCTGCACACCGGCGTCAAACCGCCGACGCTGCACCTGTCGTCGCCGAACCCCGCGTGGGACGCCGCGACGAGCCCGTTCGTGTTCCAGTCGGCCGCGCAGCCGTGGGCCGCGCCGGCCGCCGAGCGGATCGCCGGGGTCAGCGCGTTCGGCTTCGGTGGGACCAACTTCCACGTCGTGCTCGGTGCGCACGACAGCATCCCGCCCGCTCTCACCGCCGACGAATGGCCGGCCGAGCTGTTCCTCTTCACCACGGACGCAGCGGTCCGTGACCTGCTGACGCTGGCCTCGGACGTCCCCGCGGGGCGGCAGCCGTGGCGGCTGCGGGACCTCGCGCTGTCCGCGTCCCTGCGCGCTCAGGGCCGACCGGTGACGCTTGCGGTCGTGGCGTCCACTGTGGACGAGCTGACTGGGCTGCTGCAGCAGGCTCTCGCCGGGCAGGACGCTCCTGGCCTGTACCGCGCCGGTGCGGGCGAGCCGGGCGAGGTCGCGGTGCTGTTCCCGGGCCAGGGCAGCCAGCGGCCGGGCATGTTCGCCGAGCTGTTCGTCGCCTTCCCCGAGCTGCAGCGGTACCTGCGCCTGGACCCGCCGACGGCCGACGTCGTCTTCGGCCCCGCGGTGTTCGGCGAGCCGGCGCGGCAGGCGCTGGCCGAGCGCGTCACCGACACCCGCGTCGCCCAGCCCGCGCTCGGCCTCGCCGGGCTGGCCGCGTTCCGGCTGCTGAGCCGCGCCGGCGTGCGGCCGGCGATGGTCGGCGGGCACAGCTACGGCGAGTTGACGGCGCTGGCCGCGGCGGGGACCTTCACCCCCGAAGCGCTGTTGCACGCCAGCCACGCGCGGGCGGCGGCGATCCTCGACGCCATCCCGGCCGGCGACCCGGGTGCGATGGCCGCGGTCGCGGCGTCGGCGACTGCCGTGGGTGCGGTCCTCACCTCGCCGGCGGTCGTGCTCGCCAACCACAACTCGCCCGAGCAGACGGTGATCTCCGGCCCGACCGCCGAGGTCGAAGCCGCGGTCGGGCAGCTGCGCGCGGCCGGGCTCGGCGCGAAACGGATTTCGGTCGCGTGCGCGTTCCACAGCCCTTTGGTCGCCGCGGCGGGGGAGACGTTCGGGCATGCCCTCGGCGCGATCGGCGTCGTGCGGCCCGCCGTGCCGGTCTACGGGAACCGGACGGCGGCGCCGTACCCGTCCTCGCCGGAGGAGATCCGCGGTGAGCTGGCCGCGCAGGTGGGTTCGCCGGTCCGGTTCGTCGAGCAGGTCGAGGCGATGTACGCGGCCGGGGCGCGGGTGTTCGTCGAGGCCGGGCCGGGTGCGGTGCTGGCCAGGCAGGTCGGCGCGATCCTCGGTGACCGTCCCCATCGGACGGTCGGGTTCGAGCAGCCGGGCCGCCGCGGCCTGCCGGGATTCCTCGGCGCGTTGGCGCAGCTGGCCGTGGCCGGGGTCCCGGTCGAGACGGGCTGGCTGTTCCGCGGCCGCGACGCGGTCGACGCGGCGGCGGCCCCGCGGCCGAAGCGTCCCGGATGGACGGTGGACGGCCACCTCCTGCGCACCGCGGACGGCACGATCCCGGCGGGCGCGCTCCGCCCGGCTTCGCGCATCTCGCTCGGTGTCGCCTCGGCGCCCGAGGCCGCGACGTCCGAGGCGATGGTCGCGGACTTCCTGCGGACGAGCCGCGAGATGATCGCCGCCCAGCGTGACGTGTTGCTGGGCTTCCTCGGCAGCGAAGCCCCCACGGCTTTGGTGGTCCCCGAGCGCCCCAATGTGGCCTTGGTTGCGTCCAACGCACCGAAGGCCGCCTTGGGTGCGTTGGGCGCACCGAAGGCCACA
>NZ_JBEZHS010000068.1:0-16502 GCF_040650695.1 Amycolatopsis sp. NPDC048633
TTGGGGTGACTGTATTACATCCGGGTGCCCTACCGACCCCGGCCGCCCCGCGGCCCCGGCCGGCCGGCTCGCGTACCCGGCCCGTCGGCTCGCGTGCCGGGCGGGGCGGCCCGCGCGCGGGCCGACTGATCTCCTCCGGGGCCCGACCGGCAGAATGGACCCCGGCGGAGAACGAGACGAGAACGCGAGGAGAGTGCCGGTGACGGGAGCCCTACGAGGTGTGGTCGCGCTGGACGGCCCGTCGGGGACCGGGAAGACCACCGTCGCGCGCAAGCTCGCCCAGCGCCTCGGCGCCGGCTATCTCGACACCGGCGCCATGTACCGGATGGTCACTCTCGCCGTGCTGCGCGCGGACGTCGACCCGGCCGACGCGGTCGCGGTCGCCGCGCTGGCCGACAAGACCGACTTCGGCATCGGCACCAGCCCGGACCGGCTGGAGATCCGGCTGGCCGGTGCGGACGTCGCCGCCGACATCCGCGGTCCCGAGGTCACCAAGGCCGTTTCGCCCGTCTCGGCCGTGCCGCACGTGCGTGAGCTGCTCGTCGCCCGGCAGCGGCAGATCATCGACGACGTCGTCGAGCACCGGGGCGGGATCGTCGTCGAGGGCCGGGACATCGGCACCGTCGTCGCGCCGGACTCGCCGCTGAAGGTCTACCTCACCGCGTCCGCCGACGTCCGCGCCTCGCGCCGCAGCACCCAGGACTCCGCCGCCGGGCGGAAGTCGTCGGTCGCCGACGCGCTCGCGTCCGTCGAACGCCGCGACCACCTCGACTCCACCCGCACGGCCTCGCCGCTGCGCGCGGCCGACGACGCCGTGCACGTCGACACCTCGGAACTGTCGATCGACCAGGTGATCGTCGCCCTCAGCGAACTGGCCAGCCACCGCGGCCTGCTGGCGGGGTGCAACGCAGAGGTAGCTCGATGAGCGCTGGGTCTTCTGGGGCCGAGCCCCAGACCCCAGCCGGGGGGCGGGCCCCCCTGGGCCCCCCGAAAGCGGCTCGCGGACTGCCCGAGGGCTCCGTCGGCTGGCTCCACGACGCCGGGCGGATCTTCGGCCGGTACCATCTGCGTGCGGTCTTCCGGATCCGCGTGCACGGGCGCGAGCGGATGCCCGCGACCGGGCCGGTGCTGGTGATCGCCAACCACAGCTCGTTCATCGAGCCGCAGCTGATCTTCGGAATGCTGCCGCGGCGTTCGGCGTTCCTGGTCAAGGCCGAGCTGTTCGCCGGGCTCGCCGGGAAGTTCTTCCTGGCGATCGGGCAGATCCCGCTCAAGCGCGGCGCGATCGACCGCAAGCCGCTGATGACGGCGGTCGGCGTGCTGAAGGACGGCGGAGTCGTCGGGATCTTTCCCGAAGGCACCCGCGGTGCCGGGGACGTCGGTGCGGCCGAACGCGGCGCGGCCTGGCTGGTCCGGGCCTCCGGCGCGACCGTGCTCCCGGTCGCGACGCGGGGCACGCGCAAGCCCGCGGACGGCAAGCGGCGCTGGCGCCCACGCGTGGACATCCTCGTGGGGGAGCCGTTCACGCCGAAGGTCGGCCTCGGGAAGACCGGGCTCGACCAGGGCACCGAAGAGCTGCGCGGCGAGCTCGCGGCGCTCGTGAAGACTTTGGACGATTGGCGTACCGAAAACGGTTTCGTTACGCCATAAGGGAAATTGGGTTCTGATGGAAGAGATCGACAGCGTCGGCGAAGTCGACGGCACTTGGTCGGACGAGACCGAGTTCGCCAGGCTCGACGCACAGATCGAGGCGGCGGAAGCGGCCGAGGAGGCTGCCCTCGCGCAGCCGGTGCTCGCCGTGGTCGGCCGGCCGAACGTGGGCAAGTCCACGCTGGTCAACCGCATCATCGGCCGCCGCGAAGCCGTGGTCCAGGACGTGCCGGGGGTCACCCGCGACCGCGTCGCCTACGACGCCTACTGGGGCGGGCGCAAGTTCACCCTGGTCGACACCGGCGGCTGGGAACCGGACGCGACCGGGCTGCAGGCCTCCGTCGCCGCCCAGGCCGAGCTGGCCATGCAGACCGCGGACGCGATCCTGCTGGTGATCGACGCCTCGGTCGGCGCCACGGCCACCGACGAAGCCGCCTCCAAGGTGCTGCGCCGCTCGAAGAAGCCGGTGCTGCTGGTGGCCAACAAGGTCGACGACGACCGGCTGCTCGCGGACACCGCGTCGCTGTGGTCGCTCGGCCTCGGCGAGCCGCACCCGGTCAGCGCGTTGCACGGCCGCAGCTCCGGCGACCTGCTCGACGCCATCCTCAAGACGCTGCCCGAGGCGCCGCGCGAAGGCCTCGCCGCGACGTCGGGCCCGCGGCGCGTCGCGCTGGTCGGCAAGCCGAACGTCGGCAAGTCGAGCCTGCTGAACAAGCTGTCGGGCGAGGAGCGCTCGGTCGTCGACTCGGTGGCCGGCACCACGGTCGACCCGGTCGACTCGCTGGTCGAGCTGGACGGCGAGACCTGGCGGTTCGTCGACACGGCGGGCCTGCGCAAGCGCGTCAACTTCGCCGCGGGCGCCGAGTACTACGCCTCGCTGCGCACCAAGACCGCGATCGACGCGGCCGAGGTCGCGGTCGTGCTGCTGGACGCCGGCGAGCCCATCTCGGAGCAGGACCTGCGGGTGCTGACCATGGTCGTCGAGGCCGGGCGCGCGTGCGTGCTGGTGTTCAACAAGTGGGACCTGGTCGACGAGGACCGCCGCCACGCCATGGTCCGCGAGCTGGACCGCGGCCTGGTCCGCGTGCCGTGGGCCGAGAAGGTCAACGTCTCGGCGCTGACCGGCCGCTCGGTGCGCAAGATCGCCCCGGCGCTGCGGACGGCGCTGGCGTCGTGGGACAAGCGGGTGCCGACCGGCCAGCTCAACGCCTGGCTGTCCGACCTGATCGCGGCCACCCCGCCGCCGGTCCGCAGCGGCAAGCAGCCGAAGGTGCTCTTCGCGACGCAGGCGGGCATCCGGCCGCCGACGCTGGTGCTGTTCACCACCGGCTTCCTCGAGGCGGGCTACCGCCGGTTCATCGAGCGCAGGTTCCGCGAGCAGTTCGGCTTCGAAGGCAGCCCCGTTCGGGTGAATGTGCGCATCCGTGAAAAGAAGGCGCGCCCGAAGGCCGGCGGAAAAGCGGCCAGGCCCGCCAAGTCCCGGTGATTTCCTGCCGTCCCGGCCGGCGTGATCTTCTCGAATGCGACCTGGATCACGCTGGTCAGGGCGGTGGCGGTGAGGTCCGACACTCCGTCGTGATCTCGAAGATATCTTTCCTTCATCTGCGGGTATGGTGAAGGGTCGTTGCGGGCGCCTCATTCAGGAGTGCAAGCCCGGTGAGGCTCGCGGAAGGTGAGTGGTGGGCTTGCGCGCCCATAGTTCGTCCCTGCACGTCTTCGTCGTGGTCGAGGTGACGGCCCGATGACCGTCACGATCGAACCCGCCGAATCGGCCGCGGAAATCACCGCGCCGCTGACCTGTGTCGCCGAGGTGACGCACGCGCCGTCGACGGCGCCGGTCGCCGACCGGGCCCTCTTCTGGTCCGGCCTCGGCGCCAGCGAGCGCACCCTGCTCGACATCCTCACCGCCACCGCCGAGCGGCACCCCAACGCCGCCGCGATCGACGACGGCGCCACCACGCTGACCTACCGCCGGCTCCTCGAAGAGATCGACACCTACGGTCGCCGTCTGCGCGGTTACGGCGTCGGCCTCGGTGACCGCGTCGGCATCCGGATCTCCTCCGGCACGGCTGAACTGTACGTCGCGATCCTCGCCACCCTGTCCGTCGGCGCCGCCTACGTGCCGGTAGACGCGGACGACCCGGACGAGCGCGCCGAGCTGGTCTTCGAAGAAGCCCAGGTCGCGGCGGTCGCCACCGACGGCAAGATCAACGTCCACAGCACGCCCGGCGGCCGCACCGGCGTCCCCGGCCCGGCCGACGACGCGTGGATCATCTTCACCTCCGGCTCCACGGGCAAGCCCAAGGGCGTCGCGGTGAGCCACGCGAGTGCCGCCGCGTTCGTCGACGCCGAAGCCGAGCTGTTCCTCACCGAGGAGCCGGTCGGCCCGGGCGACCGCGTCTTGGCCGGCTTGAGCGTCGCCTTCGACGCCTCCTGCGAAGAGATGTGGCTGGCCTGGCGCCACGGCGCCTGCCTGGTCCCGGCGCCGCGCGCGCTGGTCCGCACCGGCGTCGACCTCGGCCCGTGGCTGGTCGCGCAGCGGATCACCGTCGTCTCCACCGTGCCGACGCTGGCCGCGCTGTGGCCCGCCGACGCCCTCGAAGACGTCCGCCTGCTCATCTTCGGCGGCGAAGCGTGCCCGCCGGAGCTGGCCGAGCGCGTCGCCGTCGAAGGCCGCGAAGTCTGGAACACCTACGGCCCGACCGAGGCCACCGTCGTCGCCTGCGCCGCGCAGCTGACCGGCGAAGCCCCGGTCCGCATCGGCCTGCCCCTCTCCGGCTGGCAGCTGGCCGTGGTCAACGACGACGGGCAGCCGGTCGCCATGGGCGAAACCGGTGAGCTCGTCATCGGCGGGGTGGGTCTGGCCCGCTACCTCGACGCCGAGAAGGACGCGGAGAAGTTCGCGCCGCTGCCGTCGCTGGGCTGGCAGCGCGCCTACCGCTCGGGCGACATGGTCCGCGCCGAAGCCGAAGGCCTGCTGTTCCTCGGCCGGCTCGACGAGCAGGTCAAGCTCGGCGGCCGCCGCATCGAGCTGGGCGAGGTCGACGCCGCGCTCCAGTCCCTGCCGGGCGTGCAGGGCGCGGCCGCCGCGATCCGCCGCACCAAGGCGGGCAACCAGGTCCTCGTCGGGTACGTCGTTCCCGCGCCCGGCGCGACTTTCGACCACGACCAAGCCGCGACCCGGCTGCGCGAGCACCTGCCCGCCGCGCTGGTGCCGCTGCTCGCCGTCGTCGAAGACCTGCCGACCCGCACCTCCGGCAAGGTCGACCGCAACGCCCTCCCGTGGCCGCTGTCCACAGTGGACGCCACCGGGCTTTCGCCGACCGAGACGTGGCTCGCCGAAGGCTGGGCCGAGATCCTCGGCGTGTCGGTCGACGACCCGAAGGCCGACTTCTTCACCCACGGCGGCGGCAGCCTGACCGCCGCCCAGGTCGTCGCGCGCATCCGTACCCGGCACCCGCAGGTGTCGGTCGCCGACATCTACCAGTTCCCGAAGCTGGGCGCGCTGGCCGCGATGCTGGACGCGTTGTCCGGCCAGGCCACCGAGCGCCGTGACATCGCGCCGACCCCGCGGCGCGCCGGCGTCATCCAGACGCTCCTGATGGTTCCGCTGATGGGCCTCGTCGGGCTGCGCTGGGCGACGCTCGCCGCGGCGCTGTCGAACGTGCTGTCCCTGCTCGGGTTCGGCTGGGCGCCGACGCTGAACTGGGCGTGGGTCGCCCTGGCCTGGGTCGCGCTGTTCAGTCCCGCCGGCCGGATCGCGATCGCCGCGGGTGGTGCGCGCGTGCTGCTGTCCGGGGTGCGCCCCGGCACCTACCCGCGCGGCGGGAGTGTCCACTTGCGACTGTGGACGGCCGAGAAGCTCGCGGAGTTCAGCGGCGCGGACAGCGTCGCCGGCGCCTCCTGGATGACGACCTACGCCAAGGCGCTCGGCGCGCGGATCGGCAAGGACGTCGACCTGCACTCGCCCCCGCCGGTCACCGGCTTCCTCAAGCTGGGCCGCGGCGCGGCGATCGAGCCCGAGGTCGACCTCACCGGCCATTGGGTCGACGGCGACCGCGTGCACATCGGCAAGGTCCGCGTCGGCGCGGAAGCCCGGATCGGCGCGCGCAGCACACTCTTCCCGGGCGTCCGCATCGGCAAGGGCGCGGAGATCGCGGCCGGGTCGACCGTCCGCGGCGCGGTGAAGGCCGGCCAGCACTGGGCCGGTTCGCCCGCAGCGCCCGTCGGCAAGGACGGCAAGGACGCGAAGGACGCGCTGAAGTGGCCGTCGAGCCGCCCGCCGCGTTCGCACTTCTGGGCCACGGTCTACGGCGTGACCTCGCTGCTCCTCGGCTTCCTCCCGGGCATCGCCGCGCTGGCGGGCGTCGCCGTACTCGGATATGCGATCACCGGCGCGCCGACCCTGCTGGCCGGGTTCACCCAGGCGCTGATCTTCGTGCCGGTCGCGACCGCCGCGTACTTCCTGACCTACATGCTGTTCGTGCTGGCCGGGGTCCGGGCGCTGAGCATCGGCATGGTCGAGGGCTACCACCCGGTGCACGGCCGCGTCGCGTGGCAGGTCTGGGCCACCGAACGGCTGATGAGCATGGCCCGCGAAGGCCTGTTCCCGTTGTACGCCAGCCTGTTCACGCCGGTGTGGCTGCGGCTGCTCGGCGCGAAGGTCGGCCGCAACGTCGAGGCGTCCACCGTGCTCGCGCTGCCGAAGATGACCAAGGTCGACAGCGGCGCGTTCCTGGCCGATGACACCATGGTCGCCACCTACGAGCTCGGCCACGGCTGGCTGCACGTCGCCCCGGCGCGGATCGGCAAGCAGGCCTTCCTCGGCAACTCGGGGATGACCGCGCCCGGCCGTTCGGTGCCGAAGCGCGGACTCGTGGGTGTTTTGTCCTCGACGCCGCTGCGAGCGAAGAAGGGCTCGTCGTACCTCGGCATGCCGCCGCTGCCGGTGCGCCGCGCGATCGGCGACGCCGACACGAGCCGCACCTACACCCCGGCCCTGCACCTCAAGGCGGCGCGGGCGCTGGTCGAGCTGTGCCGGATCATCCCGGTCATGTGCGGGGTCGCGCTGACCGTCTCGGTCGCCTTCGGGCTGCTGTGGGCCGCGACGGCGTTCGGCTTCGGTGTCGCCGCGCTGCTGGCCGGGCCCGCCCTGCTGGCCGCCGGGATCGTCGCGGCGCTGACCGCGACCGTCATGAAGTGGCTGCTGGTCGGGAAGTTCCGCGAGGTCGACCACCCGCTGTGGAGCTCCTTCGTCTGGCGCAACGAGCTCGCCGACACCTTCGTCGAGGCGCTCGCGGTGCCGTGGCTGATCGGCTCGATCGGCGGCACCCCGCTGCTGAGTGCCTGGCTGCGCACCATGGGCGTCAAGATCGGCCGCGGCGTGTGGCTGGAGACGTACTGGCTGCCGGAGGCCGACCTCGTCGAGCTCGGCGACGGCGCGACGATCAACCGCGGCTGCGTCGTGCAGACGCACTTGTTCCACGACCGGATCATGAGCATGTCGCGGGTGGCGCTCGGCGAGGGCGCGACGCTCGGCCCGCACGGCATCGTGCTGCCGGGCGCCGGCATCGGCGCGCGCACCACGGTCGGCCCGGGTTCGCTGGTGACCCGCGGCGACGAGGTGCCGGCCGACACCCGCTGGCTCGGCAACCCGATCTCCGCGTGGACGGGTAAGTAGAAGGTCACGAAGTACGCGCCCGGCTCGCCGGACTCACCCGTCCGTGCGAGCCTGGTTCGAGTACGCACTAGGAAAGGTTCGACACGGGTGACTTCGAAGGCTCCCGCTCCGGCACCCGGCGCGGACACCTCCGGTGATCCCTACCTCCCCGCCCACGGCAACGGCGGCTACCGGGTCCGGCACTACGACCTGAACCTCGACTACAAGGTCGCGCCGAACCGGCTCTCGGCCTCGGCGGCGATCACCGCGGAGGCGACGCAGGCACTTTCCCGTGTCAGCCTGGACTTCGGCGAGTTCCGGATCAACCGCGTGCTGGTCGACGGGAAGCCCGCGAAGTACCTGAAGCGCGGCGCGAAGCTGCATGTGCGGCCGGCGAAGCCGATCGCGGCGGGCGCCGCGTTCCTCGTCGAGGTGCACTACGTCGGCAACCCGCGCCCGGTGCGGAGCCGCTGGGGCGACGTCGGCTGGGACGAGCTGACCGACGGCGCGCTCGTGGCGAGCCAGCCGGTCGGTGCGCCGTCGTGGTTCCCGTGCAACGACCATCCCGCGGACAAGGCGGCCTACCGCGTGACCGTGACGACGGCGTCGCCGTACCTGGTCGCGGTCACCGGCAACCTGGTGGACCGCTACACCGCGGCGAGCACCACGCGCTGGGTGTACGAACGTCCCGAGCCGACGGCGACGTACCTGATGAGCGTGCAGGTCGGCCGCTACGACGAGCTCGAGCTGACCGGCCGCGGCTGGGCCCCGCACACGGGGGTGAGCGCTCGCCGGCTGATGCTCGGCTTCGGCCACGGCCGCGTCGAGTCGGTCCTCGAATCGGTCCCGCAGCGGGCCGCGGTACCCCCGCGGCTGCGCCGCCTCTTCGAGCGCGACTTCGGGCGGCAGGGCCGGATGCTGGAGATGCTGCAGCGGCTGTTCGGCCCGTACCCGTTCGGCGAGTACGTCATCGTCGTCACCGACGACGAGCTCGACGACCCGATCGAGGCACAGGGCATGGCGATCTTCGGCGCCAACCACGTCGACGGCCGCCGCACCCACGAGCGGCTCGTGGTGCACGAGCTGGCCCACCAGTGGTTCGGCAACAGCCTGACGGTGGCCGACTGGCGCCACATCTGGCTCAACGAGGGCTTCGCGACCTACGCCGAGTGGCTGTGGTCGGAGGAGTCGGGCGGGCAGTCCGCGCAGGCGCTGGCCCGCGGCTGGCACACGCGGATCAAGGCCAAGCCGGCCGACGTCCGGATCGCCGACCCCGGTGTGGCCCGCATGTTCGACGAGCGCGTCTACAAGCGGGGGGCGCTGACGCTCCACGCCCTGCGCGCGGAGATCGGCGACCCGGCGTTCTTCGCGCTGCTGAAGGCGTGGACGGGCGAACACCGGCACGGTCTGGTCACGACGGAGGGGTTCGTGGCCATGGCGGAAGCGTATGCGGCCCGGTCGCTGAGCCCGTTCTTCACGCGCTGGCTGGAGACGCCGGCGTTGCCCCCGCTGCCGGGCGCCTGATCCCGCGTATCCCGCGTTTGTGGTGTCATGAAAGACCCTTTCATGTCGTCTGGCGAGGTGAAAGGGTCGTTCATGACGTCCGGGCCTGCCGCTCAGGGACGGGTGGCTTCGACCAGCCAGACCGCGCCCGAAATGCGGACACCTTCCGGCGTCTCGAACGCTTCGAGCCCATCCCGCAGCTGTTCGCGCGTCCGCTCCACGACGCCCGGGTCGAGTCCGGCCAGGTTGCTGCGGACCGGCCCCTGGCCGAGGATGAACTCGGCCGCGTCGGCGGCGTCACGGCCGTAGTCCATCGGCGCGGTGACCGGCTCGATCCGGATGCCGGTGAACCCGGCCGCGTCGAGCACTTCGCGGATGCGGGCCGGGTCGACCAGTGAGCCCATGCCGCGCGAGGCAGGCGACGGTGCGCGCAGCAGGGGCTTGAGCGCGCTGGTGGCGCGGGCGTAGTCACTGTCGGGCCCGCCGCCCTGCGGGCCGATGAACGCCAGCCGCCCGCCGGGCCGCAGCCCGCGCAGGACGTTGGCGAACGCGGCGACCGCGTCCTCGAAGAACATCACCCCGCCCCGGCTGAGCGCGACGTCGAAGCCGGCGTCCGGGAAGTGGTGGACCTGGGCGTCGCCCTGCTCGAACCGCACGTTGGCGATGCCTTGGGCCGCCGCGTCGGCGCGGGCGCGCTCCAGCATCGGGGCCGAGAGGTCGACGCCGACGACGTTCCCCCGGCCGGCCTGCCGTGCTGCCAGCAGCGTGACGTGGCCCGTCCCGCAGCCGACGTCGAGGACCCGGTCGTCCGGGGCGATCGCGGCGGCGCGGAAGAGGTCGTCGTTGAAGGCCCCGACGATCGCGTTGTACCGCGCGCGGTTCTGCGCCCAATGCACGCCCTCCCAGCCGTTCCAGGCTTCGGCTTGCCGGGCGTTGGCGATGGCTGGCATGCGGACCTCCCGTGCTTACTAGAGCGACACTCTAGATGTACACTCCAGTAATGGCTGAGCGCAAGAAGCGGGTCCGCGACGCTCCCCGGACGCGCCGGCGGATGCTGGAAGCGGCCCGCGAGCTGTTCCTGCGCAACGGCTACGGCGCGACGACCCTCAAGGAGATCGCCGACCTGGCCGGCGTCGCCGTGCAGACGATCTACTTCACCTTCGGCAACAAGCGCGTGCTGCTCAAGGAACTGGTCGACGTCGCGATCGCGGGGGATCTCGAACCGGTCGCCACGATGGACCGGCCGTGGTTCCGGGAGGCCCTCGCGGCCCCGACGGCCGACGCGCACCTGCGGCTGCACGTCCGCGGCACGCGCGGGATCCTCGAACGCGTCGCCCCGATCGTCGAGATGCTGCGCGCGGCCGCCTCGACCGACCCGGCGCTCGCCGGGCAGTGGGACGACGATGCCGACCCGCGGTTCGCCGTCCACCTCGAAGCCGCCCGGTCCCTGATCGCCAAACCGCGCGCACGCGCCGGGGTGAGTGCCGAGCACGCCGCCGACCTGCTGTTCGGCGTGCTCAGCCCGGAGCTCTACCAGGTGTTCGTCCGCGACCGCGGCTGGTCGCCGGAGCGGTGGGAGAGCTGGGCGGCCGACACCCTGGCGTCCCAGCTCTGCCAGGACGCCTGACTTTCGCCGCGCCGCAGATACATCGGATGTCTCTGCGGCTTTCTGGGTGAACGACCCTGGCTTTCTGAGGCTCTGTCTGCAAACATGGCCGGACGCCGCCTGTGGACCTCCTGAAACGTAGTATGAATGCGAAAGGACGCTTCATGGACGCAGTGTCGCGGCGTACCGTCCTCCGCTCCGCCTCGGTCGTCGCGGGTGCCGCCGCGTTCGGCGGGCTCTGGGCCCGAGCCGCGCCTCCCGCGCTCGCCGCCGGAAAGCCGCACCGGGACGTCGCCGCCGACGCGCGCATGATCTGGAAGCGGCTGCCGAAGAACTGGCGGGAGGGCCCGTTCCTGGCCAACGGCTACCTCGGCGCGCAGGTCTACGCCGGGAAGACGCCGCAGGTGCTCAAGGTGATGCTGAGCCACACCCAGGTGCAGGACCAGCGCGTCCGGTGGGAGGCCGGGATCGGGCTGTCCCGGCTGCCGATCGGCTTCCTCACGCTCACCCTGGCCGGCGCGATCACCGCCGTCGACTGGACGCTCGACCTCTACAACGCCGAGCTCGGCGGCACGATCACCACGACCCAGGGCTCGGTCGCGTTCTCCGCCGTGGTGCACAACGACCTGGGCGTGCTGCTCGTCTCGCTGACGCCGAGCGCGGGGGAGGCCGGCGCGGCGTGGGCGTTCCAGCCGCTGGAGTCGGCGACCACCCGGACCGTCCGCAAGCCGCCCGAGTACGTCGCGAACCCCGTGCCCGAGCTCGGCGACGGGTACTGCGCGCAGCCGATGCTCGCCGGTGGGGGCTATACGACGGCGTGGCGTGAACGTCGGATCGGTGCGCGACGGCTGCTAGCCGCGACCGTCGCCTACAGCTTCCCGGGTACGACACACACGGCGGACGCTTTATCGGCTGTTCGGAAAGCGCTTGCCGCGAACCCGGACGCCCTGCTCGCCCGCCACCGCAGCTGGTGGAACGACTACCACGCGCGCAGCTTTGTTTCGGTGCCGGACAAGCAGGTCCAGCGGTTCTACTGGATCCAGCTCTACAAGATCGCGGCCGCCACGCGGGCGGGCGGGCCGGTCGTGGCCGAGTGGGGACCGTGGTTTCCCGAGGTCGGCAACAGCTGGACCGCGGTCTGGTGGAACCTCAACGTCCAGGTCACCTACCCGATCGTCAACAGCAGCAACCAACCCGAGCTCGACGCCGTCACCGTGACCTTCCGGCGCGACCACACCAACCTCGAGATGTCCGTGCCTCCCGCCTACCGCGACGGCGACACCTACGCGCTCTCGCACCCGGGCGACTGGCGGCTGCGGCCCGGCGGCACCCGGTCGGTCGGCGTCCCCGGGACGACGTCCAAGACGGACCAGACGGGAAACCTGTTGTGGGGCCTGCACAACGTCTGGCTGGCCTACCGCCACCACCTGGATCGGCGTGTGCTGCGCGATGTCCTGTACCCGACCCTGGCGAAGGCGCTGAACTTCTACCGTCACTTCCTCTTCACCGGCCCGGACGGGTTCCTGCACCTGCCGCTGACCCGGTCGCCGGAGTACGCCGACGCGGCCGACTGCACCTACGACCTGTCGCTGATCCGCTGGGCGGCCCGTACGCTCGCCGACACCGCGCGGATCCTGCGTCTCGACGAGCCGCGCGTCCCGATCTGGCGGGAGATCGGCGCGAAACTGGTGCCCTACCACGAGACCGCCGCCGACGGGGTGCTGATCGGCGACGGCGTGCCGCTGGCCGCGTCGCACCGGCACTTCTCGCACCTGCTGTGGCTGTACCCGCTGCGGGAGAAGGTCTGGGACCGGGCGGGCGACCGCGACCTCATGACACGGACGTTCCAGCACTGGGTCGCCGACCAGACGGCGTGGCACGGGTACAGCTACGCGGCCGCGTCGTCGATGAGCTCGGTGATGGACACGCCCGAGGAAGCGTTGCGCTACCTGAAGTTCTTCCTCGACCGGAACGTCGTGGCCGACACCGAGCTGACCGCGAACACGATGTACCGCGAGGGCTCCAACTTCGCGATCGAAAGCCCGATCACCGCCGCCCAGTCCGTTGTGGACATGCTCATGCAGGGATCCGGCGGGGTGCTCAAGGTCTTCCCGTCGGTGTCGGCGACCTGGCGCGACGCCTCGATCGCGGGCCTGCGCGCGGAGGGCGCGTTCCTCGTGGACGCCTCGCGCCGCGACGGGAAGACGGAGTTCGTGCGCGTCCACAGCGAAGCCGGCGAGCCGCTGGTCCTGCAGCACGGCGTCGCCGGGGACGTCGACGTCCGCGACGAGCACGGCCGGCGGCTGCCGTGGCGCCCGGCCGGGCCCGGGCGGATCGCGATCGGGCTGCGGCGCGGCGGCACCGCCGTCGTCACCCCGCACGGCGGGCGCCCGGACCTCGCGCCCCGGGACGTCCCCGCCCTCGGCCCGGCACCGGCTTGGGGCCTGCCGAGCTGAATCCGCTTTCGACAAGGAGGTCGGAATGGACATCACGCGAAGGACCGTGCTCGGCGGGGCGCTCGCCGGAATCGCCGCCGGTGCGGCGGGCCTCACGCCCGCCTTCGCCGACAC
This sequence comes from Amycolatopsis sp. NPDC048633, assembly GCF_040650695.1. Taxonomy (NCBI): domain Bacteria; kingdom Bacillati; phylum Actinomycetota; class Actinomycetes; order Pseudonocardiales; family Pseudonocardiaceae; genus Amycolatopsis; species Amycolatopsis sp. NPDC048633. The sequence continues at coordinate 12,989 of NZ_JBEZHS010000068.1, forward strand.
CCCCGGCAGCGACGACTTCGGCTGGCCCGGGTTCCTCGGCACCGCGGACCTGCACTGGCGGCGCATGCCGAAGACCTGGTACGAGGGACCGTTCCTGGGCAACGGTTTCCTCGGCTCGGGCATCTACGCCGAGCCCGGGCGGAACGCGATCCGCGTCAACGTCCAGCACAGCCAGGTCCAGGACCACCGCCCGGAGTTCGGCTCGCTGTTCGGTCTCGCGCGGCTGCCGATCGGGTACTTCACCCTCGAACCGGTCGGCGCGATCACCGCGGTCGACTGGCGGATGGACCTGTGGAACGCCGAGCTGACCGGCACGATCACGACGGCGGCCGGCAACCTGAGCCTGCGCGCAATCGTCCACACCGGACAGTCGCTGCTGGCCGTCGAGATCCGGCCGTCCGAAGGGGAACGGGCGTTCAAGTGGGTGTTCCACCCGGCGGTGGCGGTCAGCCCGCGCGCCGACCCGGTGTGGAACAAGCCGCCGCCCGCCGGCTACACCGCGAACCCGCCGGTGCAGCTGTCCGGCAGCGGTGACGCGCGGCTGGCCGTCCAGCCGCTGCTGGCCGGCGGCGAGCACGTGACGGCCTGGCGGGAGGTCACCCGCGGCGGCACGCGCACGCTGTACACGTCGGTGGCGTGGTCGCACCCGGCGAAGACGTCGGTGGCGCGGGCGCTGGGCACGGTGCGTCGAGCTCCCGCTTTCGCCGCGCTCACCCAGGACCACCGGCGCTGGTGGCACGACTACTACCGGCACAGTTTTCTGTCCATTCCGGACACCCGGATGCAGAGCTTCTACTGGATCCAGCTGTACAAGATCGCGTCGGCGGCCCGGCGGGAGGCGCCGGTGATGGCGACGTCCGGGCCGTGGCTGGAGAACACGCCGTGGCCGGCGACGTGGTGGAACCTCAACGTCCAGCTCGAATACTGGCTCATCCACGGCTCGAACCACCTGGAGCTGGACGCCGTCAGCTACGCCCTGGACAAGTACCGCGGCAACCTGACCAGTCAGGTCGCGTCGCCGTACCAAGCCGATTCCGCCGGCATCCCGCGCACGACCGACATGACCCTGCTCAACGGCGTCTCCGACGCCACGAGCGGTTTTCCCGTCGGTGTCCCCGGGCAGGACCCGCCCACTCCGGAGGTCGGCAACCTGACCTGGGCGCTGCACAACGTGTGGCTGTCCTACCGTCATACAATGGACCTCGCGCTGCTCCGGGAGACGCTGTTCCCGTTGCTGCGCAAGGCGATCAACTACTACCTGCACTTCCTCGCACCGGGCCCGGACGGCAAGCTGCACCTGCCGCCGACGTTCTCGCCCGAGTACGGCGTCGACGCCCCGGACTGCAACTACGACCTCTCGCTGATCCGCTGGGGCTGTCGCACGCTGCTACAGACTGCGCCCGGCGACCCGCTGGCGCTGAAGTGGCGCAACGTCCTGGCGACGCTGGTGGACTACCCGGCCGATGTGAACGGGTACATGATCGGCGCGGGCGTGCCGTTCGCGAAGTCGCACCGGCACTACTCGCACATGCTGCAGATCTACCCGCTGTACGACGTCACGTGGGAGCAGCCGGAACACCGGCAGATCATCGAGACGTCGCTGAACCACTGGGTCGGCTTCGAGGGTGCGCTGCAGGGCTACACGTTCACCGGGGCGGCGTCGATCTCGGCGCAGATGCTGCGCGGCGAGCAGGCGGCGTTCTACCTCGGCGAGCTGCAGCAGCGGTTCATCCAGCCGAACACGATGTACAAGGAATCGGGGCCGGTCATCGAGACGCCGTTGTCGGCGGCGAAGTCGATGCAGGACATGCTGGTGCAGAGCTGGGGCGGCGTGGTCCGGTTGTTCCCGGCGGTGCCCGCGGCCTGGGGCGACATCGCGCTGCGGGACTTCCGGACCGAAGGCGCGTTCCTGCTCAGCGCGTCCCGGGCGGGCGGGAAGACACGCTGGCTGAAGGTGCACAGCGAGGCGGGGGCGCCCTGCGTCCTGCGGCCGGGCATCGAGGGAGAGCTCGTGGTGACGGACGCGCGGGGCCGGTCGCGGCAGTGGCGGCGGCTGGGCAACGGTGACGTCCAGGCCGAGCTGGGGCGCGGTGAGGACGCCTTCGTGTACCGGAAGGGGGATCGGCCGGACTTCGGAGTGCGGCCGGTGGCGCCGTCCGGGCCGAGCGCGCCGTGGGGTTTGCCGTGAGGGGGTGATCGGGCCTGCCCTCTGCGCTCGGCCGGCCGGCGCGCGGACCTGGTCGGGCCTGCCGAACCCTCGTCGCCGGCCGTGATCCGCACCTCCTTCCCGGATTCCCACCCGGGGAGGAGGTCTTCGCGGCACAATGGGCGGCTGACGAGGGGAGCCGGGATGAGCGAGCCGGGGGCACCGGGGCAGCGGCCGGACGGGGAACGTCCGAACGGGCCACCACCACCGCCGCCGCCCGGCCCGGGGTATCCCGCGGGCCCGCAGCAGCCCTACCAGCAGTTCTCCCAGTACCCGCAGTGGCAGCCGCCGGTACCGCCGAAGAAGACTTCACCCGCCGCCGTCGTGCTGATCGTCGGCTCGGTCATCGTCGTCATCCTGATGGCGCTGGCTTTCCTGGCCTGGGGCTACCCCGGCTTCCTGCGCGAGCCGGACGCCAAGGGCGCCATCGGCACCGCGCCGGCCGCGTCGACGACGTCCCCGACCCCGACGCCGACGACCTCCAGCGTCCCGGCGGCGCTGCCCGGCGGCGGCCGGTCGGCGATGCCGAAGCGGACGAAGCCGCTGGCCGATCCGGTGACGTGCGCCTTCACCCCGGACCCCACCTCGCCGGCGCCGAAGAAGGTCCTCCCGCCGGCCGACAGCCCGGCGTCGTCCTCAGGGACGGTCCCGGTGTCCCTCGCGACGAGCGCCGGCGACATCGGCCTCACGCTCGACCGCGCGCTCGCCCCCTGCACCGTGGTCAACTTCCTCAGCCTGGTGAAGCAGGGCTTCTACGACGGCACGTCGTGCCACCGGCTGTCCGTGACCGACGGGCTGCAGATGCTCCAGTGCGGCGACCCGGTGGGCGACGGCACCGGCGGCCCCGGCTACACGATCCGCGACGAGGTGTTCCCCGAGCTGACCTACGGCCGCGGCGTCCTCGCCATGGCGAAGACGGCCGAGCCCGACTCGGGCGGCTCCCAGTTCTTCCTCGTCTTCGGCGACGTCCGGATCTCCCCGGAGTACACGGTGTTCGGCACCATCGACGACGCGGGCCTCGGCGTCCTGGACAACGTCGCCCGCGGCGGCATCGACCCGTCCCGCCCCGGCATCGGCGACGGCAGCGGCCCCCCGAAGATCCCGGTCACCTTCACCCAGGTCACCACCCCGTGAAGGAAGAGCCGACACGCGTGATTGAAAGGTCGACACGCGTGATCAAGGGGTCGACACGAGCTTCCGCGGCCGGTTCCGCTGGAGTTACCCCCTGGGACCGGACACCTTGATTCCAGACACTGGTCTGGAGGGAGGATGTCCTGATGTCGCGCAGGTCGAAATATCCGGAGCAGT
>NZ_JBEZHS010000069.1:0-16449 GCF_040650695.1 Amycolatopsis sp. NPDC048633
GTTCGGATCGCGGGCGAGCGGGTGGGGACTCGTTCCGCGGCAGCGGTCATGAACGACCCTTTCACCTCGTCAGACGAGGTGAAAGGGTCGTTCATGACGTCCGGACTGCCGTCGCCCCGCTCGTCAGCCGAGCACCTGGCTTTGCCAGAGCTGGCGGACCTGGTCGGCGAGCTCGCGGTGCACCACCCGGAGCCCCGCCCTGCCCTGGCAGGCTCCGGCAAAGTCAGGTCTGCGCGGCCGACTTGAGGGTCAGGTGCGCCGGTCGGAGGGCCCGATCGCGCGGTTGTGGTGAGGTGAACGACCCATTCACCTCATCCGACGCCAGGAATGAGTCATTCAAGACGTCCGCGACCCGGGCCCGCGCCACCCCGACTTCGCCGGGCCGCCGAGCCAGGACCGGAAACCGGCCCCCGCCCGTCCCAAGGGGGGCGTGCCCATGTCCAGTCTATCGCCGCCCCCCGACGGAAAGCCCTGATCAGCGACTGAAGCGCCGGTTTGTCCACATTGCCCCGCCCCTGGGGACAGCCGGCCCAAGCAACAGCCATTTCACTGGCGTACCGGCAGACTCGGAGCACTGGGCTTGGGTATCGTCACGCCCAGCCACCTGATCTTCTGCACCGGGGAATGATGACCGAGCCGAACGTGAATCCCGAGGAGCCTGGCGCGCGCGATGCTGAGCGGCTGGGTCCGCGGCCGCTCGCGCGGCCGGCCGTCGATCCGGCTCAGGCCGCCGTCTTCGGCAGGCCCAGTGGGGTCGATGGGGCGTTCGACCAGCTCTACTCCCCGCAGAAGTCCAACGGTGTCCGGCTCGCGCCGCCCGCTCCCGAGTCGCTCGCCGAAGCCTTCCGCCGGCCGCCCGGGGCCGAAGGGGTGCTGCTCGAACGGCCGCGGGAAGCCACCGGTGAGCCGATAGAACAAGATCCGCCCCTCTGGAACAGCACCAGCGATCCCTGGCGCGATCCGGGCGCCGGCGCTGTCCTCGCCGGTCCGGCGATGCCCGCCGAAGACGAGGAAAAGCCCGCCAAACGCCCGCCCGGTGCGCTGCTCAGCCTGCCCGAGGTGCTCTTCGGCCGTCGCGTGCAGCCGAAGGCGCTCGTCCTGCTCGGGGTCGTCGCGCTGCTCGTCGGGGCCGTCGGGGGGCTCGTCGGCTGGTGGGCCGCCGACACCGGCGGGGAGCTCACCGGCTCCGCCACCATCTCCGAAGCCGAGGCCGCGAAGGAACGCCCCGCCGGCTCGGTCGCCGAGATCGCCAAGCGCGTCGCGCCCGCCGTCGTCTCGCTCGAGGTCTTCAAGCCCGGCGCCGACTCCGGTGAGCAGGGCTCCGGCGTCATGATCGACCCGCAGGGCTACATCCTCACCAACGAGCACGTGATCTCCTCCGCGAGCGCCGACCCGGGCGTCAAGGTCACCGCCATCTTCATCGACGGCACCCGCACCGAGGCCAAGCTCGTCGGCTCCGACCAGAAGACCGACCTCGCCGTCGTCAAGGTCAACGTCACCAACCCGACCGTCCTGCAGATCGGCAAGTCCGCCGACCTGCAGGTCGGCGACACCGTGATGGCCATCGGCTCGCCGCTCGCGCTGCAGAACTCCGTGACCGCCGGCATCGTCAGCGCCCTGAACCGCCCGATCACCGCGGGCGGCGACAACGGCGCCCCGCCGGTCACCTACGAAGCCATCCAGACCGACGCCGCCATCAACCACGGCAACTCGGGCGGCGCGCTCGTCGACTCCACCGGCGCGCTCGTCGGGATCAACTCGTCGATCCGCTCCTCCGGCGCGGACGGCGGCAGCATCGGCATCGGCTTCGCCATCCCCAGCGACTACGCGGTCAAGATCGCGAAAGCGCTGATCAAGGACGGTAAGGTCCAGCACGCCGACATCGGCATCAACGCCTCCTCGACCGTCGCCGGCTCCTCCACCATGGGCGCCCAGGTGAAGAACGTCGCGCCCGGCGGCCCGGCCGCGAACGCCGGCATCAAGGAAGGCGACGTCATCACGAAGATCGGGGGCCGCCTGGTGCGGGACTCCGCCGAACTGACGGTCGCGGTGCGCGCCCACGACGTCGGCGAGGTCGTCCCCGTGCAGCTGGCCCGCGACGGCGCGAGCTTCGTCGTCGACGTAACCCTGGCTTCCGACTGAGTTCCCGCGTTCGGCCTGCCGGAGAGCGGGCCGGGGCGGGTACCCTGGGCGGGTAGGTTCCGAGCGGAGGTAGACGGGTGTTCGACAGTGTCGGATGGGGGGAAATCCTCGTCCTCATCATCGCCGGTCTTTTCATCCTCGGCCCGGAACGGCTGCCCGAGGCGGCGTCCTGGATGGCGAAGAGCGTGAAGAAGGTCCGTGACTTCGCGACCGGAGCGAGGGAACAGCTCCGCGAGGAGATGGGCCCGGAGTTCGACCAGCTCCGCAAACCCCTGGAAGACCTGCGCGGGCTGCGCAACTTCGACCCGAAGCGGGTGGTGACGCAGCACCTCTTCGACGGCGACGCGGACCCGCTCGGCCTGAAGGGCATCACGAACGGCAGCCCGAACCTGACCGGTACCAACGGGACGAACGGGACCAACGGCTCGAACGGGTCCACGGTCGGCCAGACCCGGCAGTCGGAGCCGCTCAAGCCGGGGGAGCGCCCGCCGATCGACCCGGACGCCACCTGACCCGTCCGTCCACTATGGACGAACAAGCGCAAGAACCCCCGTTTGCGCGCCATCTCCGGTGGTTTCCCTAGTCCCGTCTCACGACCCTGACCAGGTGATCGTTTCCCTCCTACGTTCGAGTGGGGGCGGCTGTCCGCCGCCCGCGAACGAAGGGGAGAAAGATGAAACTCAGATCGCTGGGCTGCGCGCTGCTCGCGGTGGGCCTGCTCGGATCGGGCCAGGTGGCCTCGGCCGCCGCGACGGAAGCCGCCACGACGGCAGCCGCCGCGTGCACCTGGAAGCCCACCGCCCTCGGCGCCGGCACCGCCGTGAGCGCGAAGGTGACCGCGACCGACGACAAGGGGAACTTCGCCGGCTGGGCACTGCCGACCGACCAGTTCGGTGACACCGTCCGCGCCGCGTCCTGGACCAACGGCACGTACGCCGACCTCGGCACGCCCGGGTACAACGGCGCGGCTGTGACCGCCGAGAACCGCTCGGGCACGGTCGCCGGGACCGCCTACAGCACGATCTTCGGCGCCGGGTTCATCTACGAGAAGGCGTTCAAGAGCTCCGGCGGCACGCTCGTCGCCCTGCCCTTCCCGACGGCGAGCCAGCTGCCCGCGGGCTACACGCGGTCGGCCGCCGTCGGCATCACCGACTCCGGCGACGTCATCGGGGTCGTGCGCAAGCAGGACGGGACCGGCCTGACCGCGGTCCGCTGGCCGGCCGCCCAGCCGGGCACCGTGACGCTGCTGACCGGCGCGCCGTCGTCCGGCATCGGCCCGGTCGCGGTCGACACCGACGGGGCGATCCTGCTCAACAGCTCCGACATCTGGCGCGACGGGACGCTGACCCACCTCGGCACCCTGCCGGGCCTCAAGTACGCGTGGCCCGACGACATCAAGAACGGCCGCGTCGTCGGCTACGGCGTGTACAACGGCAAGAACGTCGGCGTCTACTGGGACCAGCAGCACGCGGCCCACATCCTGCCGAAGTCCAGCTACAACCTGTCCAACGGCAACCCGCAGTTCTCGATCAACGCGAGCGGCCTGATCACCGGCCGCGTCGACGAGGCGAACGGCGGCAACGACCTGGCGGGCACCGGCTACGGCGTCTGGAACCAGGGCACCTTCGTCTCGAAGTTCGGTGACCTCAAGGCCGACCTCCCCGTGGTCGTCGGCGACGACGGCACCGTGGGCGGCTACCGGTACGACTCCACGACCCGGCACTCGACCGCCTACCTCTGGCGCTGCTCCTAAGGACGACGAAGGGGACCTCCACCGGAGTGGAGGTCCCCTTCTGCCGTGGAGAAAAGCCTCAGCGACCGGCCGGGGTCACGTTCAGCATCATCCCGGCCAGCCCGCGTGCCCGGACCGTCAGCTTCTTCGCCATCTCCTTCAGCACCACGGACGCCGGGGCGTCGGGCGACGACAGCACCAGCGGGGTGCCCGAGTCGCCCTGCTCGACCAGGCGGGGGTCCAGCGGCACCTGGCCCAGCAGCGGCACGTCCGACCCGATCGACTTCGTCAGCGACGCCGCCACCGTCTCGCCGCCGCCCGAGCCGAAGATCTCCAGGCGGGAACCGTCGGCCTGCTCCAGCCACGACATGTTCTCGATGACCCCGGCCACGCGCTGACGCGTCTGCAGCGCGATCGCGCCGGCCCGCTCGGCCACCTCCGCCGCGGCCTGCTGCGGCGTCGTGACCACCAGGATCTCCGCGTTCGGGATCAGCTGGGCCACCGAGATCGCGATGTCGCCGGTGCCCGGCGGCAGGTCCAGCAGCAGGATGTCGAGGTCGCCCCAGAAGACGTCGGCCAGGAACTGCTGCAGCGCGCGGTGCAGCATCGGCCCGCGCCACACCACCGGGGTGTTGCCCGGGGTGAACATGCCGATCGAGATCACCTTCACGCCGTGCGCCTGCGGCGGCATGATCATCGTGTCGACCTTGGTCGGCTTCTCGCGCGTGCCCAGCATGCGGGGGATCGAGTGGCCGTAGATGTCCGCGTCGACGACGCCGACCGACAGGCCCCGCTCGGCCATCGCCGCGGCCAGGTTCACCGTGACCGACGACTTGCCGACGCCGCCCTTGCCGGACGCGACGCAGTACACCCGCGTCATCGAGCCCGGCTGCGCGAACGGGATGACCGGCTCGCTGGCGTCGCCGCGCAGCGACTTCCGCAGCTCGGAGCGCTGCTCGTCGTTCATCACGTCGAGCTCGACCCGGACGTCGGCGACGCCGGGGAGCTTCGAGACGGCTTCCTTCGTGTCGTTGGTCAGCGTCGCCTTCAGCGGGCAGCCGGCCACCGTCAGGTAGATCCCGACGGTGACGACACCATCTTCGCCGACGACGACGTCCTTCACCATCCCCAGGTCCGTGATGGGTTTGTGGATCTCGGGATCTTGCACGCTCTTCAGCGCGCTGCGGACGTCATCGACGCTGGGGAGCTGCTGAGTGCTGGTCACCCCACCCATGTTACGAGCCGGTAGGAGTGCGGTTCGGTTTGGCCTTCCTGGGCTGGACGTCGAGGTCCTCCCGCAGCCGGTCCAGCTCGCCGCGCAGGTAGTCCCGCGTCGCGACCTCGCCGACCGCCAGCCGCAGCGCCGCCAGCTCCCGGGCCAGGTACTCCGTGTCGGCCTTGGTCTGCGCGGCGCGGTTCCGGTCCTCGTCCAGCGAGACGCGGTCGCGGTCGTCCTGCCGGTTCTGCGCGAGCAGGATCAGCGGCGCCGCGTACGCCGCCTGCGTCGAAAAGGCCAGGTTGAGCAGGATGAACGGGTACGGGTCCCACTGCAGCGACACCGCGAACAGGTTCACCACGATCCAGACGAACACCATCAGCGTCTGCCAGAACAGGTACTTCCCGGTGCCGAGGAACCGGGCGACGCGCTCGGTGAGCCTGCCGAAGGTGTCCGGGTCGATGTTCAGCTTGAACCGGTTCTGGCTGCGCGGCTGGTCCAGCCGCCGTCCGGACGACAGTTCAGGCACGGTCCGCCTCCAGGTGTTCGCCGGTCTCGCCGGTGGTGTCGTGCAGGCCGGTCTCGCGCCAGTCCTCGGGCAGCAGGTGGTCGAGCACGTCGTCCACGGTGACCGCGCCGAGCAGGTGGTCCTCGGTGTCGACGACCGGCCCGCAGGTCAGGTTGTAGGCGGCGAAGTAGCGCGTGACCTCGGCCAGCGTCGCGTTGGGTCGCAGCGCCGCCAGGCCGGTGTCGACGGCGCTCGCCACGAGCTCCGCCGGTGGCTCGCGCAGCAGCCGCTGGAAGTGCACGACGCCGACGAAGCGCCCGGTCGGCGTCGCGGTCGGCGGGCGGCAGACGAACACCATGCTGGCCAGCGCCGGCGGCAGCTCGGCGTTGCGGATGTGGGCCAGCGCCTCGGCGATCGTCGTGTCGGGCGTGAGCACCACCGGCTCCGGGGTCATCAGGCCGCCCGCGGTGTCGGACGAGTAGGCCAGCAGCCGCTTGACCGGCGCGGACTCCTCCGGCTCCATCAGCTCCAGCAGCCGGCTCTGCTCCGCGGGGGCGAGCTCGGCGAGCAGGTCGGCGGCGTCGTCCGGGTTCATCGCCTCGAGGATGTCGGCCGCGCGCTCCTCGGCGAGGTAGGACAGCAGCTCCTTCTGGTCGTCGTCCGGCAGCTCCTCGAGGACGTCGGCGAGGCGCTCGTCGTCCATCGCGTCGGCGACCTCGTGGCGGCGCTTGAGCGGCAGGTCGCGGACGGTCGCGGCGACGTCGACCGAGCGCATGGTGTCGAACAGCATGAGCAGCTGGCCCGCGCCCTGCGGCTGCTTCGCCAGGTCGGCGAGCCCCAGGCCGGCGACCTCCTCCCAGCGCAGCACCTGCATGGCCGACCGGCGGCGGCCCAGCCCGGCGCGCCGCTCGCGGATGGCGAGCTTCGCCAGCACCCAGTCGCGGGTGCGGGTCGGCTCCATCGCGGCGTCGACGACGGTGATCCGCGTGTCGGACCCGGCCAGCGTCGCGTGCGCGTCGAGCAGCTGGCCGAGCACCAGCACCTCGTTGGGGCGCTGGTTGAACTGGCGCATGTTGACCGAGCCGGTGGCGAGCGTCACGGCGCTCGGTTCGATCGAGGTGACGCGCAGCATCGGCACGAAGACCCGCCGCCGCGTGGTCAGCTCGACGACCACGCCGAGGATCCGCGGCGGCTGCGCGTCCAGCCGCAGGCCCGCGACCAGGTCACGGACCCGGCCGATGGACTCGCCGTCCGGCCCGAACACCGGCAACCCGGACAGCTGAGCAGCGAAAACCCTGTTGACCGCGGCCATGCCGCAGACACTATCGGCTGGCTGCCCAAGCAGCGATTTCCGGCACGGTGACGAATGCCGGGTCGTCGCTGTCCGCTTCGAACTCTTCGAGGTCTTCGAGCATCCAGATCCAGTTCTGCACCGCGCGCACGAGGGTCCAGGCCCGCGCCTTCCCGGCGTCGAGCTCCTGCGACGCGACGACCATCGCGAACCGTTCGTCCAGTGTGGACTCGGTGAAGCGGTTCCAGAACAACGGGATCACGGCGTAATCGAGGTCGCCGGCCAGTGGCTTCGGGTCGATGACCAGCCACGGCTCCCGCTGCCCGGCGAGCACGTTCTGGAAGTGCAGGTCCTCGTTCACCAGCAGCTCGCCCGAGGACGGCCCGAGCTCGCGGCAGATCGCGACGGCGTCGTCGACGAGCCGCCGGTCGAACGGCTCGCCGAGCGCGGACCACCGGCGGGGCAGCTCTTCGGCGAGGGCTTCGGCTTCGGTGCGCACACTCCTGACCAGCGACGGCGGAGCGGGCACGGCGAGGCGCCGGGCCAGTTCGCCGAGCAGCGGGACGGCTTCGCGCAGCGGAAGGTCGTCGAGGGTGCGGCCGGCATCGAGTCGTTCGAGCAGCAGGACACCGTCGTCCGGTGCGGAGTCCAGCAGCAGCACCGCACCTCGACCGGCCCATGTGGACAGTGCGAGCGGTTCGCCGGCGGACTCTTCGCCGAGCCAGCCGAGTTTCAGCACCACCGGCGTGCCGTCGGCGAGCCGCGCGGGCTGCACGACGCCGACGTAGCCGTGCATCGCGTCGCCTTCGAAAGTCAGGCCCCACTCGCGGGCGTACCGGGCCGCGAGGTCCGGCAGGGCCGCCAGCCACGGGACGGCCTCCGGGCCGAGCACCCGGGGCGCCCGGTCGGCGAACAGCGGCGGGACGCGGAGATCGTTCACCACCCCAGTCTGCTGGGCCCGTCCAGTGCGTTTCGTCCTGGTCGGCACGGGCGTACGCTGGGTTTTCAGGGGGAAACGCAACCCCGGGAGCAGCCATGGTGGTGGAGATCCTCAGCGCCGTAGTCGTCGCGGGCGGAGCCTGGCTCGCGGCCGGGGTGCGCGTCGTGAGGCAGTACGAACGCGGGCTGGTCTTCCGGTTCGGCCGGGTGCGGGCCCGGGTCTCGGAACCCGGGTTGACGCTGCTGGTGCCGTTCGTGGACCGGATGCAGAAGGTCAACATGCAGATCGTGACCATGCCGGTGCCCGCCCAGGACGGCATCACCCGGGACAACGTCACGGTCCGGGTCGACGCCGTCGTCTACTTCAAGGTGATCGACCCGGTCATCGCGGCGGTCAACGTCCAGGACTACCGGGCGGCGGTCGGCCAGGTCGCGCAGACGTCGTTGCGCTCGATCATCGGCAAGAGCGAGCTCGACGACCTGCTCTCCAACCGTGAGCGCCTCAACGAGGGCCTGGAGCTGATGATCGACAGCCCGGCACTGGACTGGGGCATCCACATCGACCGCGTCGAGATCAAGGACGTCGCGCTGCCGGAGGCGATGAAGCGCTCGATGTCGCGGCAGGCCGAAGCGGAGCGGGAACGGCGCGCGCGCGTCATCTCCGCCGACGGCGAGTTGCAGGCGTCGTACAAGCTCTCCCAGGCCGCCGCGCAGATGGCCGACACCCCGGCGGCGTTGCAGCTGCGGCTGCTGGAGACCGTCGTGCAGGTGTCGTCGGAGAAGAACTCGACGCTGGTGCTGCCGTTCCCGGTGGAGCTGCTGCGGTTCCTCGACGCGCAGACGCCGAGGCCCGCGGCGCCCGCTCAGGCGCCCGCTCCCGCTCCCGCTCCGGCAGCGCCCGAGCCGGAGCTCGAACTGGACGCCGGGGAGCCCAAGCCGGAGGCGAACGGCCACGCGACGCCGTCGCCGCGCAGCCCCGGGGACGCGGTGCTGCCGGCCGACTAGGTCAGCTTGCCGTTCGCGCCGAGGATGATCAGCGTGGTGAAGAAGCCGACCCACAGCGCGATCACGACGTAGCCGACGATCACGGCGGCCGTGGCCATCCCGCGGCCGCCCGCTTCGCCGCGGTTCGTCTTGCTCAGCGCGATGTGGCCCATGACCAGCCCGGCGATCGCGGTGATGCCGGAGCAGAAGCCGAGGATCGAGCAGACCAGCGCGCCGATCGCCAGCGCGTTGTCCGGCTTGTGCTGCGCGGGGACGTACGGCGGCTGGACGTAGGGCGCCGGGCCGCCGTACGGCTGTCCGTAGGGCATCGGGTACGACGGCTGCTGGTACTGGTACACCGGCTGCGGCTGGCCCGGCGCGACGTACGGCGTGCCGGGGATGTGCGCGGCGGGAGCCTCGAACGCGCCCGGCGGCAGCTGCTCGGGCTGCTCCGGGGCATCGGCGGCCGTGGTGTCGGCGACGGTGGTGTCCGCGACCGTGCTGTCGACCGCCGGCGGGTCGTAGTTCTCCGGTGCGTACGGCGCGGGTTCCGCGGTGGGCGGCGGGTCGTACGCCACGGTCGGATCGGCCGGACGGTCCTTGTCCCCGGACGGGTCGGTCATGGTGGGTCCCCTCGCTGCGTGCTGGACCCCAACTTAGCCGGTCAGCGGCAGAGACCCGTGGCCGACGACGATCGCCGCCGGGCGGTGCTGATCACGGTGGGCGTGAGCGCCCTCATAGCAGGGTTCCGGCTTTCGGGTCATACTCACCGGTAACCCAGCGCCGGGAGCCGGCGAAGCCGCCAGGAAGGAAGCCCCCATGGCCCGTCTCGCCCAGACCGCCGGCCTGACCGACGTGCAGTCGGAGATCCTCGCGACCGTCCGCCAGTTCGTGGACAAGGAGGTCATCCCGCACGCGCAGGAGCTCGAGCACGCCGACACCTACCCCACCGACATCGTCGAGGGCATGAAGGAGATGGGCCTGTTCGGGATCACCATCCCGGAGGAGTACGGCGGGCTCGGCGAGTCGCTGCTGACCTACGCGCTGGTCGTCGAGGAGATCGCGCGGGGCTGGATGAGCGTGTCCGGCGTGATCAACACCCACTTCATCGTGGCGCACATGATCTCCCGCCACGGCACGGAGGCGCAGAAGCAGCACTTCCTGCCGCGCATGGCGACCGGCGAGGTCCGCGGGTCCTTCTCGATGTCCGAGCCGGACCTCGGCTCCGACGTCGCCGCGATCAAGACCCGCGCCAAGAAGACCGATGACGGCTACGTCATCGACGGCTCGAAGATGTGGCTGACCAACGGCGGTTCGTCGAACCTGATCGCGCTGCTCGTCAAGACCGACGAAGGTGCCGAGAAGCCCCACCAGAACCTGACGGCGTTCCTCGTCGAGAAGCCGGAGGGCTTCGGCGAGGTCGCGCCCGGGCTGACCATCCCCGGCAAGATCGACAAGATGGGCTACAAGGGCGTCGACACCACGGAAGCGGTCTTCGACGGCTACAAGATCGGCGCCGACATGGTGCTGGGCGAAGCGCCGGGCAAGGGCTTCGCGTACATGATGGACGGTGTCGAGGTCGGCCGGGTGAACGTCGCGGCGCGGGCGTGCGGCATCGCGATCCGGGCGTTCGAGCTGGCGGTGGAGTACGCCCAGCAGCGCAAGACGTTCGGCAAGGCGATCGCCGAGCACCAGGCGGTGGCGTTCAAGCTGGCCGAGATGGCGACCAAGGTCGAGGCGGCCCACCTGATGATGGTGAACGCGGCCCGGCTGAAGGACTCGGGTGAGCGCAACGACGTCGAGGCGGGCATGGCGAAGCTGATCGCGTCGGAGTACTGCGCGGAGGTCACGCAGGACGCGTTCCGCATCCACGGCGGCTACGGGTACTCGAAGGAGTACGAGATCGAGCGCCTGATGCGCGAGGCACCGTTCCTGCTGATCGGCGAGGGCACGAGCGAGATCCAGAAGACCATCATCAGCCGGGGCCTGCTGCGGGAGTACAAGTCCCGCTCTTGACACGCTTTGTCGCTCTGTCGACAAAGCGAGCCGGTCGCCGGTGCAGTGAATGACTCATTCCGGCTCGCGTCCCGAACCGCGCCGCTGCGCCTCTGGCCCCGGGCCTCTCGGGGATCCGGCCCGGACTCGGTGAGGCGGGACGCCGTGAACGACCCTTTCACCGCGCCGGACGTCATGAACGAGTCGTTCATGACATCGCGTGCGTCCGCCGGCTGCGGCCTTTCGGGCTGAGCGGTGCGGGCCGCCATCGCCTGGGGAGGAGCCGGCCTCGGCAGAACTGGGAGGCGGGACGCCGTGAACGACCCTTTCACCGCGCCGGACGTCATGAACGAGTCGTTCATGACATGGCGCCCGACCACCGGCCCCGGCCTTTCGGGGTAAGCGGCTCGCACGGTCCGGGCGTTCTTGACAAGATGGACGCCCAAGACCCACGAGTGCGCAGGTGATGATGGTGAGTAGTCCCTTCGGCGGGAGCCGGGCGCCCGGCAACCTGCCACGGCTGCCGACTCCGCCGACCGGCTGGCCGATCGGGTCGTACGCGACCTACGGCGAGGCGCAGCAGGCCGTCGACTTCCTCGCGGACAGCGAGTTCTCCGTCAGCGACGTCACGATCGTCGGTGTGGACCTGATGCTCGTCGAGCGCGTCATCGGGAAGCTCAGCTGGGGCCGCGTGCTCGGCACCGGCGCCGTCTCGGGGGCCTGGTTCGGCCTGTTCGCCGGGTTGCTGCTCGGGCTGTTCGTCAACCAGGGCTTCGCGCTGCAGCTGCTCACCGGGCTCGTGCTGGGCGTCCTCTCCGGGCTGATGTTCGCCGCCATCGGGTACAGCATGTCGCGCGGGCGGCGGGACTTCTCCTCGGCGAGCCAGCTGGTCGCCGGCCGCTACGACGTCCTGTGCCAGCCGCGCTCGGCCGAGCGGGCGCGGGAGCTGCTCGCCAAGCTCGCGCTCAAGCCGCCACCGGCCAACATCTGAAAGAAACCCTGGAAAATCCCGGCAATACCAGGGGAAAATCACAGTTCAGTCTGCAGTGGGCTGAATCGTTACCGATACTGCTTGCGGGGTGTGATCGCCCGGCATAAGTTGTCCGACACCAGTCGGGCGGCCTCGCCAATCACAGAGACCGTCCGAGCACTAGCACGTCGGGGTGCTGGCGCGGTTCGCCTCATCGCGTCGTGGTGGCCACCAGGCACCGCGGTATCCGGCGTGCACGCGGGTGAGGAGGCCTTATGGGGAAGAGGATCGGCGCGGGCAAAAGGGGGCGCTCGCCCGGCCGCACCACCGCCCTTCTGGGGGCAGGGGCATTGCTGACCGGTCTTGTGGCCGGCTGCGGCTCGGGCGGCGGACTGAAGATCAACGTGTACTACGGGCCTGAGGACAGTTTCCAGAAGGTCGTCGACAACTGCAACAAGGCGGCGGACGGCCGCTACGAGATCGTCTACAACAAACTCCAGCGCGGCTCGGACGACCAGCGGCTCCAGATGGCGCGGCGGCTGGCGGCGGGCGACGACGCGATGGACGTCCTGGGCCTCGACGTGACCTGGGTTTCGGAGTTCGCCGAAGCCGGGTGGATCGACGAGTGGAAGGACCAGAACAAGGCCGCGGCGTCCGAGGGCGTCCTCCAGGGGCCGCTGGACACCGCGACCTACAACGGGAAGCTCTACGCGGCGCCGAAGAACACCAACATCCAGCTGCTCTGGTACGACGACCGGATCACCCCGACCCCGCCGAAGACGTGGGACGAGATGATCCAGAAGTCGCAGGACCTGAAGGCGCAGGGCAAGCCGTACAGCATCGTCTTCACCGGCGCGCAGTACGAAGGCCTCGTCGTCTTCTACAACACGCTGGTCGAGTCGATGGGCGGGCACATCCTGTCCGACGACGGCAAGTCCGTCGTGATGGACGACGGCGCGGTCAAGGCGCTGGCGCTGCTGAAGCAGATCACGGCGTCGGGGATCACCGACGCGTCGCTGACCAACTCGAAGGAGGACGACGTCCGGCAGACGTTCCAGCGTGGCGACGCCGCGTTCGAGCTGAACTGGCCGTTCGTCTACGCCTCCTACGCGAAGGACAAGCCGCAGGACGTCTCCCACATGAAGTGGGCCGTCTACCCCGAGGCGCTTCCCGGCACGCCGGCGAAGACCACGATCGGCGGGTACGACCTCGCCGTCAGCTCGTTGTCGGCGCACAAGCCCGAGGCGTACGAGGCGGCGCTGTGCCTGCGGAGCGCGGAGAACCAGAAGTTCTCGGCGATCAACGACGGCGTGCCGCCGACCATCGAGTCGGTGTACCACAACGACACGCCGCTCGACGCGTCGAAGCCGGCGAGCGACGACAACCCGAACATGGCGCTCAAGTACCCGATGCGCGACTCCATCCTGGACGCGCTGAAGGACGCCGCGGTGCGGCCGCTGACCCCGGCGTACCAGAACATGTCGACGGTGATGTCGAAGATCCTTTCACCGCCGGCCGAAATCGATCCGCAGGCCACCGCGGACAAGCTGCGCGAGCAGCTCAGTGACGCGCTCCAGTCGAAGGGAGTGATCCCGTGACCGTTCAGGACTCCACCCCGGCCGACACCGCCGGGGCCACCGTCGCCGAAGGGGCGACGTCCCACAAGAAGGGCAAACCCGCCCTGTCCGAGGGGAAGCGGGCCGAGCGACGGCTCGGGCTCTGGCTGTGCGCGCCCGCGTTCGTCGTGATGATCGCCGTCACCGGCTACCCGATCCTGTACTCGATCTGGTTGTCGCTGCAGCGGTACGACCTGCGGTTCCCGGCGCAGCAGGAGTTCGTCGGCTTCGACAACTACGGGGCCGTGCTGTCCAATTCGTACTGGTGGACGGCGTTCGGCACCACGATGTTCCTCACCGTGGTGTCGGTGGCGATCGAGTTCGTCCTCGGCATGGCGCTGGCGCTGGTGATGCACCGGACGCTGGTCGGCCGCGGGATCGTGCGCACCATCGCGCTGATCCCGTACGGCATCGTCACGGTCGTCGCGGCGTTCTCGTGGTACTACGCGTGGACGCCGAAGACCGGCTACCTGGCGAACTGGCTGGCCGCGGACGGGGCGCCGCTGACCGACCAGTGGCCGTCGCTGTTCATCATCATCGGCGCCGAGGTGTGGAAGACCACGCCGTTCATGGCGCTGCTGCTGATGGCCGGCCTGGCGCTGGTGCCGGACGACCTGCTCAAGGCCGCGTCGATGGACGGCGCGAGCGCGTGGCAGCGGTTCACGAAGGTGATGCTGCCGGTGATGAAGCCGGCGATCCTGGTGGCCCTGCTGTTCCGCACGCTCGACGCGTTCCGGATCTTCGACAACATCTACGTCCTCACGGGCGGCGCGCAGGACACCGGGTCCGTGTCGATGCAGACCTACAACAACCTGGTCAAGGGGCTCAACCTCGGGATCGGGTCGACGATGGCCGTCCTGATCTTCATCACGGTGGCGATCATCGCGTTCATCTTCATCAAGGTGTTCGGCACGGCCGCACCGGGTTCGGACGACGGGGGTAAGCGCTGATGGTGATGGGAACCGTCACGACGGGCCGCAAAGTACGCTGGGGCCTGGTCGACATCCTCGTGCTGGTGTTCGCGCTGGTGCCGGTGCTCTGGGTGGTTTCGCTTTCGTTCAAGACCAAGGACACGCTGACCGACGGGTACTTCATCCCGCAGTCGTGGACCTGGCAGAACTACGCGGACATCTTCCAGACGTCGGAGTTCCTGCTGGCGCTGGTGAACTCGATCGGCATCGCGATCATCTCCACGGTGATCGCGGTGGTGCTGGGCACGATGGCCGCGTACGCGATCGCGCGGCTGGAGTTCCCCGGCAAGCAGCTGCTGGTCGGGCTTTCGCTGCTGATCGCGATGTTCCCGCAGGTGTCGCTGGTGACCCCGCTGTTCAACATCGAGCGGAACCTGGCGCTGTTCGACACCTGGCCGGGGCTGATCCTGCCCTACATCACGTTCGCCCTGCCGCTGTCGATCTACACGCTGTCGGCGTTCTTCCGGGAAATCCCGTGGGAGCTGGAAAAAGCGGCGAAGATGGACGGCGCGACGCCGGCCCAGGCGTTCCGGAAGGTGATCGCGCCACTGGCCGCGCCGGGGGTGTTCACCACCGCGATCCTGGTGTTCATCTTCTGCTGGAACGACTTCCTGTTCGCCATCTCGCTGACGTCGACCACGGCGTCGCGGACGGTGCCGGCGGCGCTGTCGTTCTTCACCGGGTCCTCGCAGTTCGAGGACCCGACAGGGCAGGTGAGCGCGGCCGCGGTCGTCATCACCATCCCGATCATTATTTTCGTGTTGTTCTTCCAGCGTCGCATCGTGGCGGGGCTGACCTCCGGTGCGGTGAAGGGGTAGTCATGGCAGAAATCGTCCTCGACAAGGTGTCGAAGAAGTACCCCGACGGCGCGCTCGCGGTGTCCGAAGTGGACATAACCATCGCCGACGGCGAGTTCCTCGTGCTGGTCGGTCCGTCCGGCTGCGGGAAGTCGACCATGCTGAACATGGTGGCGGGGCTGGAGGACATCTCCTCCGGCGAGCTGCGCATCGACGGCAAGCGCGTCAACGAGAAGGCCCCGAAGGACCGGGACATCGCGATGGTGTTCCAGTCCTACGCGCTCTACCCGCACATGAGCGTGCGGGAGAACATGGCCTTCCCGCTGCGGCTGGCCAAGGTCGACGACAAGACAGTGCGGGCGAAGGTGGAGGAAGCGGCGACGATCCTCGACCTGACCGCGCACCTGGACCGCAAGCCGGCCAACCTCTCCGGTGGCCAGCGGCAGCGCGTCGCGATGGGCCGGGCGATCGTCCGGAACCCGAAGGCGTTCCTGATGGACGAGCCACTGTCCAACCTGGACGCCAAGCTCCGCGGCCAGATGCGGACGTCGGTGTCGAAGATCCAGAAGCAGCTCGGCACGACGACGCTCTACGTCACGCACGACCAGACCGAGGCCATGACCCTGGGCGACCGGGTCGTGGTGCTGCGCGGCGGTTTCGTGCAGCAGATCGGCTCGCCGCAGTTCCTCTACGACAACCCGGCGAACCTGTTCGTCGCGGGGTTCATCGGCTCGCCGTCGATGAACTTCGTGCCGGCGACGCTGGAGAACAACGAGCTGCGCAGCCCGCTGGGCACGACGCCGCTCACCGACCGGATCCGCCGGCTGGTGGAGAAGGCGGACGCGCCCCGCGAGGTGCTGGTCGGCATCCGGCCGGAGCACTTCGAGGACGCGGCGGTCGTCGAAGCCGGCCAGAAGACGGGCGGCGGCACGTTCACCGCACACATCGACGTGCTCGAGTCGATGGGTTCGGAGAAGTACGCCCACTTCACGCTGGAAGGCGAGATCGCGACGTCCGCGGAGCTCGCCGAACTCGCCGCGGACAGTGGCTCGTCCGACGTCCCGGGTTCGGAGTCCCAGATCGTGGCCCGCCTCTCGGCGGAGTCGTCCGCGAAGGAGAACGCGGACCTCGAGGTCTGGTACGACGCGGACAAGATCAAGCTGTTCGACCCGTCGAACGGCAAGAACCTCACCTACGAGGACTGAGGCAAAGTCCGTGAAGGCCTCCTTACCGGCTCTTATGGCCGGTAAGGACCGGCCCTGATCTCCAAGGCCGGCGACTTCTGGAC
>NZ_JBEZHS010000070.1:0-16304 GCF_040650695.1 Amycolatopsis sp. NPDC048633
GGACGTGCTGGCCGGCCACGGGTTCACCGAGCTGAACGTCGGCCGGCTGTGCCGCGGCCTGGGGGTGACGAGCGGGTCGTTCTACTC
Organism: Amycolatopsis sp. NPDC048633; assembly: GCF_040650695.1. NCBI lineage: Bacteria > Bacillati > Actinomycetota > Actinomycetes > Pseudonocardiales > Pseudonocardiaceae > Amycolatopsis > Amycolatopsis sp. NPDC048633. Next base: position 88 of record NZ_JBEZHS010000070.1, read on the forward strand.
TTATGGCCGGTAAGGAGGCCTTCACGGACTTCTAGGACACGGTCAGCGTGTCGATGTCGAACAGCGAGCCCGCGCCGCCCCGGAAGACCAGGTGGAGCGGACCCGAACCGGCTGACACCGTGGTGGAGACGGTCTGGAACGTCTCCCAGCTGCCCGTGTTCGGCACCGCGACCGTGCCCAGCAGGGCGCCGGTCGCCGAGCCGTCGCGGATCTCGATCGTGCCGCCCGCGCCGGCGGAGGACACGACCGCGCTGAACCGCGTGATGCCCGCTGTGCTCACCGAGGCGAACCCGGCCCAGTCGCCGTTCTCGATGTAGCCGAGCGTCTGGCCGCCGCTCGCCGGGGCGTGGGACGCGATCTGCACGCCCGAGCCCGACGTGAACGCCTCACCCTCCACAGTGGAAGCCGCGGAGACACCGCAGTCCGCGGCGACGACACCTGCCGCGTAACGGATTCCGCCGACCAGCTCCGCCCGGAACGCCGAGTCCGCGTACGACTCGTTCGTGTGGCCGAGGCCGGTGTAGAACGCCCGGCCGCTGCCCTGCGGGTGGCACCACGTGATCGGGTGGTCCGCGCCCATCTCGCCGCCGGTGTAGCTGGACTCGTCCAGCGTCTGCAGCACGTGCACGCTGCTACGCGGGTTGGTCCGGTAGTTGTACAGCTCGTCCGTCCGGTTCCAGACCGCCGGCAGGTGCGCGGTCGCCGGGTGCGTGTTGTCCTCGGTGACGAAGTTCGCCGCCTGGATCGCCGGGTGGCTCTTGAACCAGGCGCCGACGAGCTGGCCGTACCACGGCCAGTCGTACTCGGTGTCGGCCGCGGCGTGGATGCCGAGGTAACCGCCGCCACCGTTCACATAGGACTCGAACGCCGCTTGCTGAGTGGCGTCCAGGACGTCGCCGGTCGTCGAGAGGAACACGACCGCCTTGTACTTCGCCAGTTCGGTGGCCGTGAACACCGAAGCGTCCTCGGTCGCCGTCACGCCGAAGCCGTTCGCGGCGCCCAGCTCCCGGATCGCCTGGATCCCCGCCGGGATCGAGTCGTGCCGGAAGCCGGCCGTCTTGGAGAACACCAGTACGTCGTACGCGGGATCGACCTGAGTCGGCATACTGCTCAGGCTAAACGTGTCGATGTCGAACAGGGAACCGGAACCGCCGCGGAACACCAGGAACAACGGCCCGGAGCCACTCGACACCGACGTGGTGACGTTTTGGAAGACCTCCCAGTCACCGGTCGGCGGCGCCGAAACCGTGCCCAGCAGCGTGCCGGTGGCCGAACCGGACCGGATCTCGATCGTGCCGCCGGCGCCGGCCGACGACACCCGCGCGGTGAACGTCCGCGCGCCCGCCGTGCTCACTGAGGCGTAGCCGGCCCAGTCGCCGTTTTCGATGTAGCCCAGCGTGTTCCCACCGCTCGCCGCCGCGTGCGGGGCGATCTGGACACCGGACCCGGACGTGAACGACTCGCCTTCGACCGCGCCCGACTGGGCCGAGGTGGCGAAGGTGAACGAGTCCAGGTCGAACAGGTTGCCCTGCCCGGTGACGCCCTTGAACACGAGGTACAGCGTCGTCGATCCCGAAGGCCGGTTCGCGAGGTTCGCCGTCACGCTCTGGAACGTGTCCCAGTCACCGGTGTTGGCGACGGCCACCGACCCGAGCAGGGTGCCGGTCGGCGAGCCCGCGCGGACCTCCAGGGTCCCGCCGGGGCCGCCGGAGGAGACCCGCGCGCTGATCGAGGACGCGTTGCCCAGCGCGTACGGCGTGAACGAGATCCAGTCGTCGTTGTCGGTGTACCCGATGGTCCGGCCACCCTCCGCGGAACCGTGGTCGGCGAGCTGGATCCCGGACTGCGCCGAGAAGTGCTCACCCTGGCGGTGCCGCGGCTGGAGCTTGTGGACGCTGTGGGACGTCAGCCCGCCGTTGTCGGTGTACTGCGCGTCGAAGACGCCGAAGATGTTCGCCGCGGCGTCGTGCTCACCGTCCACCGGGACGGCGATCGAGCCGCTGCACCCGGTCGCCTGGGTGATCTGGTGCTGGTGGCTGTCGTGGCCCAGCAGGTACGTGACCTTGACCTTCGAGCAGTCCAGCGGCCCGTCCTCCGGGTCGCTGCCGGTCACCTGGAACGGCACGGTGTCCCCGAAGGAGAACAGAGCGCCGTCACCGGGAACGGTCAGGTTCACGGTGGGCGCGGTGTTCCCGACCGTGACGACCAGGCTCGCCGTGCCGGTCAGCCCCTCCGGATCGGACACCGTGAGCGTCGGCGAATAGGTGCCGTTGGTGGTGTAGGTGTGCGCCGGGTTGGCCGCGGTCGACGTCTGGCCGTCGCCGAAGTTCCAGCGGTAGCTCAGGGCCCCGCCTTCAGGGTCACTGCTGCCCGCGGACGAGAAGTTCACGGTCAGCGGGTTGGCCCCGGACGTCTTGTCGGCCGCGGCCTTCGCGACCGGGTTGCGGTTCGTGCCCGCGAGGTACTCGACCCGGTACAGCGCCTGGTTGTCGCTGCCGGTGCCGTAGTCGAGGACGTAGAGCGCGCCGTCGGGGCCGAACGCCATGTCCATGACCTGCGTGCCGGTCCACGGGAAGTTCTCGATGGTGCCGCGGCTGCCGTCGGCGTTGACGGTGACCGCCTTGATCCACTTGCGCCCGTACTCGCCGGCGAAGAACTTGCCGTCGAGGGACTGCGGGAACTTCACCGTGGACGTCGAAGCGGCGTCATAGCGATAGACGGGCCCGCCCATCGGCGACTCCGAGCCGCTGCCGAACTCCGGCGGCGAGCCTTCGTCCCCCGCGTACTTGATCCACGCGGCCTTCGGCACCGGCAGCTTGGCGAGACCGGTGTTGCGGAACGAGGAGTTCGTCGGGCCGCCCGCGCAGTCGTACTTCGCACCGGACGGTCCACTCGGGAACGTGAAGCGGTTGTACGACTCGGTCGTCGTGTTCGAGCCGGTGCAGTACGGCCAGCCGAAGTTGCCCGCGCTCGTGATCCGGTCGAACTCGACCTGGCCCTGCGGCCCGCGGTTGGCGTCGGTGACGCCGGCGTCCGGGCCGTAGTCGCCGAGGTAGACGACGCCGGTCGGCTTGTCGACACTCATCCGGAACGGGTTCCGGAAGCCCATCGCGTAGATCTCCGGCCGGGTGCTCGCGGTCCCCGGTGCGAAGAGGTTGCCGGACGGGACCGTGTACGTCCCGTCGGCCTGCGGGTGGATCCGCAGCAGCTTGCCGCGCAGGTCGTTCGTGTTGCCGGACGAGCGCTGCGCGTCGAACTGCGGGTTGCGCGTGGTGCGTTCGTCGATCGGCGAATAGCTGTCGGACGAGAACGGGTTGGTGTCGTCGCCGGTGGTGAGGTAGAGGTTGCCGGCCGCGTCGAAGTCGATGTCACCCCCGACGTGACAGCACTGGCCGCGGTCGTTGGCCACCTTGAGGACGACCTTCTCGCTGCCCAGGTCGAGGGTGTTGTTGGTGTTCAACACGAACCGCGACAGGTGCAGCTCGCCCTTGAACGGCGCGAAGTCGGCTTCGGTGCCGTCGGTCGGCGCGTCACCGTCCGGTGTGGACAGACGCGGCGAGTAGTACAGCCAGACGTAGCGGTTGGTGGCGAAGCCGGGGTCGGCGGCGACGCCCTGGAGGCCTTCCTCGTCGTGGGTGTAGACGTTCAGCTTGGCCGCGACGGACGTCGCACCGGCCGCGGTGGTGACGCGGACGGTGCCGTCGCGGGAGGTGTGCACGACCGAGCGGTCCGGGAGCACGGCGAGCGACATCGCCTCGCCGAGCTCGGCGGCGCCGGTGGCGAGCGCGACCTGCTGGTAGTCGGCCGCGGGGATGTCAGCTCTGGCGGGAGCGTCGATGGTGAGCAGGAGGCCGGCGCTCAAGAGTGCGGCGCCGAACAGCCTCGCCCACTTCGGTGGGGACGGAGACATGCTGGGTCCTTCCTGATTTTGAGCGTGCTTCGCCCCGGGTCGGCGCGAAGCCGCTTTCGATCACCTTCCGACGGGGCTGGCGGCCACCCGTTAACGCAGAAGCTGCGGGTTACTTCTTCGAGGAGAAGGCGGCGTCGAACGCCGCCGTGGGTGGGGTGAAGTTGAGCTTGCGGACGAACTCCAGCGCTTCCGGTGCGCCGATGAGCCGGTCCATGCCCGCGTCCTCCCACTCGATCGAAATCGGGCCGTCGTAGCCGATGGCGTTGAGCATCCGGAAGACGTCCTCCCACGGGACGTCGCCGTGGCCGGTCGAGACGAAGTCCCAGCCCCGGCGGGGATCCGCCCAGGGCAGGTGGGAGCCGAGCCGGCCGTTGCGGCCGTTGAGCTGCTTGCGGGCCTCCTTGCAGTCGACGTGGTAGATGCGGTCCTTGAAGTCCCACAGGAACCCGGCCGGGTCGAGGTCCTGCCAGACGAAGTGGGACGGGTCGAAGTTCAGCCCGAACGCCTCGCGGTGCCCGATCGCCTCCAGCGCCGCGACGGTGCTCCAGTAGTCGTAGGCGATCTCGCTCGGGTGCACCTCGTGGGCAAACCGCACGCCGACCTCGTCGAAGACGTCCAGGATCGGGTTCCACCGCGTCGCGAAGTCGGCGTACCCGCGTTCGATCATCGCCGGCGGCACCGGCGGGAACATCGCCACCGTGTGCCAGATCGACGAGCCGGTGAAACCGACCACAGTGGACACCCCGAGCTTCGCCGCGGCGCGGGCGGTGGTCTTCATCTCCGCCGCCGCCCGCTGCCGGACGCCCTCGGGCTCGCCGTCGCCCCAGATCCGCGCCGGCAGGATGGCCTCGTGCCGCTCGTCGATCGGGTGGTCGCAGACGGCCTGCCCGAGCAGGTGGTTCGAGATCGCCCACACCTTGAGGTCGTGCTTGGCCAGCGTCTCCAGCTTCGCCTCGACGTAGCCGTCTTCCGCCACCGCGCGATCCACCTCGAAGTGGTCACCCCAGCAAGCGATCTCGAGGCCCTCGTAGCCCCAGCCGCTCGCCAGCTCGCACACCTCCTCGAACGGCAGATCGGCCCACTGCCCGGTGAACAGGGTCAACGGTCGTGCCATGTCTGACCTCCTGGTGCGTCCTACTCAGTGCGGATAGCCGCCAGCAACAAGTCCTTGACTTCGGTGGCGTGGATCTTTTCGCGCGCGAGCGCGGGGTCCGAGCACAGCAGCACCGGCCCGTCCTCGGGCGAGTCGGGCAGCCGCCCGTGGCTGCCGCGCACCGGCGCGGGGTCGAGCGGGACGACCTGCATCGAGTAGCGCAGGCCGAGCTTCTTGCGGGCCAGCGCGGACGCCGCCTTCAGCTTCACCGCCGGGTCGTTCGGGTCGAAGAACAGCTCGGCCGGGTCGTAGCCGGGCTTGCGGTGGATCTCGACTGTCTTCGCGAAGTCCGGCGCGCGATCGTCGTCCAGCCAGTAGTAGTACGTGAACCACGCGTCCGGCTCGGCGATCGCCACCAGTTCCCCGGCCCGTTCGTGGTCGATCCCGATGCTTGCTTGTTCCGAACGATCGAGCACGACGTCCACACCGGACAGTCCGGCGACGATGTCCCGCACCCGCGGGATGTCCGCGGGATCGGCGACGTAGACGTGCGCGACCTGGTGGTCGGCCACCGCGAACGCCCGCGACGTCCACGGGTCCAGGTACTCCATGCCCGCCTGGACGTACACCTTCAGCAGGCCTTCACGACGCAGCGCCCGGTTGATGTCGACCGGCCGGCTCGCGTTCGTGATGCCGTACTCCGACAGCGCGACGACGGTGTGCCCGCCCGCGGCGGCGAAGTCCAGCAGGGGTTTCAACGCCGTGTCGATCTCCCGGGCGGCCGCCGCGGCCTGGGGCGCATCCGGGCCGAACCGCTGGAGGTCGTAGTCCAGGTGCGGGATGTAGACGAGCGTGGTGTCGGGCTTGTCCTCCGCCATGATCTTCTGCGCGGCGGCGATGATCCACTTCGACGACGTGATCGCGGCCGTCGGGCCCCAGTAGGTGAACAGCGGGAACTCGCCGAGCGCGCCGACCAGGCGGTCGTGCAGCTGCGGCGGGTGGGTGTAGGCGTCCGGGGACTTCTTGCCGTCGGCGTGGTAGATCGGTCGCGGGGTCACCGTCAGGTCGACGTCCATGCCCATCGCGTACCACCAACAGACGTTGGCCACCTTGTGCCCGGCCTGAGCGCGGCGGGCGGCGTCCCAGAACTTGTCGCCCTGCACCAGCTTGTTGTGCTGGCGCCAGAGGAAGATCTCGCCGAGGTCGCGGAAGTACCAGCCGTTGCCGACGATCCCGTGCTCGGCCGGCTGCAGCCCGGTGAGGAACGTGGACTGCACCGAACAGGTCACTGCCGGGAACACGGTGTCCAGCTGCGCGGTGAAGCCGGGTTCGGCCATTTTGCGCAGGTTCGGCATGTGCGGGAACAGCCGCGGCGTCAGCCCGACGACGTCGATGACCAGCAAGCTCATTGCGAAACCTCTTCCAAGCCTAGTTCGAGCAGGGAACGCCGGGTCCAGTCCAGCTCGGCCGCGATGCCTGCGACGAGCCCGGCGGTGTCGGCGGGTGCGTCCGGGAGCACCTGCCAGGTGTAGGTCTCGACCTCGACGTGGTCGGTGCGCGCGGTGGCGCCGCCGAACAGCTCGGCCAGAGTCCCGGCCAGCACCGGCCGGGTCGACGTCAGCGGCGGCGCCGGGTCGGCGTGCAGCGGCACGTGGAAGTGCACGCGCCACGGCGCCTCGCCCGGGAGGCCACCGGCCAGGGCCTCATCGAGGTCGTCGGCGCCCGGTGGGGCACCTTCGTTGCTCTGGTGCAGGAACCGCGGTTCCACAAAGGATTCCAGAGCCTTCCGGGTCTCCGGATCGGCCGGGTTCGCCGCCTCCAGCGCGGCCGACGCCTGGAGCTTGACGACGTCGAGCCCGGCGGCTGCCAGCCGGCCGAGCGCCGCGGCCGGGTCCTCGAACCCGACCGCGAGGTGGCACGTGTCGAGGCAGACGCCGAGCCACTCCTTGTCCACTTCGGACAGCAAGGCCGCCGCCTGCGTGGTGGTCTCGATGACGCAACCGGGTTCGGGTTCGAACGCCACCCGCACCGGACGGTCCTGTTTCGCCAGCCCCTTGGCCAGCAGTTCGAGCTGGCCACCGTCGTCACGCCATTCGGTACGCCAGCCGAGCGGCAACGTCGAGACGCTGCCGCGGACGGCGTCATCCGGCATCAGCTCGGCGAGCAGCCGCGCCAGGTCGAGGGTGTACCGCGTCCGTTCGGGCGTCGACCAGTCCGGCCGGTAGACCTTGTGCTTGACGACCGGGTCGTGGAAGCCCTGGTACGGGAACCCGTTGAAGGTGACGACCTCCAGGCCGCGCGCGGCGAGTTCGTGCCGGAGCCGGGAAACCGCCTCCGGGTCGGCGACGAGCTCCGAGGCCACCGGCCGGGCCAGCCACAGGCCGAGGCCCAGCCGGTCCACGCCCAGGCGTTCCCGCACCGGTTCACCGAAGCGGGCCAGCTGGGCGAGCACGCCGTCGAGGTCCTCGGCCTGGTGCACGTTGGTGCAGTAGGCGAGGTGGACGAGCGTGCCGTCGCGATGCCGGAACCTCACTTGCGCGCACCCCGCAGGATCGAGTTGCCCGCGAACTCGGCTTCCGTCGCTGCACCTTCGAGGTCGAGACGGCCGCTTTGGCCGTAGAACTCGACGGGGTTGCGCCACAGCACCTGGTCGACGTCGTCGTCGGTGAACCCGGCGGCGAGCATCGCGTCGCCGGTCTTGCGGGTCTTCAGCGGGTCGCTCTTGCCCCAGTCCGCCGCCGAGTTCACCAGCACCCGCTCGGTCCCGTATTCGCGAAGGATCGCGACCATGCGCTCTTCGTCCATCTTGGTGTCCGGGTAGATCGAGAACCCCATCCAGGAACCGGACTCCTTGACCATCGCGACGGTCACTTCGTTGAGGTGGTCGAGCACCACCCGCTCCGGCGCGATACCGGACTCGCGGACCACGGCGATGCTGCGCTCGGTCCCGGCCGCCTTGTCGCGGTGCGGGGTGTGCACCATCGCGGGCAGCTCGTGGTCGATGGCCAGGGCCAGCTGCGCGGCGAACACCTTGTCCTCGTCGGCGGTCATCGAGTCGTAGCCGATCTCGCCGACCGCCACCACGCCGTCCTTCTCCAGGTAGCGCGGCAGCAGGTCGAGCACGGGCGCGCAGCGGGGATCGTTGGCCTCCTTGGGGTTCAGCGCGATCGTGCAGTGGTGGGCAATCCCGAACTGGCTCGCGCGGAACGGTTCCCAGCCGACGAGCGCGTCGAAGTAGTCGGTGAAGCTGCCGACGCTCGTGCGGGGCTGGCCCAGCCAGAACGCCGGCTCGACGAGCGCGCGGACCCCGGCGGCGTGCATCGCCGCGTAGTCGTCGGTGGTCCGGGAGCTCATGTGGATGTGCGGGTCGAAGATGCGCATCAGGCGTCCTGTTCGTTCAGCAGCGGGAGGAGGTCGGCGGGCACGTCGCGGCCGGCGGCGGTGCGCTCGGCGGCGAACGACCGCATCATGCGCAGCAGCTCCTCGTCGGTCCGGCGGTCCAGCCCGGCGATCGCCGCCAGGGGAATGCCCATGAAGACGCACTTGAGCACGCCGTGGCGGTAGGCGGAGTCGTCCAGGTGCGTGGCGCCGTACTCCCCCATCGCGGCGGTGACGAGCCGGGTGTCGTTGGTGCGCAGCGCGTCCGCTACCAGTTCCAGCCCGGCGTCCCCGGTGTCCACGACGGACAGTCCACGGAGGACAGCCCGCTTCTCGGCGGCGTCGCCGTAGCGGTAGAGGTCCGGCATCTCCGCGGCCGCGCCGGGCGCGGCTTCGAGCAACCGGACCCGGGCGACGTCGTCGACCGTCCACCCCGGCCTGTCCGACGGGCCCCGGCCGACCCGGCGGCCGACGCCCGGGAACAGCGTGCGCAACGCCGACGCGTCGGTGGCGACCTTGGTCAGTGCGTCGTCCAGCCAGGCGTTCACGCCGCCACCGCCTTCCGCAGGAACTCCAGGGACTCGCGGGCGATCCGCGGCGCCGCGTGGCTGTCTCGCGGCAGTTCGACGGCGACCAGCCCGGCGTACGGCGACAACGCTGCCAGCACCGGCGGGAAGTCGATCTCCCCCTGGCCGAACTCCAGGTGCTCGTGGGTGCCCCGGCGCATGTCGTCGATCTGGACGTTCACCAGCCGCGGCAAAGCTCGCCGCACGCAGTCGGGCACGGACGCGGACTCGTTGCACCGGCAGTGCCCGATGTCCAGCGTCAGCCCGAACCGCTCCGGGTCACCGAGCCGCCGCGAGAGTTCGAAGTACCCGGTGAGGTCCTCGACGAGCATGCCCGGCTCGGGCTCGAAACCGAGCTTGACGTCGTGTTCGTCCGCGGCCTTCAGGACGTCCGCACAGCCGGCGACCAGCAGCTCCCAGGCGTCCGAAGTGGACAGTCCGGCCGGCTTGTTCCCGCTCCAGAAGGACACCGCCTCCGCCCCGAGGTCCGCGGCGATCTCGACGGCCTGGGTCAGGAAGTCGATGCGCAGCGCCCGGTCGGGGTCGAGGAACGTCGGCGCGTGCTTGCGCCACGGGTCCAGCAGGAACCGGGCGCCCGTCTCGATCACGACGGCCAGCCCGAGCCGGTCCAGCTCGGCGGCCAGCGAGGCGACGCGGCGGGCCAGGTCCGGCCCGAACGGGTCGAGGTGCTGGTGGTCGAGCGTCAACGCGACGCCGTCGTAGCCCAGGTCCGTCAGGACGCGCAGGGCGTCGCCGAGGCGGTGGTTGGCGAACCCGTTGGTGCCGTACCCGAACCTCATGTCGGCGACACCTTCCGGCTCAGCGCCCGCGCGATCGGGAACGCGGCGGCGACGGCCAGCGCCGAGCGCCACGCGCCGGTGCGGGCGATCAGCCCGGCCTGCAGCGGGATCATGCCGTGGATGCCCGCGCCGACCGCGCGCCGGATCTTCGGCGCGGCCGGGTCGCGGACGGCGTCGTACTGCGCTCGTCCGGTCGTCACCGCGTACGTCCCGAGCAGCGCCGACGCCAGTGGCCCGACGCGGCCGGCGGCGACGCGCACCCCGGCCGTGGCGGCGAGGGTGGCCGCCGGCAGGCCGGGCTTCGCACCGGTCACCTCGGACCTTGACAACGTCGTCACGGCGTAGGTGTGGGCTCCGACGGTGAGCGCCGCGGGAACCGCGGCCCGGGCACCGCCCCCGCCGAGCAGGACGTCGAGCGTGCGGGCCGCGGCCATCGCGGCCGGCCCGAACACGGTCTCCTTGAGCACGAAGTCGTACGCCCAGACCGTCGCGGCCAGCGGCAGGGCGACGCGCAACGCTCGTTTCCCGCCGGCCGCCGCGGCGATGCCCAGCCCGCCCGCGGTCAGCCCGGTCGCGACCCCGAGCGCGGTGCCCGGCTTGATCCGGCCCGACGGGATCGGCCGCTCGGGCCGCTCCATCGCGTCGAGGTGGCGGTCGGCGTAGTCGTTGAGCGCCATGCCCGCCCAGTAGATGCAGACGGACGCGCCGGTCAGGGCCAGCGTGCGGCGGCCGAACGGCCAGCCGGACGCGGCGGCCCCGGCGACGACGTCCCCGGGCACGGTCAGCGCGGCGGGCGCGCGGACGAGTTCGACGAACGCCTTCACCGGTTCGCCCACTCGCGCAGGGCCGCGTACTGCGACGCGAGGTCGTGCGGGCCGTCGCCGGCGGGATCCTTGAAGAAGAACCCGAACTCGGCCACCGGGCCGGCGACGCCGTCGCGGCACGCCTTGCCGGTCAGCCGGGCCAGGTCGAGCACCAGCGGCGCGGCGAGTGCGGAGTCGCAGCCCTGCCAGGTGAGCTGCAGCGTCATGCGCGTGCCGAGGAAGCCTTCGAACAGCACGTGGTCCCAGGCGGTCTTCCAGTCCCCGAGCGCCGGGACGTAGTCGATGTGCACGTCGCCGTCGACCTCACGGCCGAGGTTCTGCGAAAGCACCTGCTGCTTCGACGCGTTCTTGCTCGACGCCGCACCGGGGTCGGCGAGCGTGGCGCCGTCCCCGCCGCCGAGCAGGTTCGTGCCCGACCAGGACAGCACGTTCAGCCCGCGCTGGGCGAACATCGGCGCGAGCACCGACCGCAGCAGCGTCTCGCCGGTCTTGCCGTCGCGGCCCGCGTAGGGCTGCCCGGTGGCGCGGGCGAGTTCGTCGAGCGCGGGTAGCCGCGCGCCGGTGGACGGGGTGAAGTCGACAAAGCCACAACCCGCGCGGAACGCGGCGTAGGCGTAGACCGCGCTCGCCGGGAGCACGTCCTCCTCCGCGTCCAGCGCGGCGTCGAGGGCGGCCAGGGAGGCGTGCGCCGGGTGCGGGGCGCACGGCGGCTCGGTGGAGGAGACGTTGAGGACGACGACGTGGTCCAGACCCTCGCGGAACGCCGTCAGGTCGGCGACGATCCGGTCGATCGCCGCGCGCCCGCCACCGTCCGGCGCCGGGCGTAGCCGGGCCTCGGCGGCTTCGAGCTCGGCGCCGACCGGGCCGGGCAGGGTCGACGGCAGCACTCCCGCCGCCGCCAGGTGCTCGGCCCGCTTGACCAGCGGCGTGTCGACGACGTCGTGGCCCCCGAAGACCAGGTCTCCCAGGCCGGGCAGCGGCGCCCCGGTGAAGTCCGGCAGTTCGGTCACACACCCCGTGCGCGCGGCGAGTCCCGCCCGCATCGCGGCGGCGCCGGCGATGGCCGTCGTGGCCACCGACCCGCGGGCCCCGATCAGCCAGACACCGATCTTCCCCATGATTTCCTCCAGTTCGGCAAACTCAGCCCGCGCCGGTCGCCCCCGGCATGACGCGGGTCCGGACACTGCCCGCCCCAGCCCCCGGGTGCGGTTCCGCGGTCGTGCAGACGCCCACCAGGTCTACATCGCCGAACTCGATCAAGCGTTTCCGCCTGGTCGCCGGGACCTGCCGTCCGGCCAGGTCACCGCGCCTCCGGGCGTGCCCAGTCTGCCGGGTGCGCCCGGCCGCGGCACGTCCCATCTTGCGGATTCCGGAGGTGTCCACGGGTCTCATCCGCTGTCCCTTTCCGCCTGTACCGGCACCAGCGCCGGGTCGTCGAACACCGCCTGCAGCGCGACGTGCGCGCCGCCGCGCGAAGCCGCGGAAAACCCGAGCCAGGACAGCTCGACGCGGCAGCCCCCGATGTTCGGGGCGATCACCCGGGCTTCCAGCTCGGTCATCATCGGGCCCAGCAGGTACGGGCCCAGCTGCGCGAAGTAGCCGCCGAGCAGCACCACGCGCGGGTTGAAAACGTTGACGAGCACGGCCGCGCCGACGCCGAGGCCGGTGCCGACCTGCGCGAGCGCGTCGAGCGTCCGCTTGTCCTTCAGCTGGGCGCGGCGGCGGATCATGTCGAGCCGCTGTTCGAGGTCGAGCGACGGGTCGTGCACCGGGTCGGCCGGCGACGCGGCGAGCCGCAGCATCCCGGCCAGCCCGACGAGCGTCTCCCAGCAGCCACGGCGCCCGCACCCGCAGACACGGCCCGCCGGGTCGAGCTGGATGTGCCCGATCTCGCCGGAGAACCCTTCCGCGCCACCGAGCAGCCGGCCCCCGGAGATGACCCCGCCCCCGACGCCGATCTCACCGGTCAGGTACACCAGATCGGCGGTTCCGGCGACGCTGCCCATCGCGTATTCGCCGAGCGCGCCGAGGTTCGCGTCGTTGGCCGTGCGGATCGGGAACGACGGCGGCCCGAGCCGCCGGGTCAGCCGGTCGGTGATGCCGCGGACCACCGCGACGTCGGTCCAGTGCAGGTTCGGCGCGAAGGCGACGGTGCCGGTCGTGACGTCGACCAGCGCCGGGATGCCGACGGTCACGCCGGCCGGCACGACCCCGAGCCGACGGCATTCCCGCAGCGCACGCGCGGTCAGCTCGGCGCCCGCGTCGAGCACCTTCGCCACCGGGAGCGCTTGGACGTCGAGTGCCACGCGTTGTTCGAAGAGCACGGTGCCGGTGAGGTCGAGGGCGAGCGCGGTGAGGTAGTCGACGTTGATCTCGACGCCGATGCCGCCGACGCCGCGGCCGTCCAGCTCGACGATCGTGCCCGGGCGGCCGACCGCGCCGGCGCGTTCCCGCTCGCCCTCACGCGCCAGCCCGCGCTCGACGAGTTCCGAAACGAGGCTCGAAACCGTCCCCTTGTTCAGCCCGGTGTCCGCGGCGATCGCCGCCCGCGAGCGGGGTCCCGCGTCCCGCAGGTGCCGCAGCACCAGCGCCAGGTTGCTCCGGCGGACGGCGGCCTGGTCGGCCGGGCGCACCGGTTTGAGGGAGAAGGAGGAGTCCACGCCGACACCACCCCAGTTCGTCTGGTGGTTCAACAAATTAGGTGCGGCGAAACGATCGGGTCAACGAGGGCCACCGGCGCCTTTCGTGGACAAATGCCACAGAAATCGGTCTGACCAGCGAAACTATCGCACGCGGGCAGCAAAAGGGTCCCACGGATGGAGCATTGGTTAGGGTGCGCGGACGCCGCAATCCCGCCGCCGAACGGGACCGACTTCCGTCGTGTACCGATCGTCGGGACCCGGCCGGTATTGCGGCAGGCAGGCGCGAAAGTGTCGCCGCAGCACCGAAACTTTCCGCAAACCGGCGCTCGGTCAGCGGGTGAAGGTGAGCGTGCCGAGCGCGGCGACCAGCGGTGAAAGTTCCGGCAGCGCTTCGGCCTCGCTCAGCGCCTCGGCCAACGCCGTGTCGTGGGTCGGGCGCGCCGCCGTCAGCAGCGCCTGGCCCGCCGGCGTCACCTCCGTGTAGATGCCGCGGCGGTCGTCGGCGCAGAGGTAGCGGGCCAGCAGCCCGCGGCCCTCCAGCCGCGTGACCAGCCGGGTGGTCGCCGACTGGCTCAGCACCACCGCGTTGGCGAGCTGGTTCATCCGGAGGTGGAACCCGTCCTGGCGGGCGAGCGCGTCGAGCACGCTGTACTCGCTCACCGACAGCTCGTGGTCGCGCTCGAGCGCGCGCTGCAGCCTGTCCTCGATCCGCGCGTGCAGCGCGGCCAGCGTGCGCCAGCCCTGAGCGCGGGCTTCGACGGCGTCGTCGTCCAGTGACACGGTTCACCTCTCCCGGACTTGCCGCATACGTTTGCGCGCGGCACTATCAAGCCTGTGCAATATACGGCGTGTGCAACTATCTCGGACGCTCGTAGTTGCTCACGCTCCCAAGCCTACTCCGGAAGAAGGAAGTCCATGCCCGCCGCTCTGCTCGCGCTCGCGATCAGCGCTTTCGGGATCGGCACCACCGAGTTCGTGATCATGGGCCTGCTGCCCGAGGTCGCGGCCGACTTCGGCGTCTCGATCCCGTCCGCAGGCCTGCTCATCTCCGGCTACGCGCTCGGCGTCGTGGTCGGTGCCCCCGTGCTCACCGCGCTCGCCTCGCGGGTCCCGCGCAAGACCGTGCTCGTCTCGCTGATGGGCCTGTTCATCGCCGGCAACGTGCTCTCGGCGCTGGCCCCGAGCTACGGCCTGCTGATGACCGGCCGGGTCGTCGCGGCCCTGTCGCACGGCGCGTTCTTCGGCGTCGGCTCGGTCGTCGCCGCTTCGCTGGTGGCCCCGGCCAAGCAGGCCGGCGCCATCGCCCTGATGTTCACCGGGCTGACCGTCGCGAACGTGCTCGGCGTGCCCGCCGGCACCGCGCTGGGCCAGGCCTTCGGCTGGCGCTCGACGTTCTGGGTGGTCAGCGCCCTGGGCGTGGCCGGCGCGATCGGCATCCTCGCGCTCGTGCCGCACCGGAAGCCGGACCCGGGCGCGGGCCTGCGCGGCGAGCTCGCCGTGTTCCGCCGCCCGCAGGTGTGGCTCGCGCTGGCCATGACGGCGCTCGGCTTCGCCGGGGTGTTCGCCTCGTTCACCTACATCGCGCCGATGATGACCGAGGTCGCCGGCTTCTCCAGCGGCGCCGTCACCTGGCTGCTCGTGCTCTTCGGCGCCGGGCTGTTCGCCGGCAACCTGCTCGGCGGCAGGGCCGCGGACCGCAAGCTGATGCCCAGCCTGTACGTCATCCTCGCCGCGCTGGCACTGGTGCTCGTCGCCTTTGTGTTCACCGCCCACGCGAAGGTGCCGGCCGCGATCACGATCGCGCTGTTCGGCGCGGCCGGCTTCGCGACCGTCCCACCGCTGCAAGCCCGCGTGCTGGCCAAGGCCGAAGGCGCCCCGGCGCTGGCTTCGGCGGCGAACATCGCCGCGTTCAACCTCGGCAACGCGGGCGGCGCGTGGCTCGGCGGCCAGGCCATCGAAGGCGGCCTCGGCTACACCGCGCCCAACTGGATCGGGGCCGTGCTCGCGGCGGCGGGACTCGCCGTCGCGGTCGTCTCCGGCCTGCTCGACCGGAAGACCCCGGCTAGTTTCGCAACCGGGGAACGGGTACCCGCCCGATGAACCACCCACCGAAAGGAACCCTCGTGACCAGCGTGCCCGTGATCGAACTCAACAACGGCGTGCGGATGCCCCAACTGGGCTACGGCGTGTTCCAGGTCCCGGACGACGAGACCGCCACCGCCGTGAAGGCCGCCCTCGAAGCGGGTTACCGCAGCATCGACACCGCCGCCGTCTACGGCAACGAGAAGGGCGTCGGCCAGGCTCTCGCCGAGGCCGGCATCGCCCGCGACGAGCTCTTCGTCACCACGAAGCTGTGGAACTCCGCCCAGGGCTACGACTCGACGCTCAAGGCGTTCGACGAGAGCATGAAGAAGCTCGGCCTGGAGCAGCTGGACCTGTACCTGATCCACTGGCCCACGCCCGAGCGCGACAAGTACCTCGACACCTGGAAGGCGTTCGAGAAGCTGCACGCCGACGGCCGGGTCCGCGCGATCGGCGTGTCCAACTTCCAGCCGGCGCACCTCGAGCGCCTGCTCGACGCGGCCGACGTCGCCCCGGCGGTCAACCAGATCGAGCTGCACCCGTACCTGCAGCAGCAGGAGGTCCGCGAGTTCGACGCGAAGCACGGCATCGCGACGGAAGCGTGGAGCCCGCTGGCGAAGGGCGGCTCGCTGCTGGGCGACCCGATCGTCGCGGAGCTCGCGGTGAAGCACAGCCGCACGCCCGCGCAGATCGTGCTGCGCTGGCACCTGCAGCTGGGCAACGTGGTGATCCCGAAGTCCGTGACGCCGTCGCGGATCGAGGAGAACTTCGACCTGTTCGGGTTCACCCTCTCGGAGGAGGAAGTGGAGTCGCTGACGCCGCTGGACCGCGGTGAGCGCACCGGCCCGGACCCGGACACCTTCAACGCCGCCTGACCCCACCGAAAGCCGTGAAGGCCACCTTGAGGGACTTGGAGTCCCTC
>NZ_JBEZHS010000071.1:0-15975 GCF_040650695.1 Amycolatopsis sp. NPDC048633
CGCCCCAATGTGGCCTTCGGTGCGTTCAACGCACCCAAGGCGGCCTTCGGTGCGTCTGACGCAACCAAGGCCACATTGGGGCGCTTGAAACCGGACGGTCAGAAGTCGAAGCCGCCGCCGTCGAAACCTCCACCGTCGAAGCCGCCGCCGTCGAACCCGCCGCCGCCCCAGTCGCCGCCGCCACCGTCGCCCATGTCGCCGCCGCCGTCACCGCCACCATCGCCGCCGCCCGCGTCACCGGACTCGAGCGCGTCCTGCTGGCCGGCGTCGTAGCCCGACTCCCAGGCCCCGGCGCTGGCGATGCCGCCCATGCCGGAGAACATCGCGCTGAACAGGAACATCGACCCGAGGCCCCAGGCGCCGGCGACGAGCGCGGGCTTCCACCACGGCTCGCTGTACCAGCCCTGCGGCACCGGCCGCCCGGCCACGCGCCCGCCGGGGTAGTAGTACGGCGTGTCCTGACCGGCGTCCGGGGACGCGGCGTAGTGCTGGCCCTCGACGTCGACGTCGCGGCGCTCGGTCACCTTGCCGGCGCGCTCGCGCTCGGCCTCTTCCGGCAGCTGCGGGCCGGGGTCCATGCCCATCGCGACGCGCGCGGCGCGGACGTAGTAGAGACCTTCGACGGCGGTGTCCTTGACCAGCCGGGCCTGCTCGATGGTCTGCGCCTGCTCCATCTGCGAACCGGCCGCGTTGTAGCGCTCGCTCGCGTCCGCCATCGCCTGCATCGACGCGGTGTCGTTGCCGTTGAGGTTGAGGACCTGGCCGCCGAGCCGCTCGACGAGGCGCCGGGCGTCGGCCTTGGCGTCGTCGAGCTCCCGCTGCCGGGCCGCGGCGCGCTGCCGCGAGAAATAGAGGCCGCCACCGACGATCACGACGACGAGCACGATCAGGAAGATCGCGGTGCCCATGGACCACTCCCAGAAGCTCGGTGCCCGGTGACCGGAAGTCACCTTTGATTCGGACAACGCGGACGCTACGCGGAGGGTTCCCGGCGAGTGATCCGGCACACCGGCAGAGCTGGCCGAAGAAACTAGAACACGTTATAGTTCGACGCTATGAAGTTCACCCTGTCGATCGCGATGAACCCGCTTGATCAGCTGGGCGAACTCGCCCAGGCCGCCGAAGAGGCGGGCTTCGCGTCCATTGCCCTGCCGGACTCGCTCTTCTACGCCGAGACGGTGTCCACAGACTATCCGTACACCCCCGACGGCAGCCGATTCTGGACCGCCGACACGCCTTGGGTGGACCCGCTGGTCGCGACGGCCGCCATGGGCGCGGTCACCAGCCGCATCGAGTTCTACACGTCCGTGCTGAAGCTCGGCTCGCGCAACCCGGTGCTGCTGGCGCGTCAGGTCGGCTCGGCGTCGGTGCTCACCGGCGGCCGGTTCGGGCTCGGCCTCGGCGTCGGCTGGCTGCCGCAGGAGTTCGAGTACTGCGGCGTGCCGTTCGAGCGGCGCGGCAAGCGCGTCGACGAGGCCATCGACGTCCTCCGGCTGATCCTCGACGGCGGGATGGTCGAGTACCACGGCGAGTTCTACGACTTCGACAAGATCCAGATGAGCCCGGCGCCGCCGACGCGGGTGCCGTTCTACATCGGCGGCCACACCGACGTCGCGCTGCGGCGCGCGGCCCGCGTCGCCGACGGCTGGTCGTCGGCGATGATGAAGCTCGAGGAGCTGCGCGAGACCATCGCCCGGCTGAAGGAGCTGCTGGCCGAGCGCGGCCGCGCCGGCGACCCGTTCGAGTACCAGGCCGTCTGCATCGACAAGTTCGGTCTCGACGGCTACCGCGAGCAGGCCGAGGCCGGCGTCACCGACATCATCACCATGCCGTGGGTGTTCGACGGCGTCGGGTTCGACGCGCCGGTCGAGCCGAAGCTCGAAGCGATCCACAAGTTCGGCGCCGAGATCATCGCCAAGTTCGAGGAGTGACGAGCATGGGTGTGCAGGTCAGTTGGGACACGTCGGCGGAGCAGCCGCCCGCGCGGCGCGCGGCGTTGGCGTCGATGACCGCGGTGACGGCGGGGGACAAGGAGGCGTGGCTGGACCTGTTCGCCCCGGACGGCGTCGTCGAGGACCCCGTCGGGCCGTCGTTCTTCGACGAAGAGGGCAAGGGGCACCACGGCCGCGACGGGATCAGCGCGTTCTGGGACAAGACGATCGGCAACGTGGAGCGCTTCGAGTTCACCATCCGCGACTCGCACGCGGCGGGCGACGAGTGTGCCAACGTCGGGACGATCACGACGTACCTGCCCGGCGGCTACCGCGTCGACACCGACGGGGTGTTCGTCTACCGCGTCGGCGAGGACGGGCTCATCACGTCGATGCGGGCGTTCTGGGAGACCGAACGCGCGATGGCGACGGCCCGGCAGGTGACGGAGTAGCGAGCGTCGGCGGCGGACGACTACCTGGCGGAGCTGCGCGAGTCGTAAGCCTGCCGGGCTGCGTCGACCTTGCCGAGGTTGGGTGACCAGTCGGCGAGGGTGGCGAACATCGGGCCGAGGCTGCGGCCCAGTTCGCTGATCTCGTATTCGACGCGCGGCGGGACCTCGGCGTGGTAGGTCCTGGTGATGAGGCCGTCGCGCTCGAGTTGGCGCAACCGCTGGGTGAGCACCTTCGGGGTGATGGTGGCGATGCGGCGCTCGAGCTCGACGAACCGCTGACGCCCGTATTCGTTGAGTGCCCACAGGATCGGTGTCGTCCAGCGGCTGAAGACGATGTCGACGATGGGGGAGATCGGACAGGCCAGCTCGGGTGTGGTCTCGGTCACTTTCGGTGCCTCCGTCCAATACTTTCCTCTAGGTACCTACTATACGGCGGAATGTAGCGTCGCTCGCATGATCGTAGTGACTGGAGCGACCGGAAACATCGGACAGCCGTTGGTAGCGGCTTTGGAGTCGGCGGGCGAGGAAGTGCGGGCGGTATCCCGCCGGGGAGCGTTTCCGGGTGACTTGACGGACGCATCGTCGTTGCGCCCGGCTTTCGAGGGGGCGTCAGCGGTGTTTCTTCTGCTGCCGCCGGACTTCCGGGGCGCGGTGGAACCGGTGCTGGAGCAGGCGGCAGGAGCGCGGGTCGTGCTGGTGTCGTCGCAGGGCGTCGGAACGGGCCGGCACCCTGCGTTCTTCGAGGACGCGGTGCGCGGCTCAGGTCTGGAGTGGACGGTGCTACGGCCGGGCGGGTTCGCGTCGAACGCGTTCCAGTGGGCGGAAAGCGTGCGTTCGTCACGGACGCTTGCCGCGCCGTTCGGCGACGTGGCGCTGCCGGTGATCGACCCGGCGGACATCGCCGCGGTGGCGGCCGCGGCTCTCGTGGATTCCTCGCACGCCGGTCGGACGTACGAACTGACCGGCCCAGTATTGGTTTCCCCACGCGACCAGGCGGCGGCGATCTCCGGCGCGGTGGGGGAACCGGTGCGATTCGTCCCGCAGACGCGGGAGGAAGCGCGTTCGGCGATGCTGGGCTTCATGCCTCCGGAGGTCGCGGAGGCGACGCTGGACATCCTGGGCTCCCCGACGCCGGCTGAGCAACGGGTGAGCCCGGACGTCTCGCAGGTGCTGGGCCGCCCGCCGCGCCCCTTCGCCGACTGGGCGGCGCGAAACGCGGTGGCGTTCAAGTGACGACTCTGTCCTATGTGGAGTCCGGAACCGGCGCGCCGGTGGTGTTCCTGCACGGCAACCCGACGTCGTCGTACCTGTGGCGCAACGTGATGCCGCAGGTGCCGGGCCGCCGGCTGGCGCCGGACCTGATCGGCATGGGCACCTCACCGAAGCCATCGCTCGAGTACTCGTTCGACGACCACGCCCGGTACTTGGACGAGTGGTTCGACGCTCTCGAGCTGGACGACGTGGTCCTGGTAGGCCACGACTGGGGAGGGGCGCTGGCGGCGGACTGGGCATCGCGGCACCCGTCGCGAGTCCGGGGGGTGGCGTTCACCGAGGCAGTCCTGAAGCCGATGACGTGGGAAGAGTTCCCTCCGGCGGGCGCGGAGGTGTTCCGCGCGATCAAGGCCCCGGGAGTCACGGACATCCCGGACTTCCTCGCGGGCCTCCCACCCGAGTACGCGCGCCCGTATCCGACTCCCGAGTCCCGGATTCCCTTGCTGCGCTGGGCCCAATCCCTCCCCTTGGGAGGTTCACCGGCATCGGTCGTGGCCCGGATCGAGGCGTTCGACGGCTGGCTGGCGTCGTCGCCTTCGATTCCGAAACTGCTGATCACGTTCGACCCGGGGTTCTCGACAATGCTGACGCAGCCGATGATCGACTGGTTCGTCGCCAACTTCGCTTCGCTGGAAGTGGTGCACTACCCCGTGGCGGCGGGGCACCACACCCCGGAGGAGCAGCCGGCGCTGATCGCCTCGACGTTGACGGCGTGGCTCAGCTAGTCACCCCGTACTTTGCCGATCGGGTACCACTTCGGCGGCTGACCTTTCTTGACCACGAGCAGCCGGTCGCCGTCGACCTGGACAACCTGCCAGCCGTGCTCGTCCGCGGCGGCGAGTTCGGGAATCGACACGGTGATGCCGGAGGTCTCGGCAGGCTCCGACGCCGCGGGAGCGCCGGTCGCAGCCGGCGGCGTGGCATGGGCCGAGGCATAGCCACGGGCGAGCAGATCCGCGGCGAACACGACCGCCATGGCGCCGATGACCGCGATGGCCAGCGCGGCTTGCGAACCGGAACTGGGGTTGGGGCCGAGGAGCTTGGAGCTCCACCCGGTGAAGTTGTCGACGATCAAAGTGACGGCGCCGATGAACGCGGTACCGAGGGTGAGATTGGCCGCGCCGGTCGGTATGGGGTCCTTCGAATTGTCGCTGGTCCCCTTGTCGAGCACCTTGTTGACGACCTTCTCGATCACGTTGGGCATCAGTGCGCCCCTCTCAGCCGGTACGGCAGGCCTCGTCGGTTGATGACGCAGTCGTCCGGGAGATCGCATACGCAACGTTCGCCGGCCGAACGTACTGAGAACGTATCCGGACGGAGGGCGCACACGAACACGCCCGGCGAGCAGGTGCTCGCCGGGCGTGGCGTGAAAGACGGCTGTCCGGTCGGGATGACAGGATTTGAACCTGCGACCCTTCGCTCCCAAAGCGAATGCGCTACCAAGCTGCGCCACATCCCGTGACACCCCCAGGGGGGTGTGTGGTCAGCCTAGCGGGTCACGCTAAGCTGACCTCGCACCCGGGTACCTCGGGGGCACGCGGGTGTAGCTCAATGGTAGAGCCCTAGTCTTCCAAACTAGCTACGCGGGTTCGATTCCCGTCACCCGCTCCGAACGAGGCAGCGTCCGCTTCCAGGGATGTCGCGATCACGTCCAGCAGCTTGTCCGTGTCCACCGGCTTCGTGATGTAGTCGTCCGCGCCGCTGGCCAGGGTCCTTGCCCGGTCCTCCTGGGTTGCCTTGGCCGTTACCGCGATCACCGGCAGGTCCGCGTTGACCGCCTCTGCCCGGATTGCCGCGATCGTCGCGTTTCCGTCGAGCTCCGGCATCATCACGTCCATCAGGACCAGCGCCGTGTCCTCGTGGCGCTCCAACGCCCGGATTCCGTCCACGCCCGTCTCCGCGTAGACCACCTCCAGGCCCGCCTGCTCCAGGACCGCTGCCAACGCGAACACGTTACGAAGATCATCGTCGACGATCAGGACCTTCTCGCCGTGGAAGCGCTTCGGGGTGACGTCCGGGGCCGCCACCAGGACCGTGCTCGGGACCGCCGGCAGCCGCGGCGACGACAGCGCCGTCACCGCCGGGTCCACCAGGTTGGCCGCCGCCACCGGGAGGTACAGCGTGAACGTCGACCCGGCGCCCGGCTCGCTCACCACCCGGAGCTCGCCGCCCAGGAGCTCCGTCAGCTGCTGGCTGATGTTGAGCCCGAGGCCCGTTCCGCCGTACTTGCGGCTCGTCGTGCCGTCCGCCTGGCGGAACGCCTCGAAGATCACCGCCAGCTTCTCCTCCGGGATCCCTATCCCGGTGTCTTCGACGGCGAACGCGATGATGCCCGGCGCGTTCCGGAGGGCCTCCTGCTCGACCTCCGCCGGGTCCGCCGCCCGGATGTGGAGGCGCACGCCACCCTCGTCGGTGAACTTCGCCGCGTTCGAGAGCAGGTTGCGCAGGATCTGCTGGAGGCGGTGCTCGTCGGTGTGGACGCTGCCCGGCACCGGCGGGTCGATGTGGACCGCGAACTCCAAGCCCTTGTCCGCCGTCAACGGCCGGCACAACGACTCGACGTAGTCCACCAGCTCCGGCAGCGTGATGTCGGACATCTGCATGTCCAGCCGGCCGGCCTCGACCTTCGCCAGGTCCAGTATGTCGTTGATCAGCTGCTGCAGGTCCGACCCGGCCGCGTAAATCGTCTTCGCGAACTGGATCTGCTTCTCCGTCAGGTTGCCCTCGGGGTTCTCCGACAGCAGCTTCGCCAGGATCAACGCGCTGTTCAGCGGCGTGCGCAGCTCGTGCGACATGTTCGCCATGAACTCGGTCTTGTACTGCGACGCCACCGTCAGCTGCCCGGCGCGCTCCTCCAGCTCCTGGCGCGCCTGCTCGATCTCGCTGTTCTTGACCTCGATGTCGCGGTTCTGCTGGGCCAGCAGCGCGGCCTTCTCGGCCAGCTCGGTGTTGGACCGCCGCAGCTCGCCCTGCTGGGCCTGCAGCTGCTCCGACCGCGCCCGCAGCTCCTGGGCCAGCCGCTGCGACTCGGTGAGCAGTGCTTCGGTCCGCGAGTTGGACAGGATCGTGTTGACGTTGACGCCGATCGTGTGCCGCAGCTGCTCCAGCAGGTCCTGGTGGACGGTGCTGAGCTCGTTGACCGAGGCCAGCTCCAGCACCCCGAGCACCTCGCCCTGGAACAGCACCGGCAGCACGATGAGGTTCACCGGCGACGCCGAGCCGAGCCCGGACGAGATCACCGCGTACTCCGGCGGCGCGTTGTGGACCAGGATCGTGCGGTGGTCGACGGCGGCCTGCCCGATCAAGGACTCGCCGATCGCGAACCGCAGGCCGGCGCGCGACTGGGCGAGGCCGTAGGCGGCGATGCACTCGAGCACCGTGCCGTCGCGGTCGTCGTCGCGGGCCAGGAAGAACGCACCCTGCTGCGCCCGGACCAGCGGGGCCAGCTCGGACAGGATCAGCGCCGCGACCGACGCCAGGTCGCGGTGCCCCTGCATCCGGCCCGACAGCTGCGCGAGGTTCGTCTTCAGCCAGTCCTGCTCGCGGTTGGTCCTCGTCGTCTCCTTGAGGTTCGCGATCATCTGGTTGATGTTGTCCTTGAGGTCCGCGACCTCGCCGGACGCGTCGACCGCGATGTGCCGGGTCAGATCGCCGGCCGTCACCGCCGTCGCCACCTGCGCGATCGCGCGGACCTGCGTGGTCAGGTTCCCGGCCAGCTGGTTCACGCTCTCGGTGAGCCGCTGCCAGGTGCCGGACACGCCGCCGACCTCGGCCTGGCCGCCGAGCTTGCCCTCGGTGCCGACCTCGCGCGCCACCCGCGTGACCTCGGAGGCGAACGCGGAGAGCTGGTCGACCATCGTGTTCATCGTGGTCTTGAGCTCGAGGATCTCGCCGCGGGCGTCGACGTCGATCTTCTTCGTCAGGTCGCCCTTCGCGACCGCGGTGGTCACCTGGGAGATGTTGCGCACCTGGCTGGTCAGGTTGTGCGCCATGAAGTTGACGTTCTCGGTCAGGTCCTTCCAGGTCCCGGCCACGCCGGGGACCCGCGCCTGGCCGCCGAGGATGCCTTCGGTGCCGACCTCGCGCGAGACGCGGGTGACCTCGTCGGCGAACGCGCGCAGCGTCTCGACCATGCCGTTGAGCGTCTCGGCCAGCGCCGCGACCTCGCCCTGGGCGTCGATGGAGATCTTCTTCGACAGGTCGCCGTTGGCCACGCCGGCCGCCACGGTGGCGATGCTGCGCACCTGGTCGGTCAGGTTGGTGGCCATGACGTTGACGTTGTCGGTGAGGTCCTTCCACGTGCCCGCGACGCCGCGGACGGTGGCCTGGCCGCCGAGCTTGCCTTCGGTGCCGACTTCGCGCGCCACGCGGGTGACTTCGTCCGCGAACGCGGAGAGCTGGTCGACCATCGTGTTCAGCGTCGTCTTGAGCTCGAGGATCTCGCCGCGCGCGTCGACCGAGATCTTCTGGGTCAGGTCGCCCTTCGCGACGGCCGACGTCACCTGGGCGATGTTCCGGACCTGGTCGGTCAGGTTGTTCGCCATGAAGTTGACGTTGTCGGTGAGGTCCTTCCAGGTCCCGGCGACGCCGGGCACGGCGGCCTGGCCGCCGAGCTTGCCTTCGGTGCCGACTTCGCGGGCCACGCGGGTGACTTCGTCGGCGAAGGCGGACAGCTGGTCCACCATCGTGTTCAGCGTGTCCTTGAGCTCGAGGATCTCGCCCCGGGCGTCCACCGCGATCTTCTGCGTCAGGTCGCCGCGCGCGACGGCGGTCGCTACCTGGGCGATGTTGCGGACCTGGGTGGTCAGGTTGTTCGCCATGAAGTTCACCGAGCCGGTGAGGTCGCGCCAGGTGCCGGCGACGCCCGGGACCTGCGCCTGCCCGCCCAGCTGGCCCTCGGTGCCGACCTCGCGCGCGACGCGGGTGACTTCGTCGGCGAAGGCGGACAGCTGGTCCACCATCGTGTTCATGGTCGTCTTGAGCTCGAGGATCTCGCCGCGGGCGTCGACGGTGATCTTCTGGGTCAGGTCGCCCTTCGCCACGGCGGTGGTCACGTGGGAGATGTTGCGGACCTGGTCGGTGAGGTTGTCGGCCATGCCGTTGACCGAGTCGGTGAGGCTGCGCCACGTCCCGGCCGCGCCGGCCACCTCGGCCTGGCCGCCGAGCTTGCCCTCGCTGCCGACCTCCCGCGCCACGCGGGTGACTTCACCGGCGAACGCCGAGAGCTGGTCGACCATCGTGTTGAGCGTGTTCTTCAGCTGCAGGATCTCGCCGCGCGCGTCGACTTCGATCTTCTTCGTCAGGTCGCCGTTGGCCACCGCGGTCGCCACCTGCGAGATCCCGCGGACCTGGTCGGTCAGGTTGTCGGCCATCTGGTTGACGGAGTCGGTGAGGTCGCGCCACGTCCCGGCGACGCCGGCCACCTGGGCCTGGCCGCCGAGCTTGCCGTCGGAGCCGACCTCGCGGGAGACGCGGGTGACCTCGTCGGCGAACGACGAGAGCTGGTCGACCATCGTGTTGATGGTGTTCTTGAGCTCCAGGATCTCGCCGCGGGCGTCGACGTTGATCTTCTGGGTCAGGTCGCCGCGCGCGACGGCCGTGGTGACCTGCGCGATGTTGCGGACCTGCTCGGTGAGGTTGTCGGCCATGAAGTTGACGGAGTCGGTCAGGTCGCGCCAGGTCCCGGACACACCCGGGACGACCGCCTGGCCGCCGAGACGTCCCTCACCCGCGATCTCGCGGGAGAGCCTCGTCACCTCGGCGGCGAAGCGCGACAGCTGCGCGATCAGGCCGTTGACCGTCTTGGCCAGCGTCGCGTACGCGCCCTGCAGCGGGCGGCCGTCCAGCGTCAGGGTCATCGGCTGGCCCAGGTCACCCTCGGCGACGGCGCCGAGCACCCGGTCCAGCTCGATCGTCGGCCGCGTGAGGTCCTCGACGAGGCCGTTGACGCTGTCGACGGCGGTGCTCCAGCCGCCGGGGCCGACCTCGGCCTCCAGCCGCTCGCTCAGCCTGCCGTCCTGGCCGACGGCCGCGCGCACCCGCAGCAGCTCGCTGACCAGCCGCTGGTTGCGTTCGGCGATGTCGTTGAACGCGACCGCGAGCTGGGCCGAGATGCCGTCGCCGTGCGGCACGAGCCGCCGGCGGAAGTTGCCGTCCCCGAGATCCCGCACCGCAACGAGCAGCCGCTCCAGCGCCGCCGCCTCGCTCTGGGATTCCGTTGTCATGTGTGCCGACCCTCTCCACCACGCATGCGCCAGCCATGGTCCATGACCCAGCGTGTCATGATTCGCCCTACACTTCGAGCCAGTCCGCCCGCTCACGCGGTAACCGTGCGATCGCAGTCCGGAGGCAGGAGGTCCGTGCATGGTGTCACGTCCGGCCCCGGCCTCGGCGGCCCTGCCGCCGATGACCGGTGAGGACGCGCCGCCGGGCTTCGACGCCTTCGGACGGGCCGTTCTCGAAGACGTCCGCGACGCGGTGTTCCTCCAGGACGCCGACGGCGCGCTGCGCTGGGCGAACCCGGCGGCGCGCACGCTGACCGGCGGCGCCGAGCCGCGGCTGCACCCCGTCGCCGAGACCTCCGGGCACGTGGAAGTGGCGGGGAACCGCCGCCCGGCCCGCGTCCGAGCCCTGCCCGGCGGTTGGCACGCCTGGACCGTCCCCGCGGAGGACGTCCCGCAGCGGCACGTCGGCGACTTCCTCGCCGAGGCCGGTCCCCGGCTGGCCGGAGCGCGCGGGCGGCACGGCACCGCGCGGGTGATCGCCGAGCAGGCCGCGTCCGCGCTGGCCGAGACCGTCTTCGTGCTGCTGCCGACCACCCGCGGCCGGTGGGAGTGGTGGAGCTGTGAACGCCCGTCGGCGCACGGCCACGGCCGGATCCGCCGGGTCCCGGCGCAGGTCGCGCCGGTGCTGGCGGAGACGTTCGCGGCGACCGGGAAGCCGCAGCTCGCCCCGGTGCCCGCCCCCGAGATCGCCACCCTGCCCTCGATCGTCGCCGACCGGTTCGCCGGGCACGCCGAGGTGGCGGTGGTGTCGCTGGGCCCGAACGGCGGTTCCGGCGTCACCGGCGCCCTGCTGCTGGGCCGCAAGGCGGACCCGGAGTTCGGCGCCGAGCAGAGCCGCGCGGTCGTCGAGTTCGCCAGGGCGGCCGGGACGGCGCTGGCCAACGCGCAGCGCTACGCCCGCCAAGAGGAGGCCACGCGCGGCCTGGAGACCACGCTGCGCCCGGTCGACCCGCCCGAGCTCGACGGCGCCCGGTTCGAGACCTGGTACGAGCCGGCCGCCGGGGTGCTCGCGGTCGGCGGCGACTTCTTCGACGTCCTCGCCCACGACGACGGCAGCGCGTTCCTGGTGCTCGGCGACATCTGCGGCAAGGGTGCCGAGGCCGCGGCGCTGACCGGGCGGGTCCGGCACGCGCTGACCGCGCTCGCCATGGTCGAGCGCGACGGCCGGACGCTGCTGCGGCTGCTCAACGAGCTGCTCATCGCCGGTGGCAGCAGCCGGTTCGCCACGCTGGTGCTCGGCACGGCCCGGCCGTCGGACGGCGGCGTCGGCCTGACGCTGGCCTCCGGCGGGCACCCGGCGCCGCTGATCGTCCGCCGGGGCGGCGTGGTCGAGGAGGTCACCGTCCCGGGGACGCTGGTCGGGATCTCGCCGCAGGCCCGGTTCGCCGAGGCGGAGGTGCGGCTGGAGCGCGGCGACGTCTGCCTGCTCTACACCGACGGCATCACCGAGGCCCGCAACCGGCACGACCAGACGGAGCTGTTCGGCGACGACCGGCTGCGCGCGGTGCTGGCGACCGCGTCGGGCCAGCCCGCCCGCGAGGTCGTGCGGCGGCTGCGGCAGGCCGTGCGCGACTGGCTCGGCAGCTCGGCCCACGACGACATCGCCGTGCTCGCCATCGAATGCTCGGACTGAGTCTCAGTCCTTTGTAGACCGTGTTTGACCGCCTCCGGAGCGGGTAATTCTTTCGTGCATTGATCTCCGACGGAGGAATCTCATGGCGAACGCACTGCAAGGACGCCGCGTCGCGATCCTGGCCGCGGACGGCGTCGAACAGGTCGAGCTGGAGCAGCCGCGCCAGGCCGTCCTCGACGAAGGCGCGACGGTGGAGCTGGTGTCGCTGGACACCGGCGAGATCCAGGCGATGAACGGCGACATCGACAAGGGCGACCGGTTCCCGGTCGACCGGAAGGTGGCCGACGTCGGGCCCGGGGACTTCGACGCGCTCCTGCTGCCGGGCGGCACGATGAACCCCGACAACCTGCGGACGAACGCCGACGCGGTAAAGTTCGTCGCCGATTTCGTGCGCGCGGGCAAGCCGGTCGGCGTGATCTGCCACGGTCCGTGGACGCTCGTCGAAGCGGACGTCGTCCGTGGCCGCACGCTGACGTCGTACCCGAGTATCCGCACCGACCTGCGTAACGCCGGCGCCACCGTTGTCGACGAAGAAGTCGTAGTCGACAACGGCCTGGTTTCCAGCCGCAACCCGGACGACCTGCCGGCGTTCTGCCGCACGGTCGTGCGCGAGTTCGCGGGCTGACGTCCTTTGTGGACGTTCACCCGGCCGTGTCCTTAAGTCCCGCTTAAATCTGTTGGCTTTCGGCGCTCCGGCGGAGGACGCTGAGGGTGTGACCAGGATCGCCCGTGGAGAGGAGGTGGACGCAATGACAGTGCAGGCACGCCGCTACGGCCGCTGGTGCCGGGAGCACTTCGACGTGGTCGCCGCCCAGGGTGTTCCCGCTCCCCGGCCGGCCGACGCCGCCGAGGCCCGGCCGCCGTCCGAGCCGGAGCCGGTCAAACCGGTCGCCGAACAGCCGCAGGGCTGACAGACGCACGAAGAAGGCCTCCCCGGCCGAGCCGGGGAGGCCTTCTTCGTCGAGTCTCTGTCAGCCGTAGTAACTGGTGTTGCGACGGCGGCGGTACCAGACCCGCCGGGGTCCCGGCGCACCGATCCGGGTGATGACGTCCGTCAGGATCGCGCCGATGACCAGCCAGATCACCGCGGCGAGGCCGTCGTTCAAGAACGTCGCCAGCTTCACCGAATCGGGCGTGAAGAGGTTGCGCAGGCCGAGGGAGACGCCTGAGGACCACTCGTTCACCAAGTGCGCGAACCCGTTCGCCGAGTTCGCCTCACCCAGCACCAGGAGGATGTGGGCGGCGAGCACCAGGGCGAACAGCGCGCACACGAGGTGGATGAGGGCGTTGACCGTGCGCACGATCCGGAGGCGTGGATGGGTGCGTTCCACGACTTCTTCGGCCGGGGCGGGCTCGTACGGCGGTTCGTACGGCTCCTGGGGAGGGGGATACGGCATCGTCGGCGCCGTCCTTTCGACTGTCCGATGTGGACGTACCTGGGCGAGCGGAAGCAACACCGGGGAATACCCGGCACCCGGTCGGGCAAACCGCATGTTCCGCAAACTTCCCTCAAAGTGGACATGGTACGGTAGTTTGCGGAACATTAGGAGGGTTATGGCGCGGGAGGTCTTCTCCGTCGAACAGGTCGCCGCGAAGCTCGGGCTGCACGTCCGGACGGTCCGGAACTACGTGCGGGACGGGCGGCTCAAGGCGGTCCGGATCGGCAAGCAGTACCGGATCGCCGCCGACGACCTCGAGGCCTTCACCGGGCTGCCGGTGGCGGAACCGCGGCCGGACCGGCCCCTCGCCGAGCTTTCGGGCGTCGCCGAGGTCAGCGGCGTCGACCGGGCGACGGCCGACCGGATCGCCACCGTGGTCGTCGCCTCGGTGAACGGGCCGCGGGACGGGGGCGAGCGGCCCCTGCGCGTCGAGACCATCTACGACCGGGAGCGCGCCACCGTGAAGATCATCGTGCACGGCGACCTCGCCGCCGGCGCGGAGCTGCTGCGCTTCGTGGCTTCGTTCACCGAGGGCCTCGCGTGACCACGATCCACCGCTCGGCCGAAGGTGGGCCGGGGCCGCGGCGGAACTCCTGAAGGAAGAAGGATCTTGCTCGACCAGCGCCACGGGACCGGGGTCGTCGGCGCCACCTACGGGCAGGACGTCGAGGTCCTCGTCGTGGCGGTCGAGCGGTTCCCCGCCCGGTTCTGAGAACCTCGCGCGGGACGGGCAACCCCGTCCCGCGCGGCACGTCCAGGTGATCATGAGAATCCCGGCGCTGCTCGCGTCCGTCCTCACCCTCCTGGCCGTGTCCGGCTCGCCCGCGACGGCGGAAACCGCTGTCCCCAGCGGGTTCCGGCCCGCTTCGACGAGCTGGACCGGCCCCGACACGGGCTACGTCCTGGGGTACTCGCCGTGCGCGAAGTCGTGGTGCCCGGCTCTGCTCGGCACGACCGACGGCGGAACGCGCTGGCGGCGTCTCGGCGCGCCGCCGATGTCGTTGCCGGACAACCACAACCACGTCGCGCTGACGTTCGTCGGCGAGCGCGTCGCGTACGTCAGCGACGGCGTCCACGTGCGCACGACGCGCGACGGCGGCGCGAGCTGGCACCCGGTCGGCCTGGCCGGCGCGCGGGAGCCTTACTACCTCTCGAAGATCACCGAAACCGCCGGCCGGGTCTTCGCCGTCCTCACCACCTACGGCGAGGGCCGCGGCTCGACGCGGCTGTACTCCGGCGCCGCCGGCTCGCCGGTGCTGGTTCCGGTGCCCGGCTTCGCGGTCGGCGGCGGGATCAGCTACGGGGACCTCGCCGTCGGCGGCGGCCTGCAGGTCGCGCTCGGCGCGGACTACGGCACGGAGAAGTACTGGACCTCGCGCGACGGCGTCCGCTTCACCCCGGCCGAACCGCCGTGCCCGGCCGGGTCGGTCGCTTCGCTCGCCGGCGTCCGCGACCGGCAGGTCGTGGCGTTGTGCAGCAGCAGCCCCGGCTCGCCGCAACCCGGCTCGACCGAGCGGGAGCTGGGGCACGCGGCGAAGCTCGGCGGGACGTTCAGCGGGGGTGACGCGGCGCCCTTCGCCGGGATCACGCAGGGCTTCGCGGCGGCGTCGCCGGCGGCGGCGACGGTCGCGGCCGAGGGCGGCGGCACCGGGTTCCTGCACAGCACGGCCGACGGCGGCCGCACCTGGACGACGAGCGTGCTGTCCGATCGCGGGCTCAGCCTGACCGATCTGGACTTCCCCGGCCGGGGCACCGGTGTGGTCGTCGACGGCCAGCCGGACGCCGACGGCGGCTCCGCCCTGTATCGGACCACGGACGGCGGACACAACTGGCGAGTACTGCGTTTCGGGTAGTTGTCCCTGGCAGGCAAGGCCCTTCGGCCTGGTTCACTTGATGAACGCCATGTCGTAGTCTGAGCACTGTCCGTTGCCGGACAGAGGTGGCCGGGCCCGGGGCAGGGGCCGGCGCCCCAGACGAGGGAGAACAGTCGATGACGCCTGGCGACCTGCGGTCCGGAACCGAGGGGGGCTCGGCGTCCCTCGATTTCTCCAAGGCGAGCTTGGCCAGGCTGTCGGACGCCTTGCTGGGCGGCCACGACCACTACGAGGTCGACCGCGAAGCGATGCGGCGCCTGCTGGCGATCGCGCCCGGCGCGCGCACGATGGCGAAGGAGCACCGCGACTGGCTGGTGCGCGCGGTCCGGTTCCTCGCCGGGAAACGCGGCATCGACCAGTTCCTCGACCTGGGCTCCGGCATGCCGACGGCGGAGAACACCCACCAGGTGGCCCAGCGGTACAACCCGGACGCGCAGGTTGTGTACGTCGACAACGACCCGGTCGTGCAGGTGCACGGCCGGGCGCTGCTCGAGGAGAACTACCTGACGCACGTGACGGGCGCCGACCTGACCCGCCCGGCGGAGACGCTGGCCGACGACGTCGTCAAGGAGTACCTCGACTTCACGCGGCCGGTGGCGCTGATCCTGACGTCGATCGTCCACCACATCGACGACTACGAGCGCGCGAAGTCGATCGTCGCGGACTACGTGGCGGCGCTCGCGCCGGGCTCGTACCTGCTGCTCACGCACCACTTCGACCCGGAAGAGGACTCGCCCCGCCAGGAGCTGGCGCGGCTGCTGGAGACGAGCTTCCAGGGCACCGGGCTGGGCAGCGTGCACCGCACGCGGGAGCAGATCACGGGGTTCTTCGAGGGCACGGAGCTGCTCCGGCCGGGGCTGGTCTACCTGCACGAATGGTGGCCGGACGGGCCCCGGATCCACCCGCTGAGCGAGCTGAACTTCCTGACCCTGGGCGGAGTGGCCCGCAAGCAGTGACCCCAAGTCCGTGAAGGCCACCTTGAGGGACTCCAAGTCCCTCAAGGTGTGCTTAACCGGGGTGGGTGGGGGGCGGGGGCGGTGTGGGGGTGCGGGGGCGGGCCGGGGGGCGCACCCCGGGCCACCGGCGGCAG
>NZ_JBEZHS010000072.1:0-14644 GCF_040650695.1 Amycolatopsis sp. NPDC048633
CCGTGAATGGCACATCGAGGGACTTGATGTCCCTCGATGTGCCATTCACGGCTTTCCGGAGGTGCGCGGGATGCGCCCGCGCGGCTGGCTTCCTAGGCTGGCCGGCGTGGGGGCGAGGGTGGTGAGCGGGCTCCGGGCCCGGATGGAGGCGAGCCTCGACCGGGCCGGGATCGCGCTGCCCTGGTGGGTGCCGGTGGCCGCGAGCGCCTTCGGGGTCGTGCTGGCGCTGGTCGCGGTGGTGCAGCGCGGGACGCTGGTGCTGCCCGCGGTCGCGGGACTGCTGGCGATCGTGACGGCGCTCGGCTGGACCGTCACCGGGATCATCGCGCCGCCGTGGCTGAAGGCGCTCACGGTGCTCGTGGCCGTCGCGATCCTGCTGGCGGAGCCCGTCGTCCCCGACTTCGCCCCGGTCGTGCTGGTGGTGCTCGCCGCCGAGACCGCGGCGGTCGCGCGGCCGGCGATCGCGTTCACCGTCGGTGCCGCGAGCGTCGCGACGCTGAGCGTGGCCGCGGCCCGGGTCGGGCTGGTCGGGTTCCCGGTGTACGTCGCTGCCGTGCTGCTGGGCCTGGCCGCCGGGTTCATGCTCCGCTGGTACGTGCGGGCGCTGGACGCCGAGCGCGCCGCCCGGGACGCCGGCCGCGACCAGGCCGTCCTCGCCGAACGGCAGCGGATCGCCCGCGAGGTGCACGACGTCGTCGCCCACTCGCTGAGCATCACGCTGCTGCACCTGACCGGCACCCGGCACGCCCTGCAGCAGGACCGCGACGTCGAGGAGGCCCTCGAAGGGCTCGCCGAGGCCGAGCGCGTCGGGCGGACCGCGATGGCCGACATCCGCCGGACCGTCGGGCTGCTCGCCGAGGCGCCCGCCGGGACCCGCCCGCTGCCCGGCGCCGGTGATATCCCCGCGCTGGTCGAGCGCACCCGCGCGGCCGGGCTGGTGGTGCACTACGAGCAGGAGGGCGACCCGGCCGCCGTGGCGGACCTGGCCGGGCTCGGGCTCTACCGCATCGCGCAGGAGTCGCTGGCCAACATCGCCCGGCACGGCGGCGGCGCGCCCGCGCGGATGCGCCTCGACGTCGGCCCGGCCGGCGCCCGGCTGGTCGTCCGCAACCGGCTGCCCGCCGGCGGTCCGGTCGGCACCGGCGGCTCGGGCCTGAAGGGCATGGCCGCGCGGGCCGGCCAGCTGGGTGCCGAGCTGACCGCGGGGCCGGCGGGGGCGGACTGGGTGGTCGAGGTCGGCGTGCCCGCGGGCGGCGCGGCGTGACGGCGGGCGAGGTCCGGGTCCTGCTCGTCGACGACCAGGAGCTCGTGCGCTCCGGGCTGCGGCGGATCCTGCGCCGCCGCGACGGGTTCGTCATCGCGGGGGAGTGCGGCGACGGCGCGGACGTACCCGCGGCGCTGGCCAGCGCCGCGGTCGACGTCGTCGTGATGGACCTGCGGATGAAGCACGTCGACGGGATCGAGGCGACGCGGCGGATCGGCGGCCGCCCGCCCGTGCTGGCCCTGACCACGTTCGACGACGACGAGCTGCTGGCGGGCGCGCTGCGCGCGGGCGCGGTCGGCTACCTCCTCAAGGACTCGCCCGCGGAGGACCTCATCCGCGCCGTCCGGGCGGTCGCCGCGGGCGACGCCTGGCTCGACGCGGCGGTGACCGCCCGCGTGCTCACGACCTTCCGGCGCGCGCCCGCTGACACACCCGCGGGCCCGCCGCCGGGACTGCTGACGCCGCGCGAGCTCGACGTGCTGCGGGCGGCCGGGCGCGGGCTGAGCAACGCCGAGATCGCCGGCGCGCTGGTCGTCTCGGAGCCGACGGTGAAGAGCCACCTGGCCCGGATCTTCACCAAGCTGGGGCTGCGCGACCGCGCCGCCGCGGTCGTCTACGCGTTCGACCACGGCATCGTCAGCCCGCGAGTGTCCGTTGTGGACGACGCACCGGTACGGCCGGCCGTCCGCGAGCCGGATCCGGGGCTGCGGTTCTCGGTGCTGGGCCCGCTGCGCGCGTGGCGCGGCGGCCGCCCGCTGGACCTCGGGCCGGTGCGTCAGCAGGCCTTGCTGGCGGCGCTGGTGCTGCGCCCCGGCGTCACGGTCAGCCAGGCCGAGCTGCTCGACGGCGTCTGGGGACTGGAACCGCCGGGCACCGGAGGCCGCGTGCTGCCGGTGTACGTGCACCGGCTGCGCAAGTGCCTGCGCGGGCCCGGCGAGCGGACCCCGGACTCGGTGATCGGCCGCACGCGCGGCGGCTACCGGTTCGACGGCGACGGCGTCGGCACCGACACGGCCCGGCTGACGGAGCTGGCCGCGGACGCCGGGGCCGCCGAGGAGGCGGGCGACCTGGCCGCGGCCGTCTCGTCCTGTGCCACCGCGCTCGGGCTGTTCCACGGCGAGCCGCTGGCCGGGCTGCCGGGGCCGTTCGCGGACGGCCAGCGACTGCGCCTGACCGAGTGCCGGAGCACGTTGTGGGTGCGCAAGGCGCGGCTGCAGCTGCGCCGGGGCCGGTGCGCCGAGGTGGCCGACGAGCTGTCCGCCGTGCTCGCCCTGGAGCCGCTGCGCGAGCCGCTGGCGGCGCTGCTGATGCGTGCGCTGCAGGCCACCGGCCGCCGCGCCGAGGCGATCGCGGCGTACGGCCGGATCCGCGACCGGCTGGCCGCCGACCTGGGCGTCGAACCGGGGGAGGAGCTGCGGCGCACCCACCGGGCGGTGCTGGACGACGTGCCGCACCCGGGCTAGCGGTCAGGAGACCTGCCGCGCGTCGGTCCCGGCGACAACGGCGTGGGCCTCGGCGATCCCGGGGTGCAGCGGGAGCAGGCGGTCCAGGCCGAGGATGGCCAGGTGCCGCACGACCGCGGTCCGGGCCGCCGCGATGGCGTAGGGGACGTCGTGCGCGAGCGCCTCGCGGTAGGACTCGACCAGGACGCTGTAGACCGTCGAGTCGCAGTAAGTCGTCTCGGTGAGGTCGGCGACGACCGCGCTCGCGCCGCCGCGGAACGGGCTCAGCAGCGCGTCCCGGAGCCGGGAGGTGGTGGCCAGGTCGAGGTCGCCGGCGCAGTGGACGGTCACGACCCCGGCGTCGGACGTCGTCGTCGCGAAGCGGGGCTGGATGCGGTTTTCGGTCATCGGAGTCCCTCCTGTACTGACCGAATACCCATCACACACCGAGATCATTCGCCCGGGTGGGGCGAATCGCTACGGCATCCGAGGGATAACGATGCGCAAGCGTTGCGTCCGGGTATAGCTTGGCGTGGCAGCACCTTTCCGCCCCGTGACGGGACGGACCGTGGCGGGTTGCCACACCCCGCGGCCGTCCGGATCCGGCCGACGCGGGCCGGATCCCCCGGCGCCGAGCGGCGCCGAGGGGGACGCGGCAGGCCGACGCCCCGCCGCCGCGTCCCCTGTGGCGGGCTTCGGGATTCCGGTCGCGTCGCGCCGGCTTCGTGGTGCGCCGCCGGAGTCTCGCCGCATTCCGCTTCCGCGCCGGGATTCGCCGATCTTCGCCGGGCGCCGCGGGTCCCCGAGTCCCCGCCGGTCAGGTGACCTGGCCGTCGCTAAGCTGCGGCCAGCGAGCCGAAGGGAAACGGTGGAACCGAAGAACGTCGAGACGGGTGCCTGGGCGCCGGGCAAGGTGGCCGAGCTGCTCGGCGTCTCGCCGGTGACCCTGCGCAGTTGGAGCGCGCGGTACGGGATCGGCCCGTCGGCCGCGGTCACCGGACGCCACCGCCGCTACTCCGACGCCGACGTCCGGCGGCTGCAGCACATGCAGCGGCTCGTCGCGCGGGGGATGCCCGTGCGGGAAGCCGCGGCGGCGGCCTTCGGGGACTCGACCGCCGACCCGCCCGGAGTGCCGGCCGCCCGCCGGGTGCGCGAGCTCGAGGAAGCCGCCGAGGAGCTGCGGTCCGCGTCGGTCGCCGGGCTGCTCGACGAAACCCTCGGCACGCTCGGCCCGGCCGCGGCGTGGACCGACGTCCTGGCCCCGGTCCTGCGCGGCCTGGGCGACCGCTGGCAGCGCGGCGACGTCTGCTTCGCGTCGGAATGGGCGCTGACGACGGAGATCTCGCTGGCGTTCGAGCGGTTCAGCCGCGGGTTCCCGGCGGCCGTCCCGGGCCGGCCGGTGCTGCTGGCCTGCTGCCCCGCGGAGCGGCATTCCCTGCCGATGGAGGCCCTGCGCGCGACGCTGGCCGAGGCCGGGGTCCCGGTCGCCTACCTCGGCCAGCTCGTCCCGGCCGAGACGGTCACCGACCTGGCGGCGCGGCTGGATCCGGTCCTGGTGCTGCTGTGGTCCTTGGCGCCCCCGACGGCCGACGACCTCCTCGCGGCGCGGGTGCGCGACCTCGGCCGCGTGGTGGGTACGGCGGGGCCGGGCTGGCAGCACCTCGGCGACCGCGGCTTCGCCCGGGTGAACGACCTGGCCTCAGCGGTGGAGCTGGCCGTGGAGCACGCCGGGGCCTAGCGGTGCCGCGTGCTCGAGGCCGGAAGTCACGTGACCAGAACCGGAACCGGCGTGATCAGAGCCGGAACTCGCGAGTGCCGCCTTCAACCACGCGAGTCACGTGCTCGAACACGCGAGTTCCGGCTTCAAGCCAGCCCTTCCAGGGCGCGCGTCAGCTCCGGCACCACTTCATCCCCGAGCCGCTCGAACTCGCGCTTCAGCAGCGGGCTCGCCAGCTTCGCCCAGCCGTGGAACACGATCGTCGCGCGGTAGCGGACCGTCGTCCCGTCCGGGCCCGCCGACAGGCCGAAGTCGTCGGTCGAGGTCGCCGTCGTGTTCTCGCCCACGAACGTCACCCGGCCCGCGTCGCGGCGGGTCAGGTGGTAGTCCAGCTCCGTGCGGCGGCCGCGGAACTCCGACACGTTGTGCCACTCGGCACCCACCGCGATGGGGCCCGCGTCCGTGCGGGTGCACGACACCGTGCCCGGGTCCCAGTCCTCCGTGTGCGCGAAGTCCGCGAGGTACTCCGCGACGCGCTCGACCGGCGTGCGCACGGTGACGGTGCGTTCGACCTGGACCATCGGGACCTCCGGGATCGGTTCGTTGCGAAGACGATGCAACCGTAACGGGCACCGCTCAGCGGGGCACGGCGAGCCGGTCGCCGACATCGATGTCAACCATTAGGAATTCTTGTCCTCCTTGTCTTCTTGACGCTTCCGGCGCGCACGGCGGAAGCTTCCTGGCAACGTTGTCACCCCCTCTCGACGGCGCCGCCCCGCCAGGTCAGGCCGCCGCTTTTCAGATCGGAGTTCGCATGGCGGAGGAGTACGGCATCACCGCGGATGTCGAGCCCGCGGAGGTGGCCGCCGTTTCGCGGCGGCACGTCCTGGCCGCCGGGACCGGGCTGCTGGCCGGGTTCGGCCTCGCGGCCGTCCTGCCCGGGGTCGCGTCCGCGGCGCCCGCCGTCGCCGACGGCCGGGCGCCGAAGACCGACCTGGCCCTGTTCCGGCCGGTGCAGGTCTCCTCGACCGACTACGCCGCGACCCCCGCCGAGTTCGCCGTCGACGGCCTCGCGCAGGTGGGTGTGAAGGGCTCCGGCTGGCGTGCGACGCCGGGCGACGGCCAGTGGATCGTCGTCGACCTGCAGGGACAGTGCCGGATCGACTCGGTCGTGCTGACCTTCGAGGCCCAGCCCGGCGACCCGGCCTTCGACGCCACCGCGTCGCGCAGTCACACCAGCGGCTTCGAGATCCAGTCCAGCTACGCGACGGCGTTCGACCTCGACGTCTCGGGCGACGGCAAGGCCTGGCGCACCGTCCACCACACCGACGCCGGCACCGGCGGCGTCGTGACGATCTCCCTGCCGGCCGTCACCGCCCGCTGGGTCCGGTTCACCGCGGCCGCCCGCTCGACGACCAACCCGCTGGGCCTCAACGGCTTCCAGGTCTTCGGCACCGGCCCGCAGAACCGCCCGGCGGCGCACGGCTGGACCAGCTTCCCGGTCCGCCCGCACGACGACCCGCCGGCGCTCGCCGTCGCGCCCGACGGCACGGTGCCGCTCGAGTCCGGCTGGGTCCTCACGATGGACGACTGGGCGCCCACCGGCGACGGCAAGGCGCTCTCCGGAGCGGACGTGGACACCCGCGGCTGGCTCCCGGCGACCGTCCCGGGCACGGTCCTGGCGTCGCTGGTCGAGCAGGGCCAGCTGCCGGACCCGGTGTCCGGCATGAACACCCTGCACGTCCCGGAGGCGCTCTCGCGTCACGCCTGGTGGTATCGCCGCCGCTTTTCCCTCCCGCGCGGCCTCGACACCTCGGCGGGCCGGCACGTCTGGCTCGAGTTCGACGGCGTCAACCACGAAGCGCGGATCTGGCTCAACGGCGCCGAAATCGGCACCCAGAGCCACCCGTTCGGCCGCGGCGCCTACGACGTCACCGCCGCCCTGCGCCGCACCGGTGACCAGGCCCTCGCCGTGAAGATCTCGCCGATGCCGCGCCCCGGCAGCCCGAGCGACAAGGGCCCGAACGGCAGTTCCTGGGTCGACGCCGGCAGCACGATGTTCGACAGCTCGCCGACCTACCTCGCGGTGTCCGGCTGGGACTGGATGCCCGCGGTCCGCGACCGCGCCTCCGGCATCTGGGACCACGTCCGCCTGCGCTCCACCGGCGCCGCCGTGCTCGGCGACGTCCGCGTCGACACGGTGGTGCCCGACGCCGCCACCGCCGTCGTGACGCTCACCGTGCCGGTACGCAACGCCGCCGCGACCGCCCAGCGCGTCAAGGTCACCGCCGCCTTCGGCCCGGTGACCGTGTCGAGCACGGTCACCGTCCCGGCCGGGCAGACCACCGACGTCGCGTTCCCGGCGCAGCAGGTGAAGAACCCGAAACTGTGGTGGCCCAACGGCTACGGCGACCCGAACCTCTACGACCTGACGCTCACCGCGGCGATCGGCGCCTCGGTCAGCGACCGGCGGACGACGAAGATCGGCCTGCGCCAGATCGGCTACCGGTACGACCTGCCGATCGTCATCGCCGACGGCCGGGCCACCCAGTCCGTCGACCTCGCGCCGCAGACCGCCCGGTTCGTCCGGATACAGGGCCTGAAGCGGGCGACCGGCTGGGGCTTCTCGCTCTGGACGATGTCCGTGGTCGACAGCAAAGCGCCGGACACGGACCTGGCGCAGGGCAAGACGGCGACGTCGCTGTCGGTGGCCGACGGGAACCCGCCCGAGCGGGCCTTCGACGGCGACCCGAACACCCGCTGGACGTCCGCCTACGACGACAACCAGTGGCTGCAGGTCGACCTCGGCGCCGCGACGGCGTTCGACCGCGTCGTGCTGACCTGGGAGACCGCCTACGCGGCGACGTTCAAGATCCAGGTGTCGCCGGACGGTGACACCTGGACCGACGCCGCGTCGGTGGACAACAGCCCGAAGCCGCTGACCTTCCTCGTCAACGGCGTCAAGGTGTTCGCCCGCGGTGGCAGCTGGGGCTGGGACGAGCTGCTTCGCCGGATGACGCCGGAGCGGACCGACGCCGTCGTCTCGATGCACCGCGACATGAACTTCACCCTGCTCCGCAACTGGGTCGGCTCGTCCTACCGCCAGGAGCTGTTCGACGCCTGCGACAAGTACGGCATCCTGCTGTGGAACGAGTTCTGGGACGGCTGGTCGACCGACCCGGCCAACCACGACATCTTCCTCGCGCAGGCGAAGGACACCGTGCTGCGCTACCGCCACCACGCGTGCGCGACGGTCTGGTTCGGCTGCAACGAAGGCACGCCGCCGCCGGTGATCGACAACGCGCTGCGCGACATCGTCCACGGCAACACCGACCTGCTGTACCAAGGCAACTCGGCGGGTGGCGTGATCACCGGCGACGGGCCCTACTACTGGCAGGACCCCAAGCGGTACTTCACGGGTGAGGCGACCGGCGGCAAGTACGGTTTCTGGAGCGAGATCGGGCTGCCGACGGTGTCGGTCGTCGAGAGCATGCGCAACCTCGTCGGGAAGGACGACCCGGGCTGGCCGATCGGCGCGCCGTGGTTCCTGCACGACTGGTCGACGGCCGGCAACCAGTCACCGCAGAGCTACCTGGCGGCGATCGACGCGCGGCTCGCGCCGTCGACGAGTCTGGCGGAGTTCTGCCGCAAGGCGCAGTTCGTCAACTACGAGAGCATGCGGGCGATCTTCGAGGCCTGGAACACGAAGCTCTGGGCCGACGCCACCGGCGTGCTGCTGTGGATGTCGCACCCGGCGTGGCACAGCACGGTGTGGCAGACCTACGACTACGACCTCGACGTCAACGGCAGCTACTACGGCGCGCGCAAGGGCTGCGAGGCCCGGCACGTCCAGGCCGACCTGACGACGTGGCAGGTCCGGGTCGTCAACCACACGCCGGCTGCGCTGGGCGGGGTGACGGTGACCGCGCGGCTGTACGGTCTCGACGGCGCAAGCCTCAGGGCGGCGCAGCAGCAGAAGCTCGACGTCGCCGCGAACGTCGGCGCGACGGCGTTCACCGTGCCGTTCGACGCGGCGCACCCGGACCTGCACCTGCTGCGGCTGACCCTGACCGACGCCCGCGGCGCGGTGCTGTCGGAGAACACGTACTGGCGCTACCGCAGCGACACGGCCATGCGCGCGCTCAACCAGCTCCCGGGCGCGCGGCTCACGTCGTCGTTGAAGGCCGACGGCGACGTGTACACGGCGACGATCCGCAACGAGGGCAAGACGGTCGCGGCGATGATCCGGCTGTCGCTGCGCGAGCGCAACGGCACCGACCGCGTCCTGCCGACCCGCTACGGCGACAACTACTTCTGGCTGCTGCCGGGGGAGAGCCGCACGGTCCGCCTCGAGCCGCGGCGGCGCGTGCCGGGCGCCCGGCTGCTGGTGGAGGCGTACAACGTGGCGGCGAAGCTGACGTCGTAGCGCCGGGTTGGTGCGTGCGGACGAATCCGGGGGCTGATTTCGTACCCTCCGACGAACTAGGCTGACGGTGTCGCGCCTAGCTTCGGGAGGTGCTCGTTTCGGTGAACCTGCGTCCGCACGCCAGCCTCGGCCGTGTCCTCGACGACCTGGGCGACACGCTCCTGGACCTCGTCCTCGGGGACGCCGACCGCCCCGGCGGCATCGGGGGCGTCGCCATCCACGATCCCCTCGACGAGCCCGCGCTTCCGCAGCACGCCCTCATGCTGGGCGTCGGCCTCGCCGAACCGGACGAGGTGGCGCGCCAGCTGCGGAGCCTGGCCCGCCACGACGCCGCCGGGCTCGTGGTGCGCGCGCCCGTCACGGTCACCGCGGCGATCACGGCAGCCGTCGAGGAGACCGGGGTCGCGCTGCTGAGCCTGACCCGCGGCGCGTCGTGGGCTCAGCTCGCCGCGATGCTGCGGTCGCTGCTGGCCGAAGGCGACGTCGGCGACGCCGGGCCCGAGACGCTGGCCGGGCTGCCCTCGGGCGACCTTTTCGCCGTGGCCAACGCGATCGGGGCGCTGATCGACGCGCCGGTCACCATCGAGGACCGCCGTTCGCGCGTGCTCGCGTTTTCCGGGCGGCAGGACGAAGCCGACCCCTCGCGCGTCGAGACCATCCTCGGGCGGCAGGTTCCCGAGCGGTTTTCCCGGATGCTGGCCGACCGCGGGGTGTTCCGCGAGCTGTACCGCAGCGACCAGCCGGTGTACGTCGACCGGCCGCCGGAAAGCCTCGACGGGTTCGCGATCCCCCGCGTGGCCGTCGCGGTCCGGGCGGGCGACGAGATCCTCGGCTCGATCTGGGCCGCGGTGCGCGAGCCGCTGACGCCGGACCGGACGCAGGCCCTGCGCGACGCGGCCCGCCTGGTGGCGCTGCACCTGCTGCGCGTCCGCGCGGGCGCCGACGTCGAGCGCCGGTTGCGCGCGGACCTGCTGAGCACGGCGCTGGAAGGCGGGGCCGCGGCGCGGGAGGCGTTGAGCCGGCTGGGCCTGGCCGACCAGCCGGTCGTCGTGCTGGCGCTGGCGGTGCTCGAGAACGGGGCCGAGGACGCCGAGATCGCGACCGAGCGGCAGCGCCTGGCCGACGGCCTCGCGATGCACCTCAGCGCGGTGCACCCGCGCTGCGCGGCGGCGCTCGTGGGCGACATCGCCTACGGCCTGGTGCCGGTGAACCGCGACGCCGACGGCGAACGGCGCGCCCTGCGGATCGCGAAGGACTTCCTCGACCGGGTGGGCGACCGCGTCCGGGCCGTGGTCGGCATCGGGCCGGTGGCCCGCAGCGCGGCCGAGCTGCCGGAAGCCCGCGACAGCGCGGACCGGGCGTTGCGGGTGCTGCGGTCGGGCAGCGGCGCGGGCCGCCGGGTGGCGCTGCTGGCCGACGTGCACGTCGAGGCGCTCCTGCTGGAGCTGCAGGACCTGGTCGCCGCCCGCGGCGACCGCCCGACCGGCCCGGTCGCGCGCCTGCTCGACTACGACGAGCAGCACCACGCGCACCTGGTCGAGACGTTGCGAGCCTGGCTCGACGCCTTCGGCGACGTCATCGCCGCGTCGGCCGCGGTCCACGTGCACCCGAACACGTTCCGCTACCGCCTGCGCCGGCTCGCCGAAGTCGGCGGCTTCGACATGACGGACCCGGAAGCGCGGTTCGCGGCCATGCTCCAGCTCCGCGTGGTGGCCCCACCCGCCTCCTGACCCGTGATCGAAGGGTCGACTCGCGTGACTG
Source organism: Amycolatopsis sp. NPDC048633 (assembly GCF_040650695.1). NCBI lineage: Bacteria > Bacillati > Actinomycetota > Actinomycetes > Pseudonocardiales > Pseudonocardiaceae > Amycolatopsis > Amycolatopsis sp. NPDC048633. The sequence continues at coordinate 10,611 of NZ_JBEZHS010000072.1, forward strand.
GACGGTCGACACGCGTGATCGAAGGGTCGACACGGCCGATCCCGCCCCACCCGTCGTGTCGACCCGGCAATCACGCGTGTCGACCCTCTGATCACGCGAGTCGACCCTCCGGTCACGCGCGTAGTCGTCCGAAATGTCGGTGATTAACTACCGACTTCCTAACCACACTTGGTGAGTTACCTACTTTCGACCGGTGTGCGACACCTTCGAGGCATGTGAACCTGCACGGACTTCACGTCAGGTGATCAAGTTTCCACGGAGGTGTACCGGGTGTCACGCAAACGGGTCATCGCAGGGACGGCGGCGGTGAGCGCGGCCGTCGTCGCGGTGTCGCTGGCCACGGCCGGTTCGCCGGCCTACGCGACCATCGCGCAGCCGTCGATGCACGCGCTGAACTCCCTCGCGATGCCGTTCGGCAGCGTCGTGCGGTCGCAGCAGGAGATCGGCGGCGTGCCGGTGTTCGGCGGTCAGCTGATCCAGCTCCGCGACAAGGCCGGCGCGGTCCTCGCGACCCACGGCCGCACCACGGCGAAGACGTCGGGCGCGTTCCCGGCGAGCGCGACCGGCGCCACGGACGCCGCCATCGCGGACGTCGCGAAGCGCACCGGCCTGCCCACGACCGACCTCAAGGCCGACGCGCCTCGCGCGTATTGGTACGACGCCACCCTCGGCGGCGCGAAGGGCGACGGCGTCGCGGTGCCGACCTACCAGGTCACCGTGCACGGCAAGAAGCTGAACGACAAGTGGACCGAGGTCGTCAAGGCCGGCACCGCGGACGTCCTGACGTCGTGGTCGGAGGTCCGCGAGGCCAACCGCGACGTCTGCGACGCCGACCACAAGGTGGTCAGCGGCAGCACGGAGTCGGTCCGCTGCGGCACCGCCTTCGACGTCACCCGCAAGGAAGGCGGCGCCGAGTCGAGCGTCGCCGACGTCAACAACGTCTACACGTTCTTCGGCCAGGCTTCGGACTTCTACTCCAAGTACGTCAACGTCGACCTGACCGACCTCATCGGCGCCGACTACTCCGACGGCACCGGCAAGGCGCTGCGCGGCACGGTCCGGATCTGCGTCGACGGCGAGTGCCCGTTCGCGAACGCCTTCTGGGACGGCGAGCAGATGGCCTTCGGCGAGGGCGTCACCACCGACGACATCACCGGCCACGAGCTCACCCACGGCGTCACCCAGCACACCTCCGGGCTGAGCGGCGGCCAGGCCGACTCGATCAACGAAGGCCTGTCGGACGTCTTCGGCAAGTTCATCGGCATCACGTCGAACGACCCCAACGACACCGGCGACAACCGCTGGCTGCTCGGCGCGGGCTCGTCGCTCGGCGCGATCCGGGACATGAAGGACCCGCGCTCGTCGCTGTCCCCGCAGCCGGACATGGTCAACGGCCCGGGGTGGGAGACGAACAACCCGGACGAGCACATCAACGACGGCGTCATCAACAAGACCGACTACCTGATCACCGACGGCGACACGTTCAACAACCAGACCGTGCGCGGCCTCGGCCTCGACAAGTCCGTGCAGGTCTGGTGGGGCGTCGAGAACACGCTCACCCAGAGCGCCACGTTCAAGGACGTCGGCGAGGCGCTCAACTCCTCCTGCGCCGCTCTCGCCAAGGCGGGCACCGCGGGCATCACCGACGACGACTGCACGCAGGTCGCCAACGCGGTGAAGGCCACGCAGCTGGACCAGGATCCCAGCTGATCCTGCGCTGACTCACCGAAGGCCACCCCGGCCCGTCCGGGGTGGCCTTCGGCGTGCTGCGAAGGAAAAGCGGTTGGGCGTCGGACCGAGACGTCGCTACGCTGCCCCGGAACCGCACACCGCGCCGAACGAGAGGAGTCCGCCATGCGTCCGCGCATCGCCGTCTCCCGTTCGCGCTTCGAGGTGATCCTGGTGTCTTCGTGCCCGCGGTGCCGGCCGCGCGGCTGACACCCGGCCCGTGACGTCCACTGTGGACGTCGCGCGGAATCGCGCTGCCCTGAACCGGATCTTCCGCAAAGGACCGCACCGTGCGAACCTCGAACCTGGCCACCGTCCGCAACCTGGGCATCCTCGCCCACGTCGACGCGGGCAAGACCACCGTCACCGAACGCATCCTCCACCTCACCGGAGCCACCCACAAAACGGGCGAGGTCCACGACGGCACCACCGTCACCGACTTCGACCCGCAGGAACGCGACCGCGGGATCACGATCTTCTCCGCGGCCGTCACCTGCGCGTGGCGGGGCCACTGGCTCACCCTGATCGACACGCCCGGTCACGTCGACTTCACCGCCGAGGTCGAGCGGGCGCTGCGGGTGCTGGACGGCGCGATCGCCGTGTTCGACGCCGTGGCGGGTGTCGAGCCGCAGAGCGAAACCGTCTGGCGCCAGGCCGATCGCCACGGCGTGCCGCGCATCGCCTTCGTCAACAAGCTCGACCGCGCGGGCGCCGACCTCGACAAAGCCGTCGCGTCGATCCGGGCGCGGCTGCACCCGGCGCCGCTGGTCGTGCAGCTGCCGATCGGGCGTGAGGACGGCTTCACCGGCGTCGTCGACCTGGTCCACCTGCCGGTCGATGCCTCGGCCGAGGCGCGACGACGTCGTCGTCTGCTGGAGGAGGCCGTCGCCGAGCTGCACCCGTTGGCGCTGGAGGAGTTCTGCGCCGCCGGGACCGTCTCGGCCGAAACGCTGGAGAAGGCGTTGCGGGAGCTGACCCTCAGCGGCGACGGGCTCGTCGTGCTGTGCGGGGCGGCCTACCGCGACCGCGGGATCGAGCCGCTGCTCGACGCCGCCGTGGACTACCTGCCGTCGCCGGCGGACGTCCCGCCGGTGCGCGACGACCGGCCCGCCGACCCGGCGGCGCCGCTGGCCGCGCTGGTGTTCAAGGTCGTCGCCACGAGCACGGGACGGCTGACCTACCTGCGGGTGTACTCGGGAACGTTGCGGAAGGGGGACCAGGTGCGGGACGCGGGGCGTACCGAGCGGATCGCACGCGTCCTGCGCGTCCAGGCCGATCGGCAGTCCGAAGTGGACTGTGCGGTGGCCGGCGACATCGTGGCGGTGGCCGGGCCGAAGGCGGCGCGGGTCGGCGCCACGCTGTGCGCGCCGGACGCCCCGGTGCTGCTGGAGCCGCCGCCGACGGCGGACCCGGTGGTCTCGGTGGCCGTCGAAGCCCGCCGGGCGGGCGACGGCGAGCGGCTGACGTCGGCGTTGGCGCGGCTGGCGGAGGAGGACCCGTCGCTGGTCGTGCGGACCGACCCGGAGACCGGGCAGACGGTGCTGTCCGGCCTCGGCGAGCTGCACCTGGAGGTGGCGGTGGAGAAGCTGCGGCGCGACCGCGGGCTGGACGTCGCGGTCGGCCGGCCTTCGGTCGCCCACCGCGAGACCGTGGTCCGCGGGGTGTCCGGGCTGCTGTACCGGCACGTCAAGCAGGACGGCGGGGCCGGCCAGTTCGCCCACGTCGTCCTGGACGTCGAGCCGGCCTCCGAGGGTTTCGAGTTCGCCTCGGCGGTCGTCGGCGGCCGGGTACCGCGCGAGTACGTCCGCGCGGTCGAGGCCGGCTGCCGGGACGCCCTGGCGGAAGGGCCGCTGGGCGGGCACCCGGTGACGGGCCTGCGGGTGGTGCTGACCGACGGGGCGACGCACCCGAAGGACTCGTCGGACCTGGCGTTCCGGACGGCGGGCCGGCTCGGCCTGCGGGAAGCGCTGCGCTCGTCGGTCCTGCGGCTGCTCGAGCCGGTGGCCGAGGTGGTCGTGACGGTCCCGGCCGACGCGGTCGGCGGCGTCCTCGGTGACCTGGCGGCCCGCCGCGGCCGGGTGGCCGCCTCGACGGTCCGCGGCAGCACGGCGCTGGTGACGGCGACGGTCCCGGTGGCGGAGCTGTTCGGCTACGCGAACCGGCTGCGCAGCCGCACCCAGGGCCGGGGCACGTTCACGGCCCGCCCGGCCGGGTACGCCCCGGTGCCGTAAACGGTCGGGCTCAAGCGCCCCAATGTGGCCTTGGTTGCGTTGAACGCACCCAAGGGGCCCTTCGGTGCGTTCAAC
>NZ_JBEZHS010000073.1:0-14315 GCF_040650695.1 Amycolatopsis sp. NPDC048633
AAGACGGCGTCGAAGATCGCGGACCTGGTCAAGCGGCTCGTCACGGCCCTGAAGGCGCTGGTCCCGCTGCTCAAGCGGGCCGGTGACCTGTTCGGTGACGCGGCGAAGGCGTTGAAGAACATCAAGCCGGGCAAGGCCGCCCCGCCGCCGAAGCACGCTGACATCAAGGGCAACCCCAAGGGGCTCGACGGTCCCAAGGGCAAGGGCGACCCCGACGCGCCACCGCCCAAGACCGACCCGCCCCCGAAGGGCGACGACAGCACCACCGCGTCGGGTGCGAAGGGCGACCCGCCACCGAAGACCGACCCGCCGCCCAAGACCGATCCCCCGCCGAAGACAGATCCGCCGGCCGACGGCCCGCCACCGAAGACCGATCCGCCCGGTGGCACCCCGAAGGGCAGCCCCGGCGGCGGCAAGCCGAAGGGCGATCCCAAGGGCGATGGCCCGCGCGACCGCGCGGTGCCGGACGACAAGAAGGTCTGCGTCTCCGACCCGGTGGACGTCGCCACCGGCGAGGTGGTGCTGACCCAGGTCGACCTGACCCTGCCGGGCGACGCGGGCGAACTGGTGCTGTCGCGCACGCACCTGTCGTCCTACCGCGCGGGCCGGTGGTTCGGCCGCTCGTGGGCGTCCACATTGGACCAACGGCTCGAGGTCGGCCGCGACCGGGTGCGGTTCTTCGCCGAGGACGGCATGGTCCTCGTGTACCCGCTGCCCGACGGCGACCGCCCGGTGCTGCCGATCGAGGGACCGCGCCACCCGCTGCGCCGGATCGCCGGCGGCTACCGGCTGTCGGCAGGCCCCCGCGACCTGGTGTTCGCGGAGGGGCACGGCCGGGTGCTGCCGCTGACGCTGATCGACCAGGGCGGCTCCCGCACCACGATCGAACACGACGGAAACGGCGCCCCGCGGCTGCTGCGCCGGGACGACGGCACCGAGATCAGCGTCGAAGCCGGCGCCGGCCGGATCGCCGCGCTCGGCGTGCCCGGCGGCGCGCCCGTCGTCCGGTACGGCTACAACCGGCTCGGCCAGCTGACCCAGATCGCCGGCTTCACCGGGCGGCCGGTGAACCTCGACTACGACGTCGACGACCGGATCGTCGGCTGGCAGGACCGCGCCGGCACCTGGTACCGCTACGTCTACGACGCCGAAGGCCGCTGCGTCCGCAGCGTCGGCGCCGAGCGCTACCTCAACGGCACGTTCGCCTACGACACCGAGGCCCGCACCACCCGGCACACCGACGCGCTGGGGCACACCTGGATATACCGGATGAACGAGGCCGGCCAGCTCGTCGAACGCACCGACCCGCTCGGCCACACGCGCCGGTACTCGTGGACCCGCTACGACGACCTGCTGTCGCAGTCCGACGAACTGGGCCGGATCACGTTCTACGGCTACGAAAACGACGTGCTGACGACGGTGACGCGGCCGGACGGTTCCGTGGTGCGGCTGACGCCGACCGGCACCGGCGAGGTGGAGCTGCGGGCGGGAGCCGCGCGGGCCGTGGCCCCGGCGTCCGATCCCTACGCCGCCCTCCCGGGTGTCTCCACCCGGCTGCGCGTCGACGGCCCTGCGGACGCCTTCGACGACGAACCGGTGATCACCGCGGCGGCGCGCCCCGGCGACCGCGACCCGTTCGGCCGGCCCCGGCTGGTGCACACCGCGTCCGGCGGCGCGGCCCGGCTGGGCTGGACGGCCGAGGGGCAGCGCTCCTGGCGGATCGGCCCGCTCGGTGAGCGGGAAAGCTGGCGCCACGACGGCGAAGGCCGCGTCGTCGAACACCGTGACACCACCGGGCGGACGACCCGGCGCACGTACGGCCCGTTCGGCTTGCCGATCGAGGAGTCCGACGCGGCCGGCGCGCGCACGGCGTACCGCTACGACGCCGAGCTGCGTCTGGTCGCCGTGACCAACCCGCGCGGACTGACCTGGCACTACGGCTACGACCCCGCCGGCCGGCTCGTCGAGGAGACCGACTTCGACGGCCGCCGGCTGACCTACGCCTACGACGAGGCCGGGCAGCTGCGCCGGATGACCAACGGCCTCGGCGAAGTCACCGAGTACGTGTACGACCCGCTCGGCAACGTCGTCGAACGCCGCACGGCCACCGGGGTCACCGGGTACGCCTACGACGCGCTGGGGCAGCTCGAGTACGCGGTCAACGCCGACTCGGTCCTGCAGATCGTGCGCGACGAACGCGGGCGGGTGCGCGAAGAAACCCTCAACGGCGTCGGCGTGCGCTGGACCTACGACGCCGCCGGTGTCCACCGCACCACGGTGTCCGGTGTGGACAGTGAATGGCGGTACGACGGCGACCTCGCGGCGTCACTGCACGTCGCGGGCCACGAAATCGCGTTCGAGTACGACGAAGCCGGCCGCGAGACCCGCCGGGCCGTCGACGGCGCGGAGGTCCTGCGCCAGGCTTTCGACGCCGAAGACCGGCTCACGGACCAGGAGATCACCGGCCTCGGCCGGCGCGCCTACACCTACGCTCCCGACGGCCGGCTCACGGCGATCGACGACGCGCTGCCGGTCCGGTTCGGGTTCGACCAGGCCGGCCGGGTCACGGAGGTGCACGCGCCCGAAGGCGTCGAACGCTTCGCCTACGACGCGGCCGGCACGCTCACCTCGGCCGTCACGCCGTCTTCGGCCGGACCGCGCGTCTACCGCGGCAACACGCTCCTCGACGCGGCCGGGACGCAGTACTCCCACGACCCGCAGGGCCGGGTGACCGGCCGGGTGCGGGGGCGCGAGGAATGGCGGTTCGTCTGGGACGAGCTGGACCGGCTGATCGCCGTCATCGCCCCGGACGGGTCCTTCTGGACCTACCTCTACGACCCGCTCGGGCGGCGGTTCGCCAAGCGGCGCTGGGAGATCGGCGACGACGGCGCGCCGCGGCAGACCGCCGAGACGTGGTTCGTCTGGAGCGGCGGCGAGCTCGTCGAGGAGATCGAGCTGACCGACGACGGGAAGTCGCGCGTGCTCACCTGGGAGCGGCATCCCGGCGACGGCAGGCCCGTGGTCCAGGTCGAGCAGCGGGGCGCCGAGGTGCGGTTCCACACGGTGGTCACCTCGCCCGCCGGCACGCCGACCGAGCTCGTCGGCGCGCACGGAACCCTCGACTGGCAGGCGCGCACGAGCTTCTGGGGCGAACTGCTGCCGTCGACGACGGGCACCGCGCCGATGCCGCTGGCCTTCCCCGGCCAGTACCGCGACGCCGAGACCGGACTGCACTACAACGTCTACCGCTACTACGACCCGCGGACGGGGCGGTACCTGAGCCAGGACCCGCTCGGCCTGGCCGCGGCGCCCGACCCGGTGGGCTACGTCGAGCAGCCGTACCTGCAGAGCGACCCGCTCGGCCTGGTGACCAGCCCGTGCGGCAAGACGAGCGGCCCGAAGGCCCCGGACAACCCGGCGGGCGGCGGCGACGCGGCGAAGCTCCCGCCGGGCGCCAAGAAACCGGACGGCCTCGGCGAGTTCCGCGACCCGGACGGCAAGATCCGGCCGCACAACATGACCGACGAGCAGTACGCCAAGTTCTCGAAGAAGTGGGACGAGATGATGGCGCCGGGCAAGGACAAGTCGTGGTTCTGGTCGGGCGGCCACGTCAAGGACTCGGAGTTCTCGAGTGTTCCGGTGTGGGGCAAGAACGCCGACTCGTCGAAACCGAACTCGCACCTCTACGACCCCGCCACCGGCAAGAACATCACGGAGTCGCAGTACCACGGCTCGATCGAGAACCCGGCGATCGACATGGCGAAGAAGAACGGCGGCAACACCCTCGAAGGCATCCTGAAGGACAACGACGTCGAGATGCCCAAGTTCTCCGACAACCACCCGAACGGCGAGAAGGTCTGGACGGACGCGTCGAAGGCGCTCGGACGCAACGCGGAAGGCGACGTCCACATCGCGCTGCCGAACACGCCGGGCAAGTCGAGCGGCTGGCCCAACATGGGTGACGAGCTGGCCTCACGCCGGCCCAACAACGTCTTCGACATGGACGAGTTCCCGATCCTGCGGCACAACCCGAAGGTCGACAAGGTCATCGCCCACGACGTCGACTACCCGGACGCGCCGCCGGTGGTGATCTGGGACAAGAACGAGCGGTGACCTCAACCGATCCGGCGGCACGGGCGTTCAGGTGGCGTCCGCACAGTTCGCCGGACAGGAACCCCATGGACCAGAACACGCTTCCGGACGACCCGATCGGCCCGCCGCCGGCTCAGCCGGTGGCGGGGCACCCATCGCCGTCAGGAGCAGCAGCCCGCCGGCTGGGTCGCCTTGTCGACCTCGCCGGTTTCGGCGTCCGGGGTGCAGCAGGTGGCCACGCTTTCGATGCCGAAGCTCGGTGAATCGGCCTTGACGGTGTAGACCTCCCAGGACTCCTGGCCCGGTCCGTGCACCCACACCTTGTCCTGCACCGCGTAGCAGCAGGTCGTGTCGTCCTCGGTCAACGTCTCCAGGCCCTCGCCCGTCAGGCGCTTGCTCGCCGCGCTGACCTGGCCGGTGGTCTCGACCTCGACGCCGAGGTGGTCCATGACCGTGGCCTGGCCGGGCTCGCCCGCCAGGAGCACGAGCTTGAGCGCGGGTTCGGCGATGGCGAAGTTGGCGTAGCCGGGCCGGAGCTTCGCCGGTCCGGTGCCGAACAGCTTCGAGTAGAAGTCGATCGAACCTTCGAGGTCTCCGACCCGCAAGGCGAGCTGCACTCGGGACATCCGTCCTCCTTGAATAGATGATTGTCTAAGCAGATTGCCGCTTGGATAGATGACTGTCAAGATAGAGACATGTCGAAACAGCTTCCGATGGACGCCTGCTGCTCCCCGCTGGCCCGCGAGCCGCTGAACGAGGACCAGGCCGCCGAGCTGTCGAAGCTGTTCAAGGCGATGGCCGACCCGGTCCGCCTGCGGCTGCTGTCGTTGATCGCGTCCCACGCCGGGGGCGAGGCGTGCGTGTGCGACCTGACCGACGCGTTCGACCTGACCGGCCCGACCATCTCGCACCACCTGAAGGTGCTGCGCGAGTCCGGCCTGATCACCGGCGAGCGCCGCGGGACGTGGGTGTACTACCGCGTCCACCCCGAGGTGCTGGCCCGGCTGTCGGCGGTCCTGGTCCCGGCAACCACCTGAGCCCCGGCGGCGCGCTCACGGCGTGGACGGGCGGCGTGGGCCTACCGGTTTCGGCGCCGTGGTCCTAGCGTGGACCGTGCCGGGGCCGCACTGCTTCTCGCCCGAGGAGAGACGATGCTGGGCACGCTCGACCTCGAGGTCGCGTCGCAGCCGCACTACACGCTGGTCACCGTGACCGGCGGGCTGCACCTGGGCAGCTACCGCCGGCTGCGCGACGGCCTCCTGGAGGTCGCGGCGGACGGGCCGGAAGCCGTGATCGCCGGCATCGACGGCCTCGACGTCGACGCCGTCGCGCCGGTCGGGGTGTTCGGGCTGGTCGCCCGGCGGCTCGGGACGTGGCCGGGGATCCCGTTCGCGCTGGCCGGCGCCGCGAGCCGGACGCGGACCCTGCGGGAGTACGGGATCCACCGCCAGGTCGCGATCGGCGAGGACGTCGGCAGTGCGGAACGCGCGCTGTGCAAGCCTTCGCGGCAGCTGACCGACCTGGTCCTCCCCCGCGGCGTCGAAGCGTCGGCGATGGCGCGGGCCGCCGTGCGCGAGGCCTGCGCGCGGTGGGAGGTCCCGCACTTCGTCTACGACGGCATCCTCGTCGCCGGCGAGCTCGCGGCCAACGCGGCCCAGCACACCACTTCCGCGGCCACCCTGCGGCTGGACCTGCGGCGCGGCCGGCTGACCATCGCGGTGCTCGACGACGATCCCAGCCCGGCCGTGCTCCTCCCCCGGCCGCGGCCGGGCGCCGCCGGTCTGGGCCTGCACATCGTGGCGCGCTCGGCCGAAACGTGGGGCTGCAGCTCCCGGTGGTCCGGTGGCAAGGTCGTCTGGGCCGTCCTCACCAGCGAGCGGCACCCCGCCGAGCTGAACTGAGCCGGCTCAGCACGGCTCCGGCTCCATCAGGATCGGCTCGGCGCGCACCGCGCAGGCGGCGAGCGTCCCGGTGCCGCAGGCGATGCTCGCCCACACCGTCTTCCCCGGGTTCGCGGACCGGACACCCCACTGCCGGGAGAGGTCCCCGACCAGCACCAGTCCCCAGCCGCGGCCGCTCGCCGGCTCCGGGGTCCCGGCCACCGGACGGGTTTCGCCGTCGTCGTGGACTTCCAGCAGCGCCGAGCAGGGCGGGAAGGCGCCCGACGCGGTGACCGTCACCGGGCCGGCGCCGTGTTCGCAGGCGTTCGTGGCCAGCTCGGTGACCACGAGCTGCACCGCCCAGAGGTGATCGGCGCCGAGCCGCGGCAGCGCCCGGGCGGTCCACCGCCGGAGTGCGCTGAGCGGCGGGAGCGCGGTCCGCTCGATCGTGAATACGGGCCGCTCGCCCGTCCCCCAGGACGTCATGCCGGGTTCGCCCGCAGTGCTTCGGCCAGGCTCGGGTGCAGGGGCACGCGGTCGTCGTCCCAGAACCTCAGCAGCACGACCGAAACCGGGTGAGCCGGCGTGACGAGGCACAGCCGCCGCCGCTCGGCGTGGGCGCGCCGCGCCGCCTGGCCCAGCGCCCGCAGGCCGGCGGCGCCGATGAAAGTCACGCGAGACAGGTCCACCACCGTGACCGCGGCCAGGTCCTGCCACGTCGCGTGCTGCAGCAGCCGGACCGACAGTGCGTCGATCTCCCCGGCCACGCCGATGACCAGCAGGTCCGGGCGCACCTCGGCCCGTTCGACCGAAAGGATCCTGGCGGCCGCCTGCCGCGGGCTCACGTTCGAGGACATGACGTCCTCCTCCCGTCGCCGGCCGGGACCGGTGTCCCCTGACGAACGGTACGCGGAATCCGCGCGCCCGAGGCCGGGTTCCCGGCCCGGGTCCGTCGGCGCGGCCGCTCCCGCTGTCGTGCCCGGCCCGATCCGCACCCTCACCGCACTGGAACGCGCCGCCGCCGACTGTCCCCGGGGAGACTGACTCAGGGCCGGCGGCCCGCCCGTTTGAGGACCCGGATCACCGGCGCCGTCTGCACCTCGCCGATCGGTGGCAGCGCTCCGAGACCCTCGGTCAGGCCGGAGCGGCCCAGGCCGCGAGCGCGACCGGCCACGTCCGCGGGCGCATCGTCGTCACCGTGCCCTGACCCTCCCGGGTGTCAAGGCGTACCCGGGCCTGTTCGAGGAGTACGTCGAGGTCGACGCTCACCCCAGCTGACTCCGGACGTTCGACCGGGTCTCGTCGTCCATCGGGTGGAAGCACTCGATGCGCAGCTCCTGGAGCGTCACGTCCTGGGGCGTGCCCAGCGTCGTCACCGTCGAGAAGAAGCCGAACCGCAGGCCGTCGCGGACGTAGCGGATCGGGACGATCGGCAGCAGCGGGCCGGTCGCGTCGAGGGTGCGCAGGGTCGCCGGCACCCCGGGGTAGTGCAGCACCTCGTCCAGGATCCGCTGGGCGCGCTCGTCGGTCACGCCGCCGAGCGCCTCCCGGCGGACGCGCGCGACCAGGGCCTCGGCCACCTCCGGCCAGTTCGTCACGTGCGGCCGCACGCCGTCCGGGTGGAACATCCGCCGCAGCACGTTCGGCGGTCCGGGTGGCTCCGCGGTGCGGCCCTCCCGGAGGAAGGCGAAGAACCGCCGCGCGGCGCCGTTGGTGTGGCGGATGTCCCAGCCGCGGTCCATCACCAGCGCCGGGAACGGTTCCTGTTGCGCGAGAATGGCGTCGAGCGCGTCGCGGACCGCCGCCAGGGCCGGAGCGTCCAATGTGGACTCCGCGTACTCGGGCGCGAACCCGGCGCTGAGCAACAGGGTGTTGCGTTCCCGCAGGGGCACGTCGAGCACGCCGGCGAGCTTCAGCACCATCGCCCGGCTGGGTTTCGCGCGACCGGTTTCGAGGAAGCTCAGGTGCCGGAGGGAGACGGCCGCCTCGGCCGCCAGCGCCACCTGGCTCAGCCGGCGGGCGGCGCGCCAGTGCTTCAGCAGCGGGCCGACGTCAGGCACCGGCGCCGGTTCCCGCCGTCCACGCGTGCGGTTCGACCGCCGGCTCGAGCGGCGGGCCGGCAACGTTCGCGGTGTAGTTCGCCATCGCCGAGATGGCCACCCCGGCGACGACCTCGAACAGCTGGCCCTCGCCGAACCCGGCCGCGGTGAAGGCCTTGACATCCGCTTCGCCGAGGTGGCCGCGCTTTTCGATGAACGCGACCGTCAAGCCGGACAACGCCGCCATCCGCGGATCGCCGGGCCGCGCGCCGCGGCGCACCGCGTCGACCACCTCGGGCGCGACGCCGTCGGCCAGCGCCTCCAGGGTGTGGAACGCGACCGCCCACTCACTGGCGTTCGCGACCGCGTTGGACAGCAGCAGGACCTGCCGCTCCGCCGGGGTGAACGTGCCGCCGCGGAAGTGGCCGAAGGCCGAGAAGAACGTGTTGAGCAGAACCGGCGAGTTCGCCATCACGGCCGCGGCGCCGGGGACGAACCCGAACGTCTCCCGCAGGACGGTGAGCGGTGTCCTGGCCTCGGCGGGCGCGGTGTCCACGGTGTGCATCGGGTAGCTGGTCATGGCAGCAGCTTGACGCAGCCGGGTCGGCGAAACAATTCCCTCGGAGGTAACTGCCGTCCCGCCGGCGGCGGCTCAGGTGTACCAGGTCGGCTCCGGCAGCTCGCCGCGCAGCGCGTAGACGCCGACCTCGCGGCGCTTGTAGGCCACCGGGTCGTGCAGCGAGTGCGTGCGCAGGTTCCGCCAGAACCGGTCCAGGCCGTGCTTCGACGCGCTCGCGCGGGCGCCGGTCAGCTCGAAGATCTTCGTCCCGATCTCCAGGCCCGTCTCGATCACGCGCTGCTTGGCCGCCGCGATCAGGACCGCCAGCTCGCCGCGGGCTTCCGGCGTCAAGTCCTCGCGCGGGGCGTGCAGCACCCGCGAGATCGCCGCGCCCGCCTTGTCCGTGAGCGCCTCGGCCGCCCACAGCTTGGCCTGCAGATCGCCGTAGCCGTCGAGGATGTACCACTCTTCGGTCGCGGCGTCCTTGTCGTCCCCGCCGTAGGGCCACGGCCGGGTGCGCTCGCGGGTGTAGGCCAGCCCGGCGTCGAGGGCGCCCTGGGCGATGCCGAGGTAGAAGTTGGTGAACACCAGCTGGATCGCGGGGACGTTGAGCGTGTTGTAGGTGAGCGGCCGGAACTCCCGGTCGACGTAGCCGGCGGCGCTCGCCCACGGCACCCGCACGTCGGTGATCGTCACGCCGCCGGACTCGGTGAGCCGCTGGCCGATGTTGTCCCAGTCGTCGTGGAAGACGATACCGTCCTGAGTGGACGGGACGATCGCGAAGACGTGGTCCCCGGTGCCGGACAGGACGCCTTCGAGCACGGTCAGGTCGGAAACCTTGCTGCCGGTGGAGAACGACTTGCGTCCGTTGTAGACGATGTCGTCGCCGTCCTCGGTGATGGTGAGGTCGGAGTCGCGCGGGTTGACCGCGCCGCCGAAGAAGAAGTTGTTGGTGGTGTAGAGCTCTTCGACGGCGGCGACCTGCTCGTCGGTCGCGACCAGCCGCGCGGCCCAGGCCCAGAGGTAGTGGTAGCCGAGCAGCTGCCCGATCGAGCCGTCGGCGCGGGCGATCTCCCGCGTCACCCGGTAGGCCGTGTCCCAGGTCTGCCCGCCCCCGCCGTGCTCGACCGGGCCCAGCAGGGTCACCAGGCCGGCGTCCTTGAGCAGCCGGATCTCTTCGTACGGCGTGGCGTTGCGGCGGTCGCGCTCGACGGCGTCGACGGCGAGCTTCGCGGCGACGTCCTTCGCGGCCGCGATCCAGTCGGTCTTTTCCGTTGTCGTCACAGGGTTTCCTTTCGGGTGGTCCGGCAGCGGTCGCCGTTCACGATCCCGAGTACACCGGGACGACCTGGGGGTGTCAACGGGAGTCCGCGCGCTGGGACCGGCCGAAATTCTTCACTCGATCGAGTGGCCCTGGCCGGCCTGCGTGCCCCGGAACCGCGTCAACCGCAAGCTGTTCGACACCACCAGGCAGCTCGACATCGCCATCGCCGCGCCCGCGATCATCGGGTTGAGCAGGCCCGCCGCGGCCAGCGGCAGCGCCGCGACGTTGTACGCCAGTGCCCAGAACAGGTTCGCCTTGATCGTCGCCAAGGTGCGGCGGCTCAGCCGGATCGCGTCCACCGCCGCCAGGAGGTCGCCGCGGACCAGGGTCAGGTCGCTCGCCTCGATCGCCGCGTCGGTGCCCGTGCCGATGGCCAGCCCGAGGTCCGCCGTCGCCAGCGCCGCCGCGTCGTTGACGCCGTCGCCGATCATCGCGACCACCCGGCCCTCGGCCTGCATCCCTTGGATCACTTCGACTTTCTGCTCCGGGGACACCCCCGCGATCACGTCGGTGATCCCGGCTTCGCGGCCGATCGCGCGGGCGACCGTTTCGTTGTCCCCGGTCAGCAGCACCGGGTTCAGCCCGAGCCGGCGCAGCCGGAACACCGCGGGCGCCGACGTCGGCTTGACGCTGTCCGCGACCACCAGCACCGCGTGCGCCAAGCCGTCCCAGGCGAGGATCACCGCGGTGTTCCCCTCCTGCTCGGCCCGTTCCTTCGCGCGCAGCAACGACTGCGGCAGCCGGACGTTCAGCCGCCGCAGCAGCTCGGGACGGCCGATGACCACGCGGTGGCCTTCGACACGGCCGAGCACGCCGAACCCGGCCACCGTGCGGAACTCCCGCACCTCGCCGACCCAGCCGAACCGCTTGACCGCCGCGGCGGTGACGGCGACCGCGATCGGGTGCTCCGACGCGTTTTCCAGCGCTCCGGCCAGCTGGAGCGCGAGGTCGCGCGGCGTGCCGTCGTCGGTCCGGACGGCGGCCAGGCTCATCTTGCCGGTGGTGACGGTGCCGGTCTTGTCGAGCACGACGGTGTCGACCCGCCGCGTCGACTCGAGCATCTCCGGGCCCTTCACCAGCACGCCGAGCTGGGCGCCGCGGCCGGTGCCCACGAGCAGCGCGGTCGGCGTCGCCAGCCCCAGCGCACACGGGCAGGCGATGATCAGCACGGCGACGGCGGCGGTGAACGCGGCCGCGGTCTCCGCGCCGGAGACGAGCCAGAACACGAGCGTGGCCAGCGAAAGCGCCATCACCACCGGCACGAACACCGCCGAGACGCGGTCGGCGAGCCGCTGCACGTCCGCCTTGCCGCTCTGGGCCCGCTCCACCATGCCGGCGATCCGCGCCAGCCGGGTGTCGGCGCCGACGCGGGTGGCGCGCACGACCAGCCGTCCGCTCATGTTCACCGTCGCGCCGACGACTTCGGCGCCCACGGTCACCTCGACGGGTACCGCTTCGCCGGTGACCAGGCTCAGGTCGACGGCCGACGTGCCGTCTTCGACGACGCCGTCGGTGGCGATCTTCTCGCCGGGGCGCACGACGAACCGGTCGCCGACGCGCAGGCCGTCGATCGGGATCCGCTCCTCGCGGCCGTCGCGCAGCACGGCGACCGACTTCGCCCCGAGGTCGAGCAGTGCCCGCAGCGCGGCTCCGGCGCGGCGCCGGGAGCGGGCTTCGAAGAACCGGCCGGCCAGGATGAACAGCGTGACGCCGGTGGCGACCTCGAAGTAGATCCCGTCGACGTCGTGGTCGGCGGCGAGGGTGAAGTCGAACTCGTGCCGCATCCCGATTTCGCCCGCGCCGCCGAGCAGCAGCGCGTACAGCGACCAGAGGTAGGCCGCGGCGACCCCGATCGAGACGAGGGTGTCCATCGTGGCCGTGCGGTGCTTCAGGTTCGCCCACGCCGCCCGGTGCAGCGGTCCCGCGCCCCAGGCCACGACCGGCGTGGCGAGCACCAGCGACACCCACTGCCAGGCCGGGAACTGCAGCACGGGCACCATCGCGAGCGCGATGACCGGCACCGCGAGGACGGCGGACACGAGCAGCCGCCGCCGCAGCGGATCGGCCGCCGGAACCGGCTCCGGCTCCGGCGGCGCGGGCGGCTGGGCGGTGTAGCCGGCGGCTTCGATCACCGCGACGACGTCTTCGACCGTGAGCGACGCCGGCACCGAGACGGCGGCCTTCCCGGTGGCGTAGTTGACGGTCGCGCGGACGCCGTCGACGCGGTTGAGCTTGCGTTCGATCCGAGCGGCGCACGAGCCGCACGTCATGCCGCCGACCACCAGCTCCACGTCGCGCGCGGGCCGCAGCGCGGCGATGGGCGCGGTGACCGGGTCGCGCAGGTACCCGCTGGTCATCGGACGAGCTGGTAGCCCGCGACCCGGACGGCGCTCTCGACGTGCTCGAGAGCCAGGGCCGCCTCGCTGGTGACGACGACGCGGCCACCCGGCACGTCGACGTCGACCTCCCGGACGCCGGGCAGCTCGCCGAGCTCTTCGCGGACCGAGGCCGCGCAGTGCCCGCACGTCATTCCTGTCACCGCGTACGTACTCTGAGTCATCGTTCGCCTTCCGGCCGTGGCCTTCCCGAGATCGGGCAGTGGCCTTGCCGTAACAAGGTCGGCCGGCGGGCCCGGATGGTTCCCGGGAATTTCGACCAAGATCATCTTCAACCGTTCCGGCCCCGGAGCCGTATCAGCGGGTGTGAGGCCACTTCGTGCGGATGATGACGAGATCACGCGCTGGGCCCGGCTCGCCGGCCGCGGCGACCAGGTCGCCCTGGAGCAGTTCGTGCGCGCCACGCAGCCGCACGTGTGGCGGTTCGTGGCGAGCCTGGGCGACGCGCAGACCGCGGACGACCTCGTCCAGGAGACCTACCTGCGGGCGCTGGGCTCGCTGAGCCGCTTCAAGGGCGACTCGTCGGCCCGCACGTGGCTGCTCTCGATCGCCCGCCGCGCGGTCGCCGACCAGATCCGCGCCGCCCGCTGCCGCCCGCGCTCGGTGTCCGCGGCCGACTGGCAGACCCTGTCCGGGCGCGACGAGCCGTCGACGCGGTCGCTGCTGGAGGAGCAGGTGGTCCTGGACCAGCTGGTGGGCGCGCTGGACCCGGAGCGGCGGGACGCGTTCGTGCTCACCCAGGCCCTCGGGCTGTCGTACGCGGACGCCGCCGAGGTGTGCGGGTGCCCGGTCGGCACGATCCGGTCGCGCGTCGCCCGTGCGCGCGACGACCTCCTCGCGGCGATGGCCGACGCGCCGCCCCGGCGCACCGCCGTCGTCTGATCCGCGGGAACCAAGACGAGCACATGAGCGACTATCTGATCGTGGACTGCGCACTTTTCCGGGAATCGCTCTCGGCCGCGATGGACGGCGAGACCGGCCCGCTGCCCGAGGCCGACGTGGCACGGCACCTGCAGGGCTGCGGCGCGTGCCAGGCCTGGCAGGACCAGGCCCGGCGGCTGCGGCGCTCGATGCTGCGCCAGGCCCCCGCGGTGCCCGACCTCACGGCCGCGATCCTCGAGCGCGCACCGATGCCGTCCCGGGAGAAGTGGGCGGCGCGGGTCGCGCTGGCCCTGGTCGGGCTGGTCCAGTCCGGACTCGGGTTCGCCGAGTTCCTGGTGCCCGCGGACGCGCACGCCGCCCACGAGGGCGCGATCCACCTGAGCAACGAGAGCGCGGCGTGGAACCTCGCGCTGGGCATCGGACTGCTGTGGGCGGCATTGCGACCCCGGACGGCCGGAGCCCAGTTGCCGCTGATCGCCGGCTTCGCGCTGGTGCTGGGGGTGGCCTCGGCGATCGACGCATCCGGCGGCCAGGTCGGCGCCGGACGCCTGCTGACGCACGGGCTGCTGCTGGTCGGCCTGGTGCTGCTGGTGGTGGTCCACCGCGAACACCGCCGCCATCCGGCTCCGGCGCCGTTGAACGCGGACGCGCTCGGCACTGAGGATGGTGTGCGGCTTCCGGAGCAGGACGCGCCGGCGCCGCTCGCGCCGGTACGCAGCCGGTTCCCGCGGAGGCCGGCTAGTCGGCATCGCGCGGCCTGAGGGCTGGTTTCCGGCGGAGCCGGCTGCGGCGTGGGGTTTCCGGCGGCCGGCCGGCACCGCGCGGCCTGACGATCGACCGCTCCCAGGCGGATCCGGCCTCGGCACAGGCCTTCCGCCGACCGGCACCGCACGTTCCGGCGGCGGGCTGCTCCAGGCCGAGCCGGCCGCCGCACAAACCATCCGCCGACCAGCACCGCACACGCCGGCGGCGGGCTCCCAACAGAGCCCGACCGCGACACAGGACTTCCAGCGACCAACCAGCACCCCGCCGTCCGGCGGCGGGTTGCCCGTCGGCGCCAACGCATCCCGCCAGCCGAGCCGAGCGTCGCGGAGACGTTCGGCGGCGCCGGCTGGGAGACGTCGAAGCTGCTCGAGGCGATGC
>NZ_JBEZHS010000074.1:0-13824 GCF_040650695.1 Amycolatopsis sp. NPDC048633
TCTTGTGGTTTGTCACAACCCCCGGGGGGCCAACAGTCCGGGACAATAGAGCCGGTAAGGAGGCCTCCACGGCGTTGGGCTACAGCGAGCTGATCAGGCGTTCCACGCGCTCGTCGACCGAGCGGAACGGGTCCTTGCACAGGACCGTGCGCTGGGCCTGGTCGTTCAGCTTCAGGTGCACCCAGTCGACCGTGAAGTCGCGCCCCGCGGCCTGGGCGGCGGCGATGAAGTCGCCGCGCAGCTTCGCCCGGGTCGTCTGGGGCGGGGTGTCCTTGGCCGCCTCGATCTCGCCGTCGTCGGTGACCCGGCGGACCAGGCCCTTGCGCTGGAGCAGGTCGAAGATGCCCCGGCCACGGCGGATGTCGTGGTAGGCGAGGTCGAGCTGCGCGATGCGCGGGCTGGACAGGTCCATGTCGTGCTTGTGCCGGTAGCGCTCGACCAGCCGGTGCTTGATCGCCCAGTCGATCTCGGTGTCGATCTTGCTGAAGTCCTGCTGCTCGACGGCGTCCAGCGCGCGGCCCCAGAGCTCGATGACGCGCTCGTTCGCCGGGGTGGTGCCGTTGTCCTTGAGGTGCTGGACGGCGCGGGCGTGGTACTCGCGCTGGATGTCGAGGGCCGACGCCTCGCGACCACCGGCGAGGCGCACCTGGCGGCGGCCGGTGAGGTCGTGGCTGATCTCGCGGATCGCCCGGATCGGGTTGTCGAGGGTGAAGTCGCGGAACTGGACGCCGGCCTCGATCATCTCGAGCACGAGGTTCGCCGAGCCGACCTTGAGCATGGTCGTCGGCTCGGCCATGTTCGAGTCGCCGACGATGACGTGCAGCCGCCGGTAGCGCTCGGCGTCGGCGTGCGGCTCGTCGCGGGTGTTGATGATGGGCCGCGAGCGGGTCGTCGCGCTCGAGACGCCCTCCCAGATGTGTTCCGCACGCTGGGAGAGGCAGTAGACCGCGCCGCGCGGGGTCTGCAGCACCTTGCCCGCGCCGCAGATCAACTGCCGGGTCACCAGGAACGGCAGCAGCACGTCGGCGATCCGGGAGAACTCACCCGCGCGGGTCACCAGGTAGTTCTCGTGACAGCCGTAGGAGTTGCCCGCCGAGTCGGTGTTGTTCTTGAACAGGAAGATGTCGCCGCCGATGCCCTCGTCGGCCAGCCGCCGCTCGGCGTCGACCAGCAGGTCCTCGAGGATGCGCTCCCCGGCCTTGTCGTGCGTGACCAGCTGGACCAGGTCGTCGCACTCGGCCGTCGCGTACTCGGGGTGCGAGCCGACGTCCAGGTAGAGCCGGGAGCCGTTGGACAGGAAAACGTTCGAAGAACGACCCCACGAGACGACCCGCCGGAAGAGGTAGCGCGCCACCTCGTCGGGCGAGAGCCTGCGCTGGCCGTGGAAGGTGCACGTGACCCCGAACTCGGTCTCGATGCCAAAGATCCGCCGCTGCATGCCACCAGAGTAGGCGCTGGACCCCCTTCGACGGTGCGCCGTTCGGGCGTCGACACGCCCCCGGTGTGCCACAGACGGTGAAAACTCCCCGATTCAGGCACGATTGGAGCATTGCCCTTGACGTCACGCGAAAGGCGGACCCTTTGTCGCACCAGCTCATCCGGGCCTTCCGGCGGGTCGGCCGGACCGATCGCAAGCTGATGCGGCGCAGTGCCGCGTTGCCGGCCTCGAGGGCCGACGACGCGCTGATGGCGCTGTCGAGATCGGCGAACAAGTCCCGGCTCTGGTGGGTGGTCGCCGGGCTCCTGGCCACCCGGAAGGGCGCCACCCGCCGCGGCGCGCTGCGCGGGGTCGTCGCGATCGCCGGGGCCAGCGCCGCGGCGAACCTGCTCGGCAAGCCGCTGTTCCCCCGCCGCCGCCCGGCCGAGGAGGAGGTGCCCATGCACCGCCGCCTGCGGAAACGCCCGACGTCGTCGTCGTTCCCGTCCGGCCACTCGGCGTCCGCGGCGGCCTTCGCGACGGCGGTGGCGATGGAGTCGCCGCGCGCCGGTCTGGCCGTGGCGCCGCTCGCGCTGGCCGTCGCCTACTCCCGCGTCCACACCGGCGTCCACTGGCCCTCCGACGTCGGTGTCGGCCTGAGCATCGGGGTCGGCGTGGGCCTGGTGACCCGGCACTGGTGGCCGCTGCACGACGACGTCCCGGGCCGCTCCGCCCACGACGCGGACGCGCCCGAGATGGTCGACGGCGACGACATGCTGGTGCTGGTCAACCCGAAGTCCGGGATCGACGGCCAGGACCCCACCGAGGACGCCCGGCACGCCTGGCCCAAGGCCGAGATCCTCTACCCGGACCCCGGCCAGGACCTGATCGCCCAGCTCGAAAGCGAGATCGACGCCCGCGGGACGGTCCGTGCCCTCGGCGTCGCGGGCGGTGACGGCACCGTGGCCGCGGTCGCCGCCGTCGCCGCGGAGCGCGACCTGCCGCTCGCGCTGATCCCGGCGGGCACGCTCAACCACTTCGCCCGCGACGTCGGCGTCAGCTCCATGCCCGACGCGGACGCCGCGACCGAGCGCGGCAACGCCGTCGGCATCGACCTCGGCGAGGTCGAAATCCACGAGCCGGACGGCGATACGGCGCACCGCTGGTTCGTCAACACCGCCAGCCTCGGCGGTTACCCGGAGATGGTCCGGCTGCGCGAGAAGCTGCAGGAGAAGCACCCCAAGTGGCCTTCGGCCGCGATCGCGCTGACCCGGTCGCTGCGGCACGCCAAGCCGCTGACCGTGCGGCTCAACGGCAAGCTCACCCAGGTCTGGCTGCTGTTCGTCGGCAACGGCACGTACGCGCCGAAGGGCTTCGCGCCCAGCCGGCGGCCCGCGCTCGACACCGGCCTGCTCGACGTCCGCTACCTGCGTGCCGACCTGCCCTACTCGCGGGCCCGGTTCCTGCTGGCGATGGTCACCCGCAGCCTGGCGGCGAGCCACGTCTACCAGGAGCTCGACGTGGCCGAGCTGGACGTCGAGCTGCTGGACGGCCACCGCCGCGTCGCCACCGACGGCGAGGTCGGCCCGCTCGGCAACCGGTTCCGCTTCCGGTCCCGTCCGAGCGCCCTGACCATCTACCGTCTTTAAGAATGCTTTACTTTTACTCAACGAACCCACAGCGTCCCCTGGCTAGCGTCTTGATCGAGATGCGGGCGACCCTGCCCGCGGCCAGGGGACGAGCGGGGATCGAATGGGCGGGCACGGCCTGGCGAGCGGCGTCCACCGGGCCGCCACCGACCCGGTGCTGCCCGGCGACATCACCGCGCGGGCCCGCGACCTCGGCCCCTTCGAGTCCCCGCTCATCTGGCTCGCCCTCGCCTCGGCCGCCGTCGCCGTCCTCGCCGCTGTCGTCGCGTTGTGGCACCGGCGCCGGATGCGCCGATGGGGCTTCACCGCCTTCGGCGTCCTGCTGCTGCTCGCGGCAGTCACTGCCCTGAACAGCTACGTCGGTTACGTGCGCACCTCCGACGACCTCGCGCGCCTGCTGCAACGCGGCCCCGGCGTCGTCAACCTCGCCGGCCGCCTGCTCGACGACGGCAAGGAAGCACCGTCCACACCGCACCCGAGCGCGGGCACCGCGGCCGCCGGCCAGCGCATCGACGTCATGAACCTGCCCGACCCCGCGCACGGCATCCCGTCCGGCAGCAACTACGTCGTGCTGCCGCCCGGTTACGACGCGAACGCGGCCCGTCGCTACCCCGTCGTCTACCTGATCCACGGCTACCCGTTCGGCGGTCCCCGCGACTGGCTGACCTCAGGTGACGCCCCGGGTACGTTGCTCGCCCTGCAGCGCGCGGGCGTGATCGAGCCGATGATCGTGGTCAGCGTCGACCTGACCGCCGGCAACCCGGCCACGGACTGGGAATGCCTCGACGTCCCCGGCGGCCCGCAGCTGGAGACGTACCTGGCTCGCACGGTGGTGCCGGCGACCGACCAGCGCTACCGCACCCTCGCCGACCGCGGCCACCGGGCACTGGGCGGCATGTCCGGCGGCGGCTTCGGGGCGCTCAACATCGGCCTGCACCACGTGGACGAGTTCGCCACCCTGCTCATCGCCCTCCCCTACGACGACCTCAACGACTCCGTCGGCGTCCTCGACGGCAACCGGGCCGCGATCGCCGCCAACACCCCACGCCGCTACCTGCCGGCGATGACCTTCCCCGCGCCGATCTCGGTGATGCTCGCGGTCGGCACCGGCGCACCCACCGACGTCACGACGGCCCACCGGATCGCGGACGCCCTCCACGCCCGCGGCCAGGAGGCGATCGTCCACGCCGAACGCGGCTTCAACCACACCTGGCACACGGCCCGGGCGACGCTGCCGTACCTGCTCGCCTTCGCCGACCAGAACTTCCGGACCCCGCCCGCGACGTCCTGAAACCGGGTTGCCCGGGGCACACATGACGAAGGCGGGGGCGCGGTCCTCGACCACGCCCCCGCCTTCGCGAAGTACTACTCGCCTTCCGGCTTCGCCTCCGGCTCGTCCCCCTGCGGGTCCGGCACCGGCAGCAGCGAGTCCAGCGCCGTGCCCGTCAGGCGGCGGAACGCGCGCCGCGGGCGGTCGCGGTCCAGGACCGCCACCTCCAGCTTGATCGGCGGGTCGGTCTCGCCGTTGCCGTTCGGCGACGAGCTCGCCGCCGAAGACGAGGTCGAAGAAGAACCCGCCGACGAGGACGAGGCCGTCGACGGCTGGACCGGCGTCCTCAGCGCGGCCACCGCCACCCCCAGGGCCCCTTGCAGGTCCAGGCCGTCCTCGAACGTCTCCTTCAGCTTCGCCGCGATCTTCTCGTTCTGGCCGCCCATCACGATGTACTGCGGCTCGTCGAAGATCGACCCGTCGTAGGTCAGCCGGTACAGCTGGTCCTCCGCCGAGCTCGCCCCGACCTCCGCCACGCAGACCTCGACCTCGAACGGCTTCAGCTGCTCGGTGAAGATGCTGCCCAGCGTCGCCGCGTAGGCGTTCGCCAGCGCCCGCGCGCTCACGTCACGCCGGTCGTACTGGTAGCCCTTCAGGTCCGCGTGCCGGATCCCCGCCACGCGCAGGTTCTCGAACTCGCTGTAGCGCCCGACCGCGGCGAACCCGATCCGGTCGTAGATCTCGGACATCTTGTGCAGCGTGGCCGACGGGTTCTCCGCCACGAACAGCACGCCGCCCGCGTACTTCAGCACCACCACGCTCCGGCCGCGCGCGATGCCCTTGCGCGCCAGCTCGGAACGCTCCCGCATCAGCTGCTCGGGAGAGGCATACAACGGCATCGTCACGGTGTGCGCTCCAGGTCTTTCGGTGTTCCAACGTTCACTGGTCCGGCCCCGCGATCAGGAGAGCCGGCTCTGGTGGCGCTCGATCCGCCCCGCCACCACGGCTTCCGCGACGGCCGCGGTCTCCGGCTCCGGCAGCTGCACGGCCCCGCGCTCCGCGGTGATCGTGACGACGCTCGGGAAGATCCGCCGCACCAGGTCCGGGCCGCCCGACGCGGTGTCGTCGTCGGCCGCGTCGTACAGCGCCTCGACCGCGACGCGGACCGCGCCCTCGACGTCGGCGTCCGGGTCGTGCAGCTTCTTCAGCGCGGATTTCGCGAACAGCGAACCCGAGCCGATCCCCGCGTAGCCGCCGTTCTCCTCGTACCGTCCGCCCGCGGCGTCGTACGAGACGATCCGCCCGGCGTGCTTGGCGTCCTCGGCCTCGAGGTCGTAGCCCACGAACAACGGGATCGCCGCCAGCCCGGCCATCGCCATCTCGAGGTTGCCCTTGACCATCCCGGCCAGCTTGTTCGTCTTGCCGTCCAGCGACAGCGAAACGCCCTCGATCTTCTCGTAGTGCGCCAGCTCCACGGCGTACAGCCGCACCATCTCCACGGCCAGCCCGGCCGTGCCCGCGATCCCCACGGCCGAGTACTCGTCGGTGACGTGCACCTTCTCGATGTCCCGGCTCGCGATCAGGTTCCCCGACGTCGCCCGCCGGTCACCCGCGATCAGCACCCCGCCCGCGAACGTGCAGGCGACGATCGTCGTCCCGTGCGGCACGCCCAGATCCGCGATGCCGTTGCCCACCCGCCGCTCCGGAAGCAGTTCCGGCGCCTGTACCCGCAAGAAGTCCGAAAACGACGACGTCGCCGACGAGAAGTACGCGGCCGGCAGCGCGGGACCCGAGATGCCCCTGGTGTTGTCCATACGTGCTCAAAAATCCCATCTGTGCGGGCCAGGCGAACCCGAGTCCCGCGCGCCCGGCGTCCCCCGGCCCACCCGGGCCACGGTCACCACCACGCGGAACCCCGGCCGCCGGCTGAACGGTCGGCTGGGGCGCAGCGCCCCCGAGCGGCTACTCGCCGCCCTTCTGCACATAGGCCCGGACGAAGTCCTCGGCGTTCTCCTCCAGCACGTCGTCGATCTCGTCGAGGATGGTGTCGACGTCCTCGCCGAGCTTCTCGCGCCGCTCCTGACCCGCCGCGCCGGTGTCGTCGAACTCTTCGTCAGAGTCGCCGCCGCCGTGCTTTTCGATCTTTTCCTGGGCCATCTCGCCTCCCGGTGTGGCTGATGTTTCCTAGCCTACCCAGCGGCCCCGACATTCGGGGTCACGCCGCGATCGCTGGTGCGTCCCGCCTAGTCCGAACCGGTGAGCGCCTCCACCAGGTCTTCGGCCGTCGCCGACTCGTCGAGCAGCTTGCCGACGTGCGCCTTGGTCCCCCGCAGCGGCTCCAGCGTCGGGATCCGGACCAGGGACTCCTTGCCGACGTCGAAGATGACCGAATCCCACGACGCGGCCGCGATCGACGTCGCGTACTTCTCCAGCGCCCGGCCCCGGAAGTAGGCCCGCGTGTCCGACGGCGGCGTCGTCACCGCGGCCAGCACCTCTTCCTCCGACACCAGCCGCTTCATGGACCCGCGCGTGACGAGCCGGTTGTACAGGCCCTTCGCCAGCCGCACGTCCGAGTACTGCAGGTCGACCAGCCGCAGCCGCGGCGCGCCCCAGGCCAGGTTGTCCCGCTGCCGGTAGCCCTCGAGCAGCCGCAGCTTCGCCGGCCAGTCCAGCCGGTCCGCGCACTCCTGCGGGTCGCGCGCCAGCGCGTCCAGGACCTCGCCCCAGACCCGCAGGACCTCCTTGGACGCCTGGTCCGCGTCCGTGCGCTCCAGGTTCTGCGAGGCGATCTCGTGGTAGGCGAACTGCAGGTCCAGCCCGGTGTACTTCTTCCCGTTCGCCAGCGCCACCTGCGCCTTCAGCGTCGGGTCGTGGCTGATCTGGTGGACCGCCTTGACCGGCTCGTCCAGCTTCAGGTCGTCGAACCGGATCCCGGACTCGATGAGGTCCAGGATCAGCGCCGTCGTCCCGACCTTCAGGTACGTCGAGTACTCCGACATGTTCGCGTCGCCGATGATGACGTGCAGCCGCCGGTACTTGTCCGCGTCCGCGTGCGGCTCGTCCCGGGTGTTGATGATCCCGCGCTTCAGCGTCGTCTCCAGGCCGACCTCGACCTCGATGTAGTCCGCACGCTGGGAGAGCTGGAACCCGGCCTCTTCGCTCTGCTGGCCGATCCCGACCCGGCCCGAGCCGGTCACCACCTGCCGCGACACGAAGAACGGCGTCAGCCCGGCGATGATCGCGGTGAACGGCGTCGAGCGCGCGCACAGGTAGTTCTCGTGCGTGCCGTAGCTGGCGCCCTTGCCGTCGACGTTGTTCTTGTACAGCTGGAGCTGCGGCTGACCGGGCACGGACGCCGCCTTGAGCGCGGCCTCCTCCATCACCCGCTCGCCGGCCTTGTCCCAGATGACCGCGTCGCGCGCGTTCGTCACCTCGGGTGCCGAGTACTCCGGGTGCGCGTGGTCGACGTACAGCCGCGCGCCGTTGGTCAGGATGACGTTCGCCGCGCCCAGGTCCTCGACGTCCGGGTCGTGCCCCGGCCCGCCGGGGCCGGTCAGGTCGAACCCGCGCGCGTCCCGCAAGGGGGACTCCACCTCGTAGTCCCACCGGGCCCGGCGCGCACGCGGGATGTCGGCCGCGGCCGCGTAGGCCAGCACGACCTGGGTCGAGGTGAGTACCGGGTTCGCCGTCGCGTCGCCCGGCACCGAGATGCCGTACTCGACTTCGGTTCCCATGATCCGCCGCATGTCCACCACCCTACGGGGTGGGCCTAGTGGAACGATGCACCCATGCCAGGCAGTGACGAACTCGTTGCCCTCTATGACCAGGCCGGCTCCGTCGTCGGCTCGACGCTCCGGAGCCGCCTCCGCGCCGAGGGCCTGTGGCACGCCGCCGGCGTCGTGCTGGTCCGTTCGGGTGACGGAAGCGCCGTCTACGTGCACCTGCGCACCGCGGTGAAGGACGTGTTCCCGTCGACCTGGGACTGCTGGGCCGGCGGCGTGGTCGCCGCGGGCGAGTCACCGGCCGAATGCGCCCGCCGCGAACTGGCCGAAGAGCTCGGCGTCCACGGGGTGGAACCCGTTCCGCTGTTCACCAAGGTCTACGACGACGGCCGCAACCGCTGCCACAACTTCGCTTTCGAGGTCCGCTGGGACGGCCCGATCCGCCACCAGGCCGAAGAGATCGTCGAAGGCCGCTGGCTCCCCCTGGACGACCTCCGCGCCTGGGTCGACGACCCGGCACCCGAGCTTCCCTTCATCCCCGACGGCCGCGAAGGCGTCCAGGAATGGTTCCGCCGCTACGGCTGAGCCGCGAGCTTCGCCGCCATCGCGGGCAGCAGCCGCTTGGCCGCGTCCACGGCCCGCGTCTCGGTGCTCGCCGAGACGGTCAGCCCGGACACGAGCTTCCCCTTCGCCAGCAACACCGTGCACGTCTTGCCTTCGCACCAGGCCTGCTGCCGGTCGACGCCCGCCTGCGCCGGGACGCTCACCGTCTTGCCCGCGCAGTCCGCGGCCGCCACGGCCTCCGCGGCCGCCTCGTCCGGGTACGCCGCGACGCGGTGGCGCAGCACCGAACCGCTGGGGTAGTGCCACGACGCCGTCCGGCTGCTCGCCGACAAGCTGCCGGTCAGGCACCCCGACGCCTCGCTCGAGCCCGGCAGCACGCCTTCCTCGGCGACGTCCGCATCGGACAGCAACGCCCGCTCCGCGAGCAGACCCAAGTCCGGCGCCGGCGCCGGGGCCGCCTTCGCGGGGCTCACCGGCGCTTCGGTGACCGAGACCGGCGCCGACGTGGGAGCCGGGTCGTCGTAGTACGTCTCGAGGTTGTTCGGGTCGGGCCCGTCGCAGCCGGTGAGGCCGACGAACGCGACCGCGGCCAGGGCGACCACCTGCCGATGACGCACTTGCTCCGGCCTCCTACCGTCCTCGGGTGCCTGCGAAGGGTAGTGCAGCGGCTCAGTCCCACGCCAAGGAGGACCGGTGTCGCCAGTACTCCTCCGGATCCTCCGCGAGACCGGCCAGCGCGGCGTCCTCGTCCGTGCTCAACGACAGCGTGGTGGCCAGCAGGTTGGCCGCGAGCTGCGCCGGGCTCGCCGGGCCGAGGACGGCCGTGCCGGCCCACTCCCGCGCCAGCACCGCGGCGACGGCGACCGCGTCCGGGCCGATCCCGTGCGCCGCCGCGATGTCGCGGACGACCTTCGGCGCTTCGACCGCGAGCCGGCCGTTGGCCAGGGTTTCCTTGACCAGCACGCGCTTCCCGGCCGCGTGCGCCGCGGCCAGCGCCGGCCCGGCGGACCGTTCCAGGACGTTCCACGTCGACTGCACCGCCGAGAACACCGGCCGCCCGGCCACTTCCAGCGCGAAGGCCCGCTCGATCGCGGCCGCCTGCGCCGGCCCGGACGTCGAGAACCCGACCGCGACGCCGTTCGCGGAAAGCTCCGCCAGCGCCTCGACCAGCGGCTCGTCGGTGAACAGCGGACTGTCCACAGTGAGCGAATGCACCTGGTACAGGCCGACCCGGTCCCCCAGCAGCGCCAGGGTTTCCGCCCACTGCGCGGCGAACCGCGCCGCCGAGTGCTCCTTCACCTCGTGCACGCCGGCGTCGAGCCGCCAGTCCCCCACGTACGCGTAGCCCCACTTGCTGGAGACCTCGACGTCGGCGTGCTCCCGCTCGGCGAGCCAGCCGGCCAGGAACTCCTCGGAGCGCCCGTAGGACCGGGCGACGTCGACGTGCCGGACCCCCGCGGCGTAGGCGTCGTCGAGCACCGCGAAGGTCGCGGCGCGCATGGACTCGACGTCCCGTTCCGGCGGCAGCGCGCCGTCACGGCCCAGGTTGATGTAGGCGGGCCGGCCCAGCGCGGCCAGGCCGAGCGCGACGCGGTCCACGGACGCCGTCATGCCGTCTGCTTGTGCCGGAGGATCGCCAGCCACTGGTCGGAGTTCTGGGCCTGGCGGTGGAGCTTCTCGAGGCGCGCGGCCGGGGCCCGGACGTACCCCTTGCCGAAGACCGGCGCGATCTGGCGGAGGCTCGCACCCCCTTCACGGGCGGCGAGCAGGGCCCAGTCGGATGCGTCGGCACAGGCGGCGGAGGCGCGGCGCAGCTCCCCCAGGATGTCGATGAGCTCCTGGGCGCTCATCTCCCCCGCCTGGACGGCGGCGGCCGTCGTCTCCAGCCAGGCCAGGACGTCGGTTTCGGTGATCGGCGCGCGGGGCCGGCGGGTTTCTTCGCTCACAGCCGGTGAGTATAGGTCGTTATACGTCGATATACTCGGTACCAGCCATGACGACACGCACCGAATCCCAGCCGGACGCCGGGCAGCTGCTCGACGTCTTCAAAGCGCTCGCGAACCCCGTGCGGCTGCAGGTGCTGCAGTGGCTGCGGGAACCCGAGCGACACTTCCCCGTGGAGCGAGCCATCGCCGACCCGGTCGAGGTCGGCGTGTGCGTGAGCCACATCCAGGAGAAGACGGGACTCGCGCAGTCGACCGTCTCGGCGTACATGGCGGAGCTGCAGCGCGCGGGCCTGGTGCGCGCGACCCGCGTCGGCAAGTGGACGCACTACAAGCGAGACGAAGCCCGGATCGCCGAGTTCGTGACCGTGCTCGGTCATACCCTCTGACCACTCCCCCCTGCCCTGCCGCGGGGGCAGCCGGTTGACTCATATCGTGATTCTGCGATACTTCGATTTATGGGCATGATCGAGAACATGCGGCTCGGCCGCTACGGGATCTGGACGTTCGACTTCGAGGACCAGCCGGCCGGCCTGATCGGGGACTCGGTGCAGGAGCTGGAAGAGCTCGGCTGGCCGGCGGTCTGGATCCCGGAAAGCAACGGCCGGGAGGCCCTGACCCACGCCGGGTTCCTGCTGGCGGCCACCGAACGCCTCACCGTCGTCAACGGGATCGCGCAGATCCGGTCGCGCGGGCCGCGCTGGACCCGCGGCGCGGCCCTGCTGCTCGCCGACGCCTACCCGGACCGGCACCTGCTCGGCCTCGGCTTCGGCGCCGGAGAGCCCGGCGCGAAGCCGCTGCGGGCGATGAACGACTACCTCGACGCCCTGGACACCATCACGAGCGCCAACCCCGAGCCACGGACGCCGGTCCGGCGCCTGCTCGCCGCGTACGGCCCGAAGATGCTGGAGCTGGCCCGGGACCGGTCGGCGGGCGCGCACACCTACCACGTGACGCCGGAGCACACCGCCCAGGCGCGGGACATCCTCGGCGCCGGCCCGTTCCTCGGCGTCGAGCACGCCGTGCTCTTCGAAACCGACGCGGCCAAGGCGCGGGAAATCGCCCGTAACCACCTGCACATGTACCTCACCTCGCAGTACAACGTCGCGAAGTTCCGGCGGCTCGGCTACACCGAAGCGGACCTCGACGGCGGCCGCGGCAGCGACCGGCTCGTCGACGACCTGGTGTTCTGGGGCGACCTCGACACGATCACCGGCAAGCTGCAGGCCCACCTCCACGCCGGCGCCGACCACGTCGGCATCCAGGTGGTCGGCGTCGAACCGGGCACGTCGGCCATGCCGCACTGGCGCCGGCTGGCCGAGGCGCTGCTACCCGCCGGCGTCGCCGCGTAGCCCGAACCGCGCGGTGCAGTGCCAGACGCGCTTGAGCACCTGGGGGTCGTGCCGGCCGGCGCGGACGGCGTCGCCGATGACGCACGCGTCGAGCCGGCCGTCCTGGGCGATCTCCTTGCCGGCCCGCACGACGTCCTCGCCCCGGAAGCCGGCGTGTTCGGCCAGGACCTCGACCGGCAACCGGAACCCGTGGTGCCAGGTCGTCGGGAACGGCAGCTCGGCGGCCGCCGCCTCGACCTTGGTGCCGCGGAACGCCGGGTCCAGCACAAGCGCCTCGACGTCCGTCGCGAGCCGGAGCGGGCCGTGCACGTGGGCTTCGATGTGGTCGTCGAGCTCGTCCAGCACGTCCGCCTCGGCGAGCGGCAGCAACGGCATGCGCTCCGCGGTCCCGAAGTTCTCCGGCTCCCAGAAGCTGTCCGGGTAGCAGAACGTCGTGCGCGCGAGCACTTCCCGCTTCAGCCGCAGGTGGGACGAGCCGAACCGGACGGAGCCGCCCGCCGGACGGCGGCGGTAGTTGAGCGAGCCGTACTTGGGCCGGGCCGACGGCGGCAGGTCGTCGTAGGCACCGCCGAAGATGCGGTGCTCCCAGCGCCAGCGGTCACCGCCGGGGTACGCGGTCAGCCCGCCGTTGCTCGTGCCCGTCTCGAACTGGGAGCGGTACACGCCGTCCGTGACGAGGTGCCGCAGCAACGGCACCTCCCCGACCAGGCGGTCCGGGTGGAAGTGCACGGTGACGTCCAGGTCGCCGGGCAGCGGCGGCCCCGCCACGCGGCTCGCGACGTGGTCGACCGCTCGGTGCCACGGTTGCGTCCCCCAAGCCATGAGCGGCATCCTAACCCGAGACGTATAGGTCGTTATACGAAATTGAGGGGTCCGAAAACCGCTGGCCCCGCGGCCGGTCCGCGAGCTTGACTGCGCCCATGAGGTCGGGTGGATTCGGGGTCACGGTGCGGTTCGCGCTGCTGGCCGTCGTCTGGGGCGCGAGTTTTCTCTTCATCAAGGTGGGCCTGGGCGGGCTATCCCCCGGCCAGGTCGCCCTCGCGCGGGTCGCTTTGGGCGCGCTCGCGCTGGCCGTCGTGCTGGTCCTGCGCCGGCGCCCGCTCCCCCGGGATCCCGTGCTGTGGGGCCACCTCGTGGTCGTTTCGGTGCTGTTGTGCGTGGTGCCGTTCCTGCTGTTCTCGTGGGCGGAACAGTACATTTCGTCCGGTTTGGCCAGTATCTTCAACGCGACGACGCCGCTCATCACGATGCTGCTGGCCGCCGCGGCACTGCCGGAGGAGCGCTTCACGCCGCCGCGCGTGCTCGGCCTGTCACTCGGTTTTCTCGGCGTGCTCACGATCGTCGGGGTGTGGCACGGCGTCGACGTCTCGCACCAGCTGACCGCGCAGCTCGCCTGCCTCGGCGCCACGACGTGCTACGGCGCGTGTTTCGTCTACATGCGCCGGTTCGTCTCCCCGCGCGGAGCGGACCCGGTCGTCGTCGCGTTCGGTCAGACGGGCTCGGCGACAGTGATTCTCGGCCTGCTGGCCCCGGCGGTCGCGGCGACACCGGTCCACCTGGACTTCGCGGTGGTGGCGAGCATGGTGGCGCTTGGCGTTTTCGGCACGGGAATCGCGTATGTCTGGAACGTCCGCATCATCGCGGCCTGGGGCGCGGCGAACGCCTCGGCGGTGACCTACCTCACACCGGTGGTCGGGGTCCTGCTCGGCGTGCTCGTGCTGGGCGAACCGGTGAGCTGGAACCAGCCGGCCGGCGCGCTCCTGGTGGTGCTGGGCATCCTCGCGGCCCACGGACGCCTGCGGCCACGCCGCACGACCGAAGCCGAGCTCGTCCGCCGCTAGACACGCCGGTGGGGGGGGGGGCGCCCGGCCCCCCCCGACCTTCATAGCAGACCACATTAATTCACA
>NZ_JBEZHS010000075.1:0-13703 GCF_040650695.1 Amycolatopsis sp. NPDC048633
CTGCGACCAGAGCCACAGCGCGACGCCGATGGCGAAGACGTGCAGCCGGTGCAGGCCCAGTCCGTAGAAGAAGGTCTCGACGACCGGGCTCGCGTAGCGGAACACGCCGTCGTCGCCGGGGGCGCCGAGCGCGCGGGCGAAGCCTTCGAGGGCCTTGCCGTAGTCGCTCGGGATCATCCAGACCTTGTTCGCGTCGCCCTGCGCCATCTGCGGCAGCGTCTGCAGGTACTGGTAGGCCAGCACCTCCGGCGTCGGGCGGCCGGCCTTGATCGCGGCGAACACCTTCTCGATCGCCTTCGCCTGGCCCTGCGCTTGCAGGTACCGGGCGGCGCGCTCACCCTGGGCCCGCAGGATGCGGGACTGCCGCTCGGCCTCGGCGCCGAGAATGGTGGCCTGCCGGGCACCTTCGGCGGAGAGGATCTGGCTCTGCTTCTGGCCTTCCGCGGTCTTGATCGCGGACTCCCGCTGGCCTTCCGCGGTGAGGATCATGGCGCGCTTCTCACGGTCGGCGCGCATCTGCTTCTCCATCGAGTCCTGGATGGAGGGCGGCGGGTCGATCGCCTTGAGCTCGACGCGGCCGACGCGGATGCCCCAGCGGCCGGTCGCCTCGTCGAGGACGCCGCGCAGCTGCGTGTTGATCGAGTCGCGCGAGGTCAGCGTCTGCTCGAGGCTCATGCCACCGACCACGTTGCGGAGCGTGGTGGTGGTCAGCTGCTCGACACCGACGATGTAGTTCGAGATCTCGTACACCGCGGCGCGGGAGTCGGTGACCTGGAAGTACACGACGGTGTCGATCGACACCGTCAGGTTGTCCTCGGTGATGACCGGCTGCGGCGGGAACGAGACGACCTGCTCGCGCAGGTCGATCCGGGCGCGCACCTTGTCCAGGAACGGCACCAGGAAGGTCAGGCCCGGCGACGCCACGGTGCGGAACCGGCCCAGCCGCTCGATCACCGCCGACTGCGCCTGCGGCACGACCATGATCGCCTTGGCTACCGTGATGATCACGAAGAGAGCCAGTAAGACGACCACGACGATCGCTACTGTGGTGGTCAAGAGATCTTCCCCTTACCTAGTACCATTCTTGCGCGGTTGACGGTGTTCCGGGCGCCGCGGGCGGGGTCACCGCGAGCTTCAGCTCCTTCGCGGCGATGCCCCAGCGGCCCGTGGTGTCGTGCAGGACCGTCCACACTGTACGGTGCAGGTCCCCCGGTGCGGTGACGGCGCGCTCGGCCGTGGTCAGGCTCGCTTCCTGCCGCAACGCCGTGCGGGTCAGCTGTTCGATCGCGAGCGCCGGATTGCTGATTTCGTACGTCGCCAGCTTCGGGTCGGTGACGGCAAAAATGACCTCGAATCCGATGTGGACTTCCCGGCCGTCACCGGCCGCCACGGCCCGGGGCGGCGCCGACAGGATCTGCTCGCCGAGGTCGACGCGCGCCCGGACGCTGTCGGCGAACGGCACCACGAAGTGGCGGCCGGGGCCGAGCACGGCGCGGAACCGCCCGCCGCGTTCGATCACCGCGGCGCGGCCCTCGGGCACGACGACGAGTCCCAGGCTCACGGCTCGGCCGACACGACGGCGGTGGCGCCCGAGATCTCGACGACCGTGACGGACGTGCCGGGCGTGATCGGTTCGTGGTGCTCCGAGAGGCTGCGCGCGGACCAGACGTCGCCGGCCAGCTTCACCTGCCCGGCCTCGAAGTCCACTGTGGACACGACGACGGCGCGGGCGCCGATGAGGGCCTCGATGCCGGTGCGGTGGCCGGTGCCGGCGAGGAAGCGCCGCTTCAGCGCGGGCCGGACCAGCACGAGCATCCCGACCGAGGCGACGGCGAACACGGCGACGTCGATGAAGATGTTCCCGGTGAGCACGTCGGCTCCGGCGCCGAACAGCGCGCCGACGCCCAGCATGATCAGCACGAAGTCGCCGGAGAGGACTTCCGCGATCATCAGGGCGATGCCGACGATCAACCAGACCACTGCCCATGCCATGGCTTCATGCTCTCAGATCGTGCCGGTTCGCACCGGCAGAGTGACTCGACGTGACCTACGCGTGACCTTGGACAATTCGGACATTCAGCCCTCTTCCGTCGGCTCCGTGACGAAGTCGATGAGCCGTTCCACGGCCCCGATGAGCGGGGTCTCGAGGTCGCGGAAACTGCTCACCCCGCTCAGGACACGTTGCCAGCCTTCGTAAGGTTGCCCCCAGCCGAGCGCGTCGCAGATCCCCTGCTTCCACTCGGTGCCGCGCGGGATCTTCGGCCACGCCTTGATGCCGACCGCCTCGGGCCGCACGGCCTCCCAGACGTCGATGTACGGATGCCCGGTGACCAGCACGTTCTCGTCGTGGACCGCCCCGACGAGCCGGGACTCCTTGCTGCCGGGCACGAGGTGGTCGACCAGCACGCCGAGCCGCCGGCCGGGGCCGGTGCCGAACTCTTCGATCCGCTCGGAGAGCACGTCGACGCCGTCCAGGGGCTCCACGACGACGCCTTCGACGCGCAGGTCGTGGCCCCAGACGCGTTCGACGAGCTCGGCGTCGTGCTTGCCTTCGACCCAGATGCGCGAGTCGCGGGCGACGCGGGCCTGCAGGCCCTGCACCTTCACCGACCCGGACGCGGAGACCTGCTTGACCGGCGCTTTCACCGTCTTGACCGGCACCAGCGTGACCGGTTTGCCCTCCAGCAGGAAGCCGGCGGGTTCGAGCGGGAAGACGCGGTGGCGGCCCTTGGCGTCCTCGAGCACGACGTTGCCGTACTCGATCTTCACCACCGCGCCGCAGTAGCCGCTGGCCGGGTCTTCGACGACGAGACCGGGCTCGGCCGGGACTTCGGGCACCTTCTTGCGGCGCCGGCCGGCCAGCACGTCGTCATAGGAATGGGAGCGCACGACCCGGCACGCTAGTGGCCGGAAAGGCCCGGCCGGGTGATGCCACGCCGGTCAGCACGCCAACTCCAGCACGGCGTCGGTGAACGGTGACCGCTCGCCGCGGCGCAAAGGCGACAATGCGACCAGCGGGGCCATCGCGACGCACCAGGCGCGGACGCGCTCGGCGTCGAAGCCCGTCACGTGCGGGGCGAGCGCGGCGAGGCCGTCGTCGATCGTGCCGCCCTTGGCCATGGGGACGAACATCCAGTCGATCGCGTCGAGGGACGGGTCGCCGAGGCCGGGACGTGGGTCGATGGCGACGGCGCCGCGGCCGGGTCCGGCGTCGAGGACGTTCGCGGGGTGGAGGTCGCCGTGGATCAACGTGACCGGTCCGCTGGTGGCCAGCTCCATGGCCCGGGCATGGCCCTTTTCCAGGGTTTCGGCACTCAGGTGCGCGGCGGCGGGGGAGTCGCGTCGGCGGCGTTCGGAGAGGGTGAAGATGAACTCGATGCCGTCGGCCAGCCGCCCGAACTCACCGACCGGTTCGACCGCATGCAGTTGGTCGAGCATTTCGCCGATTTCGGGCCACGGGACGTCGTTGTCGAGCTGGGTGCCCGGGACGAGCCCTTCCAGGAGGATGGCGTGGGCGTCGAGGTCGGCGTCGAGCACCTGGACGACGCGGGAGCAGCCGGCCCAGGCGCGCAGCCCGGTCACCTCGAGGCGCGCGACTTCGGGGTCCGGGGTCAGCTTGAGCACCCGCAGGTCGCCGCGGGGGCCGGTGCACAGCAGCGTGCGGCCGGTGTTGCCGGGCCGGGCTTCGCGGACCTCGAGTCCCCATTGAGCGGTCAAGCGGGTGACCAGGTCGGGCAGGGCGTCGCACCACGGTTCGGCGAGCTCCGCGCCGAAGCGGTCGACCAAGCGGGCGCGGGCGGCGGAGTCGAGAATCTCTTTCGTCAAAAGAGCGGCCACGGGATGGCGCGCCAGTCGTCGCCGGGCTCCGGGAAGATGCCTTCGGCCAGCAGCAGGTCGATGCGCTCGGCCACGGCCCGGATCTCGAACTTGGTGATGTGCTCGGCGAGGGTCTTGCCGAGGCCGCCGTCGATCTCCGAACGCAGCTTGCGCAGCTTCTCGACGGTGTCCGGCGGCACGGGCTCGCCGATCCAGCCCCACAGGACGGTCCGCAGCTTCGGGTCGGTGTGCAGGCAGATGCCGTGGTCGACGCCGTAGACGCGGCCGTCGAGGCCGGGCAGCAGGTGCCCGCCCTTGCGGTCGGTGTTGTTGACGACGATGTCGAGCACGGCCAGGTCGCGCAGCCCGGGGTGGTCGGCGTGGGCCAGCACCGCGGGCTCACCGAGCCGGTCGTGGGCGTGCAGCACCACGCGCCAGTCGTCCGGGAGGTCGTCGGGCGCGCGGACCTCGACGAGGTCGTCTTCGGTCGTCTCGATCCAGAGCTGGACCATGCCGGGGCCGAACGGCCCGTCACGCAGCACGGTCGGCGGGATCGCGCCGATGCCGGCGGCCTCGCTGATGATCGCGGTGGCGACCTCGCGCCCGGCGAGGGTGCCGTCGGGGAAGTCCCACAGCGGCCGCTCCCCCGACACCGGCTTGTACACGACGCGGCCGGTGACGCCGTCGAGCTCGATGGCGCAGAACAGCGTGACGTTGGAGGCGTCGACGAGCCGTCCTTCGACGTCGATGCGGCCGTGCGTGACGAGCTCCCGGGACGCCGGGTCGGCCGGATCCGGCTGTTCCGCCGGGGTGTCGGCCATGGTCAGTCTTCGTCCGCGTCGGTTTCGCGCCGGTAGCCGTTCTGCCGGGGGCAGATGTGCCCGGTCGGGTCGAGCGGCTCCCCGCACAGCGGGCAGGGCTTGCGGCCGGCGTTGACGACGCGGTCGGTTCGCTCGGCGAAGGCGCGGGCGGCGGCCGGGGTGAGGAAGACGCGGACGGCGTCCGGGCCCTCCTCGGTGTCGTCGAGCACGACCGTCTCGTCGACCTCGCCCTCGGTGATGGCGAGCAGCTCGATGACGACGGCGCTGCTGTCGGCGTCCCAGCCGAGGCCCATGGTGCCGACGCGGAACTCCTCCTCGACCGGCACGGCGAGGGGGTCGACGTCGAGGAGGTCGTCCGGGGCGTCGTCGGGGACGTCGGCGCCGAAGCGGCTGGCGACCTCCTCGAGCAGGGACCCGAGGCGCTCCGCGAGGACGACGACCTGCTGCTTTTCGATGGCGACGCTGATGGTCCGCACGTCCTCGGATGCCTGGAGGTAGAACGTGCGGTCGCCGGGCTCGCCGACGGTGCCGGTGACGAACCGATCCGGCTGGCGGAAGACGTGGATTACGCGAGACATAGCACTGTCGACCCTAGGCCACGGGCGCATGATCGGCATCCGCCGCCCCACCTTCGCGGGCCGCTAGCCTCTGGGGGTGTCTCGGATCTCCCCGTACGGAACCTGGTCCTCGCCCATCACCGCCGCCGAGGTGGCCGCCGCCGGCGGCGGCCCGCAGTGGCTCGACGTCGTCGGGGACGAGGTGTGGTGGGCCGAGGCGCGGCCCGGTGAGCAGGGGCGGGTCGCCCTGGTGCGGGCGGTGCCGGGGGGTACCGAGGACGTGCTGCCGGCGCCGTGGAACGTCCGCAACCGCCTGCACGAGTACGGCGGGCGGCCGTGGGCCGTCGCCGATGGTGTGGTGGTGTTCACGCACTGGGCGGATCAGCGGGTTTACGCGGTGAGCGAAACCGGTGTGGTGCCGCTGACACCTCCCCCCGCGGAGCCCCAGGGCGTCCGTTACGGCGACCTGCGGGCCGGGCCGCCCGGTGAGGTGTTCGCGGTGCGCGAACGCAGTGTCGGCCCGCGTCCCACCGACATCGAGCGCGAGCTGGTGGCGATCGCTCTCGACGGCGGCGCGGAGCGGGTGCTGGCCGCGAGCCACCACTTCCTGACCGTGCCGAAGCTGTCGCCGGACGGGCGGCACGCGGCGTGGTTCGGCTGGGACCACCCGGCGATGCCGTGGGACGGGACCGAGCTGTGCGTGGCTCCGGTGGCCGAGGACGGGTCGTTCGGGCCGCACCGGGTGCTGGCCGGCGGCGCGGAGGTCTCGGTGTGCCAGGTCGAGTGGGAGACGCCGGCGACGCTGCTGGCGCTGCTCGACCCGGACGGCTGGTGGAACCTGCACCGGGTGGGGCTCGACGGGACGCTGACGAACCTCGCGCCGGTCGAGCGGGAGCTGGGCGGGCCGCTGTGGAAGGTGGGCTCGCGCTGGTTCGTCCCGCTCGGCGGCGGCCGGCACGCGGTGCTGGCCTCGGGACGGCTGGCCGTGCTCGACGAGGCCGACGGCTCGGTGACGCCGATCGGCGAGGAGCTGACGGCGTGGTCCAGCACCGGGTTCGCGGCGCACGGTGACGGTGTCGCCGGGGTCGCGGGCGGCCCGGTCCGTGAAGCCGCGGTAGTGCACGTGTCCTTCGACGGCGGCGAGCTGACGGACCTGACGCCGCAGCCGGAGCTGCCGGCGGCGTTCCTGCCGGTGCCGGAGGAGCGGGTGTTCACGACAAGCGGCGGCGAGACGGTGCCGGTGGTGCTGTACCGGCCGGCGAACCCGGACTTCGCGGCGCCCGAGGGTGAGCGGCCGCCGCTGCTGGTGCACGTCCACGGCGGGCCGACCGGGCAGCACCAGCCGATGCTGGATCTGGAGCTGGCGTACTTCACCAGCCGGGGCATCGCCGTGGCGGCGGTGAACTACGGCGGGTCGACCGGCTTCGGGCGGGCCTACCGGGAGCGCCTGCGCGAGCAGTGGGGCGTGGTGGACGTCGCGGACTGCGTCGCGGTGGCCGAGGCGCTGGTGGCGGCCGGGCTGGCCGACGGCGACCGGCTGGCAGTCCGCGGCGGCAGCGCGGGCGGGTTCACCGCGGCGGCGTCGCTGACCACGACGAAGACGTACCGGGCGGGCACGGTGATGTTCCCGGTGCTGGACCTGGCCGGGTGGACCGGTGCCGAGGGCGACACGCACGACTTCGAGTCGCGGTACCTGGACGGGCTGGTCGGCCCGCTGCCTTCGGCGAGAGAGCGTTACGTCGAACGCTCGCCGCTGGCGAACGCCGGGACGCTGGCCGGGCCGGTGCTGTTCCAGCAGGGGCTGGAAGACCGGATCTGCCCGCCGGAGCAGGCGGACCGGTTCGTGGCCGGGCTCGCCGGGCGCGGGATCCCGTACGCCTACCAGCGGTTCCCCGGGGAGCAGCACGGGTTCCGGCAGGCCACGACGATCGTGGCGGCGCTGGAGGCGGAGCTGTCGTTCTACGGTCAGGTGCTCGGGTTCGAGACGCCGGGCGTGGCGCGGCTGGAGCTGTCGCGATGAGGCCGCCGCGCCTGCGGGCGGGTGACACGGTGGCGGTGGTGGCGCCGGCCGGGCCGGTACCGGCGGACCTGCTGGAGAAGGCGGTCCCGGTGCTGCGCGGCTGGGGCGTCGAGCTGCGGATCGGGCCGTGCGTGCGGGCCGAGCCGGGGTCGCCGCCCTATCTGTCCGATTCGGACGCCGCGCGGGCGGCGGAGTTCACCGAAGCGTGGCTGGACCCGGGTGTGCGGTGCGTGCTGGCGGCGCGCGGCGGCTACGGCGTGCAGCGGATGCTGGACCTGGTGGACTGGGCGGCGTTGCGGGAGGCGGGCCCGAAGGTGCTGGCCGGGTCGTCGGACATCACGGCGCTGCACCGGGCGGTGGGCGTCCACTTGGGACTGTCCAGTTTGTTCTCCCCGATGCCGGCGAGCGTGCTGTTCGACGACTTCGCGGTGGAGCACCTGCGACGGTCGCTGTTCGACCCGGAGCGGAACCTGGTGGTGCGCGGCGGTTCGGCGCTGGTCCCGGGCCGGGCTTCTGGGACGTTGACCGGCGGGAACCTGTCGCTGCTGGCGGCGGGGCTCGGGACGCCGGAGCAGGGTTCGGCGCGGGACGCGGTGGTGCTGCTGGAAGACGTCACCGAGAGCGTGTACCGGCTGGACCGGATGCTGACGCAGCTGCTGCGCAGCGGCTGGTTCGCGGGGGTCCGCGGGATCGTCCTGGGTTCGTGGGCGGCGTGCGGCGACCCGGCCGACGTGCGGGCGCTGATGCTGGAGCGGCTGGGTCCGCTGGGGGTGCCGATGGTCACGGAGTTCGGGTTCGGGCACGTGGCGTCGTCACCGACGTTGCCGCTGGGCGTGCCGGTGACGCTGGACGCGGACCTGGGGACGCTGACGTTCGACTCCCCCGCGCTGACATGAAGCTCTCGAGTGCCGAGGCCCGCGCCCGCTTTTCAG
Source organism: Amycolatopsis sp. NPDC048633 (assembly GCF_040650695.1). Classification (NCBI taxonomy): domain Bacteria; kingdom Bacillati; phylum Actinomycetota; class Actinomycetes; order Pseudonocardiales; family Pseudonocardiaceae; genus Amycolatopsis; species Amycolatopsis sp. NPDC048633. The sequence continues at coordinate 8,147 of NZ_JBEZHS010000075.1, forward strand.
CGGCGCGGGTCGCGCGGCTGGCAACGGTGTCGGCCGACGGCGTGCCGCACCTGGTGCCGGTGACGTTCGCGGTGCACGGCGACGAGGTGGTGTTCGCGGTGGACCACAAGCCCAAGTCGTCGACGTCGTTGCGGCGGCTGCGCAACATCGCGGAGAACCCGGCCGTGTGCTTCCTGGTGGACGGGTATGCGGAGGACTGGTCGCAGCTGTGGTGGGCCCGGGCGGACGGTTCAGCGCGAGTGGTGTCCTCCCGGGACGAACCGATCTCGTGGCTGGTGGCGAAGTACGAGCAGTACCGCGAGCGCCCGCCGGAGCACGCGGTTGTGGTGACGACTGTGCACACGTGGAGCGGCTGGGCCGGGTCGGCCTGAAAGCCGTGAATGGCACATTGAGGGACTCTGAGTCCCTCGATGTTTAGTCGCGGAGGAACTTCTCCGGCCGGCGCCAGGCGTCGATCAAGCCCAGCGGGTCCGGGCGCAGCAGCGACGCCGCCGAGTACAGGCTCGCCACCACCACCAGGGCGATGAACCACCAGTCGTACAGGGCCTGCTCGCCCGTCGGGTAGTACACCAGCGTCACGAACACCGATACCGCCACCACCAGCGCCAGGTGGCGCGGCTGCCACTTGAACGCCGACAGGAGCACGAAACCCCAGGTCAGGTACCACGGCAGGGTCGGCGGCATGAGGATCGCCACCGCGAGCAGCGAGATCCCCGCGCGGTAGACCGCCTCGGTGCCGCCGCCGCGGGCGAGCCACCACTGGCGGATGCCGATGCCGATCAGCAGGAGCATGCCGGCCGCGCGGGCGACCGTCACGAACGGGGAAACCTGGACGTCCACGACCAGGTGGACCAGGTTGTAGAACACCTCGCCGATGCCGGTGGGGATGTTCAGCCAGTTCGCGATGAGCTGCGGGGCCTTGAGCCCGGACCACCAGCCGAGGTTGAGCGACCCGAGCGAGATCCACGTGCCGGCGACGAACACCGGCAGGAACAGCCCCACCGAGGCGGCGCCGGCGCGCAGGAAGTTGCGGACCTTCGACTCGCCCTCGAGGTGGTTGGCCCACATCCAGACGATGAACGGCAGGGCGATCGCCGCGGTCGGCTTGATGAGCATGCCGATCGTCACCAGCACCACCGCGACGACGTGCTTGCGTTCCAGGGCGGCGAGGACGCCGATGGTGAGGAACGCGAGCATCATCAGGTCGTTGTGCGGGCCGCCGAAGAGGTGGATGACCATCATCGGGCTGGCCACCGCGAGCCACAGCGCGACCGGGAGCTTGCCGCCGAGGTGCTTGACCAGCCGCGGCAGCGCCCAGAGCGTGCCGGCCAGGCCGACGAGCAGCACGACGCGCATCAGGATGACGCCGAGGATCATGTTGTCGCCGGTGGTGGCGACGACGCCCTTGGAGATCAGCAGGAACAGCGGCCCGTACGGGGCCGGGGTGGTCTGCCAGAGCGGGTGGACGTTCTGCACCACGTTCGGCAGCACGTCGAGCTCGGCGGGGCCATTGGCGTACGGGTCGAGCCCGTAGAGCAGCTGGGCGCCCTGGCCGAGGTAGGAGAAGACGTCGCGGGTGAACAGCGGCGGCGAGATGAGCAGGGGCGCCATCCAGCAGCCGGCGGCGACCAGGATGGGACGGCTGCCGATGCGCCCGGCCAGCACGTAGCGGCCGAGCCGGACCCACGCCCACACGACGAGGCCGAAGCCGGTGTAGAGGACGGCGTTGGCGAGCATGCGCCCGTGGCCGTAGCGGATCCACGAGAGCGGGCCGTGGCCGAGCACGGGGTCCTTGATCAGGATGCCGCCGGCGCCGAAGGCGGCGATCATGAGCAGCGTGCTGCCGACCGTGCCCATCGCGATCGTGCGGTACGGGAATCGCGAAGGCGTGAGAAGTCGCTCGGCCAGCGTGGTCGAGGGCGTCTGCGCGGGGTCGGTGGTGGTCGCCATTTCCGTTCGGAGGTTACACACTGCGCTCGAGCGGCTTTCCCGCAGTGTCAGGTTTCAGGGTCGGTTCGGGACGGTGCGGCGCTGGGCGGTGCCGCCGGGCAGCGCGGCCAGCAGGGACTTCGTGTACTCGTGCCGCGGGTCGAGCAGGACCTGTTCCACCGTCCCGGTTTCGACGAGCTCGCCGCGGTACATCACGGCGACGCGGTCGGCGATGTTCCAGGCCAGGCCGAGGTCGTGGGTGATCACCAGGGCGGCGAGGCCGAGTTCGCGGCGCAGCCGCAGCAGCAGCCCGAGGATCTCACCGCGCACGGACGCGTCGAGCGACGCGACCGGTTCGTCGGCCACCACCACCGACGGTTCGAGCGCGAGCGCGCCGGCGATGACGACGCGCTGGCGCTGGCCGCCGGAGAGCTGGTGCGGGAGCCGGTCGGCGTACTTCTCCGCCGGCCGCAGCTCCGCGGCCTCCAGGGCCCGGTGGACGACCGCGCGCTCGTCGGCCAGCTTGTGGATCCGGGGTCCCTCCGCGACGGCCTCGTAGACCGTGTGGGACGGGTTGAGCGCGCTGGTCGGGTCCTGCAGGACCAACTGGACCTGCCGGCGGTAGGCCTTGAGGCCGGCGCCGCCGTGCGGGACCGGGTTCCCGGCGTAGCGGACCACGCCGGAGTCGGGTTTCTGCAGGCCGAGCAGGGTGCGGGCGAGGGTCGTCTTGCCGGAGCCGGACTGGCCGACCAGGGCGACGATCTCGTCGCGGGCGATCGCGAGGTCGACGCCGGCGACCGCGTTGATGCGCTTGCCGGTGCGGTCGCGGAAGGACACGCGCAGGTTCTCCGCGGCCAGCAGGGGCTCCCCGCCCGGGACGCGGCCCTCGGGTTCGGGCGGGAGCGGGGTGCTGGTGGCCGGGGCGAAGCGGGACACCGGGTCGCCGACCTGGGGGAACGCCGCCGCGAGCGCCCGGGTGTGCTCGTGCTTAGGCGACCCCATCACCTCGGCGCTGGGACCTTCCTCGACGATCTGCCCGTCGTACATCACGGCGATGCGCTTGCAGGTGGCCGCCAGCACGGACAGGTCGTGGCTGATCATGATCAGGCCGATGTCCTGCTCGGCGACCAGCCGCGAGAGCAGGTCGAGGACCTGGGCCTGGACGATGACGTCGAGGGCGGTGGTCGGCTCGTCGGCGAGGATCAGCCGGGGCGAGCAGGCCAGGGCCATCGCGATCATGACGCGCTGCTTCTGCCCGCCGGAGAGCTCGTGGGGGTAGGCGCCGGCGCGGCCCGGGGGCAGGTCGACCTGGGTGAGCAGCTCGGCGACGCGGGCGTCGACCTGGGCGTCGGTGAGGGGCTTGCCGCCCTCGGGCGGGTGCAGCCGCAGCGGCTCGGCGATCTGGTCGCCGATCTTGCGGACCGGGTTGAGGGCGTGCATGGCGCCCTGGAACACCACCGAAGCCTCGGCCCAGCGGACCGCGCGCAGGCGGCCCCACTTCATGGCGTTGACGTCTTCGCCGTCGAGGACGATCTCGCCGGTGATCTTCGCCGTGCGCGGCAGCAGCCGCAGCACGCTCATCGCGACGGTGGACTTGCCCGAGCCCGACTCGCCGGCGACGCCGAGGGTGCCGCCGGGGTCGAGGGTCAGGTCGACCCCGCGCACGGCGGGCACCTCCTGCTCGCCGACCGCGTAGGTGACGTTGAGGTCCTTGAGCTGCAGCAGCGGGGTGGTCACTTCTTCAACCTCGGGTTGAGCACGGTCTCCAGTCCCCGGCCGACCAGGGTGAAGAAGAGGACGACGAGCACGATCGCGATGCCCGGCGGGAGCACGTTCCACCACGCGCCGCGGCTGATGGCGCCGTTGTTGAGCGCGCTCTCCAGGACCAGGCCCCAGGTGACGGAGTTGGGGTCGCCGACGCCGAGGAACGACAGGGTCGCGTCGGCGATGACGGCGTTGCCGACGACCAGCGTGGTGTTGGCCAGGACCAGGGGCATGACGCCGGGCAGGACGTGCTTGCCGATGACGTGCAGGTGGCCGCCGCCGAGGGCGCGGGACCGCTCGATGTAGGGGCGGCCCTCGATGGTCAGCGTCTGCGCCCGGACGAGCCGGGCGGTGCTCGGCCAGGCGGTGAGCCCGATGGCGACGATGATCGTGCCGACGCCCTTGGGCAGCACGGCCGAGAGGGCGATCGCGAGGATCAGCGACGGCAGGACCAGGAAGAAGTCGGTGAACCGCAGCAGCGTCGCCGACACCCAGCCGCCGAAGTGCGCGGCGGTGATGCCGATGACGGTGCCGATGACGACCGACAGCAGCGCCGCCGAGAACCCGACGAGCAGGGAGATCCGGCTGCCCCAGATGGTCATGAGCAGCACCGAGCGGCCGAAGTTGTCGGTGCCGAGCCAGAACTCGCCGGTGGGCGGGGCCAGCGGCTCGCCGGTCGCCTTGGTGACGTCGAGGCCGCTCTGGTCGCTGATCAGCGGCAGGAGCAGCGCGACGAGGACGGTGGCGCCGAGCAGGACCAGCCCGATGAGCGCGGCGCGCTGCCCGGAGAACTCCTGCCAGGTCCGGGCGATCGACGCGCGCCGGCGGCTCCACGCGATCTGCCGCGGTGTCTCGGCGGTGGTCATGACGTACGCACCCTCGGGTCGAGCACGCGGTAGAGCAGCTCCGCGAGCAGGTTCATCAGCACCACCGCGCTCGCCAGCACGGTGAACACGCCTTGGAGCACCGGCAGGTCGGGACCGTGGAGCGCGTCGTAGGTCAGCTGGCCGAGACCGGGCCAGCTGAACACCGCTTCGACGGTGACCGCCCCGGCCACGACGCTGCCGAACTGCATGAACACCAGCGTGGTGGTCGGCAGCAGCGCGTTGGGGACGGCGTGGCGCTTGCGGACGAGGTCGTCGCGCAGGCCCTTGGCGCGGGCGGTGGTGAGGTAGTCGGCGTTCATCTCCCCCAGCAGCGACGACCGCATGATCAGCATGTACTGGGCGTAGAACACCGCCAGCAGCGTCACGCACGGCAGCACCAGGTGGTGCAGCACGTCGAGGGTCTGGGAGAAGACGTCGGGCGCGGCGTCCGGGGAGTGCATGCCGCGGCTGGGGAACAGGCCGTTGGTGACCACGAGCAGCATCAGGCCGAGCCAGAACTGCGGGACCGACCAGAGGGTCAGCGCGATCCCCGTCTGGGCGCGGTCGAAGAAGCTGTCGCGGCGCCAGGCGGCGCGGATGCCCAGCCAGAGCCCGATGATGACGGCCAGGACGGTGGCACTGCCGACGAGCAGGATGGTCGGCCAGAGCCGTTCGCCGATCATGTCGGCGACCGGGCGGCCGTTGTTGAGCAGCCGGGACTCGCCGAGGTTGCCGTGCAGCAGGTCCCAGAAGTACTGGCCGAACTGCACGAAGACGGGCTTGTCGACGCCCATCTGCGCGCGCAGCTCGGCGATCTGCTGCGGGCTGGTGGCGCGGTCGCGGGTCATGGCGGCGACCGGGTCGCCGGGCAGCATCCGGAAGAGGAAGAAGAACAGCACGACCACCAGCACGATGCTGATGATCGCTTCGAGGATCTTCCGGAGCACGAACCGGGCGGTGCCGGTCCCGCCGCGGTGCTCGTCGGGGTGGGCGTGCCC
>NZ_JBEZHS010000076.1:0-12437 GCF_040650695.1 Amycolatopsis sp. NPDC048633
TGGTGCGTTGAACGCACCAAAATCGGCCTTGGCTCAGTCCTCAAATCTGGTGGGTGACGTGACCGCCCAGCACCGTGGCCGTCACCGGGAGCGTCCTCAGGTCTGGCGCGGACAGCGCCGACGGGTCCGCCGCCGTCACCATCAAGTCCGCCACGTCCCCCACCGACACCCCGCGACGGCCGCCCGAGGAGGCCGCGAGCGCGTCCGGGAACGAGAGCGCTTGCTCAGGGTGCCAAGCCGGCCGGTCGTCGTCGGTGCGGGAGACCGCTGACGCGATTCCGTCCCACGGGTCCAGCGGTGCCACCGGCGCGTCCGAACCGAACTCCAGACGGGCTCCCGAATCCAGCAGCGACCGGTAAGGGAACGCCCGCGATGTCCGTCCATACCAATGCCGGTCCGCGACGTCACGATCATCGGGCTGGTGAGCCGGCTGCACCGCCGCGATCACGCCCAGCGAAGCGAAACGCGAGACGTCGGACGGAGATAGCAGCTGCGCGTGCTCGATCCGCCCGGGACAGCCGACCGACTCGAACGCGTCCAGCGCGACCGTGTTGGCCTGGTCGCCGATCGCGTGGACCGCGGGAACCAGCCCGTGCGCGAAAGCCCGGTCCATCAACGGAACCAACGCCGACGGCGGCAGCTCGAGCAGCCCCGGTGAGTCCGAACCCGGGTAGGGGTCGTGGCAATAAGCCGTGCGGGTGTTCAGCGAGCCGTCCACGAAGAGCTTGAACGGGCCCACCGTCAGCAGCCCGCCGGAATCCGGGAGCACGTCGCCCGTGCGGTGGCCGCGCTCGATCGCCTGGTCCAGCAGGAACCGCGCGATCACGCACGAGATCCGGGCCGCCGGGGCACCCCGGCGCGTCCAGTCCGCCACCGTGTCCGCGTACTCGTAGTCGACGATCTGCGTCACCCCCCGCGCCGCTGCCGCGGACACCGCTTCCGCCACCCACGCGTCCTGGACGTCGATCGCGGCCGTCGGCAGCTGGGCCGTCGCGCTCATGCAGTCGTGCTCCAGCAGCACGCCCGTCGGGTGCTCGCGGCCGATCAGCTTCAGCGCCGCCGGGCTCAGCCACAGCGTGTGCAGGTCCGCGCTGAACAACGCCACCGCCCGCCCGGGCAGCGCCCGCTGCAGCAGGTCCTTGTGCGGCTTGTCCGGCCAGAGCGCGTCGCGGAACCCCGCGCCCACGACCAGTTCCTCTGCCTTCGACGGCGTCGCCAGCAGGTGCGCCAGCAGCAGCTCGACGGCCTCGCCCGCCGACCGCGCCGCTTCGAGCGGGATCCGGCGGCGGGACGTCGCCCACTGCACGACGTGGACGTGCGCGTCGACCAGCCCCGGCAGCAGCGTGCCGCCGTGCCCGTCGACGACCCGCGCGGCGAACCCGGCCGAGCCCGGCTCGGTGATCGCCGTGACGCGGCCGTCGTTCACGCGGACGTCCGCGAGCTCCCCGCCGAGCCCCGGCCGCACGCGGCGCAGCAGTAGATCATCCATGCGGACCACCCTGCCAGCCGGACCCGTCCGGGTGAAGCACAGAGTGAGATGGGAATGAGATGGGTATTAGCTACGGTTGTAAGAGATGGCAGCCGTCGCCCGCCGAAGGGTCAGGGCCGGTCCATGGGCGCCGCCCTCATAAGCCGCGCAGGGTTCGACTCCCTCGGTTGCCGCTCGATACGAAGAGCCACCGCTTGAAGACGGTGGCTCTTCGCGCGTTCAGCCCACCGGCATGTCACGCCTTCGCAACGCCGCCAGGCCGCCGATCCCCGCCACCAAAGCGATCGCCACCAGCCAGATCACCGGCACCGCCGAGAACGTGCCGCCCGGCAGCCGCGCCAGGTGTGCGAACGGTGAGATCCCCAGCACCGCCTCGTTCCACTGCAATGCCGTTCCCACCAGCGACAACAGCAGGAACGCGCCCAACAGCCCCCACGCCGCCGCGGCGAAGCGCGGGAAGAAGCCGATCAACGCCGCCGCCAGCCCCGCCAGCACCCACACCGCCGGCAGCTGGGCCAAGGCCGCCGGGACCAGCGAAACGCCACTTCCGAACGCCAACCCGGTCGCCCAGCCCGTGATCGCCAGCACGACCGCCGAGCCCAGCACCGCGAACGTCAGGTGCGCGAGCGCCCAGCCGATCCGGCCGACCGCCGTCGCCAGCAGCGGTTCCGCGCGTCCCGCCGCCTCTTCCGCACGCAACTTGAGCGTCGCCTGCACCGCGTAGCCCGCCGCCGCCAGGCCGAACAACGTCATCGTCCCGGCCAGGTACGCGTCCGTCACCGCGCCTCCGCCGCCGAGGCGCGAAAACACGTCCGCGACGGCCTGGTTGTCCCGCATCATCTCCGCGACGTTCTTCCCGACCCCGCCCATCAGCAGGCCGACCAGCGCCAGGCAGACGGTCCAGACCAGCAGCGTCCCCCGCTGCAGCCGCCAGGCCAGCGCCAGCGGCGAACGCAATGACGCCTTCGCCGTCGCCCGCCCCAGCCGCGCCGGGAGCAGGGCCGCGCCGAGATCCCGGCGCGCGGACAACGCCACCGCCAGCACCACGAGCAAGCCGGTGAAGGCCAGTGCGAGCGCCAGGACCCACCACTGCTCCCCCGCGAACGGCCGCATCCGGTGCGCCCAGCCGATCGGCGACAGCCAGGCGAGCCAGCCCGCCGAACCGCTGCTGTCCCCGGCCGCCCGCAGCAGGAACGCCAGGACCAGCCCGCCGATCCCGATCCCGCGTGCGCCGCCGGCGCCCCACGTGAGCTGCGCGACGACCGCGCCGACGCCGGCGAACACCCAGCCCACCAAGGAAAACCCGAGACCCAGCGCCAATGCACCGGCAACGGAGACGCCCTGCGCGGCCAGGCCGAGCCCGACCACCAGGCCGTACACCAGGCACGCGCCGCAGGCCGCGATCACGGCGGCGGCCAGCCCGGCGTGCCGCCCGACGACGGTCGCGCCGGTCAGCTCCCGGCGGCCCGCCTCCTCCTCGGTCCGGGTGTGCCGGATCACGGTGAGCAGCGCGATCAGCCCGACGACGACCGGGACGAACCCGCATTGCCACGCGAGGAGGTTCCCGACCGACGAGCCGTACAGCGGGCCGTTGCGGACCACGAACGTCGCGCTGGAAGCGTTGAGGTCGTAGAAGCGCTGCCGCGCCGCCGCATCCGGGTAGGCCGCCTCGATCGACGACAGGTAGCCCATCGGCGCGACCGCCAGGCAGACGATCCACAGCGGCATCAGCAGCCGGTCCCGGCGCAGCACCAGCCGCAGCAGCGCCCAGGTCCCGGTCATCGCGCCACTCCGACCGGCTCGTCCTGCCGGTAGTGGCGCAGGAACAGCTCTTCGAGCGTCGGCGGCCGGCTGACGAGGTTCCGCAGCCCGGCCCCGGCCAGGTGCCGCATGACGTCGTCCAGCTCGGCCTGGTCGACGGACAGGTGGACGTGCGAGCCGTACGAGGTCAGGTCGTGGACGCCCGGCAGCGAAGCGAGGTCCGCGGGGACCTGCGCGAGCGAGGCGTCGATCGTGATCCGGCCCAGGTGCCGCAGCTCGTCCAGGGTGCCCGACTCGACGGTGCGCCCGGCCCGGATGATCGTGACGCGGTCGCAGAGCGCCTCGACCTCGGACAGGATGTGCGAGGACAGCAGCACGGTCCGGTCGCCGCGCTCCCGCTCCTCCTGGACGACCTGCCGGAAAACCTCCTCCATCAGCGGGTCGAGCCCGGACGTCGGCTCGTCGAGTACCAGCAGCTCCACATCGGACGCGAGCGCCGCGACCAGCGCGACCTTCTGCCGGTTGCCCTTCGAATACGTCCGGCCCTTCTTGCGCGGGTCGAGGTCGAAGCGCTCGACGAGCTCGGCGCGGCGGGCGGTGTCGAGTCCGCCGCGCAGCCGGCCGAGCAGGTCGATGACCTCGCCGCCGGTGAGGTTGGGCCAGAGCGTGACGTCGCCCGGGACGTACGCGAGGCGCTTGTGCAGCTCGGTCGCGTCGGTCCAGGGGTTGCCGCCGAGCAGGGTGGCGCGGCCGCCGTCGGCCCGCATCAGCCCCAGCAGGACGCGGATCGTGGTGGTCTTGCCGGCGCCGTTCGGCCCAAGGAAGCCGTGCACCTCGCCGGTGTGGACGGTCAGGTCGAGCCCGTCGAGGGCTTTCGCCGCACCGAACGCCTTGGTGAGGCCGTCGGCGGTGATCGCTTCGGCCATCGTCATTCCTTTCGTTCGTAGGCGGCCAGCGCTTCGCGGGCCTTGTCGAGGACCTCGGCGTCGCCGAGGGGGTTGAGGAACAGGTGCCCGGCGGCCAGCGACATCCGCAGCATCGCCTCGTGGGTGCCCGGCTCCTCGCCGAGCGCGCGGGCGACGTGGTCCTGCAGGATCATCAACCCGCCGGTCATCGCGGCGAGCGCGGCGGCGACGCCCCGCGGGTCGGGCAGGTCCATGTCCTGCTCGCGGAAGTAGCGCTCGGTGCCGTCGACGATCTCGGTGAACTGCGCCGCGGCGGCTTCGGAGCCGTCCATCATGGCCCGGCCCAGGTACCGGCGGAAGAGCAGCTGGCGGGCGTCGAACGTGGGGAGGAACCCCGGGTTCGCGACACCCTTGGCCAGCACCTCTTCCTTGAACTTCAGCAGCTCGTCGAAGACGTAGGTGTCGCACGCCTCGCGCAGGCCGTCCTTGGACCCGAAGTGGTGGCGGATCAGGCCGCCCGACACCCCGGCCACCTCGGCGATGTCGAGGATCGACGTCTTGTCCATGCCGCGCTCGGTGAAGAGCTTGATGGCGGCGTCGCGGATCCGGGCCCGCGCGGTCAGGTCTTCGATGCTCATCCGGTTCCTATACGTTCGTACAGCTGACTACACGTCAATGTAGTCCCCTATACACACGTATAGCAAGAGTGGACGGATCACCCGGATGCGTCACATCCGGTGGCCTCCTAACCGGTGATCCGATTAGGCCATTCGGCCCGCAACCAATTGCGGTTGATGGGCTAACTGTCTGATTGCTGCCGAACATCTCACGTTGTGTACTTCACGGACGTCTTCTTGTCGGACGCATCTCTTCACGAAGGGTCCACTCAGTGACTGACCACAGATCTCGCTGGAGACGGCGGGCCGGGATCACCGTCCTCGCCACCGCACTCGGCGCCTCCGTCCTCGGCGTCGCCGTTCCCGTGGCGTCCGCCCAGCAGGCCCCGCCGACCGCCGGCGCGGCCGACGGCAAGACCCTCGACGGGCACGACCGCGCCCTCGTCGCCGAGGCCGAGAAGGCCGGGAAGCCCGACGTCACGCTGCTGATCGCGGCGGAGAAGGGCCAGACCGGCGCCGCCGTGAGCGAGCTCAAGGCCCTCGGCGGGGTCGTCCAGTCCACCGACACCAAGCTCGACTACGTCAAGGTCAGCGTCCCGACCGGCAAGGCCGAGAAGGCCGCGAAGCTCAAGTCGGTCAACGCCGTCGACGTCGACGGCCTCGTCTACCGCGACGACCCGAAGCCCGACGGCGCGCAGGACCCGGCGCCGCAGCCCGCGCCGGGCAAGAACACCCCGCGCGTGAACCCGTACCTGCCCACCGGTGACACTTACGCCGCGCAGTTCGGCCAGGTCCTGCCCAACTGGGACGGCAAGGACGCCACGGTCGCGGTGCTCGACTCCGGTGTCGACCTCGACACCCCCGCGCTGGCCAAGACCAGCCACGGCGAACGCAAGATCGTCGACTGGTACAACGCCAACGCCACCAACTCCGGGGACGGCACCTGGGTCGCGCAGTCGGCCCAGACCTACAACGGCACCTTCACCTCGAACGCCAAGAGCTGGAAGACGCCGGCCACCGGCGGCCCGTACACGTTCGGCCTCTTCACCGAGACCGCCGGCGACCTGGGCGCCGCGGACAGCGAGACCGGCGGTGACCTCAACCGCGACGGCGACCGCGCCGACTCCTGGGGCGTGCTGCAGGACACCGTGACCAAGCAGGTCCGCGTCGACCTCAACGGCAACGGCGACTTCGGCGACGACAAGCCGATGCTCGACTACAAGACCAACTACGACGTCGGCTTCTTCGGCACCGACAACCCGGCGACCGACATCGCCGAGCGGATGGCCTTCGTGGTCCAGACCGACAAGCCGGGCTTCGTCGGCATCGGCATCGCCGGCGCCGAGCACGGCTCGCACGTCGCGGGCATCGCCACCGGCAACGACCTGTTCGGCGGCAAGATGGACGGCGCGGCCCCGGGCGCGAAGGTGCTCGCGGTGAAGGTCTGCCTCACCGGCGCCGCCTGCACCAACAGCGGCCTGGTCGACGGCGTCGTCTACGCCGCCAGCCACGGCGCCGACGTCATCAACATCTCGATCGGCGGCCTGCCGGCGCTCAACGACGGCAACAACGCCCGCGCGGAGCTCTACAACCGCACGATCGCCGAGTACAACGTCCAGATCTTCATCTCGGCCGGCAACAGCGGCGCCGGGGCGAACACCGTCGGCGACCCGTCGGTGGCCACGGACGCGATCTCGGTCGGCTCGTACATCACCAAGGAGACCTGGCTCGCCGACTACGGCTCGAAGACGCAGAACGCCGAGTCGCTGCACCCGTTCTCCTCGCGCGGCCCGCGTGAAGACGGCGGCTTCAAGCCGGACATCATCGCGCCCGGGGCGGCGATCTCGACCACCCCGCGCTGGGAGGCGCCGGGCCCGGTCGCGGGCACTTACGCCCTGCCCGCCGGCTACGCGATGCTGCAGGGCACGTCGATGGCGGCGCCGCAGGCGACCGGCGCGGCGGCGCTGCTGGTGAGCGCGTACAAGGCGACGCACAACGGCCAGCGGCCGCCGGTGGCGCAGCTGCGTTCGGCGATCAAGTCGACCGCCCGGTTCGTGCCGGGTATCGGCGCGTACGCCCAGGGCGCCGGCCTGTTCAACGTGCCGGCCGCGTTCGTCGCACTGTCGCTCAACCCGAAGCCGGACGCCGTTTCGACGTCCGTCGAGGTGCACACCGCACTGTCGGGCCTGCTGGCCACCCCGAACACCGGCGTGGGCATCCACGACCGCGAAGGCGTGACCACGGGCAAGGCGTACACCCGCACGTACACGATCACCCGCACGACGGGCTCGGCCAAGCCGGTACCGTACTTCGCGCGGTGGACCGGGAACGACGGGACGTTCTCCTCGGGCTCGACGGTGGTACTGCCGCTGAACACGCCGGTGAAGTTCGACGTCAAGGTGAACCCGAAGAACGCGGGCGTCCACTCGGCGCTGCTGTACCTGGACAACCCGCTGACCATCGGCATCGACGTGCAGACCCTCAACACGGTCTTCGCGCCGCAGGAGTTCACCGCCGCCAAGGGGTACCAGGTCGACGTCTCCGGCAAGATCGCCCGCAACCAGGCGACCAGCTACTTCGTGAAGGTGCCCCAGGGCGCCAGCGCGCTGAAGGTGGACCTGGACGCGGGGGCCGGCGCCCCGGGCAAGGGCCAGGTGCGGTTCCTGCGCTACGACCCGACCGGTGTCCCGGCCGAGGCGAGCACCTCGACGACGTACTGCTACCTCCCCGACGCGGGCGCGGGCTGCCCCGGCGGCACGCCGACCAGCCGGACCATCGCCAACCCGCTGCCGGGTGTGTGGGAGATCGTCGTCGAAGCACGCCGGACGTCCGATGTGGACAATGCGGCGTTCAAGCTGACGGCTTCGGTGCTGGGCACGACCATCACGCCCAACCCGGACACGATCGCTTCGGCCACGCTCGGCCAGCCGATCGCGCGTTCGTACACCGTGACGAACACGCTCGGCGCGTTCACCGGCAAGCTCAACGGTGCCACGCTCGGCAGCGCGAAGATCGCGCGGCCGACGATCGCCGACGGGGCGCAGCAGCAGTACCAGATCCAGGTGACGCCGGGCTCGACGTCGCTGACCGCCACGATCGGGAAGACCTCGGACGTCGGCGCGGACCTGGACCTGGCGCTGTACAACTGCACCACCGGGTCCTGCGTGCTGGCGGCCCAGAGCGCGGATGGTGACTCCGAGGAGTCGGTGACCGTGCCCAACCCGGCCGCGGGCGTCTGGGTCGCGCTGGTCGACGGGTACGCGGTGCCCGCGGGCACCACCGAGTACGACTACCTCGACGTGTTCACCAACCCGGCGTTCGGCTCGGTCGCGGTGACCGACGCGAACGCGGCGCACGCGTCGGGTACCTCGTGGACGGTGCCGGCGACGGTGACCGCCTCCGCGGTCCCCGCGCCGGGCCGGGTCCTGCGCGGTCAGCTGACCGTGCAGACCGACACCGGGGTCACGGTCGGCTCCTCGCTGGTGCTGGTCAACTCCGTCAGCTAGTCCCGCTCAACGGAAACCGCCCCGGGTCTCACCCGGGGCGGTTTTCGCTTTCCTGGTGGGTTTCCGACGCAAGTTTGCGTATGTCCGGTGAAGTATTGCCGCGGGCCCGAAAGCGTCCGTATGGTCTGGAACACTCCGCACCCACCCGAGGGGTTCCGCATGCGACGGATTTCGACGTTGTTCGCCGCTCTTCTCCTGCTGGCCGCGACTTTGCCGGGCATCGCGCACGCCGCGGCGGCGCTCTCGTCCCGCACCCACCTGTTCTACTACCCGTGGTACGGCAACAGCGCCGGCGCCTATCGCCACTGGCAGCAGGGCGGGCACACGCCACCGGACGACATCGGCGCGAACCTCTACCCGGTGCTGGGCCCGTACGACTCCGGCGACTTCGGCGGCGCCGTCGAGCAGCACATGCGCTGGATCGAGCAGTCCGGCGCCGGGGTGCTCGTCTACAGCTGGTGGGGCCAGGGGTCCTATGAGGACGGTCTGGCGGCCGGCGTGCTGGAAGCCGCGGCGCGGCACGGGATCAAGGTCGCCTGGCACCTGGAGCCCTACAGCGGGCGGACGGCGACCTCGACGGTCTCGGACATCGACTACCTCATCGGCCGTTACGGCTCGAGCCCGGCGTTCTACCGGGAGGGCGGCCGCGGGGCGTTCTACGTCTTCGAGAGCCTGCGCATCGCCGACTGGACGCCGCTGGACCAGGTGCGCTCGTCGGCGATCGTGCTGGCGCAGACGACCGACACGAGCAAGGTCGCGCACTTCGGCGGGATGTACACCTACGATGCCATCGCCGGGGCCACCGCGCCGGGCTGGCGCGAAGCGGGGGCGTACTGCGAGGCGAACGGCCTGGTGTGGGCGCCTTCGGTGGGCCCGGGGTACGTCGACGACCGCGCGGTACCGGGCAACACGACACCGACGCTGGGCCGCGACAACGGCGCGACCTACGACCGGGAATGGCAGAACGCGCTTTCTTCGGACGCGGACTGGGTTTCGGTGACGTCGTTCAACGAATGGCACGAAGGCTCGGTCATCGAACCGGCTCGCTCGTCGCCGCCGGGTTCGGGGTACGAGACGTTCGACGGCGCGTACGGCACTTCGGGCGCGGCTTCGGAAACCGCCTACCTCGACCGGACGCGTTACTGGGCTTCGCAGCTCGGCGGTCCGCCGCCGGCCTCGGTCAACCTGGCGCGCGGACGGCCGGTCTCGGCGAGCGGGTCCCAGGGCGGGTACCCGGCGGGCAACGCGGTCGACGGAGACGCGTCGAGCTACTGGGAAAGCACGAACAACGCGTTCCCGCAGACGGTCACGGTGGACCTGGGTGCCGCGGCCACGGCGGGACGGCTGGTGCTGAAGCTGCCGCCGTCGTGGGGCGCCCGGACGCAGACGATCTCGGTGAACGGCGGCAGCCCGGCGGGCTACGTCTTCGACCCGGCGAACGGGAACACGGCGACCATCACGCTCCCGGCGGTGTCGGGCCAGTTCGTCCGGCTGAGCTTCACCGGCAACACCGGATGGCCCGCCGGCCAGCTGTCCGAAGTGGAGGCCTACGCCTCCTGAACCCGGGCGCGCGCAGGCTGGGCGACGTCATGAACGACTCTTTCCTGTCGCCCGGCGTCATGAACGAGTCGTTCATGACATCCGCCCGCGCCTACGCCTCCTGAACCCGGGCGAGGAACGGCGCCGGGTCGGCCAGCACCCGGTGCACCACCCGGCCCGCCGCGCCCAGTGTCGCGGCGTCGCCGCCGAGGCGTGACGCCGACAGCACCGGCGGCGCGCCCCGGAGCCCCCCGAGCCGCGCCGACAGCACCTCCGACACCGGACCGGACAGCCACGGGTACAGCTGGGTGAAGACCCCGCCCAGCACGATGCGGTCGAGGTCGAGAAGGTTCACCGCCGACGTCAACGCGACGCCGAGGGCGCGACCGGCCGCCGCGCACGCCTCCAGCGCCGGCTCGTCGCCGTGCTCGAGGGCCGCCAGCAGAGCCGGCACCGATCCCGCCTGACCCGCGGCCAGCAACGCCTCCTGCCCGGCGAACGTCTCCAGGCACCCGCGGCCACCGCACCGGCACGCCGGCCCCTCGGGCGCCACGACGACGTGGCCCAGCTCGCCGGCCAGCCCGCGCGCGCCGGAGAACAGCGAGCCGTTCACGACCAGGCCCGCGCCGATGCCGACTTCGCCCGACACGTAGAGGAAGTCGCGCTCGCCGTCGCCGAACCACAGCTCGCCCAGCGCCGCGAGGTTCGCCTCGTTGTCCAGCTCGACGGGGACGGGCAGCCGCAGCAGGTCGGCCGGGCGGACGTCCTGCCAGCCGAGGTTGGGGGCGCTGAACAGCACGCCATCGCCGACCGGGCCGGACACCGCCAGCACCGCGCCCGCGACCTCCAGCCCGAGCCGGTGCGTCTCGGTCAGGGCTTCCGACGCCAGCGCGTGCAGCTCCCCCAGCACCTTCTTCGGCCGCGAAGCGCGGTTGTCCCGCTCGCGGCGCGCGGCGAACCGGACGCCGCCGGTGAGATCGAGCACGCGCACCGCGAGGTAGTCGACGTTGATCTCCAGCCCCAGCGACGCCACGCGCGCCCCGCTGAGCACGACCTCCACCCCCGGCCGGCCGCGTTCGCCCGCCCGCGCGGGCCCGGTCTCGGCCAGCAGCCCCGCGTCCACGAGGTCGCCGACGAGCTTGCTCACCGTGGACTTGGTCAGCCCGGTGAGCTCGGCGAGCGCGGCACGGGTCAGCGGGCCACCGCGGCTGACCGCGCCCAGCACGACCTCGAGGTTGCGGGCGCGCATCGAGTCGTGCCGCACGGCCTGGGTCATCGCGTCCCTCCTGCGAAGCACTCTAACCGGCCTCTTGACGCCCGGGACCGCCGCGGCGCATATTTAGTCTATAACGTGAACTAAATGAAGGGACAGTCATGAGCGACTACGCTCCCCAGCCGGCCGACAAGTTCACCTTCGGCCTCTGGACCGTGGGCTGGCCCGCGAACGACCCGTTCGGGGTCGCGACGCGGCCGCCGCTGGACCCGGTGGAGAGCGTGCACCGGCTGGCGGAGCTGGGCGCCTACGGCGTGACGTTCCACGACGACGACCTCCTGGCCACCGAGCCCGACCGCGACAAGGCGATCGAGCGGTTCCGCAAGGCGCTCGCCGAGACCGGGCTCAAGGTGCCGATGGCGACGACGAACCTGTTCACCCACCCGGTGTTCAAGGACGGCGGCCTGACCAGCAACGACCGTGACGTCCGGCGGTACGCGCTGCGGAAGGTGCGCCGCAACGTCGACCTCGCGGCCGAGCTGGGCGCGGAGACCTACGTCGTCTGGGGTGGCCGTGAAGGCGCCGAGTCCGACGCCGCGAAGGACGTCCGGGCGGCGCTGGCCCGCTACAAGGAGGGCCTCGACCTCCTCGCGGACTACGTCGTCGAGAAGGGCTACTCGCTGCGGTTCGCCCTCGAGCCCAAGCCGAACGAGCCGCGCGGCGACATCCTGCTGCCGACGATCGGGCACGCGCTGGGCTTCATCTCCCAGCTCGAGCGGTCCGAGATGTTCGGGCTGAACCCGGAGGTCGGGCACGAGCAGATGGCCGGGCTCAACTTCGTGCACGGCATTTCGCAGGCGCTGTGGCAGGGCAAGCTGTTCCACATCGACCTCAACGGCCAGCACGGCCCGAAGTACGACCAGGACCTGGTCTTCGGCCACGGCGACCTGAAGAGCGCGTTCTTCCTGGTCGACCTGCTGGAGAACGGCGGCTACGAAGGCCCGCGGCACTTCGACTACAAGCCGCTGCGCACCGAGGACCCGTCGGACGTCTGGGTGTCCGCCGCGGCGAACATGCGGACGTACCTGATCCTCAAGGAGAAGGCGGCGAAGTTCCGGTCCGACCCCGAGGTCGCGGAAGCCCTGGCGGCGTCGCGGGTCCCGGACCTGTCGATCCCCACGATCGCGCCGGGCGAGTCGTTCGACGACCTGCTGAACGACGACTTCGACCTCGAGGCGGCCGCAACCCGCGGCTACCACTTCACGCGGTTGAACCAGCTGGCTCTGGAGCACCTCCTCGGCGTCCGCTGAAACGCCGTGAAGGCCTCCTTACCGGCTCTTATGGCCGGTAAGGAGGCCTTCACGGACTTCTAGGACACGGTCAGCGTGTCGATGTCGAACAGCGAGC
>NZ_JBEZHS010000077.1:0-11337 GCF_040650695.1 Amycolatopsis sp. NPDC048633
CGGTTCGTCCGCGAGACGGGGATGACGGCGGGGGCGTTCCTCACCCGGGCCCGGATGATGGCGGCGGCCCAGCTGCTGTCGACTTCCTCAGCGACAGTCATTCGCGACGTCTGGCCCCGGCACCGGGGAGCGCCGAGCCGCTCGGCAGGAAGCGCCGCGCTCAGCGGTGGGTGGGCAGGATCGACGTCGGCATCGGTCCCTTGTTGCGGCGGCCCGAGTTGGTCTCCTCCCACGCGTGCGCGAGGATCCCGACGCTGCGGCTCAGCACGAAGAGCCCGCGGGCCAGCGGCGGCGCGAACCCCAGCTCGGCGTAGATCACCGCGGTCGCGCCGTCGATGTTCATCGGCACCGGCTTGGCCCGGCCCTCGTTGAGGAGCGTCTCCACCGCACGAGCCGCCCGGATGTGCCGGCCCGCGACCACGCCGTCCTCGACCGCGGCGTCCACCAGGGCCAGGAGCGGCGCGCGGCGGGGGTCGACCGGGTGGAAGCGGTGCCCGAACCCGGGCAGGTAGCGGCTGCGGGCGCGGTGTTCGGCGACCACCCGCGCGGTCGCGTCCGCGAGGTCGAGCCCGCCGGACTCCCCCTCGACGATCTCCGACAGCAGCTCGACGCACTGCTGGCCCGCGCCGCCGTGGGAGTCGCCGAGGGCGTTGACCCCCGACGCCATCGCGTTGTTGAGGCCGACCCCGCAGGTCGCGGTCATCCGGGCGATCGCGATCGACGGGGCCTGCGGGCCGTGGTCCACCGACGCGACCATCGCCGCCTCCAGCAGCGCGGCCTCCTGCGGGGTGGGGCTGGTTCCCCGCACCAGCAACCAGATCGTCGCGACGAAACCGTGGGAGCCGATCAGGTCCTGGACCGGGATCCCGCGCAGTTCCAGCACGCCGGGCTCCATCCGGCTGATGCTCGTGGCCCACCAGTCCGCCACGTCGCCGGCGGTCGCGTCCCGGGCTTCGGTGTCCATGTCAGTCCTTGTCCGTAGGGGCCAGGGAAAACTCCCGGGCCGGACGCGGGATGTCCGCGCCGCGCCACCGCCGCGCCAGCTCGGCGGCTTCCGCGTTGTGCTCGCCGAGCACCGGCGGCGGCCCCGGCGCCCGCAGCGGCTC
Source organism: Amycolatopsis sp. NPDC048633 (assembly GCF_040650695.1). Lineage (NCBI taxonomy): Bacteria > Bacillati > Actinomycetota > Actinomycetes > Pseudonocardiales > Pseudonocardiaceae > Amycolatopsis > Amycolatopsis sp. NPDC048633. The sequence goes on from NZ_JBEZHS010000077.1 coordinate 1,107, forward strand.
GCCGTCGAGGTGGACGCCGTTCCCGCTCGCCCGGAGCGTCCTCTTCGGATCGCCCGGGAACGCGACCTCGGTGAAGAACCCGCGGTGGGCCAGCTGATCGGACTCGATCGCCTGGGGCACGGTGAGGATCCGCGCGGCGGGCACGCCCGCTTCCGAAAGGATCCGCTCCCATTCGACCGCGGGACGCCGGCCCAGCGCGGCGTTGAGCTCGGCGTTGAGCTCGGCGCGGTGGGTCTTGCGGTCTTCGCGGTCGGCGAACCGGGGATCGGTCACCAGGTCCTCACGACCGACCACAGTGCACAGGCTGACGAACTGCGTCTGCCGGTTCGCCGCGATGTTGAGCGGGCCGTCGGAGGCGAAGAACGTGCCGGACGGCGCCGCCGTGGCGTTCTCCCGCCCCATGGGCACCGGCGGCTGGCCGCTGATCACGTAGTTCGACACGACCCAGCCCATCGCCGAGAGGGACGCCTCCAGCATCGACAGGTCCAGGAAACACCCTTCGCCCGACCGTTCCCGGCCCACGAGTGCGGCCGAAATGGACAGTGCGGCCATCAGCCCGCCGACGGTGTCGGACACCGGGAACCCGACGCGCAGCGGTGCGGTCTCCTCGGTGCCGGTCACGCTCATCATGCCCGACAGGCCCTGGATGATCTGGTCGTAGGCGGGCGCCTGGCTCATCGGGCCGGTCTGGCCGAAGCCGGAGATCGCGCAGTAGACGAGTCCGGGGTTGAGGGCACGCAACCGGTCCCAGCCCAGGCCGAGCCGGTCGAGCACCCCGGCGCGGTAGTTCTCGAGCACCACGTCCGCGCCGCGGACGAGATCCTCGAAGAGGCCGCGCTCGCCGGCGTCCTTGAGGTTCAGCTCGATCGACTTCTTCCCCGCGTTCTGGGCCAGGAACGACGTCCCGATCCCGCCGCGGTTGAGGTCGGCGTCCGGGCCCAGGTGCCGCGCCAGGTCGCCGGAGCCGGGAAGCTCGATCTTCACGACCTCGGCCCCGAAGAGCATCAGCTGATAGCTGCAGTAGGGACCGGCGAGGACGTTGGTCAGGTCCAGCACCCGGATACCGCGAAGCGGTCTTCTCTGCATTCCCTCTCCTTGGGGCGAGCACGGCTTTCGGACGGCCCGCCGAACCGGGTGGACCTCAGCCGACGAAGGGGTGGTCGAAGCCCCGCTCCGTCATCCGCGCGGCGGTCTCCTGAAGGTCGGTGACGAACGCGGGGAGCTGGTCCTCGGGGAAGCGGATCGTGGGGCCGCTGAGCGAAAGCGCGGCGACCACGGTCCCGCCGCGGCCGATCAGCGGAACGGCCACGGCCGACAGGCCCGCCTCGCGTTCCCCGTGGCTCACGGCGAACCCTTGGTCGGCGGCTTCGCTGAGCCCCGACTGCAGCACCTGCACGTGCTCGGATCCGTGGGGCGAGCTTCGCGCGATCCTCGTCAGCAAAGCAGGCTTGGCGTCGCGGAGCAAGACCTTCGAAGAAGCACCGCCCCACAAGGGAAGTTCGTCACCCACGCGGACGACGTGGCGCAGCGGCTGCGGGCTTTCCTGCTGGGCCACGCAAACCCGGTACATGTCGCGCAGGACGTAGAGGTTGACCGTCTCCCGCTGCCGGTTGCCGAGGTCCCGCATGAGCTGCTTCATCTCGTCGGGGATCTCCCAGGTCTGCCGCGCGAGGTGCGCCCACCGCCACAACCCGGGGCCCGCCATGTAGCCCTTGTTCGTCGCCCAGAGCAAGCCGTTCTGCTCGAGGGTCTGCGCCAGGCGGACCGCCGTCGTCTTCGCCAGTCCCGTGGCCTTAACGATGTCGGAGATGGACACGGTCGGCTGCGTCTCGGTCAGCAACCCGAGGATGTCGAGCGCGCGCTGGACGCTGCGCACGCCCTGCGACTCGGTCCCCTCCCCCGCGCCGTCCCGATGCTCCGCGATCTCGTTGGCACCGGCACGCTTCATGACCTACACACTCCTTGCAGCTTTACTAATGAACCGGTTGGTGAATACTTCAGCCGGAGGTCTTGCCAGCGACGGGCGGCTGAACGTACGTTACACGACGGGCCGCAGAGTGGTCCATACGTACCGTTTGATGGTTCGCAAGGGAGCGTGACGGTGCTGCAGGAAGTACTCGAATCCGCAAGATCCGACGGTCCGATGGCGGCCCCCGCGTTCATCGAGGGCCAGTGGTCCCGGGACGGCACCCTCACCGAGCGAACCGGCCCCCACCTGCGAAAAGTCGTCACCCGCTTCGCTTCCGCCACCGACGACCAGGTGGCACGCGCGGTGGAGTACGCCGCGCGCAGCGCCAAGACCGTCGCGGACCTCGCCCCGGCGAGCCGGGCCACGATCCTCGAACGGGCCGCGGAACTCGCCGCCGCGCACCGGGACGACATCGCCCGGATGATCGCGCTCGAACTGGGGAAACCGCTCAAGGACGGCCGCGGCGAGCTCGACCGGGTCGCCGACACCTTCGCCGTGTGCGCCGGGGAGACCCGGCACATCGGGGGCGACGTGCTCCCCGTCGCCGGCTGGGCCCGGGGCACCGGCAACACCGCCATGACCTACCGCGCCCCGGCCGGGGTGGCGCTGGCCATCACGCCGTTCAACGCCCCGGCCAACCTGCTCGCCCACAAGCTCGGCGCCTCCTTCGCCGCGGGCAACACCACCCTGGTCAAAGCACCTCCCCAGGCACCCGCCACCACGACGGCGATCGTCGCGCTCCTGCTCGAAGCCGGGATGCCACCCGAGGCGGTGCAGCTCCTGCACGGCGGTGGCGATGTCGGCGCGAAGCTGTGCGCCGCCGACGAAGTCGCCGTCATCAGCTTCACCGGCAGCGCGGAGACCGGCGCCGCGGTCGCCCGGGCCGCCGGTGCCAAGCGGCTGGTCCTCGAGCTCGGCGGCAACGCCGCGACCCTGGTGTGCGAGGACGCCGACGTCGCCCACGCGGCGAAGATCTGCGCCCGCACCGGGTACAGCAACTCCGGCCAGAGCTGCATCTCCGTCCAGCGGATCTACGTGCACCGCAGCCGGTTCGACGAGTTCGTGGACGTGCTCCGCGCCGAAGTCGCGACGCTGAAGGTGGGCGACCCGCTCGATCCCGCCACGGACGTCGGGTCGATGGTCGACGAAGACGCCGCGACCCGCGTCGAGAAGTGGACCGCGGAAGCCGCCGCGCAGGGCGCCCGGGTCGTGCTCGGCGGCACCCGCGACGGCGCCACCCTGCACCCCACCATCGTGGCGGACCCCGCGGCCGACGCGACGATCGTCGTCCAGGAGGTCTTCGGCGCGCTCGTCGCGGTGCTGCCGTTCGACGACCTCGGCGAAGCGATCGAAGCCTGCAACCGCAGCCGGTTCGGCCTCCAGGCCGGCCTGTTCACCCACGACGTCCGCACGATCATCAACGCCTGGCGCGATCTGCAGGTCGGCGGCCTGGTCGTGAACGGCTCGTCGAACTACCGGCTCGACCACGTCCCCTTCGGCGGGGTGAAGGACTCCGGCTTCGGCCGCGAGTCACCGGCCCACATGATCGACGACTACACCGTGGTCAAGACCCTGATCCTGCGCGGGATGTCCGTCTGGGGCGACCGATGACCGACCTCGCCGACCGAAGGAGCCAGCCGCCCATGACCTCCCCCGCCCCCGCGATCACCGCCGCCGAAGCACTGGTGCGGCAGCTCGAGTCCTACGGCGTCGAGTACGTCTTCGGGCTGTGCGGCCACACGAACATCGCCCTCCTGGACGCGCTGAGCCGCAGCAGCATCGAGTTCGTGATGGCCCGCCACGAGCAGGCCGCCGCGCACGCCGCCGACGGGTACGCCCGCGCGTCCGGCAAGCCCGGGGTGCTGCTGGTCCACGTCGGACCGGGGATGATGAACGCGATCACCGGGGTCGCCACCGCCGCGATGGACTCGGTCCCGCTCGTCACGATCACCGGCGACATCCCGTCGTACTACTACGGGCGGCACCCGCACCAGGAGGTCAACCTCCACGCCGACGCCGACCAGACCGCGATCTACCGGCCGTTCGTCAAGCGCGCCTGGCAGGTGCACCGGGTAGAGGACCTCGCCCGGTTCACCGAGCGGGCCTTCTGGACGGCGACTTCGGGACGGCCCGGCGCGGTGCTGCTGAGCGTGCCGATGGACCACTTCTCCCGTCCGGTGGACCCCGCGAGCTACCCGCTGCCGCAGCAGGTCACCACCCCTGGACTGTCCGATGTGGACGCGCGCCGGATCGCGGAGGCGCTCACCACGGCCGAGCGTCCGCTGATCTACCTCGGCGGTGGGCTGCGCACCCCGGCCGGGCGCGCGGCCCTGCTGGAGCTCGCCGAGCACCTCGACATCCCGGTCGCCCATTCGCTGATGGCCAAGGGCACGCTGCCCGACCGGCACCCGCTCGTCATGGGCATGACCGGGTTCTGGGGCCTGGAGCTGACCAACGAGTACACCCGCAAGGCCGACGTCGTCCTCGCGCTGGCCACCCGCTTCGCCGAGACCGACGCCAGTTCGTGGGACACGGAGTACACCTGGGCCTTCCCGCCGGGACGGCTGATCCAGATCGACATCGACGCCGCCGAGATCGGCCGCAACTACCCCGTCGAGATCGGCGCGGTCGCGGACGTCGCCCACGCGGTGCCCGCGATCACCGCCGCCGTGCAGGCCCTGGTGCCGGCCGCCACCGAACGGCCGGGCCTGCGGGAGACCATCACCACCGCCCGGTCGGAGCTGTTCGCCGCGAGCCAGGAACGCGGGCGCAGCGACGACTTCCCCCTGCGGCCGGAACGGATCCTCGAGGACCTCCGCACCACCTTGCCCGCCGACGCCGTCCTCGTCACCGACGTCGGCTGGAACAAGAACGGCGTCGCCCAGTGCTACGCGCTGCCCGACGAAGGCCGGTTCATCACGCCGGGCGGCGCGTCGACCATGGGCTTCGGCCCCGCGGCCGCGGTCGGGGTGCAGATCGCCGAACCGGACCGGGTGGTGGTCGCGCTCGTCGGCGACGGCGGGATGAGCTCCCAGCTGCCGGCCGTCCCGCTCGCCGTCGAGCGGGGGCTGCCGGTGATCTTCGTGGTGATGAACAACCGCGCCCACGGCACCATCGCCGATCTGCAGGCCGCGAACTTCGGCCGCAGCTTCGGCTGCGAGTTCCGCGACCGGGACGGCAACCCGTCCTCACCGGACTTCGCGGCGTTCGGCCGCGCCTGCGGCGCCGACGGCTACCTCGTCGAGAACCCGGAAGGGCTCGCCGCGGCGCTGCGCGAGGCGATCGACCGCCGCCGACCGGCGGTGCTCGACGTCCCGATGGTCAACGAGCCGGTGCCGACCCCCGGGCACTGGAACATCAAGGACATCTACCAAGGCGTCTTCGAATAACTCCCCGTCCCCCTGACCCAACTTCCCTGACACGACTTCCCTGACACAACGAGGTGGCAATCATGACCCGGTTCGGCATCGGGCGCGTGCTGGCGTGCGCGACGGCAGTCCTGACCATAGGTGCCTGCAGCGCACCCGGCAGCTCGCAGTCCGCCCCCGCCGACACGAGCGGCCCGATCAAGATCGCGGTGGTCGACGCGCAGAGCGGGCAGCTCAGCTCGCTGGGCGCGTGGGAGTCCAAGGGCGCCAAGCTCGCGGTCGACCAGTGGAACGCCAAGGGCGGCATCAACGGCCGCAAGATCCAGGTCGACGTCTTCGACGACACCGGCGACCCGACGGTCGGCACCAACCTGGCGCGCAAGATCGCCAGCGAAGGCTACGTCGCGATGATCGGCACCGCGGAAAGCGCTGTCACCGTGGCGATGGCGCCGGTGCTGCAGCAGGCGAAGATCCCAAGCATCACGTCCGGGCAGTCGCCGTCGATCACGGCCGTCAAGAGCCCGTTCCAGTTCCTCAACGGGCCGACCAGCACCACCTACGACGAGACCCTGGCCAAGCACCTCGTCGACCAGAAGGGCCTCAAGAGCATCGCCTTCATCACCAACAACGGCTCCTACGGCAAGGGCGAGCACGACGCGTTCGGCAAGGCACTGGCCGGTCGCGGCGTCACGCCGGTCGACGACCAGGTCGTCACCACCGACCAGAAGGACTTCAGCGCCGCGCTCACCTCGATCCGGCAGAAGAACCCGCAGGTGCTGTTCGTGGGCACCGAGGAGGTCGAAGCCGGGCTGATCGTGAAGCAGGCCCGCGAGCTGGGCATCACCGCGGTGGTCGCCGGCGCGGCCCCGATGGGCACCACGGTGTACCTCAACACCGCGGGCGCGCCGAACGCCGAGGGCACCATCGTGAGCAGCCCGTACCTGAGCAACGAGATCAACGACGCGTCCCGCGCGTTCGCCCAGGCCTACAAGGCCGCCTACAACGAAGAGGCCGAGCTGCACGGCGCCAAGGCCTTCGACGGCACCAACATCTTCCTGACCGCGCTCAAGACCAGCAACGCCGCCACCGGCCAGCAGCTCGCCGACGCGATCCGCGGCACGAAGTACCCGGGCCTGCTCGGGACCTTCACGTTCGACGAGACCGGGGTCGGCATCCACGCCACGGCCATCGGTGTCATCACCGCCGGCAAGCTCGTGGCCGCCGCCAGCTGATCACGCCCGGGCCGCGTGTGATGGGCGCGCGGCCCGCGCGTCGGTGAAAGGACCGCAATGCAAGTCTTTCTCCAGACCCTCGTCGGCGGGCTCAGTTTCGGCGCCGTCTACGCCCTCGTCGCGATGGGCTTCTCGATCGTCTACCGCACCATGGGCCTGGTGAACTTCGCCCACGGCCAGGTGGTGATGGTCGGGGCCTACGCGGCGTCGACGTTCTACATGTCCTCCCGGCTGCCGTTCATCCTCGCGATCATCGTCGCGATGCTGGTCACCGGCGCCATCGCGCTGGTGATGGAACGCGTGCTGCGGCCGCTGGAGAACAAGGACTTCGACCTCATGCTGATCGGCACCATCGGCTTCGGGGTGGTGCTGGAGTCCCTCGCGACGATCATCTGGGGCGCCACCGGGCACGCCGTGCCGACGCCGGTCGCGGCCGAGCCGCTCGACGTGTTCGGCGTCCGCATCCGCACCTACAGCCTGGTCGTGCTCGGCATCGCCGCGGTGGCCACCGTGCTCCTGCTGCTGTTCCTGCAGCGCACCAAGCGGGGCGCGGCGATGCAGGCCGTCGCGATGGACCACGAGGCCGCCACCGCGGTCGGCATCCACGTCGGCCGCAGCAACGCCATCGCCTTCGCCGTCGGCGCGGGCCTGGCCGCGCTCGCCGGCGGCCTGGTGGGCCCGCTGCTCTACGTGAGTCCCACGCTGGGCGGGACACTGGGCATCAAGGGCTTCGCGGCGGCGATCCTCGGCGGCTTCGGCAACATCACCGGGGCGATCGTCGGAGGCCTGGCCATCGGACTGCTCGACTCGTTCGCGGCCGGGCAGTTCCAGGGCTATTCGGACCTGGTCGTGTTCCTGGTCTTCACCGCGATCGTCATGGTCAAGCCGACCGGCCTGTTCGGCGAGCGGACGGTGAGCCGCGCATGAACCTGCTGCTGCGCAACCGGCTCCGGAGCGCCCAGCTCATCGCGGTCGCCGTCGTCGCCGTGACCGCGTGGTTCCTGCCTTACGGCCTCGACGGCTACGGCATCCACGTCGTCAACATCGCGATCGTGTTCGCGCTGCTGGCGGTCGGGCTCGGGCTGGCGATGGGCGTCGCCGGCCAGATCAACCTCGCCCAGGTCGCGTTCTTCGGCGTCGGCTCCTACGCGCTGGCCATCTTCACGACGTCGTCCGGCCTCGGGTTCTGGGTCTCGGCGGTGCTCGCGATGCTCGCCACGGCGCTGGCCGGGCTGTTCGTCGGGATTCCCGCGCTGCGGGTGCAGTCGCACTACCTCGGGATCGTCACCCTCGGCCTCGCGCTGGCCTTCACGAACTGGGTGACCAACGCGGAGGTCGCGGGCGGCGCGTCGGGGCTCAACGGCATCCCGGTGCCGCCGCTGTTCGGCATCGACCTGTCCGACGAGTACCTGTACTACTACCTCGAGCTGATCGTGTTCGGGCTGGCCATCGCCTTCGCGGTGTTCCTCGTGCGCACGGCGCTGGGCCGGCGGCTGCGGGCGATGCGCGACGACTCCCTGGCCGCGGGCGCGGTCGGGGCGCCGGTGCCGCTGCTGCGGATGACGGCGTTCCTCACCGCCAGCGTCTACGGCGGAGCTGCGGGCGTGCTGTACGCGGGCTTGATCCGCTACATCGCGCCCGAGACGTTCAGCGTGGCCAACATGTTCCTGCTGCTGGCGATGGTGATCATCGGCGGCCGGCAGAGCATCCTCGGCTGCGTGATCGGTGCCGTCGCGCTGTCGCTGGTGCGGGAGGCGCTGGTCGACTTTTCGGTGTACGCGCAACTGGGCTACGGCTCGGTGGTCGTGCTGATGGTCGTCTTCGCGCCCACGGGACTCGCCGGCCTGCCCCGGCGGATCCACGGAGTGATCCGGCGGCGGCGCTCCGGCGACCGGGCGGTGCTCAAACCGTTCCGGCCCTATCCCCCGGCCGAATCGGCCGGACAGGGTCCGCCGCTGGAGATCGCCGGGATCAGCAAGAACTTCCGGGGGGTCAAGGCGCTCAAGGGCGTCTCGCTGTCGGTGGCCCCGGGCGAGATCCGCGGCATCGTGGGCCCCAACGGCTCGGGGAAGACGACGCTGTTCAACGTGATCAGCGGCATCTACACCGCGTCGGCGGGCACCGCGACCTTCGGTACCGAGGTGCTCACCGGGCGGCGGCCGTACCAGCTGTCGCAGCTCGGGCTCGCCCGGACGTTCCAGAACCTGCGGCTGTTCGGCCAGATGACCGTGGAGGAGAACCTCCTGGTCGCCCTCGACCGGTCGGCGATGCGGTCGCTGTGGCGGTACGTCCTGTGGCCGGTCGGGATCTGGCGCTTCGAACGGCGGCTGCGGCACGACGCCGCGGAGCTGCTGGAGCGGTTCGGGCTGGAGGACTACCAGGCCGCGGCGCCGAAGTCGCTACCCTACGGGATCCAGCGGCGAGTGGAGCTGGCCCGGGCGATGGCGTCCGGGCCGAAGCTGCTGCTGCTCGACGAGCCCGCGGCCGGGCTCAACGGGCAGGAAGTGGGCCAGCTGAAGGAGATCGTCCGGTCCATTCGCGACAGTGGGGTCACGGTGGTGCTCATCGAGCACAACATGGGCCTGGTCATGTCGCTGTGCGACCGGATCACCGTGCTGGCCAGCGGCGGGGTGATCGCGGAGGGGACGCCGGCCGAGGTCGCCGTCCGGCCGGAGGTCATCGAGGCTTACCTGGGTGACTCGTTCAGCACCGCCGAAGTCGTGCGCGCGGTGGAAACGGAGACCATGTCGTGAAGGTGTCTGCTACCGGTGTGGGCGACCTGGTCGTCGAGGATCTCTCGGTGCGCTACGGCGGGGTCCAGGCGGTGAGTTCCGTCGGGTTCTCCGTCGGGGCCGGAAAGTGCGTGGGCATCATCGGCGCGAACGGTGCCGGGAAGACGTCGACGTTGAAGGCCCTGATGGGGCTGGTGCCACGGTCGGTGGGCGCGTTGCGGCTGGGTGAGCACGACCTGACGAAGGTGAAGCCCCAGGACATCGTGCGGCACGGCATCGGTTACGTCCCCGAGGGCCGGCACGTGTTCGACGGGCTGACGGTCGAGAAGAACCTGCTGCTGGGCGCGTACCTGCGTTCGTGGAAGGGCAAGACGCAGGAGACGCTGCGCGAGGTGTACGAGATGTTCCCGGTGCTGGGCGAGATGCAGCACCGGTTGGCGGGCGCGCTGTCCGGTGGTCAGCAGCAGATGCTGGCAATCGGCCGCGCGCTGATGTCGGAGCCGAAGCTGGTGCTGCTCGACGAGCCGTCGATGGGCCTGTCCCCCAAGCTGGTGGAGGAGATCCTGGCGACGCTGCAACGGCTGAGCGCGGCGGGGTTGGGATTGTTGCTGGTGGAGCAGAACGCGAAGCTGACGTTCGAGGCGACCGAGAGCTGCCTGGTGATGGAGAACGGCCGGATCGCCATGACGGGCAGCTCGGCCGACCTCAGCCACGACCCGCTGGTACGCCAGATCTACCTCGGCCTCTGACTCGCGTTACGAAGAACCCGGCTTCCGAGGAGGCCGGGTTCTTCGTAACGCCGCGGACGTCATGAACGACCCTTTCACGGCGCCGGACGGCATGAACGACCCTTTCATGTCCTCCGAGCCGGCCACCGCAGCCGAGCCACCTCCCGCCGTGAAGGCCACCTTGAGGGACTCTAAGTCCCTC
>NZ_JBEZHS010000078.1:0-8049 GCF_040650695.1 Amycolatopsis sp. NPDC048633
AGTTCCGGCCCGTGAAGGCCTCCTTACCGGCCATAAGAGCCGGTAAGGAGGCCTTCACGGCTTTGGGTCGAGCGTCAGCCCTGCTCCTGCTGCGCCGCGATGTGCTCCGCGACGGCTTCCGGCAGCGTGATGGTCAGCGGGGTGCGGACCGGCATCGGTGCGTCCCCGCGGTCGACGATCGTCCGGCGGACGATCCCCCGCAGCACCTCCACCGCCGCCGCGGCCTCCGACTGCGGCCCGGCGATGACGCCGCGCAGCATCCAGCGCGGCCGGTCGATGCCGACGAAGCGCAGCGAGACGTCGCCGACGATCGCCGAGATCTCCAGGCCCCACACGCCGCGGCCGATGTTGACCTTGGCGCCGTCGGCCCGCAGCTGCTCGGCCAGCTCGGTGCTGACCTCCCGCCAGAGCCCGCCCGTGCGCGGCGCGGCGTAGGCGCTGACCGTGATCTGGCCCTGCTCGGTGACGACGTGCACGGCACGCACGCCGCCGGTCTCCGGGTCCATCTCGACCTGCACCTGGGAACCGTCCGGCACCGGCACCTTCACCGAGCCGAGGTCGATCCGCGGGACGCCGTCGTCCTCGAAGTCCGCGACGTCGAACGGGCCGTCGGAGACGTCCGACAGCTCGTCGTCCTCGTCGTACGCGTCGTCCTCGATCGTGTCGTCGGCCTCGGGCGCGCCGTGCCTTCCGTCGGACCCGCCCTCGGTCCGCCGCTTGCGTCCGAAAATCCCCACTACTTCTCCGTTCCTTCCCCAGCCCCGGCGCTCGCGGCGAGCGCGTCTGCTCCCAGTGTGGCGTGTCCGCCCGTGGAGCCGTAGCCGCCGGCGCCCCGTTCGGTGGCGTCGAGCTCGGCGACCTCGACGAACTCGGCGTGTTCGACCCGCTGCACGACCAGCTGGGCGATGCGGTCGCCGCGCGTGAGCTTCACCGGGTGCACCGGGTCGTGGTTGATCAGGCAGACCTTGATCTCCCCGCGGTACCCCGCGTCGATCGTGCCCGGCGTGTTCACCACCGAGAGGCCGACCCGGGCGGCCAGGCCCGACCGCGGGTGGACGAACCCCGCGTAACCCGGGGGAAGGGCGATCGCGACGCCGGTGCCGACCACCCCGCGTTCCCCGGGCTCGAGGACGATATCCGAGGTGGTGACGAGATCGGCGCCCGCGTCGCCCGGCCGGGCGTAGGCGGGCAGCGGGACATCCGGGTCGAGCCGGGAGAGGAGTACCTGAACGCTGGACACGGGCGGCGAGATTACTCTCTACCCGTGGGTGAATCTGCGAAGACGGCCGCGAGTGCCGCGGTCCGGCACTCCGAGCGGCTCTACGTGCCGTGGTGGGGCTGGCCGCTGCCGGTGCTGGGTGCGATCCTGCTCGCGGCCGAGGTCGACATGGGCTACCCGGGCGTCCGGGCGTGGCTGCCGTACGTGATCGCGCTGCCGGTCGTCGTGGGGCTGATGCTGTCGCTGGGCCGGTCGAAGGTCCGCGTCACCGGCGGTGACGAGCCGGAGCTGTGGGTGGGCGACGCGCACCTGCCGCTGCGGTACGCGGGCGAGGTCGAGATCTTCGACAAGGAGACCAAGCGCAAGGCGCTGGGCCGCGACGGCGACCCCGCCGCCTACGTGCTGCACCGCGGCTGGGTCGGCCCGGTCGTGCGGATCCGGCTCACCGACCCCGCCGACCCGACGCCGTACTGGCTGTTCAGCACCCGCCACCCCGAGCGCGTCGCCGAGCTGGTCAAGGGCGCCTGAACCCGGACATGTGGAAGGGGGCCGGCCTGCCGGCCGGCCCCCTTGTCCCCAGCGCGCTTCGAGCCCCGCCCCGTCTTGCCCTCGGGGCTCTCCGTCGCGTCTGTTCGTCCCCTGAACCCTGTCCGAGATCCCGCGCGGTCAGGCGCAGTCGCGGCAGATCAGGCGTCCGCCGCTCTCCTCGGCCAGCCGGCTGCGGTGGTGCACCAGGAAGCACACGGAGCAGGTGAATTCGTCCGCCTGCTTCGGCACCACCTTCACGGTCATGTCCTCACCGGAAAGCCCGGAGAGGTCGGCACCCGGCAGCTCGAAGTTCTCGGCGGTCGCGTCCTCGTCGACGTCGACGACGCCGGACTGGTTCTCGTTCCGCCGGGCCTTGAGCTCCTCCAACGAGTCTTCGGCCAGCTCGTCGGCTTCGCTGCGGCGCGGAGCGTCGTAGTCGGTAGCCATGTGTCCCTCACCCCTGCGATCAGCTTGTGTAGTCGTTTTCCCGGACCCCCGGGTGCGCCCGTGAGTCCGCCGTGCCGCTGGTCAACGTTCCAGGGCCGCTGTTTGTGCCCGACGGCCGGAGTGACCGAGGTCTCTCTCGTTTTGGGCCTCGTCCTGCGGCCGGAGCCCGGGAAGGGTAGCTCACGCCCGCGACGGTTCTGCAACGAGTCAGACATTGCCCGGGAATCGTCACCCGACAGGGGGAACCCGCAGGTAAGACGCGTTGTCGTCCATTCGGGTTGCCCCCGGGTGGAGAACTTCACCGGCGGCCCGTGTCCGCTTGCCCCGCCCGGCCCCGCCGTGGTGCGATCGCCGCACAGGGATCGGTCGCCGGCGGGGTCCGCGACCAGGGGCCGGGGATGAGGAAACCAGCGGGGTGACCCGGGACGGTGGTCCCCGGCCGCAGCGCCTAGGCTGATCGGCCACGACGGTGCCGGGTTCGCACCGGTCGGTTTCGGTGTTCGGGAAGGGACGGGCAGGTGGCGTCGGGGAACGGCATCGGGGACCGTGGGGCGCGGCCGTATCGCAAGCACAAGCCGCTGCCCGCGCTGATCGTCATCGGCGTGCTCGCGCTGGGTGCCATCGTCGTCTGGATCAACGCGGCCGTCGGCAAGGGCGACGTCGACGAGGCCGTCCGCTGCGACCCGGCCGCGAGCCCGCCGCCGGGTGTCACGTTCAGCACCCTCCCCCACAACGCTCTCGACGACCGCGCGCCGGTGCCGCCGGACAAGGTCGCCGTGAAGGTGCTCAACGCCTCCAGCACCCGCGGCCAGGGCGGCATCACCACCACGTCGCTGAAGGAGCTGGGCTTCACCGGCACCGGTGAACCGGCCAACGACCCCGCCTACGAGGGCCGCGAAGCCAAGTGCCGCGGCCAGATCCGCTTCGGCGAGAACGGCGTCACCGCGGCCCGGACGCTGAGCCTCGTGGTGCCGTGCGCCGAGCTGGTCCAGGACAACCGCAAGGACGCGAGCGTCGACCTGGTCACGGGCACCCTCTTCGGGGACCTGCGGCCCCGTGCGGAGGCCCGCCAGATCCTCACCCAGCTCGCCGACTGGTCCAAGACCCACCAGGGCGGCGGGTCGAACGAGCAGTCGGCCGGCGCGAAGGCCCCGGTCATCGACCAGACCCTGCTGGCCTCGGCCCACGACGCCGGCTGCTGAGCCCCAGCGCCCCAATGTGGCCTTCGGTGCCTTGAACGCACCCAATGTGGCCTTCGGTGCGTTCAACGCAACCAAGGCCGCCTTGGGGCGCTTGAGCCGGGCCGTCAGACCTCCGCCGCGCCGCAGTCCACCAGGACCTTCCGCAGCGGGTCGGCGATCGACGGCGCCGCCGCGTACGTCGCGTCCGCGCCCAGCTCCGGTGCCGACCCCGGCAGGTGCACCTCAGCGCCCGCCTCCGCCGCGATCAGCGCTCCCGCCGCCCAGTCCCAGCGGTGCAGCCCGTGCTCCACGTAGGCGTCGAGCCAGCCCGCGGCCACCGCGCACAGGTCGAGCGACGCCGCCCCGTTGCGCCGGATGTCCCGGACCCGGCCCAGCAGCTCCGCCGCGAAGCGCGACTGCCGCGTCCGGCGCTCCGCCGAGTACGCGAAACCGGTCCCGACCAGCGTCAGCTCCAGCCGTGCGGGCGCCGACACCGCCAGCCGGCGGCCGTCCAGGAACGCGCCCTGCCCGCGCGCGGCCGACCAGACGCGGCCGCTCGCCGGCTCCACCACCGCGCCGGCCACCGACTCGCCGCCGACCTGCGCCGCCACCGACACCGCGAACCACGGCAGCCCGTAGAGGAAGTTGACCGTCCCGTCGATCGGGTCGACCACCCACGTCACGCCGTCGCCGGCCGCCCCGCCGCCCTCCTCGCCCAGCACCGGGTCGCCGGGCCGCAGCTCGGCCAGCCGCGCCCGCACCAGCCGCTCGGACTCGTGGTCCACCGCGGTCACCACGTCGGTGTCCGCGGACTTCGTGTCCACGGCCACCGACCGCCCCCGCGCCATCCCCTCCCAGGCTTCGCGGACCAGCTCGGCGGCGTCCGTCGCGACCTGCACCGCGACGCTTTTCAGCAACGACTCGTCAACTCCCACGTCCGACATGTCACCACATCCGGTTAAAGTCTCCGAAGCAGGCTTCTGAATCGTGCGAGAAGGGACCACGTCCGTGGTGGAGGCGACCCGCCGAGGTTTCGGCATCGACATCGGCGGCAGCGGGATCAAGGGGGCCTTGGTCGACCTGGACAAGGGAGAGCTGATCGGCGACCGGATCCGGATCGAGACGCCGAAGCCGTCGACCCCGTCGGCGGTGGCCGACGTCGTGCACGACATCGTGACGCAGGCGGGCTGGGACGGCCCGGTCGGCGTGACGCTCCCGGCGGTCGTCAAGAAGGGCGTCGCGCACACCGCGGCCAACATCGACAAGCAGTGGATCGGCACCGACGCCGACGCCCTCTTCGCCAAGCGCCTCGGCCGCGGCGTCGACCAGGTCGCGATGCTCAACGACGCCGACGCGGCGGGCATGGCGGAGATCCGCTTCGGCGACCCCGTCGCGCGCAAGGGCGTCACCGCGCTGCTCACCTTCGGCACCGGCATCGGCAGCGCGGTGTTCCAGGACGGCAAGCTCGTCCCGAACACCGAGTTCGGCCACCTGGAGATCGACGGCCACGACGCGGAGAAGCGCGCGGCCGCCTCGGTCAAGGACAACGAGGGCCTCTCGTACCCCGAATGGTCCAAGCGCGTGCACCGTTATCTGACCGTGCTCGAAAACCTGATCTGGCCCGACCTGTTCATCGTCGGCGGCGGGGTCAGCAAGAAGGCCGAGAAATGGGTGCCACTGCTGGACATCCGCACTCCGGTCCTGGTGGCGTCGCTGCAGAACAACGCCGGGATCGTGGGTGCCGCGGCGGCCGCGAGCGAGGGCATCCAGCACTAGATCCGGCGCCGGATCCGGAGCCGATCAGGGCGCCGGAGCGGGCCGGAGGGTGATCGCTTCGCGACGCATGCGCGTACCGTCGTTACAATGGAACACGGCCCACGGCTGCGGAGGCTAAAACCGCAGGCCGAGGTGTGTTCCCCGAATGTGAGGCAGCAGTGGCCCCCGTGCCGTTGCTCGTCATGATCGACCGCTGCGAAAGGGCGTAAGTGGCAGCCGCAAGAACCGCAACCCGAGGCGGGACGAAGACCGCGACCGCAGCCGGCGAGCCGGCCGAAGAGGCAGCCACCGGGACGGCGAAGCCGGCGGCCCGCAAGACCACCACAGCCAAGAAGGCTCCGGCCAAGAAGGCTCCGGCGAAGAAGCCCGCGACCAAGGGCGCGAAGACCGAAGACGGCGACCCGGACGGTCCCGGCGAGATCGACGAAGCCGAACTCGACACGCCCGACCTGTCGGACCTGGAAGAGGTCGAGGTCGACGTCGTCGACGAAACGGTCACCGAGGAGCCGGCCGCGGCCGACGACGACGATGACGACGACGACGAGTCGGACGAGGAGACCCCGGCGCAGCGCCGTCGTGGCGCCGCCGCCGACAAGGCCGCCGCCGCCAAGAGCTCCGACAACCCGGACTTCGTCTGGGACGAGGAGGAGTCGGAAGCCCTGCGCCAGGCGCGCAAGGACGCCGAGCTCACCGCGTCGGCCGACTCCGTGCGTGCCTACCTCAAGCAGATCGGCAAGGTCGCGCTGCTGAACGCGGAGGAGGAGGTGGAGCTGGCCAAGCGGATCGAGGCCGGGCTCTACGCCGCCGAGCGGGTGCGCACCGCCGAGGAGGAGGGCGAGAAGCTCGTCACGCAGATGCGCCGCGATCTCAAGTGGATCGTGCGCGACGGCGAGCGCGCCAAGAACCACCTGCTGGAGGCGAACCTCCGGCTCGTGGTGTCGCTGGCCAAGCGCTACACCGGCCGCGGCATGGCGTTCCTGGACCTGATCCAGGAGGGCAACCTCGGCCTGATCCGCGCGGTGGAGAAGTTCGACTACACCAAGGGCTACAAGTTCTCGACGTACGCCACGTGGTGGATCCGCCAGGCGATCACCCGCGCGATGGCCGACCAGGCCCGCACCATCCGCATCCCGGTGCACATGGTCGAGGTCATCAACAAGCTCGGCCGCATACAGCGTGAACTGCTCCAGGACCTCGGCCGCGAGCCGACCCCGGAAGAGCTCGCCAAGGAAATGGACATCTCCCCGGAGAAGGTCCTGGAGATCCAGCAGTACGCGCGTGAGCCGATCTCGCTCGACCAGACGATCGGCGACGAGGGCGACTCGCAGCTCGGTGACTTCATCGAGGACTCCGAAGCGGTCGTCGCGGTCGACGCGGTGTCGTTCACGCTGCTGCAGGACCAGCTCCAGTCGGTGCTGCAGACGCTGTCCGAGCGCGAGGCGGGCGTGGTCCGGCTGCGCTTCGGCCTCACGGACGGCCAGCCGCGCACGCTCGACGAGATCGGCCAGGTGTACGGGGTGACCCGTGAGCGCATCCGGCAGATCGAGTCGAAGACGATGTCGAAGCTGCGTCACCCGTCGCGGTCGCAGGTTCTGCGCGACTACCTGGACTGAGTTTCGTTCGGTACCACGGAAGAACCCCGTCACCTCGGTGGCGGGGTTCTTCCGCGTTCAGGCCCGGCTCTCAGTGCAGCGTCCACAAAGGACAGCCGGACTCAGGGCACGGCCAGGCCACGCTCCCGCAACGACTCTTCGACGCGCAGGCGTTCGATCTCGCGGTCCATGCCCTCGGGCAGCTCGGCGAGCCGGTGCGCGACGCCGACCTGGCGGCAGGCCTGGGTGAGGAGCTCGTCGTACGCCTGGCGCGTGCCGAACCGCCGGGCGGCCGGCGTGCCGGACGGGTAGCCGGCGAGCAGCCGGTGCACCCGTCGGAGGTCCGCGGCGACGCGCTCGATCGGTGGGCCTTGCGGCTCGGGCTTCGCGCGCTTCTCCCGCACCCACCGCAGCAGCGCGGGGAACCGCAGGGCGCACCAGAACACCACCGTGGGAGCGAGGCAGACCACGGCGAACAGGATCAGGTTCGCGAGGACGCCGCCGGCGCCGGTCATGCACCGATGATAAGCCCGCGCGACGGTTTCGGGACCCCTCCCCGGCGACTGACGGTAGAACCGTTCCATCACGACTTGCGGGGAGGACCGACTGTGCCGTGCGCGGTGGCGCTCGCCCTCGGCCTGGGCGCGGCGGTCCTGGCCTGGGCCATCTCCGCGTTGGGCGACGGCGCCTGGTTGCTGGGCGTCGTGGCCGCGGTCGCGCTCGTGACGGTGACGATCCACCTCACGGCCCGCGCGCGCGGGGTGGCGGCGCTGGTGCGGCTCCGGCGGGTGCGCCGCCGGCTTCGCGCGGCCGGACGCCACCCGGAGCACGTCTACGCCGTGCACGGCCGGGGCCGCTGGGCCCGGACGACGGCGGGCGGCCTCGAGTTCCTGGTGCACGAGCCCCGGACCCGGTCGCTCGAGCTGCTGGCCTGGTCGTCCGGCGGGCTCGAGCGACGCTGGCGCGCGGGGCTCGCCGAGATCGCCGAAGCCAAGGTCGCGCTGGGCGGCACGACCGGCCGGTGGACCGACCAGTCCGCCGAGCTGGTCCTGCGCATCGGCGACGGCGACCCGATGTCGCTGTGGGTGCCGGGCAACCAGCCGGGGCTCCTGCACTTCGCCTGGTACCTGGACGCCCCGGCCCGCCGCCGTCGCCGCCGCGAGGCCCGCCGAGCCCGGGAAAGGCGCGAAGCCACCCGTGATCAGGGACGCGACTCGCGTGACTGAGCACGTGACTCGCGTGATCAGGGCCGGAACTCGCGAGTTCCGGCCCTGATCACGCGAGTCACGTGCTCAGTCACGCGAGT
>NZ_JBEZHS010000079.1:0-8030 GCF_040650695.1 Amycolatopsis sp. NPDC048633
TTATTTTTTTTAAACCCCACTTTTTGGTAAAATTGGACCCTCAAGGTGGCCTTCACGGCTTTTGGTCAGGCGTTGGTCTTGTCGCGCCAGGCGATCCACGACTCGAGCTTGGCCAGGTCGTAGTCCGGGCCGCCCACGCCGACCGTGAACGTCGTGACGCCCAGGTCCAGGAGCTTCGGGCCCAGCTCGTCCGGCTCGCCCTGCACGCCGCACGAACGCTCGATCTCGGCCGGGTCGCGGCCGACGTCCTTGCAGTGCTGGTCGAGGATCTTCACCTTGCGCTCGACGACCTCCGGGTCGCCGAAGCCGTGCCAGATGTCGCCGTGCTTGGCGACCAGCTTGAGGGTCTTCTTCTCGCCGCCGCCGCCGATGAGCACCGGGATCTTGCGGGTCGGGGCCGGGTTCAGCTTGGCGAGGCGCGACTCGATCCGCGGCAGGGACTCCGCCAGGTCGTCGAGGCGGCCGCCGGCGGTGCCGAACTCGTAGCCGTACTCGTCGTAGTCCTTCTCGAACCAGCCCGAGCCGATGCCGAGGATGAGCCGGCCGCCGGAGATGTGGTCGACCGTGCGGGCCATGTCGGCCAGCAGCTCGGGGTTGCGGTAGCTGTTGCAGGTCACCAGCGCGCCGATCTCCACGCGCGACGTCGACTCCGCCCACGCGCCGAGCATCGTCCAGCATTCGAAGTGCTGACCGTCGGCGTCGCCGTACAGCGGGTAGAAGTGGTCCCAGTTGAAGACGATGTCGGCGCCGAGGTCCTCGGCCGCCGAGGCGGTGCGCCGGATGGTGTCGTAGTCGGCGTGCTGCGGCTGGAGCTGCAGGCCGATCCGGATGCGTCGTTCGGTCATGACCGCAGCCTACGACCGCTCCGGAACGTCTCGCGCGCCCAGACCGCGGCCAAGGGTGGTAGTGCGACTACCAGCCTGCGTGACTTCGGCACCACCGCGCGTCGCGTGAGGATGTCGTAGTCCAGGGCCGCGATCTCGTCCAGGATTCCTTCGTACAGCGTCAACGCCGTCCGCACGCAGGGCCGCGATTCGGGGCGCAGCAACGGAACCCCCGCTTCGGCCCGCCGGTACACCGCCCGCGTCCGCGCGACGAAGTACGCCAGCGCCGCCCGGATCCGCGGGTCGGGTCGCCGCTCCTCCAACAACGATCGCGAGACGTCGAACGCGGCCAGCTCGGCCAGCGGCAGGTACAGCCGGCCACGATCGAGGTCCTCGCCGACGTCACGCAGGAAGTTCGTCAGCTGGAACGCCTCACCGAGCGCGATCGCCCCCGGCTCGGCCTCCGCCAGGGCACCGACCGTGCCGAACACCGGCAGCATCTGCAGCCCGATCACCGCGGCCGAGCCGTACATGTACTCGCCCAGCTCCGCGAAGGTCGCGTACTCGGTCGTCTTGAGGTCCATCCGCATGGACTTCAGGAACGCGTCGAACAACGCGCGCTCGATGCCGTACCGGCGCACCGTGTCGGCCAGCGCCGCGAGCACCGGGTCGTCCGGGGTCCCGCCGTCGAAGACGACGTCGACGAGCGAAGCCACGCGGTCCAGGGCGACGGCCGGATCGCTGCCCGGCTCGGGGTTGTCGACCAGTTCGTCGGCCATCCGCGCGAACCCGTAGAGCGTGTGCGCGGCCGGCCGGGCCCGCGCCGGCAGCAGCCGGGTGGCCAGGAAGAACGTGCGCCCGTGGTGGGCGTTGATGCGGCGGCACGCGGTGTAGGCGGCGCGCAGCGTGGGCTCGGTGATGCCCGCGGCGTCGAGTTCGTTCACCGGCCCGTGATCCTTTCCGCTGCCAGTCGCCCGGAGATGAGCACGGGCGGGATGCCGACACCCGGCGTCGTGCCGCAGCCGGCGAGCACCACGTTGCCCGCCGCGCGCACCAGGTTCGCCGGCCGGAACGGGCCGGTCTGCGCGAACGTGTGCGCCAGCGAGAACGGTGTCCCGGCCGCGAGCCCTCGCGCCGCCCAGTCCGCCGGGGTGATCGTCTCGTCGACGGTGAACTCGTCGCCGAACCCGGTCAGCCCGCGCGCTTCGAGCGTGCGAAGGAGCTCCTCGCGGTACGGCCCGCGTACGCGTTCCCAGTCGATCGGCCCGCGACGCAGGTTCGGCGCCGGCGCGAGCACCGAGACGATCTCGCCGCCCCGCCCGGCCAGCCCCGGATCGGTCGCCGTCGGGCGCGTGACCAGCAGCGACGGGTCGCTCATGAGCTTTCCCTCGCGGATGATCTCCGCGAACGTCCGCTCCCAGGCGGCACCGAAGTAGATCGTGTGGTGCCCGAGGTCCCACGCCCGCGTCGTCCGGCCGTGCAGGACGACGGCCGACGGCGAGTACCGCAACGGCACCGGTCGCCGGGGCCGCGCGCCGATCAGCCGGTAGGCCGCGCTCAGCTCGGTGGCGAGGACGACGGCGTCGCAGGCGATCCGCTCGCCCGAGCGCGTCCGGACCGCGCGCACCCGCGAATTCACTCGTTCGAGCCACGCGGCTTCGGTGCCGAACCGGACGTCCGCGCCCGCCCGGGCCGCCGCGCCGGTCATCGCGCGGCCGATCTCGCCCATCCCGCCTTCGGGGTAGTAGACGCCGCCGACGGTGTCCATGTAGGCGATGACGCCGTACGCGCCGATCGCACTCGCCGGGTCGAGGCCGGCGTAGAGCGACTGAAAGGTGAACAGCCGCCGGACCCGCTCGTCACGCAGGTAGCGGCCGACGCGCGGACCCAGCCGGCCGAACCCGCCCAGCGCGGCGAGCTTCGCCAGCTCGGGGCGGGCCAGGTCGAACGGCGAGTCGAAGTTCGTCGCGAGGAACTTGTCCTTCTGCACGGCGTACAGCTCGGTCAGCCAGCGCCGCAGTGCCCGGTAGCCCGCCGCCTCGCGGGCGCCGGCGAAGGCGCGGATCTCGGCCTCCATCGCGTCGCCGTCGGTGTGCAGCGCCAGCTCGCCGCCGTCGGCGAACCGCGCCCGGTACGCCGGGTCCAGCCTGGTCAGGCGCAGGTTCTTGGCCAGGGGCTCGCCGACCGCGGCGAACGCCTCTTCGAGGAGCTCGGGCATGGTGAGCACGCTCGCGCCGGTGTCCACGGCGTTGCCGTCGAAGGTCCGCTGCCCGGCGCGCCCGCCCGGGACGCCGGCCTGCTCCAGCAGCGTGACCCGCCGTCCCGCGCCGAGCAGGTGCAGGGTCGCCGAGAGCCCGGCCAGCCCGGCCCCGATCACGACGACGTGGTCGGCGGGACCGTCGATCGTCCGCACGTCAGTACGTCCGCTGCGTCGCCTTGACGACCAGCCCGGTCAGCGCCGCCGGCGCGGGCTCGGCCAGGTGGGCGCGCTCGAGGGCGGCCATCGCCGCGGTGGTCAGCTCGTCGATCCGCCGCTCGACCGCGTCGACCGCGCCGACCTGCCGCAACGCCATCCGGACGGTCTCGACGCCCTCGTCGGACAGGTCCGCGTCGCCGATCGCGTCCGCGATCACGGTGGCCGCGGCCACCTCGCCCTTCTCCTCGGCGAGCTGCAGGCCGAGGGCGACGAGCAGCGTGCGCTTGCCCTCGCGCAGGTCGTCGCCGGCGGGCTTGCCGGTGACCGAGGGGTCGCCGAACACGCCCAGCAGGTCGTCGCGCAGCTGGAACGCGACGCCGACCTCGCCGCCGAACTCCAGCAGCGTGGCGATCAGCTCGGGGGAGGCCCCGCCGAGCGCGGCGCCGAGGTGCAGCGGCCGCTGCACGGTGTAGGCGGCGGTCTTGAGCCGGTCGATCTTCAGCGCGGCCTCGACGGAGGCGTCGCCGGTGGCCTGCGTGCGGACGTCGAGGTACTGCCCGGCGAGCACTTCGGTGCGCATCGCGCGCCACGCGGGGCGGGCCGCGGCCAGGGTCTGCGCGGGCAGCGGCGCGTCGGCGAACATGTCGTCGGCCCAGGCCAGGGCCAGGTCGCCGACGAGCACCGCGGTGGCCAGGCCGAACGTCGCGGGGGAGCCGAGCCAGCCCTGGTCGGCGTGCAGCTTCGCGCTCGCGATGTGCACCGTCGGGAAGCCGCGGCGGGAGTCGGAGGAGTCGATCAGGTCGTCGTGGATCAGCGCGCACGCCTGGATCAGCTCGAGGCTGGACACCGCCTGCAGCACGCCCTCGGCGTCCGGGCCCGCCGGGTCGCCGCCCGCGCCGCGCCAGCCCCACCAGGCGAACGTCGGGCGCAAGCGTTTGCCACCGGTCAGCACGAACCCGCTCAGCGCGTCGATCCCGGCCTTCACGGTCGGCTCGGTCGCCACGATTTCCGCGCTCGCCCGGCCGAGGAACCCGGCCAGCGCGCGCTCGACGTCGGCGGGCAGATCGGCGTCGGAAACGGGCGCGTTCATGCCGCCATCCTCGCCGAACCGGCGCAGCCGCGGGCCGCCGGGGCACCCGGATGTGGCGAATCAGACTCCGGCCGTGGCCGCCCAGAACGGCCCGGTCAGGCCCGTTTCGGCGAAGTACGCGACGGCGCCGTCCGGTTCCCGCCGCCGGTAGCCGCGCTCGAGCCGGCCCTCGTACCAGCCGCGGGCGAGCCGCCAGAGCGTGCCGAGGTCCATGACGTACCCCTTGTCCTGCCCGGTCGCCGCCAGCCAGGCGTCCACACAGGACTCGCGGCAGAACAGCCGCTGGTGCCCGCAGGTGTGCAGCACGTCGTCCCACATCCGCGCGGCGGGCACCAGGAAGTGCGCCACCTGCGCGCCCTCGGGCGGCGCGGCGCGGTCCACGACCAGTGCGTGCGGCTGCCCGCAGCCGGGGCAGCGGGTCGCGACGAGCACCTCCGGCTCGGCTTCGACCAGGTGGGGGATGGCGAAGGAGTCCCACGCGCAGCCGCCCCACCACAGCGTGTGCGCGCCCAGCACCGAGAAGCCGAGCGACTTCGCCGCGAACGGGTGGGCCAGCACGACGTGCTCGCACTCGTCGAGCACCAGGTGGTGGGCCGCGGCGAGGCGGTGCAGCGCCTGCTTGGCCACGGCCAGGGACCCGCCCGCCGCGTCGGCCAGCTCCGGCGCGGACGGCGCGCGGCCCCGGCCGGCGAAAGCGTGGTAGACGGCGAGGCGCACGTCCTCGTCCCAGTTCGTGTCGTCGTCCCGCACCTGGCCAGTTTAGTCCTTGGGAGTGACTCGAATGTCAGTCTCGCTACGCGGACGGGGGCTCCCGCATCGCGGGCGCGGGCCTTTAACATTCGGGGTATGACGTCGGTGATCGAGCGGTTGCGAGGAGAAGGGCCGAAGTTCTCCATCGAGTTCTTCCCGCCCCGGGACACGGCGGACGAGGCCGTCCTCTGGAAGGCGATCCGGGAGCTCGAGCCGTACGACCCGGCCTACATGTCGATCACCTACGGGGCCGGCGGCTCCAGCCGCGACGGCACGATCCGCAGCATCGCCCGCGTCGCCACCGAGACCACGCTGGTGCCGATGGCGCACCTGACCGCGGTCAACCACACCGTCGCCGAGCTGCGGAACGTGATCGGCTGGTACGCCTCGGTCGGCGTCCGCAACATCCTCGCGCTGCGCGGCGACCCGCCGGGCGACGTCTACGGCGACTGGGTCCCGCACCCGGAGGGCCTGACCTACGCCGAAGAGCTGGTGCAGCTGGTCCGCGAGCTGGGCGACTTCTGCGTCGGCGTCTCGGCGTCGACCTACGGGCACCCGCGCTCGCCCGACCTGGAAACCGACACGAAGTACCTGGTCCGCAAGCTGCGCGCGGGCGCCGACTTCGCGATCGCGCAGCTGTTCCACGACGCCGAGGACTTCCTCCGGCTGCGCGACCGGGTGGCCGCGACCGGCTGCGACGTCCCGGTGCTGCCCGGCGTCATGCCGCTGACGACGCTGCGGACCCTGCAGACGACGATCAAGCTCTCCGGCGCGCCGGCCCCCCGGAAGCTGCTGGACCGGCTCGAGCCGCTGGCCGACGACCCGAAGGCGTTCCGCGCGGCGGGCATCGACGTCATCACCGAGCTGTGCGAGAAGCTGATCGCCGAGGGCGTGCCGAACCTGCACTTCTACACGTTCAACCGGTCGAAGGCGACGCGCGAGGTGATCGCGCGGCTGGGGCTGGTCCCGGCCCGCACTTAAGGCTGGGACAACCGGGGCTGCGCCCCGGGCCGGGGGCTCCGCCACCCGGACCCCCGCACTTAAGTCCGTACCGCGGGCCGTCCGTGGTTCGGTAGCGTGCGGCGCATGGCTTCTACTGCTTCCGATGGCGTGCACGGGATCTGTGACCGCTACGTCGACGACTACGCGGCCGCGGACCCGGTCGCGGCGACCGCCCACGGCATCAAGGGTCACGACCACCGGCTGACCGACTACTCGGCGGACGGGTTCGCCGAGCGCGCCGGACTGGCCGCGCGGGCGCACGCCGCCGTCACCGCCGCCGAGCCGCGCGACGCCGCCGAGCGCGCCGCCAAGGCCGTGTTCACCGAGCGCGTCGGCCTGGAGCTGGAGATCCACGAGGCCGGCCTCGACGTGGCGAGCCTCAACGTCATCTCCAGCCCCGTGCAGGAGCTGCGGATGGCGTTCGACCTGATGCCGCTGGACACCGAGCAGGACTGGTCGGCCGTCTCGGCCCGGCTCGGCGAGGTCCCGCAGGCGCTCGCG
This sequence comes from Amycolatopsis sp. NPDC048633, assembly GCF_040650695.1. Taxonomy (NCBI): domain Bacteria; kingdom Bacillati; phylum Actinomycetota; class Actinomycetes; order Pseudonocardiales; family Pseudonocardiaceae; genus Amycolatopsis; species Amycolatopsis sp. NPDC048633. The sequence goes on from NZ_JBEZHS010000079.1 coordinate 6,584, forward strand.
AACGTGCGCAACGGCCTGCTCACGGCGGCCGACGGCGGGCACGTCTCGGCGCTGCGGCAGATCGCGAAGGTGGCGGACCAGTGTGAGACGTGGGCCGGGCTGCAGGAGGAGACGGGGTACTTCACCCAGCTCGTCGGCGGCGCGTCTTCGCAGGGTGAGGCGCTTTCGGCGGACCTGGCGCACGGCGCGCGGGCGGCCGAGGAGGCGTTCGCGGAGTTCGCCGGGTTCCTGCGGGCCGAGCTGGCGCCGAAGGCCCCGGTCAAGGACGCCGTCGGCGAGGACGTCTATCGCCTGTGGTCGCGGTACTTCGTCGGCGCGGCGCTGGACCTGCGCGAGGCCTACGAGTGGGGCTGGGCGGAGTTCGCCCGGATCGAGTCCGAGATGCGCGCGGTCGCGAACCGGGTCAAGGCGGGCGCTTCGGTGGCGGAGGTCGCCGCGGTGCTCGACGCGGACCCCCGCTACCGCGTCCGCGGCCGTGCCGAGTTCGAGGCGTGGATGCAGCACCTGTCCGACGAGGCACTGAAGTCGTTGCGCGGCAAGCACTTCGAGATTTCGGATCGCGTGATGGCGCTGGAGTGCAAGATCGCCCCGCCGGGTGGCGGAGTGGGCGCGTACTACACGGGCCCGAGCGAGGACTTCGACCGCCCGGGCCGGATGTGGTGGTCCCTGCCGGCCGGCCGCGACGAGTTCGTCACGTGGCGCGAGACGAGCACGGTGTACCACGAGGGAGCACCGGGTCACCACCTCCAGATCGCGACGGCGGTGGACCAGTCCGAGGGGCTGAACAAGTACCAGCGCCTGATGGCGTTCACGTCGGGCCACGCGGAGGGCTGGGCGCTGTACTCGGAGCGCCTGATGGAGGAGCTGGGCTACCTGTCCGACGACGGCGACCTCCTGGGGATGCTGTCGGAGCAGCTCTTCCGCGCCGCCCGAGTCGTGGTCGACCTGGGCATGCACCTGGAGCTCGAGATCCCGGCGGGAACGGGCTTCCACGAGGGCGCGCGCTGGACACCGGAGCTGGGCCTGGAGTTCATGCTGACCCGCACGATCACGGACCAGGCCCACGTCCGCGACGAGATCGACCGGTACCTGGGCTGGCCGGGCCAGGCCCCGGCGTACAAGATCGGCGAGCGCCTTTGGCTGGCGGCCCGTACGGAGGCCCAAGGGCGCGCCGGGGGAGCGTTCGACATCAAGCGGTTCCACGCGGAGGCTTTGCGGCTCGGCGGGATGGGGCTGGACACGCTGCGGGAGCAGCTGGCTCAGCTGGACTGAGATATGTGCTTTGCCCCTGCCTCCGGGTGGATTCCGCTCAGCCGGAGGCACGGGCCCGGCGAAGTCGTGGTGGCGCGGCCGGGTCGCGGTGGCTCGAACGTCGTGAAAGACCCTTTCACCTCGTCCGACGAGGGGTTAAGGTGTTTAAAGACAACAAAAACCCCCCATTGTTCCG
>NZ_JBEZHS010000080.1:0-7951 GCF_040650695.1 Amycolatopsis sp. NPDC048633
CGCGAGCCGACTGCCTGGGTACGCGAGCCGACTGCCTGGGTACGCGAGCCGACTGCCTGGGTACGCGAGCCGACTGCCTGGGTACGCGAGCCGACTGCCTGGGTACGCGAGCCGACCGCCTGGGTACGCGAGCCGACCGCCTGGGTACGCGTGTCGTCCATTCGGGTACGGCTGTTGGCCGTTCGGGTCCGCGTGTCGCCCGTCGCGGTGTGTCGCCGGGCGGCCGCGCGTGCGTAACCTGCCGGACATCCGACGGAAATTCGTTGCGGCGAAAGCGTTTCGTCCGGGGAAGCCTGGGTACACCGCAAGAGAACCCTGCCTCGTGGGCGCTTGATCGAGTCGGGCAGACTGACGTTGCCTGCGTCCAACTGACACACCGAGGGGCGTGCCCATGACCGGCCGGCTCGGCATCGACGACGTCTCCCCCAGCGTGAGCTGCGGCCGCTATCCGGCCAAAGCCGTTGCGGGGGAACACATCCCGGTCACCGCGACCGTCTGGCGCGAGGGTCACGACGTCGTCGCGGCCACCGTCGCCTGGCGCGGTCCCGGCGACCGGCTGACCCGCCAGACGCGGATGGTGCCGCGGGGTCCCGACCACCCCGACGAGTTCGCCGCGGTGATCGTCCCGGACACCACCGGCACGTGGACCTACCGCATCGACGCGTGGGGCGACCCCTGGGCGACGTGGGAGCACAACGTCGAGGTGAAGGTCGCCGCCGGGCAGGGGCCCGAAGACCTGGCGAACGACCTCGAGAACGGCGCCCGGCTGCTGGAGCGCGTCTCCCGCCGCCCGGACCGCCGCGCGGAGAAAGCGCTGCTGACCGGTGCGCTGACCGCGCTGCGCGACGAGGAGCGGAGTCTCGCCGAGCGGGTCGGGCCCGCGCTGTCGCCCGAGATCCGCCAGCTCATGCACGAGTTCCCGGTGCGGGAGCTGATCACCAAGGGCAAGCCGCACAAGGTGTGGGTCGACCGCCGCCGGGCCGCGTTCGGCTCCTGGTACGAGCTGTTCCCCCGCTCCACCGGCGGGCTCGACGCCGACGGCAAGCCGGTGCACGGCACCTTCACCACCGCCGCGGCCGCGCTCGACCGGGTCGCGAAGATGGGCTTCGACGTCGTCTACCTCCCGCCGGTCCACCCCATCGGGCGCGTGAACCGCAAGGGCCCCAACAACACCCTCGACGCCAAGCCCGACGACGTCGGCTCGCCGTGGGCCATCGGCGCCGACGAGGGCGGGCACGACGCCATCCACCCGGACCTCGGCACCTTTGACGACTTCGACGCCTTCGTCGCCCGCTCCGAAGAGCTGGGCATGGAGGTGGCGCTGGACTTCGCGCTGCAGGCCGCGCCCGACCACCCGTGGGTCCTGAAGAACCAGGAGTTCTTCACCACCCGCCCGGACGGCTCGATCGCCTACGCGGAGAACCCGCCGAAGAAGTACCAGGACATCTACCCGATCAACTTCGACAACGACCCCAAGGGCGTCTACGAGGAGATGCTCCGGGTCATCACGGTCTGGGTCGACCACGGCGTGAAGATCTTCCGGGTCGACAACCCGCACACCAAGCCGCCGGACTTCTGGGCGTGGCTGATCCAGTCGGTGAAGGACGCCCACCCGGACGTCCTGTTCCTGGCCGAGGCGTTCACCCGCCCGGCGCGGCTGTGGGGCCTGGCCCGGCTCGGCTTCACCCAGAGCTACACGTACTTCACGTGGCGGACCGGCAAGCAGGAGCTGATCGACTTCGCGATCGACCTGCGCGAGCACTGGATCCAGGGCCGGCCGAACCTGTTCGTCAACACCCCGGACATCCTCCACGAGTCGCTGCAGCGCGGCGGGCCCGGCATGTTCGCGCTGCGGGCCGCGCTGGCCGCGACGATCTCGCCGACGTGGGGCGTCTACTCGGGGTACGAGCTGTTCGAGCACGTCCCGGTCCGCGACGGCAGCGAGGAGTACCTCGACTCCGAGAAGTACCAGCTGCGCCCGCGCGACTTCGAGCGCGCGCTCGCCGAAGGGCGCTCGCTGGAGCCGTGGATCGCGAAGCTGAATGCCGTCCGCCGCGCGCACCCGGCGCTGCAGCAGATGCGCACCCTGCACTTCCACCACGTCGACAACGACGCGCTGCTGGCGTACTCCAAACAGGACCCGGCGACCGGCGACACCGTGGTCACCGTCGTCACCCTCGACCCGTACGGGCCGCAGGAGGGCACGCTCTGGCTCGACACGGCCGCGCTCGGGTTCGAGGCGCACGAGCGGCTGATCGCCCACGACGAGGTCACCGGGGACACCTGGGACTGGGGCCCGGCGAACTTCGTCCGGCTCGAGCCGTGGCGGGCCGTGGCCCACGTGGTGTCGGTCCGGCGGCGGCTGGCCGGTTAGCAGGGAAGGGAACGGATCGAGGACTGAGGTGGAACACATGGCGGAGGAAGCCCGGCCCGACGCGGCACTGGGCCTGGAGGGCGTGCCGCACACCGGCGAGGCGATGACCGCGGACGGCATGCTCGTCGAGCCGCAGGCCGGCGACTTCCGCTCGGCGCAACAGGCGCCGAGCAACCCGGAGTGGTTCAAGGGCGCGGTGTTCTACGAGGTGCTGGTGCGCGCCTTCGCCGACTCGAACGGCGACGGCACCGGCGACCTGCGCGGCCTGGCCGGCCGGCTGGACTACCTGGCCTGGCTCGGCATCGACTGCCTGTGGCTGCCGCCGTTCTACGCGTCGCCGCTGCGCGACGGCGGGTACGACATCAGCGACTTCCGCGCGGTGCTGCCGGAGTTCGGCAGCGTCGAGGACTTCGTGTTCCTGCTCAACGAAGCACACCGGCGCGGCATCCGGGTGATCACCGACCTGGTGCTCAACCACACCTCGGACGCGCACCCGTGGTTCCAGCAGTCCCGCCAGGACCCCGACGGCCCGTACGGCGACTACTACGTGTGGAGCGACGACGACTCCCGCTACGCCGACGCGCGGATCATCTTCGTCGACACCGAGACGTCGAACTGGACGTACGACCCGGTGCGCGGGCAGTTCTACTGGCACCGGTTCTTCTCCCACCAGCCCGACCTGAACTTCGAGAACGTCGACGTCCAGGACGCGATGATCGACACCCTGCGGTTCTGGCTCGACCTGGGTATCGACGGGTTCCGCCTCGACGCCGTGCCGTACCTGTTCGAGCAGGAGGGCACCAACTGCGAGAACCTGCCGCGCACGCACGAGTTCCTCAAGCGCTGCCGCAAGGTCGTCGACGACGAGTACCCCGGACGCATCCTCCTGGCCGAGGCCAACCAGTGGCCCTCGGACGTCGTCGAGTACTTCGGCGACCCGGCGGTCGGCGGCGACGAGTGCCACATGGCGTTCCACTTCCCGCTGATGCCGCGGATCTTCATGGCGGTGCGCCGGGAGTCGCGGTTCCCGATCTCGGAGATCATGACCCAGACCCCGGAGATCCCCAGCGGCAGCCAGTGGGGCATCTTCCTGCGCAACCACGACGAGCTGACCCTCGAGATGGTCACCGACGACGAGCGCGACTACATGTACGCGGAGTACGCCAAGGACCCGCGGATGAAGGCCAACATCGGCATCCGCCGGAGGCTGGCGCCGCTGCTGGACAACGACCGCAACCAGCAAGAGCTCTTCACCGCGATGCTGCTGTCCCTGCCGGGCTCGCCCGTTCTGTACTACGGTGACGAGATCGGCATGGGAGACAACATCTGGCTCGGCGACCGCGACGCGGTCCGCACCCCCATGCAGTGGACCCCGGACCGCAACGCCGGGTTCTCCTCCTGCGACCCGGGCCGGATCTACCTGCCGGTGATCATGGACCCGGTCTACGGCTACCAGGGCCTGAACGTCGAGGCGCAGTCGAACAACGCCTCCTCCCTGCTCAACTGGACCCGCCGGATGATCGAGGTGCGCAAGGAGCACCACGCGTTCGCCGAAGGCGAGTTCGTCGACCTCGGCGGGTCCAACCCGAGCGTGCTGGCCTACAAGCGCCAGTGGCGGCGCCCGGACGGCGGCGAGGACGTCGTGCTCTGCGTGAACAACCTCTCCCGGTTCCCGCAGCCGGTGGAGCTGGATCTGTCCGCGCACCGCGGGTGCACGCCGGTGGAGCTCACCGGTGGCGTGCGGTTCCCCAGCATCGGGGACCTGTCGTACCTGCTGACGCTGCCGGGGCACGGCTTCTACTGGTTCCAGCTGACGAGCCCGGGAGACGAAGGCGAAACGAGGTGAGTCCCTTGTCCGACCCGCGTGAGCTGGTCGACGACCTGACCGGTGACCTGAAGCGCTGGCTGCCGGAGCAGCGCTGGTTCGCCGGCAAGGACCGGCCGGTGACCGGCATCCGGCCGCTCGGCGTGACCGAGCTGGTCGAAGGCGACCCGCAGCTGCTGCACGTGGTCGTCGAGGTCGTCCAGGGCGACCGGCGCGAGCCCTACCAGCTGCTCGTGGGCCGGCGGACGCACCCGCCGGAGATCTCCTCGGGCAGCTGGATCGGCGCCGTCGGCGACCTCAACGCCTACGAGGCGGCCGGCGACCTCGACGTCACCGGCGTGCTGCTGGACCTGATGGCGCGGGAGGGCAGCGTCGGCTCGCTCGTCTTCGAGCACGAGCCCGGCGTCGAGCTGGAGACCGGCCTGCGGGCGCGGCCGATCACGTCGGAGCAGAGCAACACGTCCCTGGTGTACGGCGGGCAGTACATCCTCAAGCTGTTCCGGAAGCTGACGCCGGGCAAGAACAAGGACCTGCTGCTGCACCGGGCGCTGCAGGGCGTCGGCAGCAAGCACATCGCGCAGGTGCTCGGCTCGATCACCGGCGACCTCGACGGCGAGCCGACCACGGTCGGCATGCTCCAGCAGTTCGTCGCGGACGCGGTCGACGGCTGGGCGATGGCCACCACCAGCGTCCGCGACCTGATGGCCGCACCGGAGCTGCACGCCGAGGAGGTCGGCGGCGACTTCGCCGGCGAGGCCGAGCGGCTCGGGCGCGCGGTGGCCGAGGTGCACGCGGACCTGGCCGAGGCCCTCGGCACGGAGCCGGTCGACGCCGACGAGCTGGAGCGCTCGATGAAGGCGATGGTCGACCGGCTCGAGACCGTCGCCGGCCGGGTGCCGGAGCTGGCCGCGCACGCCCCGGCGCTGCGGACGGCGTTCGAGACGCTGCGCACGGTGCCCGCCGACTCCGTGACCATGCAGTACATCCACGGCGACCTGCACCTCGGGCAGGTGCTGCGGACGGTCACCGGCTGGCTGCTGATCGACTTCGAGGGCGAGCCGGCGGCCCCGGTGGAGGAGCGCCACGCGCTGCGGTCGCCGTTGCGCGACGTGGCGGGCATGCTGAGGTCGTTCGACTACGCGGCCCAGCAGATGCTGGTCGGCCAGCCGGACGAGCCGGCGCTGGCCGAGCGCGCCCGGGAGTGGTCGCACCGCAACCGGGCGGCGTTCTGCGAGGGCTACGCCGCGGTCGCGGCGGACCCGCGCGAACAGGGCGAGCTGCTGCGCGCCTTCGAACTGGACAAGGCGGTCTACGAGGTGAGCTACGAGCACGCGAACCGGCCCGACTGGCTGGGCGTGCCGCTCGCTTCGATCGCCCGGATCACCGACGGAGAGGGATGACGCCGTGAACGCGGTTCCGGAAGGCCTCCCGGCCGCGGCCCCGCCGGCCGCGGACATCGACCGGCTGCTGGCCGGCTCGCACCACGACCCGCACTCGGTACTGGGCGTGCACGCGGTGGGCAAGGGCTTCGTGGCCCGGGCGCTGCTGCCCGGCGCCAAAGCCGTCGCCCTGCGCATCGGCGAGGACCGGTACCCGATGGAGCCGGTCATCGACGCCATGTTCGCCGTCGCGGTGCCGGAGCACCCCGGCGACTACCGGCTGGAGATCGACTACGACGGGCACTCCGTCACCGCCGACGACCCATACCGGTGGCTGCCCACGGTCGGCGAGCTGGACCTGCACCTGATCGGTGAGGGCCGGCACGAGCGGCTGTGGGAGGCGCTCGGCGCGCACGTCCGGTCGTACGAGACGCCGGGCGGCGACGTCGAGGGGACGTCGTTCGCGGTCTGGGCGCCGAACGCCCGCGGCATCCGCGTGATCGGCGACTTCAACGGCTGGGACGGCCGCGGGCACGCGATGCGCTCGCTCGGCTCGTCGGGCGTCTGGGAGCTGTTCGTGCCGGGTGTCGGCGCCGGCTCCTGCTACAAGTTCCGGATCCTCGGCGCCGACGGGAACTGGCAGGAGAAGGCCGACCCGATGGCGTTCGGCACCGAGCAGCCGCCCGCGACGGCGTCGGTCGTCACCACGTCCGGGCACATCTGGGCCGACGACGTGTGGGTCGCGCAGCGCGAGGCGACCGAGTGGGCCGCGGCGCCGATGAGCGTCTACGAGGTCCACCTCGGCTCGTGGCGGCCCGGGCTGGACTACCGGGAGCTGGCCGACCAGCTCGGCGACTACCTGGTCGAGACCGGCTTCACGCACGTGGAGCTGCTGCCGGTGTCGGAGCACCCGTTCGGCGGCTCGTGGGGCTACCAGGTGACGTCGTACTACGCGCCGACGTCGCGCTTCGGGTCCCCGGACGACTTCCGCCATTTCGTCGACCGCCTGCACCAGCGGGGGATCGGCGTGCTCGTCGACTGGGTGCCCGCGCACTTCCCGAAGGACAGCTGGGCGCTGGCCAAGTTCGACGGCACCGCGCTGTACGAGCACGCGGACCCGCGCCGCGGCGAGCAGCCCGACTGGGGCACGCTCGTGTTCGACTTCGGCCGCAACGAGGTCCGCAACTTCCTCGTCGCCAACGCGCTGTACTGGATCGAGGAGTTCCACCTCGACGGCCTGCGCGTCGACGCCGTCGCCTCGATGCTCTACCTCGACTACTCCCGTAACGAAGGGGAGTGGCTGCCCAACCAGTACGGTGGCCGCGAAAACCTGGACGCGGTGAAGTTCCTGCAGGAGCTGAACGCGACCGTCTACAAGCGACACCCGGGTGTCGTGATGGTGGCCGAGGAGTCCACGGCGTGGCCGGGCGTCACGCGCCCGACGCACCTGGGCGGCCTCGGGTTCGGGTTCAAGTGGAACATGGGCTGGATGCACGACACGCTCCGGTACTTCTCCCACGAGCCGATCCACCGCGCCTACCACCACAACGAGATGACGTTCTCGCTCGTGTACGCGTGGAGCGAGAACTTCGTCCTGCCGCTTTCGCACGACGAAGTGGTGCACGGCAAGGGATCCCTGTGGGGCCGCATGCCGGGCGACGCCTGGAACAAGGCGGCCGGGCTGCGTTCGCTGCTGGCGTTCATGTGGGCGCACCCGGGCAAGCAGCTGCTGTTCATGGGCGGCGAGTTCGGCCAGCCCGCCGAGTGGTCGGAGCAGCGGTCGCTGGACTGGCACCTGCTGGACGAGCCGCTGCACCGCGGCGTCCAGGACCTGCTGCGGTCGCTGAACTCGGTGTACCGGTCGACCCCGGCGCTGTTCAGCCAGGACACGTCCCCGGACGGCTTCCGCTGGATCGACGCCAACGACTCCAGCGGCAACGTGCTGAGCTTCCTGCGCATCGGGGCCGACGGTTCGCGGCTGGCCTGCGTCGCGAACTTCGCGGGCGTGCCGCACCACGACTACCGGGTCGGCCTGCCGGCGGCGGGCCGCTGGACCGAGGTGGTCAACACGGACGCGGAGGCCTACGGCGGCTCGGGCGTCGGGAACCTGGGCGCGGTGGAGGCGACGGAGGACCCGTGGCACGGCCAGCCGGCCTCGGCGATCCTCCAGCTGCCCCCGGCGGGCGTCCTCTGGCTCACCGAAGAGACCCCCGCGGACCCCGACCTGACGTGACCGAAGCCGGATCTCGCGTGATCGAGCACGTGACTCGCGTGATCAGGGCCGGAACTCGCGAGTTCCGGCCCCGAGCGAGCCGCACTCGCGGAAGGTGCACCACACCTCAGAAACAAAAACACACAAAACAAAAAAGAACT
>NZ_JBEZHS010000081.1:0-7560 GCF_040650695.1 Amycolatopsis sp. NPDC048633
GTGGTATATTACGTTGTATTTGCCGGCCCCGCCAGGCGGACGTGGCTGGCGCCGCGGGGCGGGGGCGCCCGGGGGCCGCGCGCGGCGGCGTCGGCCGGGACGTCCCGGCCGACGACGTGCGGGGCGAGCGCGCGGATCGCGGCGGCCTGCACGTCGTTGCCGCGGCCGATGGTGAACGCGAGCCCGTAGCCGTCCGGGCCGCCGTCGGTGTGCAGCACGACGTAGGCGGCGGAGTAGTCCGGGTCGGGGTTCATCGCGTCCGAGCCGTCCAGCTCCCGCGAGGTCGGGAACCGGACGTCGAGGACCTCCATGCCGATGATCTTCGCCATGGTCAGGCCTGCCTCGCGGTCTGGCGCTGCCGGCCGAGCCCGTCGATCTCCAGCTCGATCACGTCGCCGTCGCGCAGGTAGGGCTTGGGGTCGGGCTGCCCGAGCGCGACGCCTTCGGGGGTGCCGGTGTTGATCAGGTCACCGGGCCGCAGCACCATGACCTGGCTCAGGTGGTGGATGATCTCGGCCACGCTGAAGATCATGTCCTTGGTCGACGAGTCCTGCTTCTTCTCGCCGTTGACCCACAGCCGCAGGCCGAGGTCCTGCGGGTCGGGCACCTCCGCCGCGGGGACCAGCGCCGGGCCGAGCGGGTTGAAGTTCTCGCAGGACTTGCCCTTGTCCCACTGGCCGGCGCTGAACTGGAACGCGCGCTCGGAGACGTCGTTCGACACGACATACCCGGCGACGTAACCGAGAGCTTCGTCGACGCTGTCGAGGTAGCGGGCGGTCTTGCCGATGACGACGCCCAGCTCGACCTCCCAGTCGGTGCTGACCGACTTGCGCGGGATGAGGACGTCGTCGCCCGGGCCGACCACGACGTCCGGCGCCTTCATGAAGACGACGGGCTCGGTCGGCGGCGTCGCGCCGGTCTCCTCGGCGTGGCGGCGGTAGTTCATGCCGATGCAGACGACCTTGCCGGGCTGAGCGATGGGCGAGCCGACTCGCAGACCCGTCACGTCTTCTTCCGGCAGTTCCCCGGCAGCGAGCGCGGCGGCCACGCGGGCGACGCCGTCCGCGGCGAGGAACCGGCCGTCGATGTCGGCGGTCAGGCCGCTCAGCCCGTAGGTCGTGCCGTCGTCGGCACGCACGAACGGACGCTCACTACCCGGCTCCCCGAGGCGCACAAGCTGCACGGATTTTCCCTTCACCTGCTCGACCAGACATCCGATGTATATCGCAGTCAGGGTCGTCGATCCAGAGCCACCGCCCAATCGGACGGAAATTGATCGGATCAGTACCGGTACAGTGCTCGTTTGAGCACGGGGTGTCACCGCACCCAGCCGGAATAGCGCAGGTCATGGCGTCGCTGGTCGGAGTGAGGGACCCGAGGAGGCGCATGACCATCACCCCGGAACGTACCGCGACGAGCAGGCGGACGCAGCTGAAGTTCGTCCTCGTGCTGGGTGGTCTCTCGGCGTTCGGGCCGCTGTCGATCGACATGTACCTGCCCGCGCTGCCGCGAATGGCGGGCGACCTGCACGCGGCGGACACGACGGTCCAGCTGACGCTCAGCGCGTTCATCGCCGGCCTGGCCCTGGGCCAGCTGGTCCTCGGACCGCTGTCGGACGCCCTGGGCCGCCGTCGGCCGTTGCTGGCGGGCCTGGTGCTGTACGTCGTGGGCTCGGTGCTGTGCGCGGTGAGCCCGGACGCGTGGCTGCTGGTCGCGGCGCGGGGCGTGCAGTCCCTCGGCGCGGCGGCCGGCATCGTGATCGCGCGGGCCACGGTGCGGGACCTCTACTCCGGCACCGCGATGACGAAGTTCTTCTCGACGCTGATGCTGGTGAGCGGGCTGGCCCCGATCCTGGCGCCGCTGATCGGCGGGCAGCTGCTGAACTGGACGTCGTGGCGCGGGGTGTTCGTCGTGCTGACGGTGTTCGGCGCGCTGCTGCTGGCCGTGGTGGTGTTCTTCTTTCCCGAGCCTTCTTCGACGCGGTCCCCGGCCCGGCTCGGCCAGGTGATGCGGACGTACGGCCGGCTGGCGCTGGACCGGTCGTTCGCGGGCTACGCGCTGGCGTCGGGGCTGTTGTTCGCGTCGATGTTCGCCTACATCTCCGGGTCGTCGTTCGCGCTGCAGGGCGTCTACGGGCTCAGCCCGCAGGCCTACAGCGTGGTGTTCGGCGTGAACGGCGTCGGCATCGTGCTGGCGGGCCAGCTCAACGGGCGGCTCGTGGGGCGGATCCGCGAGCGGGCGCTGCTGCTTTCCGGTTTGCTGCTCGGGGTGTTCGGCGGGGCCGCGGTGCTGGTGTCGGCGGTGTCGCGGGCTCCCCTGGCCTTCCTGCTGGTCTCGCTGTTCCTGCTGGTGTCGAGCATCGGCCTGGTGATGCCGAACGCGAGCTCGCTGGCGCTGGCTTCGCACGCGCGGTCGGCGGGCGCGGCGTCGGCGTTGCTGGGGGTGCTGCAGTTCGTGGTGGGCGCGGTGGCGACGCCGCTGGTCGGGCTCGGCGGGCCGGGGACCGCGGTGCCGATGGCCGCGACCATGGCCGGCTTCGCCTTGCTGGCCCTGGTGGCCTACCTGGCCCTGACGCGCCCCGTCACTTCCTGAGCAGGCGTTCCAGCTCCTCACCGGCGGGCTCGTGGCCGGCGTCGGCGATCCGCTGCAGTTCCAGGAGGTCGCCCGCGGCGACCGCGCGCCGGGTGAGCAGGACCCCGGCGTGTTCGCAGCCCTCGTCCAGCAGCTCGCTCAGCTCTTCGACGTCGCCGCGGGTGTCGGCGAGGTCCGCGAGCCGGTCGAGGGCCGTTTCGTTGCCCTCGTCGGCCAGCGCGCGCAAGGTCTCGTAGTCCGCCATGCCGCCCATCCTGCAACCTTGCCCCAGGGGCAAGGTCAAGTGCGACGATGGCCGGGTGCTCACCATCGGACAGCTCGCCGGGTACGTCGGGGTGACGGCCAAGACGATCCGCGTCTACCACGCCAAGGGGCTCCTCCCCGAGCCGCCGCGCGACGCGTCCGGCTACCGGCGCTACAGCGCGGCCGATGCCGTGGAGCTGATCAAGATCCGCACCCTGGCCGAGGCGGGCGTGCCCTTGGCGCGCATCCGTGAGCTCCGCTCCGGCGACGGGCTGGGCGAGGCGTTGCGGCAGATCGACGACGACCTGTCCGCTCGGATCCGGGGCTTGCGGGAAACCCAAGCGCGGCTGCGGCAGCTGGCCGGCGGGCAGCTGTCCGCGCTGCCCGCCGACGTCGTGGAGTTCCTTTCCCGCATGCCCGCGCTCGGCTTCAGCGAGCGCTGGGTGACGCTGCAGCACGACCTGTGGCTGCTGGTGTTCGCCACGCATCCCGAAACGGCCCGCGCGAACTTCCGGGACCAGTCGTCGATGCTGGCCGACCCGGGACTGCTCGAGGTCGTCCTGGCGTACGACCGGGTCCACGACCTCGACCCGCGGGACCCCCGCGTCGACGAGCTCGCCGACAAGCTCATCTCGGCGACGCACGCCCGCTACGGCGAAGAACTTCCTTCGTACGACCAGGGTTCCGCGATCCCGGCGCTGGTGCAGGGCGCCGTCAACGCGTCCTCGCCCGCTTGGCGGCGGCTCGATTCCCTGCTCCGCGAACGCCTCACGCGAGCGACGCCAGATCCGCCGTCTTGAGCTGCTCCGCCGTCACCTTCGCGCGGCCGTCCACGAGCGCTGCCAAGGCATCCCCGTCGTCCCACATGTTCACGTTCATCGCCGCCGCCACTTCGCCGGCGCGCAGCCAGAACGCCGTGAACTCGCGGGATCCCAGGTCGCCCCGGACCACCAGCTCGTCCACCGCCGGGTCCGCCAGCCCCCGGTACTCGCTTCCCAAGTCGTACTGGTCCGTGAAGAAGTACGGCGATCCGAGGAACGGCTCGTTCTCCCCCAGCAGGTTCTGCGCCACGTGCGTGCCCTGGTCCTTCGCGTTCGCCCAGTGCTCCACGCGGATGCGGTGCCCGTAGCGCGGGTGGAAGTGGGCCGCGATGTCGCCCACCGCGTACACGTCCGGGGCCGCCGTGCGCAGGCCCGCGTCCACGCACACCCCGCCGTCGTCGGACAGCTCCAGGCCCGCCGCGTGGGCCAGCTCCACCCGGGGTGCCGCGCCGACCGCGATCAGGACCACGTCCGCCGTCAGCTCTTCGCCGCCGCTCAGCCGGACGCCGCGGACGCCGTCCGGGCCGCCGGTGATCTCCGCGACCTGCTCGCCCAGCCGCCAGTGGACGCCGTTTTCCGTGTGCAGGTCCCGGAACACCCCGCCGACCGTCTCCCCGACGACGTTCGCCAGCGGCACCGGAACCGGGTCGACCACCGTCACGTCGGCGTTGTGCGAGCGGGCCGCGGCGGCGGCTTCCGAGCCGATCCAGCCGGCGCCGACGATCACCACGCGCTCCGCCTCGGCGAACGCGGACCGCAGCTTGAGCGCGTCGTCGAGGCTGCGCAGCGTGTACAGGCCGGGGAGGTCGCCGCCGGGCACCGGGAGCGTGCGCGGCCGCGAACCGGTCGCCAGCACGAGCCGGTCGTAGCGGTGCTCGCCGCCCGCGTCGTCCAGCACCAGCCGCGCGCCCAGCTCGAGCCGGGTCGCCGTGACGCCGGGGCCGAACCGGATGTCGTGCTCCGCGTAGTACTTCTCTTCGTGCACCCAGTCGGGCTCGTCGGCGGTGCCGAGCAGCACGCCCTTCGACAGCGGCGGCAGCTCGTAGGGCCGGTGCGGGTCGGCGCCCATCAGCAGGACTTCGCCGGTGTAGCCGCGTTCGCGCAACGCGGCCGCGGCCGACGCACCGCCCAGGCCCGCACCGACGATGACGATCTTCCGCGGCTCCGGCATCAGTGACCTCCACGTCGACGAGTCGGTGCGCACGGTACTCCCGAATAGGCCCGCCCACGACCGGGAGATACGCCGGAAATCCGCGAAGCGCAAGACAAAACCCGCGAGTAGGCAGATCGGGTGAACCGGCGTCATAGCGTCTCCGCGCCCCGCTCCCACCCTCGCACGGAGCACGACCACGAGGAGAAAACGGAGGGGCGGCGACCATGAGTCGGGGCGAATGGTCCGTCGGCTGCCGGGATCTGGCCGGCAGGCGCAGGGACGTGACGGTGTTCGTCAGTCAGGACAAGGTGGTGCTGGTGGCACCGCCGGGCGAGGCCGCGGTACTCGGACCGCTCGACGTCGGACGGCTGCGCGCCGCCCTGCGCGACGCGGTCGTGGCAACGGCGGACGAGACGGCCGAAATGTGAGCCGGAGACACTGACAACTACCGTTCCTACTTTCCAGTAGGTTAGAGTCGGCCCGACTACCGAAGGGACCGGCCATGACGACCTACTTCGTGACGGGCGCGACGGGCTTCATCGGGCAACGCCTGGTCGCCCGCCTGCTGCGGCGGCCGGAGACGTCCGCCGTGTACGCGCTGGTCCGCGAGACCTCCCGGGAACGCCTGGCCAAGCTGGCCCAGGACTGGCCGGGCGCGGCCAAGCTGCACCCCGTGGTCGGCGACCTCGCCGAACCCCGGCTGGGCGTCGACCCCGCCGGGCTGCCGCGTCTCGACCACGTCGTCCACCTCGGCGCGATCTACGACCTCACCGCCGGCGAGGACGCCAACCGGCGGGCCAACGTCGAGGGCACCCGGCACCTGCTCGCCTTCGCCTTGGCCGCGGAGGCGGGACTGGTGCACCACGTGTCCTCGATCGCCGTCGCGGGCGACCACGCCGGGCGGTTCACCGAGGCCGACTTCGACCTCGGCCAGCACTTCGGCTCGCCGTACCACGCGACGAAGTTCCAGGCCGAGAAGCTCGTCCGCGAACAGTCCCTGCCCTTCCGCGTCTACCGGCCCTCCGCCGTCGTCGGCGACTCGCGCACCGGCGAGATGGACAAGGTCGACGGCCCGTACTACTTCCTCCCCGCCATCTCGCGGCTGGCGGCGCTGCCCGCGCGGCTCCCGCTCGCCGCCCCCGACCTCGGCGCGACGAACCTGGTGCCGGTCGACTACGTCGTCGACGCGATGGAGCACCTGATGCACCGGGACGCGCCGTCCGGGGCGACCTACCACCTCGCCGCCGCGCGGCCGCAGTCGCTCAACTCCGTCTACAACGCCTTCGCGCGCGCCGCGGGCGGGCCGACGATCCGGGCCGTGCTGCCGGCGCGGCCGTCCCGGGTCGTGCGGCGCGTGGGCACCCGGCTCGCGCACGCGGCGGCCAGCGGCGTCGACCGCGTGCCCGGCGGCCGGGCCGCCCGCGCCGCCGTCCTGGCGGAGCTCGGCATCCCCCTCGAAGTGCTGCCGCACCTGAGCACGGACGTCGTCTTCGACACCGCGCGCACCACGACCGCGTTGTTCGGCAGCGGCGTCGAACTGCCGGAGCTGCGGGACTACGCGGCGCCGCTCCTCCGGTACTGGCAGACCCACCTCGACCCCGACCGCGCGCGTCGTCAGCACGGCCTGGCCGGCCGGACGGTGCTGATCACCGGGGCGTCGTCCGGGATCGGGCGGGCGTCGGCGCTCGCGGTGGCCCGCAAAGGCGCGAAGGTGATCCTCGTGGCCCGGCGTGCTTCCGAGCTCGAAGAGGTCCGGGACGAGATCACCGCGGCCGGCGGCGTCGCGGGCGCGTACCCCTGCGACCTCACCGACGGCGACGCGGTCGACGCGCTGGTCAAGGACGTCCTCGGCGAGCACGGCGCGGTCGACATGCTGGTGAACAACGCCGGCCGGTCGATCCGGCGCTCGGTCGCGCTGTCCACGGAACGCTTCCACGACTACGAGCGCACGATGGCCATCAACTACTTCGGGCCGGTGCGGCTGATCCTCGGCTTCCTGCCGTCGATGGCGGAGCGCCGGTTCGGCCACGTCGTCAACGTCACGACCCAGGGCCTGCAGACCGACACCCCGCGCTTTTCGGCCTACCTGGCGTCGAAGGCGGCGCTGGAGGAGTTCGGGCTGACGGCCGGGCGCGAGACGCTCTCGGACGGCATCACGTTCACGTCGGTGCGGATGCCTCTGGTGCGGACGCCGATGATCGCGCCGACCGGCTACCGCGGCCTCCCGTCGAGCAGCCCGGAACGCGCGGCCGCGCTGGTGGTCAAGGCATTGGAAGAGCGGCCGGAGATCCTCAGCCTGCCCGAAGGCCGGGCCGCCGAGCTGGCGACGCTCACCGCGCCGCGGCTCGCCCGGTTCGCCGCGCACCTCGCCTACCGGGCGATGCCGGAGTCCGCGCCCGAGGCACGCGACCTGCCCCGCCGGCCCGCGCCGGCGGCGGTCGCGGGGGCGGTCGCCCGCCTGATCTGGCGCCGTCGTGCCTGATCTCCTCGAATTCCGCCGAAACCCTGGCCCTGGAGACGACGGTACTTCTACCCTCGCGCGAGTCCCGTACATCGGTATGGGCGTGAACTGGGGAGTTCGGAATGCCGGAAAGCAGCACTGGGGAACGAACCGCCGTGGCCGAAGAAACCGCCGCCATCGGCACCGCCAGGCGCACCATCGGGTGACGCTCATGAAGTCCGTGAAGGCCGTCAGGCAGCGCCCCAAGGCGCTCTTCGTCGCGTACGCGGCGTACCACTCCGGGTTCGCCT
>NZ_JBEZHS010000082.1:0-7504 GCF_040650695.1 Amycolatopsis sp. NPDC048633
CCAGTGTGGCCGGTCACCCTCTCAGGCCGGCTACCCGTCGTCGCCTTGGTAGGCCTGCCACCTTGAGGGACTTGAAGTCCCTCAAGGTGGCCTTCACGGACCACCACTGTCAGTAGGTCGGCAGGCTCGGGTCGATCTGCTTGGCCCAGGCCAGCACGCCGCCACCGAGGTGCGTCGCGTCCTTGAAGCCGGCCGCGTGCAGCGCGGCGAGGGCCTCCGCCGAGCGCGCGCCCGACTTGCAGTGCAGGACGATCGGCTTGTCCTGCGGCAGCTCCGCCAGCGCCTCGCCCGAGAGGATCCGGTCCTTCGGGATCAGCGTCGCGCCCTTGATGTTGACGATCTCGTACTCGTGCTGCTCGCGGACGTCGATCAGCGCGAAGTTCTCGCCGCTGTCGAACTTGGCCTTGAGCTCGGCGGGCGTGATCGTGCTGCCCGACGCGGCCTGCGCGGCCTCGTCGGAAACCACGCCGCAGAACGCCTCGTAGTCGATCAGCTCGGTGATCTTCGGGGTCTCCGGATCCTTGCGGATCTTGACCTCGCGGTACTTCATCTCCAGCGCGTCGTAGCTGATCAGGCGGCCGAGCAGCGTCTCACCGATGCCGGTGATCAGCTTGATGGCCTCGGTCACCATGATCGAGCCGATGGACGCGCAGAGCACGCCCAGCACGCCACCCTCGGCGCAGGAGGGGACCATGCCCGGGGGCGGCGGCTCGGGGTAGAGGTCGCGGTAGTTGAGGCCCTTGCCGTTCGGCGCGTCTTCCCAGAACACGCTGACCTGGCCCTCGAACCGGAAGATCGAGCCCCAGACGTACGGCTTGCCCAGCAGCACCGCGGCGTCGTTCACCAGGTAGCGCGTGGCGAAGTTGTCCGTGCCGTCGACGATCAGGTCGTACTGCTCGAAGATCTCCAGCGCGTTCGACGAGTCCAGCCGGTCGGTGTGCAGGTACACCTTGACCAGCGGGTTGATCTCGGCGATCGACTCCTGCGCGGAGGCGGCCTTGAGCTTGTCGATGTCGGACTGGCCGTGGATGACCTGGCGCTGCAGGTTCGACTCGTCGACGACGTCGAAGTCGACGATGCCGAGCGTGCCGACCCCGGCCGCGGCCAGGTACAGCAGCGCCGGGCTGCCGAGGCCGCCGGCCCCGATCACCAGGACCTTCGCGTTCTTCAGCCGCTTCTGCCCGGCCACCCCGACGTCCGGGATGATCAGGTGACGGCTGTACCGGGCCACCTCTTCCTTGGTGAGCTCGGCAGCCGGCTCGACGAGCGGCGGCAGTGCTGACATCGGGTCCTCCATCTCGCGCGGATCGCGTCCATCCCACTATGCACAACGCGCGCGGGCAAATAGACCTTCCCGCGTCCGGATGGTGGGAACGGACTAGCTCTTGGGCGTGGGGTTCGGCCAGGCGTTGGGCACGCAGGTGCGGCCGTCCTTGGCCACCTTGCCCTTGTCGCCGCCGGGGATGTCGTTGAGCATCGACACGTAGTTGTCGTCGACGCCGAAGGACTGCTGCATCATCACCGGCGCGGGCTCGTTGTTGCCGCCGCAGCCGACGTGCTGGTTGCCCAGGGCGTGCCCGACCTCGTGGTTGATGGCGTACTGCCGGTACCCGGTCATGTCGGCGTTGAACGCCTTCGCGCCGCGCACCCAGCGGGCCAGGTTGATCAGCACCCGGCCCAGGCTCTTGCGGTAGCAGGACGCCTCGAACTTGATCTGGAAGCCGCAGGCGTCGGCCCGGTGGGTGGTGTCCGGCGTGGTGAGGCTCACCTTGAACGTCGGGTTCGGGAAGTTGGCGTCGACGCGCTGCAGGGCGATCTTGCCGTCCCAGGTCCAGCCCTTCTTGGGGTCGGACAAGGTGCCCTCGACGGCTGCTGCGAAAGCGTCGTCGCCGGCGTAGCTCGCCGGGTCGATGCCGTCCTCGACCTCGATCGTGTAGGTGTACAGCTTGCCGGTGCCGACCTTCGGGCCGCTGCCCGGCACGACGTGCCACTTCCCCGCGCCGGCCTGGGTGAACGGGCTGCCCTCGGGCAGGTCCGCGGTCGGCACCTTGAGGTCGACGGGCGTGGCCGGGTTCTCCGGGATGGCCTGCTCGCCGTTGCCGTCGATCGCGCCGCCCGCCGCGTCGCCGCCCGCCGACTCGACGCCGGCCGGGGCGCCTTGTTCGGCGATCGGCTCGGCCGGGCTGTTCGCGGTGTTGACGACGACGAGCACGGTCAGCACCACGAGGATCGGCAGGGCGTAGACGCGCCAGCCGTAGGTCTTGGTGAACTTCGCGAAGCCGCCGGCCTGCGGCGGCTCCGGCTTTTCGCGCGGGGCCTCGCCGTGGGGCTTCCAGGAGGCGCTCAGCGGCTCGGCGCTGGTCCGCCGCCCGCCGGGGCGGTAGCGGTCCTCACCGACGCGCTGGGCCGGCTGCTGCCGGGACGGGCGGTACTGGCCGGTGCGCGAGGCGTCTCCGGGCTCCGGGGTGCCGTGCGGCGTGCGGCGTGCGGACGCGCGGTGGGGCGCCCGCCGATCTTCGCCTCGCGCGTCGTGCTTCACCCGGTCCACCGCACCAGGGTGCCACAGCGCCACCGAACCGTTATCGGCGACTGGCTGACCACACACGGATTCGTCGTCACCTGATCGGACTACCAGATCCCGGCTTCGACGTGCTCCCACATGCCCAGCACGGCCTTCGCCACGACGATCGGCCGTTCCATCTGCGCCACGTGGCCCGTCCGCGGCAGGACGAGCAGCCGGGCCTTCGGGATCGCCCGGGCCGTCCGCACGGCGCGCCGCACGGAGATGATCCGGTCTTCGCGGCCCCAGACCACCAGCGTCGGGGCTTGCACCCGCGGCGCCGACGACCACAGGGACGCCTTCCCAAGGGTCGACCACGCCCGGAAGATCGCGAACGTGCTGCGCGCCATGGCCGGCGCGGCCCAGGTGAACCCGGCGCGGGCGCCGTGCTCCTCGGCCAGTTCGTCCAGCCGGCTGTCCGGGAACCGCGACGGGTCGGCGAAGCACAGCTTGATCACCTGCGCGGCGCGTTCACGCGGGCCGAGGGCGGCGAGCTGGGCCCGCACCCGCGCGCCGACCAGCGGCAGGTACGCCAGCGCCATCCGCGGGTCGGACAGCCGCCGCGGGTCGGGGCGGCGGTCCGGCATCGCGGGCGAGATGAGCGTCAGCGTCTTCACCAGCTCCGGACGCCGTTCGGCGATCAGCAGCGCGATGGCACCGCCCATCGAGTTGCCGAGCAGGTGCACCGGCGCGCCGACGCCCTCGATGTGCCGCGCGACGACCTCGGCGTGGGCCTGGAGGCTGAAGTCGAAGCCCTTTTCGGGCTCGGACCAGCCGAAGCCGGGCAGGTCGGGGGCGGTGCCGCCGGCGACCGGCGCGAGCAGCGCGGCCAGGTCGGTCCAGTTGGTCGACGAGCCGCCCAGGCCGTGCACGTACACCGCGGGCACGCCGTCCGGGCCCGGCGTGCGGCGGACGTGGAGGCGGGCGGTGCCGGCCTCCTCGAAGGTCGCCGGCCACGGCGGGAGTATCGGCTCGAGGGACGGCAATTCCCTCGACGAAAGGGGCACGTGCGTCAGCGGCGCCCGCGAGGTCACGGGGGTGTTCACGAATCCAGGATGCCCGACACTTGGCAAGGCATACATACCGGCGAGTAATCTTCAGGACGACTTCACGCGGTGGCGACCCCGCCCGTCGAAGGGGCGAAGACGGGAGGAAGAGCATGACGGAGATGACGCGGTTGCAGCAACGAGGGGTGCGCTTGCCCCGGACGGAGCGCCGGGCCCAGCTCCTCGCCGCGGCGCAGCGGGTCTTCGCCGAGAACGGCTACCACGCCGCCGCCATGGACGAGATCGCCGAAGTGGCCGGTGTCAGCAAGCCGGTGCTCTACCAGCACTTCCCCGGCAAGCTCGATCTGTACATCGCGCTGCTGGAAAGCCATGTCGACGAGCTGGTGAAGCGCGTGCAGAACGCGCTGGACTCGACGACGGAGAACAAGCAGCGCGTCCCGGCCACGGTCGGCGCGTTCTTCGACTTCGTCAGCAACGACGCGGGCGCGTTCCGCATGGTGTTCGAGTCCGACCTGCGCGGCGAGCCGGCGGTCCAGGAAGCGGTCGACCGCGCGACGTCGGCGAGCGTGGACGCGATCACGGAGACGATCACGGCGGACGCGGGCCTCGACGAGGACAAGGCACGGCTGCTGGCCGTCGGGCTGGTCGGGATGAGCCAGGTCAGCGCCCGGTTCTGGCTGCAGCACCACCAGTCGATGAGCCGTGAGGAAGCGGTCGCGCTGACGGCCAACCTGGCGTGGCGCGGCATCGGCGGCGGCTTCCCGCTCAAGGACTCGTAAGCGCCCCAAGGCGGCCTTCGGTGCGTCTGACGCACCCAAGGCGGCCTTCGGTGCGTCAGACGCAACCAAGGCCGCCTTGGGGCGCTGGGGTCTGGCTCAGCGGCGCGCGGCCACCCGGACCAGCGCGCTGATGCGGCGGGCCACTTCGTACGGGCGTTCCTGCGGGAGCATGTGGCCGGCGCCCGGGTAGCGGACGAACTCCGCGTGCGGCAGCTCGTCCGCGATCACCTTCGCGTGCGCCAGCGGGCAGAGCCGGTCCCTCTCCCCCGCCAAGACCACCGACGGGACGTCGCAGAGCGCGCCCAGGCCGCCGATGCCGCGGTGGGACGCGATCGCGTCCAGGAACAGCCCCGCGCTCGCCGGGTGGGCGCACAGCAGCTGCTCGACGACGCTGTCCACCTGCGCGCGGCCCGGCCGGTCGCCGAAGACCAGGCGGCGCGCCCCGGATCGGACCATCGCCGGCCGCAGGCGCAGCGTGTCGGATCGCAGCCGGGCGAGCAGGCGGGCCACCCGCGGCTCGAAGCGCGTCACGCCCCGGCCGACCAGGCCCGGGAACCCGAGCGTGAGCTTGTCCATGTCCCCCGACGACGTCGCGACGAACGCCGCACCGGCGAGCCGTGAGGCGACCAGCTCCGGGTGCCGTTCGGCGAGCACCATGAGCGTCATGCCGCCCATGGAGTGCCCGGCCAGCACGAGCGGGCCGGCCGGGACGCGGTCGGCGATCAGCTCGGCGAGGTCGTCGGCGAGCCGCGCGATCGTCGCCGAACCCGGGCGGGCGTGCGCCGAGCCGCCGTGGCCGCGCAGGTCGTAGCGCAGGACGCGTACGCCCGGGTCGAGGTGCGGCAGCACGAAGTCCCACGTCCGGTGGTCCTGCGTCCAGCCGTGCACCAGCAGGAGCGTCACCGCGGAGTCGGCCGGACCCGACTGCGACACGTGCAGCGCGGCGCCGTCGCTCGCGACGAACCGGTGCTCGATCGAGGGATCGCGCAGCCGCGACGCGGTCGTCATCGGCCCGCCGGGAGCAGGAAGGACTTGCGCCAGAAGTACTTCCCGGGCAGCCCGACCAGGCCGGACTCCTCGAGGAACGGCATGATCTTCTCCCCCGCCCAGGCGATCGTCCCCTGCCAGTGCGGGTTGTTCAGGGCCGCCTCGACGCCGTCGCGCGGCCGGATGCCGACCGCCTTGTAGACGTTCGGGTTGATGAACGCCCGCGTCACGAAGTACGAGATGAGCGCGATGACGAACTGCTGGTAGCCGATCTCGGCCTTCGACAGCTTCGCCATGCCGCGCGTGACTTCCTCGCGGGCGAAGGTGACGTGCCGCGCCTCCTCCAGCACGTGGATCCGGTTGACCATCCGGACCAGCGGCTGGACGCCGTCGTCGTTCATCTGCTCGCGCTGCAGCCGGTCCAGGACCTCCTCGGCGACCAGGATCGCGCCGTAGCGCGCCGGGCCGTAGGAGATCGCCGGCATCAGTTTCGCCAGCTTCCTCAGCCACGGCACCGGGCCGTAGGCGGGACAGCCGATCCGCGACGCCATCCGCGCGAACATCGTCGAGTGCCGGCATTCGTCGGCGATCTCGGTGAGGGCGAACTGCGCGTGCGCGGAGGTCGGGTCCTGCTCGTAGACCTCCTTGAGCAGCATCTGCATCAGGAGGATCTCGAACCACAGCCCGGTCGTCGCGACGCTCGCGACTTCGTGCTTGCCCAGCTCGATGCGCTGCTCGGGGGTCAGCTTGTCCCAGAGTTCGGTGCCGTAGAGCGAGGAGCGCTCGTCGAGGATGAAACGCTTGCCCTCGACCAGGGGCGCCGTCCAGTCGATGTCGACGTCCGGGTCGTAGAACTTGTTCGCCGACGACTTGAGCAGCCGCTCCGCGGTCTTCTCGCGATCCGGTTCCTTCAGCGTCCGCGTCATCGCCGACACCCCTTCCAACGTGTAACTTGAGGTAACAGTTACCTCTGGTAGCATGAGCCCCGTGATCGAACGTGTCAAGCGCTCCGGCAAGCCGTCCGCCCGCGACGAAGGGGCGACCGGCGACGCCCGGCGGGACCGCTGGCGCAAGCACCGGATCGCGCGGCGCAAGGAGTTCGTGGAGGCCGCGCTGCGGGCACTCGACACGCACGGCCCGGACCTCGGCATGGAGGACGTCGCCGCGGAGGCGGGCGTCACGAAGCCGGTGCTGTACCGGCACTTCGACGACAAGGCCGACCTCTACGTGGCCCTCGGCCAGCGCGGCACGGAGATCCTCTTCGAGCGGCTGATCCCGGCGATCAACGCGGAGCTCGCGCCGGTCCCGCGGATCCGGATGGCGCTCGACGCGTTCTTCACGGTGATCGAGGAGCACCCGAACCTGTACCGGCTGCTGGCGCACGGGCGGCCGGAGAAGCCGGTGTCGTCGGACGTGGTGGCCGAGGACAAGGAACTGATCGCGACGGCGCTGACGGCGCTGCTGGGCGACTACATGCGGATGTTCAACATGGACTCCGGCGCGGCCGAGCCGTGGGCGCACGGCATCGTCGGCATGGTCCAGAACACCGGCGAGTGGTGGCTGGACCGCAGGTCGATGGGCCGCGACGCGGTGGTCGAGTACCTGACGCAGATCATCTGGGCGGCGATCGACGGGCTGACCCGCCAGCACGGCGTGGTCATCGACCCGAACCAGCCCCTGGAGGTCAACAAGGTGGTCCAGCTGGGCCGCGCGGAAGGCTTGGAGGAGACGTCATGAGCGACCACGACGAAGACGGCTACAGCGGGTCGGCGACCCTGCTGGTCGACGGTGTTTCGGTGACGGCGACGGTCGAGCTGCGCGGCTACTTCCAGCCGATCGACGGCTTCTACCGCTGGTACGGCCGCGTCGCGGTGAACGAGGAGCTGTCGAAGCTGGCGGGCGGCAAGAAGAAGCCCGTCGAAATCCGGACCGGCACGCATTCGGCCACCGGCGAGCTGTCGGATCCGGACCCGTGGGGCCGCTACCGCGTCATGGGCACCAGCACCCCGCCGTTCCACGTGCCGACGACCCTGGAAGAACTCAACGCCTGAAAGCCGTGAAGGGCACCTTCAGGGACTCAGAGTCCCTGAAGTGAAGAGATGCTCGGGTGCCCCGTGCCGATCGCGCGGTTCGTCGCGCGGACGGACCTCGCGGTGGTCGCGCTGCAGGAC
>NZ_JBEZHS010000083.1:0-7021 GCF_040650695.1 Amycolatopsis sp. NPDC048633
GCGCATTCGGCGCGCAGGACCTCATGCAGCTCCGGCCGGATGAAGTCGGCGAGCACGCTGCAGCCGACGTCGGCCAGGTCGGCGCGGCACGACAGGTGTCCGTTGAAGGTCCGTCAGCGAAGCCAGGGGGTGCGGCGGACGAGATCCACCTTCGCCCAGCGGCGGCCGAGGCCCCAGGTGTCACCCGCGGCGAAGGCGGCCAAGACGATGAGCACGACGAGGTACACGAGGTGGTAGTCGATCAGCGGGTTGGTCGACGACGTGGCCTTCCCGGCCGACGTGGACTGTGCGAGCGGCCATTCGGCGATCCACATGAGAGCGAGCAGGACAGTGCCGGAGACGGCGGCCGGGCGCAGGGCCACCCCGAGCAGGAGGGCGACGCCGAGGCCGAGCAGGGCCAGCATGAACAGCCAGTCGGCCCAGCCGGCACCGGCCCAGTCGCGCAGCATCGACTGCATCGGCCCGACCTGGACGTGGCCGAGGAATCCCTTGGTCGGCGAGCCGCCGCTGATCCAAGCCTGCGCCGAACTCGTGGAGTAGCCCAGCCCGAACATCTTGTCGAGGAAGGCCCAGAGGAACGTCAGGCCCATCACGATGCGCACGACAGCCAGTGCCGAGCCGCGAGCCGAAGAGGCAGGCCGAGGCCGCTTGACAGTCCGTGTTTCCGGCTGGTCAGGGACGAAGGGAGTGGTCAGGGACGGGCCGCGGTCCTGGACGGACATCGTGATCTCCTTTTCGGTTGTGCCCAGAGCATGGGCCGTCGTCCGGTCCGGACGCTGGTGCCGAAATCCCCGGATCACGGTGACTTTGGTGCACTGCCCGGCCGGTCGCGCGCGGGAAGGCAGGGAAGAGAGTCCCTGCGGAACGCGGTGGATTCCCCTGGTGCCAGGTGCCGGCGTCCGGCCACCGGACGGGTTCTCCGAGGTACTGGAAACGCAGGGCCGTCAGTGGCTCGCCGACGCCGAGCAGCTGTCCGGTGTGCCCATCCTGAACTGGACATCCACGCCGAGCTGGTGACGGGCAGCCCGGTGACCGGACTGCTCAAGGCGTCGGCCGACGCCCGGCTGGTGGTCTCGGCTGCCGGGGCCGGCCGGTTCACGCCCACGCCCTCGGCCAGCAGCTGCCTGAGCGTCTTGAACACCCTGGAGGGGAACGAACGCGAACTCCTGGCGGAACGGCTCGCCGGCCGGCAGGAGCAAGATGGACCCGGGTGTCGCGGGCGAGGAACACCTGAGTGCTCGCGACGGCGACGACGCGGTCACCGGCCACCGGGCGCGCGGCGACCTCGACCGTCAGCTCGGCGCCATCTCCGGGAGGGCCGTCGAGGGTCACGCGCAGGCCGCCTTCGGCTTGGACGTTCTGGGCCGAGGTGAGCTGGTTGATCGCCTCGGTGGCCGCTTCGGTCATCGTGAACATCGACGGTCTCGCCTTCTGTACGCGGTGAGTGCGGAACTGGTGCGGTTCACCCGGCGCCCTTGCGGTTGCCGCGGTGCGGCGCGGACATCCTGGCCAGGCGTTGTGGTGTCGGCCAGCGGACTTTCGTCACCCAGCCGAGGTTCTCGAAGATGCGGATCACGCGGGCGGAGATGTCGATCCGGCCGCGCAGGACGCCGTGGCGGGCGCAGGTCGGGTCGGCGTGGTGGGAGTTGTGCCAGGACTCGCCCATCGAGAGGATCGCCAGCGGCCGGAAGTTGGCGGAGCGGTCGCGGTTGGTGAACGGGCGGGTGCCGATCATGTGGCAGATCGAGTTGACCGACCAGGTGACGTGGTGCTGCAGGGAGACCCGGGCCAGTCCGGCCCAGAGGAACGCGGTCAGCGCGGCCCACCAGGAGCCGCCGATCAGGCCGCGGAACCAGGGGAACGGGGATCCGGGACGGTCGGTGCAGCATCGGCGCCCGGGGGCACCAGAGGATCGATACCTGCAGGGCGATCATGACGGCGACACCCCGACAGTCCAGGATGTTCGGCACAGGCCGAACTGCTCGGCAGTCAAGGACCGAAGACCTCGCGCTCCTCGGCCGGTGGTGGCGTCGACGAGTCGCCCGACGCAGAAAGGACCGGAGACCCGCTCCCGAGGGACCAAGGACCCTTCAGCAGCCAGCGTGTGCGGTCGCAGAGTTCGGTCATGACTCTCGCCGAACGCCGGGGTGCCCGGACAGGTACGCCCCGCGGACCGGTCCTGCTCCGGCCCGCCCGGGTGCCCTACTTCTTGTCCGGCGCGCTCGCGGCCGTGGCCACGGCCGTCGCGGTGCTGAGTTTGGCGCTGCCGTCGCTGCTGTCCGGCGTCGATGCCGCCAACGGGAGCCTGCGGGGCACAGCGTTGGTCATGGTCTGCGCCGGCGTACCGGTGCTCGTTGCCGGGATGAGGCTGACCGCGCGAGGTTCCGCGCGGGGGCTCGTTTTCTGGCTCGGAGCGGCGGGCTACCTGCTCTACCAAGCGGTGCTCTTCTGCTTCGCGACTCCGCTGAACAACCTGTTCCTCCTCTACGTCGCCTACCTCGGATCGGCTTTGTGGAGCCTGGTGTCGGTGTTTCACGCCACGGACCTGCGAGAGTTCGGCACACGGCTGGCGCCGGCGATGCCGGCGCGGTGGATCACGGGGTTCGCGCTCGTCGTTGTCGTGCTCAACGCCGCGGCGTGGCTCGTCCAGATCGTTCCGGCGGTCTTCAGCCGGAACCCGGCGTCCCTGCTCGAGGGCACGGGGCTGCTGACGAACCCCGTCTTCGTGCAGGACCTGGCGGTCTGGCTGCCGCTCCTGGCAGCGGCCGCGCTCGCCGGCCGGCGTCGTGTGGCCTGGGGATTGCTGGTCACCGGTGCGATGCTGGCGATGCTCGTGCTGGAAGGCGCCGGCGTCGCCACGGATCAGTGGTTCGGGTCGCGCGCCGATCCGGCCTCCGGGATCGCCTCGAGCACGATGGTGCCCGTGTTCGCCGTAGTCGCGCTGCTCATCGCGGTGCCGCTGGCCTGCTACCTGCGCAACGTCGACCGCACCCCGCACGATACCGAGGGAGACCACCATGACGCGTCATCCGCACGATGACTCAGTGGCAGCAAGGACCAACCGGCTGTGGGTCGCCGGCGGGCTCGGCGCGTTCGTGCTCGCGGCGCTGGCCGCCAGGAAGTGGCAACTGCACTGGGGCGCCGACCCTCGCGAAGTCACGGCGGCGTTGGCCGGGGACGAGCTCATCGGCGAGCCCGATCTCGTGGCGACCCGAGCCATCACGATCACCGCACCCGCGTCGCAAGTGTGGCCGTGGCTCGCTCAGCTGGGTCAGGCACGCGGCGGGTTCTACAGCTATGACACCTGGGAAAACCTTATGGGCTGCGATATCCACAGCGCTGAGCGCATCGTCGCGGAATGGCAGCACGTCGAGGTGGACGACGAGGTGAAGCTCCACCCGGACGTCTCGATGGCCGTGGCCGGCCTCGACGAAGGCCGGGCCCTGGTGCTGCGGGGCGGTGTGCCGATGGGAAAGGCGGCCGCGCCCTACGACTGCACCTGGGCCTTCGTCCTGCGTGACCGGCCGGACGGGTCGACGCGGCTGGTGATGCGCGAACGGTACGGCTACACCCGGCGCTGGGCAGGCTTGCTGATCGAGCCGGTCGAGGCGATCAGCTTCGTGATGAGCCGGAAGATGCTCATGGGAATCCGGGACCGCGCCGAGGCCGGGCGCGCCCCGGACAAGGCAGCGTAGCGAGACGAAACCACGAGGACAGGAGGCCGGCATGCGGGCGCTCGAGGACACGCCGGAGATCCGCCGCTGGACTTGGTCCGGCTAGGCGAAGTTCGGCTGGACGAGCACGTCAGCGCGATCAGGTCTGCGGGCCAGAGAGTCCATTGTGGATGGTGACGCTTCTCGCCGTCGACGCCGGTGGGGAAGCGGCAGCTGACCGCGCTTCGAGCCGGGCGAGCTTTTCCAGCACCGCGGCGAGCGTCGCGTCGACGTGGCGGTCGTGCTCGGATTGGCTGGTCTCCGCCTGCTCGATGGCTTGCACCTTGTCCACGAACCAGGCTGCCATCGATGCGGTGACCACTCCCAGTACCGCGATCCCGGTCAGCATGACGACGGCGGCGATCAGCCGGCCCTCGACCGTGACCGGGTACCGATCGCCGTAGCCGACCGTGGTGAGGGTGGTCAAAGCCCACCACACGGCGTCGCCGAAGGTGCGGATGTTCGCGCCGACGGCGTGCCGTTCCACGTCCAGCATGCCGACGGCGCCGACGAACATGACGATGACCGCGGTCGCGGCGATCCGGATCGCCGCACTGACGTGGAGGTGAGCTCGGGAGTGCTGCGTGAGACGGGTTGCCACGGCGCCTGAACGGGCGAAGCGGATCAGCCGGACGAGCCGGACCAGGCGCAGTGTCCGCAACACGGGCACGACGATGACGATCAGGTCCGGAATGTGGCGCACCACAAACCGCCGGGGCTGCGGCGCCAGTGCGAGCCGGATCAGGTAGTCGGCTGCGAAGATTGCCCAGACTACGGTGTCGGTCACGGCGAACGCGTCCAGCCAGCCGGCCGGCAGCGTCTCGTCAAGCACTGGGATGACCAGCACGGCCAGGAAGACGACCGACAGAGCGAGCATTGGCAGTTCGGTCCACCGCGTGAAGCGGTCGTAAGCCTCACCCGCTCGCAGGCGGGCAAGAACACGTGGTGCGGTGTCCGAGGGCATCGAGAGAACCTCACGTGTCTTTCGGCGAAACGCGGTTCCGAGCCGAGTGACCCCGCCGGCCGGTCAGGGCCGACGGAGTCGCCCGGTTGCGCTGGTGCGGTGGTCAGCCGGTGCAGTTGGGGACCGCGGGGACGCTGCCCACGCAGTTGTTCGGGGTGTTGGCGGTGATGGGTGAGCTGGTGGTGGTCATGGTGCCGCCCTGGCGGTAGACGCCGCCGGAGTTTCCCAGGAGCAGCAGGGCGTGGTTGTTCGTCACGGCGGTCTGGGTGAGGGTGGTCGCGGTGGAGCCGACCGCGGAGATGCCGCCGCCCCGGCCCGCGCTGTTGCCGGTGATGAACAGCGGACTGCCCGAAACGCCGGTGACCGTCAGCGTGCCCCGGAGGCCGTTGTAGATGGCCCCGCCGTCGCCGAGCAGGGTGGTGTTGCCCGACAGCGGGCTGTTGGTGAAGGTCGCGGCGGGTGCGGTGCCGGACGGGGTGTCGGCGTTGGCGAGGCCGCCGCCGTTGCCCGAGGCGGTGTTGCCGGTCAGGGTGCTGCCGGTGAGGGTGACCGCGCCGCGGTTGAGGATGCCGCCGCCGTTGCCGAGCACGTTGCCCCGGGTGAAGGCGACCCCGGTGGTGAGGGTCAGGTTGCCGGTCGGGCCGACCTCGGCGATCCGGAACAACCCCAGGCCCAGCAGCGAGGCGTTGGTGACGGTCGCCGGGCCGATCATCTCGATCGGGGTGGTGATCACCGGAAGCGCGTTCGCCGCGCCGCCGTGGGCGGTGGTCATGCCGTAGGTGCAGCCACCCGCCAGGACGAGGGTGTCCGAGGCGGGGGTCGAGTTGGCCAGGTTGACTGCCGCGACCAGGGCGTTCTCGCTGCAGGCCACCGGGATGGTGATGGCCTGCGCCGTCGGCGCCAGTGCGATCAGGCCGCCGGTCGCGACGGTGGCTCCGAACAGGACCCGGACAATGGTACGGATGCGTCGCATGACGATTTCTTTTCCTGGAACAGCTGGGAAATGATCCGCCGGCGCGGAGCGACGGCGATGGCGAAATGTGCAGACGACGGTGTGTGAATACCGAGGAGGTGGTGGGAGCACGTTTCCCCCACGCAAAAATACCTCGGGCAGGCATTCCGGATACGTGATCGCGGACTTGCCGTGGCACCGAGGTCCGAGGTGGCAACCGTCAACGTACCCTCTCGTTCAGGTGACCGATACCCCAAGCCCCCGTATGGGGGTATTCGCCGTCGACGAGATCGTGCCGGATCTTTTTGCCGCGAGCAGAGACGGTGAACGCGCCCTGGATCGGATCGTCGTCGCGGCTGGAGTCTCGCCGCGGAGACAAGCCGTCGCCCATGCCACCCGCGCTTCAGACGCGAAAGCATCGCGGACCCCTCGTGTTGCGACATCCGGTGGTAATTCACGGATCGGGGGAGCAGAATTGCGTTCCGATCGTCGTCTGGTTGATACTCAAGGTGTCGGAAAGCACGATTCTCGTCGCTCTGGGTGTGAGACACTCCCGGTGGTTTCCGATATTCCGGCCGATTCTCGACATGTTCTGCGTAGTCCGGCACACATCCCGATAGCTCGGTGAGCGCCTTGCCGCAGGGTGCTCGGGGTGACGTTCGCGGATCCGGCTGACGAAATTCCGCGTGTTTCGTCTTTCTGAGGCAACCCACGCCGAACCGGTCTTCGCCGGTGCGCGAAGGGGAAGTTCAGGTCGCGAAAATCAGTTATCGGCGCCCTCGCGGCGGTCGGCGCGCTGCTGGCCCCGGCGCGCCGCAGTCCGGGCGGCCCCGCCGGCCACTGTCTTGACCGGCGGGGCCTGGGTCCTGTGTTCCCGTGCGCAGAAACCGGACTTGATCAGTGGCTACGCGACGCTGTGCGGCCGGTAGGCGTCCGGGTGCTCAGGCGCCGAGACGGCGGTAGATGCGGCCCGCCAGCGACGCGGCCAGCCGGTTCAGCGCACCCAGTGGATCGAGCTGCGCGAACTGCCCCAACAGCTCCGCCGCCGCGTAGGCCTCGGCCTCCGACAGCACCGCCGCGCACCGTTCCCGCCGGCCCCGTTCCAGCAACCGCGTCAGGGCTTCGGCGTACTCGCCCAGGTCACGCACCCCGACCAGGCCATACCGCTCGTCGGGCGGGCCCTGCTGCGTGATGTCGTCGCTCATGGTCGTGCGCCCTCCTCGTCACCCGATCGACTGCCGCCAGAAAATCTATGTCGGCCGGGGTAGACATTCGGCGGCGGCTGTGTGTAGGGTTCTGCTCATACGGAGAGAGACAACGTCCAGCAGGCGCGGGAGAGGACGTAACTGCCCGCGAGGTGAGACAAGGCGGTCAGGCAGCACGGAGCCGATC
>NZ_JBEZHS010000084.1:0-6439 GCF_040650695.1 Amycolatopsis sp. NPDC048633
TCTGGTTTCAAGCGCCCCAATGTGGCCTTGGTTGCGTCAGACGCACCGAAGGCCGCCTTGGGTGCGTTGAACGCACCGAAGGCCACATTGGGGCGCTTGGGGTCAGGCCGGCTGGCAGGTGGGGCACCAGTAGAGGTTGCGCCCCACCAGTTCCGAGTTCGCCACCGGTGTCCCGCACACCAGGCACGGCTGCCCGGCGCGGCGGTAGACGTACACCTCGCCGCCGTGGCGGTCCACCCGGGCCGCGCGGCCCATGGCCTCCGGCAGGTGCTCGGGGCGGACCGTGTCGATGCGGCCGACGCGGACGCCGTCGCGCATCAACACCACCAGGTCGGCCCACAGGTCGTCCCACAACGCCCGGTCGAGCGAACGTCCCGGGGTCAGCGGTGCGACGCCGTGGCGGAACAGCACCTCGGCGCGGTAGACGTTGCCGACGCCCGCCAGCACCGCCTGATCCATCAGCAGCGCCGCGATCGAGGTCTTCGACCGCGAGACGCGCTCCCAGGCCCACTCGGGTTTCGCGTCGCGGCGCAGCGGATCCGGGCCGAGGCGCGCCTTGATCGCGTCGACCTGGTCGGGCGAGAGCAGCTCGCACCGGGTCGGCCCGCGCAGGTCCGTCCAGTGGGTCCGGCCGGCCAGCCGCAGCCTTACCTGCCCCACCGGCTCCGGCGCGGGCAGCGGGGACTCGCCGAAGGTGCCGTAGAGCCCCAGGTGGATGTGCACGATCCCGTGTGGACCGAAGTCGTGGAAGAGGTGCTTGCCGTACGCCTGGGCGCCGGCGAACACCTGACCGTCCAAACGGGACGCTTCGACGGCGAACCGGCCCTGCGGGCTGCTCACCTCGACCGGGGCACCGGCGTACCGGCGCTTGTGCAGCCGCGCGAGCCGGTGGAGCGTGTGCCCCTCGGGCATCAGGCCTCCGGCAGTGCCGGCGGGGTGCCGGTGCGCTCGTAGTCCAGCAGCTGCTGGACGCGGCGCGCGTGCCGTTCCTCCGGCGAGACCTCCGTCGCCAGGAAGGCTTCGACGATTTCGGTGGCCTGCTCGGCGGTGTGCATCCGGGCGCCGACGCCGATCAGCTGGGCGTGGTTGTGCTCGCGGCACAGTTTGGCCGTCTCGACGCTCCACGCGAGGCCGGCCCGCGCACCGGGGACCTTGTTCGCGGCGATCTGCTCGCCGTTGCCGGAGCCGCCGACGACGATGCCGCGGCTGCCCTCGTCGGCCACCACGCGCAACGCCGTCTCGACGCAGTAGGCCGGGTAGTCGTCGGCCGCGTCGTAGACCCGCGGACCGATGTCGGTGACCTCGTGGCCCTGCTTCTCCAGGTGGGCGACGAGGTGGTTCTTCAGCTCGAAACCGGCATGGTCGGATCCCAAGTAGACACGCACGGCTGGGAGTCTGCCATCACGGCCGGTTTCGGGCATGCTCCGGGGGTGGGGATCTGGGAGCAGACGGGGTACGACGTCCGGCTCGACTGGGGCGGCGAAGGCGTCGCCGCGCTCGGCCGGGAATGCGCTGTGCTGGTGGTCGTCGACGTGCTTTCGTTCAGCACCACCACGGATCTCGTGGTCGGCCGCGGCGGCCGCGTGCTGCCGGTGCGCTGGCGCGACGAACGCGGCGTGGCGCAGGCGCGGGCGGCCGGCGCCGTGATCGCGGGCGAAGGCGCGTTCACCCTCAGGCCGTCTTCTGTGACGGAAATCCCGCCGGGAACGCTGCTCGCGCTCCCCTCGCCCAACGGCGCGACGCTCTGCGACGCCGCCGCGGCGACCGGCGCGCGAGTACTGGCGGGCTGCCTGCGCAACGCCTCCGCCGTCGCCGCGAAGGCGCACGAGCTGGGCGGCCCGGTCGGGCTCGTCGCCGCCGGGGAACGCTGGGGCGTGAACATGTTCGGCCGCGGTGACACGTTCGGTCCGCTGCGGCCCTGCGTCGAAGACCAGATGGGCGCCGGCGCGATCGCCGCCGCGCTGGCCCGGCACGGCCTGTCACTGTCCCCCGAAGCCGCGCTCGCCGCCCGATCGGTCGACGTCACGGCCCTGGCGAGCTGTGTCTCCGGCCGCGAGCTGACCGAGGCCGGCCACGGCGGGGACGTCGGGCTGGCCGCGCGGCTCGACGTGAGCGATGCTGCACCGGTCCTGAACGAAGGAGTACTGGCATGAGCGGGCGCTGGATCGAGGTCGCCGACGGCGTGCACGCGCGCCGCTACGCGGAGCTGGACCTGACCGTCGGGCTGGTGGTGGGCGCCGAGCGCTGCCTGGTCATCGACACCCGGGGCGACCTCGAGCAGGGCGCCGAGCTGGCGGCGGCGGTCCGCGAGCGGACGTCGCTGCCGTGGTCGGTCGTCTACACGCACGCGCACTTCGACCACACCTGGGGCACCGAGCGGTTCACGCCCTGCGCCGTCTGGGCGCACGAGGGCTGCCGCGCCGAGCTGACCGAGTACGCGGAAGACGCGCGCGCCAACTGGATCGCCTACTACCGCAAAGAGGGCAAGGCGGAGACCGCCGACGCCATCGCGCGCACCACGTTCGTCGTCCCCGACCATCTGTTCACCGACCGGACCGAGCTCGACCTGGGCGGCCGGACGGCCGTCCTGCTGCACCCCGGCCGGGCCCACACCGACCACGACGTCGTCGTGCACGTGCCGGACGCGGACGTGCTCTTCGCGGGAGACATCGTCGAGAACGCCGAACACGGCTTCAGCGCGTTCTCCTTCAGCAGCGAATCGGACCTGACCGCCTGGCCGGACACCTTCGACACGCTCCTCGCGCTCCAGCCGCGGGTGATCGTGCCCGGGCACGGCGACCCGGTCGACGCCGACTTCGTCCGCTACCACCGCCACGGTCTGCACGAGCTGATCGCGCTCAAGTCGGCGATGGGCCGCGGTGAGACGACCGAGGCCGCCGCCGTGGCAGCTTCCCGCTACCCCGGCGACGTCACCTTGGCCGCCCTCGCGACGCTCTAGTCGAAGTTGAGCTCGCCCGTGCGGGTGCGCTTGAGCTCGAAGAAGTCCGGGTAGCTCGACAGCGCGACGGCGCCGTCGAACACCTTCAGCGCGTCTTCGCCGCGCGGGATCGAGCTGAGCACGGGGCCGAAGAACGCGACGCCGTCGATGTGGATCGTCGGTGTGCCGACGTCCATGCCGACCGGGTCCATGCCCTCGTGGTGGCTCTTCTTCAGCGCCTCGTCGTACTCCGTGGAGTCCGCGGCGTCGAACAGCTCGGCCGGCGCGCCGACCGCGGCCAGGGCTTCCTTGATGACCGCGTCACGGTCCTTGTTGCCCTGGTTGTGGTAGCGGGTGCCGAACTCGGTGTAGTAGTCGCGCAGCACCTCTTCGCCCTTGAGCTGCGCCAGCGCCACGGCCACGCGCACCGGGCCCCAGCCCTTCGCCAGCAGGTCCTTGTACTCCTGCGGCAGCTCGTCACGCCCCGAGTTCAGGTATGACAGGCTCATCACCCGGAAGCTCAGGTCCAGGTTGCGGTGCTTTTCCACCTCGAGGATCCAGCGCGAGGTGATCCAGGCGAACGGGCAGATCGGGTCGAAGTAGAAATCGACCTTCGTGGGCTGCTCGGCAGCGGTCATCAGGTACTCCTGTGCGAAGTCAGGTCCGGTCCGGGGGCGGGCACACCCCCACACAACGCGCCAACACCCGGGGACCCGGGCTTGTTCCCCATCGCCCGCCACCCCGTCCCCATGATTGGATGCGGGGAGTTGAAAACCGATACCAACGACCAGAGGTGCCTGTGCCCGCCCCCAACCTGACCCGCGACCAAGCCAAGCTGCGCGCGGACCTGCTCGACGTCACCGGATACGACATCGAGCTGGATCTCACCGACGGCCACGGCGGCCCCGGCGAGAAGACCTTCGCGTCGAAGACGACCGTGCGGTTCTCCAGCGCCCGGGCCGGCGAGCGGACGTGGGTCGACATCGTCGCCGACCGCGTGCATTCGGCGACCCTGAACGGCACGGACGTCGACATCAGCGCGTACGTCGAGGACAAGGGCATCGCGCTGGGCGGCCTGGCCGAGGCGAACGAGCTCACCGTGACCGCCGACTGCCGGTACATGAACACCGGCGAGGGCCTGCACCGGTTCGTCGACCCGGTCGACGACACCGTCTACCTGTACACGCAGTTCGAGACGGCGGACGCCAAGCGGATGTTCGCCTGCTTCGACCAGCCCGACCTCAAGTCGGTCTACCGGCTCACCGTGATCGCGCCGAAGGACTGGAAGGTCATCGCGAACACCGCGGCGGAGTCCGCCGAGGAGACGCCCGAAGGCGCCGTCCGCACGGTGTTCAAGGAGTCCGAGCGGCTCTCGACCTACCTGGTCGCGCTGATCGCCGGGCCGTACGCCGAGTGGCGCGACGAGTACACCGACGAGCACAAGACGATCCCGCTGGGCCTCTACTGCCGCGCGTCGCTGGCCGAGCACATGGACGCCGAAAGGCTGTTCACCGAGACCAAGCAGGGCTTCGGCTTCTACCACCGGAACTTCGGCACCCCGTACCCGTTCTCCAAGTACGACCAGCTGTTCGTCCCGGAGTTCAACGCGGGCGCGATGGAGAACGCCGGCGCGGTGACGTTCCTCGAGGACTACGTCTTCCGCAGCCGCGTCACCCGCTACGCCTACGAGCGGCGCGCCGAGACGCTGCTGCACGAGATGGCGCACATGTGGTTCGGCGACCTGGTGACCATGCGCTGGTGGGACGACCTGTGGCTGAACGAGTCGTTCGCGACCTTCGCGAGCGTGCTCGCGCAGGCCGAGGCGACCGAGTACAAGAACGCGTGGACCAGCTTCGCGAACATCGAGAAGTCGTGGGCCTACCGGCAGGACCAGCTGCCTTCGACGCACCCGATCGCGGCCGACATCGTCGACCTGCACGCGGTCGAGGTGAACTTCGACGGCATCACCTACGCCAAGGGCGCGAGCGTGCTCAAGCAGCTCGTCGCCTACGTCGGGCTGGACCACTTCCTCGACGGCCTGAAGGTGTACTTCGGCAAGCACGCGTGGGGCAACGCGACCCTGGCCGACCTGCTGGGCGCGCTGGAGGAGGCGTCCGGGCGCGACCTGTCGTGGTGGAGCGCGCAGTGGCTGGAGACCACCGGGCTGAACTCGCTGAGCCCGCGCTACGAGGTCGGCGCGGACGGGAACTTCACGTCGTTCGCCGTCGTGCAGTCCGGCGCGAAGCCGGGCGCCGGTGAGCTGCGCACGCACCGCGTCGCCGTCGGGATCTACGACGAGGACGGCTCCGGCAAGATCGTCCGGACCCAGCGCGTGGAGCTGGACGTCGACGGCGAGCGCACCGAGGTGCCCGCCCTGGTCGGCCGGCCCGCGGGCAAGCTCGTGCTGGTCAACGACGACGACCTGACGTACTGCACGATGCGGCTCGACCCGGCGTCGCTGACGACGCTGATCGACCGCGTCGCCGACATCACCGAGCCGCTGCCGCGGACGCTGTGCTGGTCGGCGGCGTGGGAGATGACCCGCGAGGCCGAGCTGAAGGCCCGCGACTTCGTCACGCTGGTGCAGCGCGGCATCCACACCGAGTCCGAGGTCGGCGTCGTCCAGCGGCTGCTGCTGCAGGCCCAGACCGCGCTGAACTCCTACGCCGAGCAGAAGTGGGCGGCTTCGCGCGGCTGGCCGGCGTTCACCACGCGGCTGCTCGAGCTCGCGCGCGGCGCCGAAGCGGGCTCGGACCACCAGCTGGCGTTCGTCAACTCCCTCTCCGGGTCGGTGCTGGACGATGCGTCGCTGACGGTGCTGGCGGGCTGGCTGGACGGGTCGGCGCCGCTCGACGGCCTGTCGGTGGACACGGACCTGCGCTGGCGGCTCCTGCACGCACTGGTGGCGCACGGCAAGGCGGACACGGCCGAGATCGACGCCGAGCTGGCCCGCGACAACACGGCGACGGGCCGCCGCCAGGCGGAGCGCGCGCGGGCCCTGCGACCGACGGCGGAGGCCAAGGCCGACGCGTGGCAGCGCGCGGTGTACGACGACGAGCTGCCCAACGCGGTCAGCGACTCGCTCATCTCGGGCTTCTCCCACCCGGGCCAGAAGGCACTGCTCGGCGGGTACGTCCCGCAGTACTTCGAGGTGATCGACGAGGTGTGGCAGCGGCGCTCCAGCGAGCGAGCGCAGCCGATCGCGATCGGGCTGTACCCGTCGTGGGCGGTGGCCCCGGACACGGTGACGGCGTCGGACGAGTGGCTGAAGGGCGAGCACTCGCAGGCTCTGCGCCGGCTGGTTTCGGAGGGTAGGGCGGGGATCGTGCGCGCCTTGGCGGCGCGGGACTTCGACGCCCAAGCCTGACAGCGAGCGCCCCAAGGCGGCCTTGGGTGCGTTCAACGCACCGAAGGCCGCCTTGGGTGCGTTGAACGCACCGAAGGCCACATTGGGGCGCTCGGCCCGGCAGCGGGTCACCAGCTCCCGTACTGACGCGTCGC
>NZ_JBEZHS010000085.1:0-5972 GCF_040650695.1 Amycolatopsis sp. NPDC048633
CAACGCCCCGCCTCCGCCCGAACGCCCCAATGTGGCCTTGGTTGCGTTCAACGCACCCAAGGGGCCCTTCGGTGCGTTCAACGCACCGAAGGCCACATTGGGGCGCTCTAGAGTGGGCTCATGACGTTCGACTTCGCCGGATTCCCCGACGCCGCACTCGCCGCGATTCCCCGCGTCGACCTGGGCGGCTGGCCGACGCCGCTGCACGAGGCACCGCGGCTCGGCGAAGCTCTCGGCCTGCGGAACCTCTGGCTCAAACGCGACGACGTCCACCCGCTCGGCGCCGGCGGCAACAAGCTGCGCAAGCTCGAATTCCACCTGGGCGCGGCGAAGGAAGCCGGCGCGGACACCGTGATCACCTTCGGTGCGCTGCAGACCAACCACGGCCGTCAGACCGCCGCCGCGTGCGCGAAGCTCGGCTTGCGTTGCGAACTCGTCCTCACCGCGAAGGTCCCGCGCGACGGCGATGCCTACGAACACTCAGGCAACATTCCGCTCGACAAGCTTTTCGGCGCGACCGTCCACGTCTGCGCCGACGGCGAGGAGACCGGCCGCACCTACGACCGGCTTGTCGCCGAAGCCACCGCCGAAGGCCGGAAGGTCTTCACCGTTCCGGTCGGCGGCTCCAACGACCTCGGCGCCCTCGGTTACGTCCGCGCCACGCTCGAACTCGCGAAGCAGCTCGAAGAACGTGGTGTCGAGCGCGCCCACCTCGTTGTCCCGCACGCCAGCGGCGGCACAGCGGCCGGTGTCGTGCTGGCCACCGGGCTCCTCGGGAACCTCGGCGTCGGCATCGCCTGCGTCAGTCACCCGCTCGACGAGGCCACGGAGAACCTCCGCGACCTCGTCGCCGGCGCGGCCAAGCTCCTCGGCGTCGAGCCGCCGTCGTTCGCGCACACGAAGATGAGCGACTCGACGCTCGGCCCCGGCTACGGCATCCCGACCGACGCGGTCTGGAACGCGCTACGGCTTTTCGGCCGCACCGAGGGAGTTGTGCTCGATCCGGTGTACACCGGCAAGGTGGCCGCCGCGCTGGTCGAATGGGCGGGCCACTTCGCCCCCGACGACCACGTGGTGTTCCTGCACACCGGCGGGATGCCCGGCCTGTACGGCTACGCGCCCGAATTCGCGGCGGCCGTCGAAGGCTGACTCCAGCCGGGTCGCGACCCGCAGCAGCGTGAAGAGCAGGGCGACGTCGGCGAGCAGCAGCAGCCGCTGCATGACGCCGATCGGGAACGCGTCGGAGATCTCCGGGAACGGCCCGAGCTTCGCCTCGCTCAACCGCACCAGCACGAAGCTGACCGCGAACAGCCCGAACGCCCCCGCGCTCAGCCGGACCGCCCGCACGACGGCAGCCCGCTCCGGGTGCCCCCGCAACGGTTCCAGCAGTGAGATCGCCGCGCCGGGCAGGCTCAGGAACGCGACCAGGCACGCGTAGAGGTGGATCTCGCCGCTCACCGGGTCCGGCGCTTCCGGGTAGCTCGCCGGGAACACCGCGGCCGCGGCCAGCCCGAGCGGCCAGAGGGCGAGCAGCAGCCGGGTCGTCCGCGACAGCGGCACGCCGGCGACGTGCAGCGCGCCGAGCACCGCCAGCGAGCCGATGGCCAGCGACAACAAGCTCGCGGCGAGCATGCCTTCGCCCCGGTCGGTCACGGTGTAGCTCGACAGCGTGTCGTACACCGGGTTGCGCGAGCTGATGATGTGCAGCACCACGGCCGTGAACAGCCCCCAGCCGAGCGCGCCCAGTGCCACGAGCCGCCACGGTCTCGTCCGCTTCCCCTGTTCCGTCCCCATGCCTTCCAGGTTCTCGAAGAACTGGACGGTCGTGATCAGGGAAGACCCTGAATTCCCCCGGATGCGAAGTCGATCAGCACGAGCGCCTGGTCGTCGTGGCGTTTCGGGCGCGGCCAGCGTTCGCCGTCCGGGTCCTGCTTCTCCGCGGTCCGGACGGCGTCCAGCACGGCGTCCGGCCCGTCGGCGCGGGTGACCGCCAGGGCTTCGCGCCAGTCGAACAGTGCGTACTGGTCGACGCCGATGGAGACGCCGTCGCTGGCGAGCAGGACGGCGTCGACGTCGGCCCGCGGCCAGCAGCGGCGGACGGCGTGCGCGGCCGCGCCCGGGTCGGCTTCGGCGACCCAGAAGCCGTCGTGGGCGTTGCGCCGGCGCCGGACGTCCGCGCCGGTCTGGAGCATCCCTCGCCGCCGCAGCCGGGCGAGACGGTCATCGGAGACGACGTCGACACCGAAGCCGCCGAAGCCGACGACCGGGCTGTCGGCCAGCACCAGCGCGTCGACGCGGTCGTCGAGCCACCGCACGGCGGCGACCGTGCTGGACGGCGACTGCTGCGGACGCAGGGCGTTCTCCGCCGTCACGACGGCGATGGCGCTGGTCAGGACGTCCGTCAGGTCGGCTTCGGGTGTCGCGCGGAGGTCGTCGGCGAGGCGCCGGGCCAGCCGTTCGGCGTACCAGCCGCCCGGAGGTTGCGAGGGGTCCGACGAGGTGGCGCCGTCGAGGACGAACACGGCGTTGTCCAGCACGACGACGTGGTCCTCGGTCGGGCGGGGGTGGCCGTCGGCGCCCACCCCGGCCCGCTCGGCGATCACGATCTCGGGCATCACCCGACTGTACGTCGCCGGTCCGGGACCTTCGCGCTGAAGCCTGTCAACTCAGGTTGACACGCCCCCGATGTCAACGTAGGTTGACAGACATGACGGAAGCGACGGACCTGGCCGCCCGGGCCGGCGACCGCGATCCCCGGGTGGGACTGCGTGCGGTCGCCGCGCTCCGGCGGCTGGTGGAACAACTGGAGGCCGTGCAGGTCCGCAGTGCGCGGATCAGCGGCTGGTCGTGGCAGGAGATCGCCGCCGAGCTGGGGGTCAGCCGGCAGGCCGTGCACAAGAAGTACGGGAGGCACTGATGTTCGAACGGTTCACGGCGGACGCGCGGATGGCGGTCGTCGAAGCGCAGATCGTGGCGCGGGAGTCCGGTTCGGTGGAGATCCGGCCGGCGCACCTGCTGGCCGGGCTGGTCAAGACCAATGTCCCGCTGCTCGCCGAGCTGGGCATCTCGGCCGACGAAGTCGCCGAGGAGATGGCGCGCGCCCGGCGCCGCGGCGGGGTCAGCGACGCCGACGCCGAGGCGCTCACCGAGTTCGGCATCGACGTCGAGCAGATCGTCGAACGCGTCGAGCAGACCCACGGCGAGGGCGCGCTCGCCGGCCGGCTCGGGCCGGCCAAGCGGGGGCACATCCCGTTCACGTCCCAGTCGAAGAAGACCCTGGAGCTGAGCCTCAAGGAAGCCGTCCGGATGGGGGACAAGCACCTCGGGCAGGAGCACATCCTGCTGGCGCTGGCCCAGCAGCGGGACACCGACGACGTGCTCGCCCGGCGCGGTGCCGACTACCCGACGCTGCGCCGGGCCGTGCAGCAGCGCAAGGCCGGCTAGTGACCCTGCTGCTGCTCCTGCTCTTCGGGGGCGCGGTCGCGCCAGGTGGTCAGCGGCAGCAGGGCCTGGGTGAGCGGGCCGATGGCGAGGGCGTAGAGCACGGTGCCGACCCCGACGGTCCCGCCGAGCAGGAAGCCGATGCCGACCACGGTGACCTCGATGCCGGTGCGCACCAGCCGGACGGACCAGCCGGTGCGTCCCGCGAGCCCGGTCATCAGGCCGTCGCGGGGGCCGGGGCCCAGCCGCGCGCCGACGTAGGTGGCGGTCGCGACGCCGTTCAGCGCCACTCCGCCGGCCAGCAGCGCGATCTGCCACACGAGGTCGTGCTGGTCCGGGAGCACGGCGCGGACGACGTCGACCATCACCGAGATGACCACGACGTTGGCGATGGTGCCGATGCCGGGGCGTTGGCGCAGCGGGATCCACAGCAGGAGCACGACCACGGAGACCAGGCCGGTGATCGTGCCGAACGTGAGTCCGGTGTGCTTCATGACGCCCTCGGCCAGCACGCTCCACGGCTCGAGGCCGAGGCCGGCTCGGGTGACGAAGGCGACGCTGGTGCCGTAGAGGGCGAGGCCCGTGAGCAGCTGGGCGCTGCGGCGGACGGGGTCGCGGGAGATCCGGACGGGTCGGAGATCGATCTGAGCCACGTCTCCACTATCGGGTCAAAGTGGCCTTGTAAACCATAGCCACTTCCGGGATATTGGCCTTATGGAACCGGTCATCCCAGTAGGTGGACGCATCTCCGGCCCTCGATTGGCCGTCATGCTGGGCTCGTGGCGGCAAGGCGGGTCCCGGCAGGGGGCAGTGG
Organism: Amycolatopsis sp. NPDC048633; assembly: GCF_040650695.1. Lineage (NCBI taxonomy): Bacteria > Bacillati > Actinomycetota > Actinomycetes > Pseudonocardiales > Pseudonocardiaceae > Amycolatopsis > Amycolatopsis sp. NPDC048633. The sequence goes on from NZ_JBEZHS010000085.1 coordinate 4,256, forward strand.
ACCTGGCCGCGGCCATCGAGCTGCAGGTGCTGGACGGCCAGCTCCCGCTCGGCACCCGGCTGCCCGCCGAGCGCGAGCTGGCCGACGCGCTCGGCGCCAGCCGGACGCTGATCGGCGCGGCCCTGGACCGGTTGCGGGAGAGCGGGTTCGTCGCGAGCCGCCGCGGCGCGGGGTCGTGGATCGCCGCACCCGGACGCCGTCGCCGCGGGCCGCTCGCCCCGGCGGGGGCCGGCTCGATCGACCTCACCCACGCGTCCTCGCCGGCCATCCCGGGCACGGCCGCGGCGGTCGACACGGCTCGCGTCCGGCTCGCCGACTACCTGGGGGACCACGGCTACCAGGAACGCGGCCTGCTCGGCCTGCGGGAGAAGATCGCCCAGCGGTACACCGAACGCGGGCTCCCGACGACGCCCTCGCAGGTGATGGTCACCAACGGCGCGCACCACGCGTTCGTCCTGGTCCTGCGCATGCTCGCGGGCCCCGGCGACCGCGTGCTCGTGGAGCAGCCGACGTACCCGAACGCCCTCGAGGCGATCCGCGCCGCGCACGCGATCCCGGTGCCGGTGGCCCTCGACCCGGCCGGCCCGCGCGGGTGGGACATCGCGGGCGTCGACGCGGCGCTGCGCCAGGCGAACCCGCGGTTCGCCTACCTCGTCGTCGACTTCCAGAACCCGACCGGCCTGCGCATGGACGCCGAAGGCCGCGCCCGGCTCGGCACCGTCCTGACCCGCGCCCGGACCCCGGTGGTCGTCGACGAGACGCTCGTCGAGCTGGACCTGGAAGGCGACCCGCTCCACGGGCCGCCGCCGCTGGCCGCGTTCGCCGGCGACCTGGCGATCTGCGTGGGATCGGCGTCCAAGACGCACTGGGGCGGGCTGCGGCTCGGCTGGATCCGCGCGTCGGAGGACCTGCTCGGCCGGCTGGTTTCGGCGCGCTACGCGGTCGACCTCGGGTCGCCGGTGTTCGAGCAGATCGTGCTCACCGAGCTGCTGGCCGACGAGGCCGCGCTGGCCCGCCGCCGCGAGGAGCTGCGCGGCTACCGCGACGCCCTGGCCGGCGCGGTGCACCGGTACCTGCCGGACTGGACGTTCACGCTGCCGAAGGGCGGCCTGTCGCTGTGGTGCCGCATGCCGGAGCCGGTGAGCTCGCGGCTGGCGGTGGCGGCGGCGAGCCACGGCGTCCAGGTGGCGCCCGGCTCCCGCTTCGGCGTCCACGGTGGCCTGGAACGCTGGATCCGGCTGCCGTTCTCCTTGCCGCCGGACAAGATCGACGAAGCGGTCCGGCGGCTGAGCGCCGCGGCGGCGTCGGTCAGCGGCACCCCGGCTTCGCTGGACGCGCCGATCGCATAAAACGAACCGGTGCGCTGGATGCGAGCCTGCTCCCAGGGATGGGCGGCGTTCGTGAGCATCCAGCGCACCGGTTCGGGTGCACACCCCCGTTCGCGGACGTGACCCCGCTCGCGGGTAACCGCTGGCTTCCCGGCACAGCCCCTCGACGTGCCGGGAAGCCCGCGGTTCAGGCGCGCTCTCGGTACTGCGAGATCTCGCTCGGCGCGGTGAGCGAAAACTCCCGGAGCGCACCCGGTGTGGGTCCCGGCGCCGCGGGGGCAGCGCGGCGAGGCGCGCCACGGCGACACCGACGAGGTGCCCAAGGCCATCGGCACGTTCGGCTCCCGGTCGCTGCAGCTGGGTGGCTCGGCGATCCGGCAGGCCGCCGA
>NZ_JBEZHS010000086.1:0-5143 GCF_040650695.1 Amycolatopsis sp. NPDC048633
AGAACACCCACCGCAGAGAAGGCCTTCGAGAGCCCCTCCGCCGAACCGGCGGCCGGTCCAACGCACCCAAGGGGCCCTTCGGTGCGTTGAACGCACCGAAGGCCACATTGGGGCGCTGGGAATCCGGGCGAGCCACGAGGGTGCGACCCGGGCGAACCCAGGCCGCACCCTCCCGGCGTCAGCGGCGGGCGCGCACCGCCTTGCCGGTGGCCCAGCCGACCAAGCCGAGCGCCAGCAGCGCCCCACCGGCGACGAACGGCCGGGATCCGGTGCCCGGCGCCACGGCCGGCGCCGGAGCCGCGGCGAGGTCGTACCCGCCGAGCTTGCCCTGCGCCCGGTAGGCCGAGCCGGGCAGCTTGTCGCCGTACAGGCGGTGCACCAGCTGCTGGTACGCCGCCAGCGGCACGCCCTCGCCGACCCGCTGGCGAGCCGGGTCGTTGAGCGCCAGCACCCGGCCGTCGCGCACCCGGTACCACGCGTTGACCTGCGGTTCGGTGAACACGAGGTCGCTGCCGGCCTGCGCCGGGTACGTCAGCTCCTCGGTGCCGGTCGTGAAATTGGTCGCGGTCCAGCCGCCCGCTTCCGGCGTCACCCACACGGTCGCCTGGCGGCCCGTCGACGCCGAAGCACGCACCGCGTAGAACGCAAACGACGCGGGAGCGGCACCCGGCGTCCCGGCGACGAAAGCCGGGTCCAGGGAGTAGACCGACTGGGGCGAGCCGTCCACCTTGGGCGCCTGCGCGACGTCGGCGCGGGCGACGCCCGCGCGCCGGTCGAGCTGGCCGAAGAACGCCGAGAGCTGCGCGTCCGCCGACTTGACCGCGGCGCCGACCTCCCCGGCTGAGGGCTGGGAAGCCGAAGCCGTGCCCCCGAAACCGAGCACCAGGGCCGCACCGGCGACCAGAACAGCGAGTCCACGGAAGAGGTTCATGGTCACGCCCCGATCCGGTAGAGGGACTGCGCCCACTGGAACTGCCCGTTGCGGACGTAGCTCGAGTGCGCCATCGCGCTGTAGCGCTGGCTGCTCGGCCACGGGTCGCCGTAGTAGACAAGCCCGCTCGCGTCGTAGCCGTAGATCACCTGGGCGTGCCCGCCGCCGGCGGTCCAGTAGATGCCGGTCTCGACCGGACGGCGGGCGCCGATCTCGGCCTGCACCGAGGCCAGGCTGAGCGCGCCGGTCACCGTGCCGGGCCGCAGGCCGAGCGCCTGGTACCCGCGCTGGACGTACGTCAGCTCGCCCGCCTGGTTGGGGCACTGCGAACCGGCCGGGTAGCCGCGCGAATAGTCGCAGAAGGTGTTCTGGCTGACTCCTCCGCCGTAGCCGAGGAACCGGGCGATGGTCAGGCCGCTCGCAGCCCAGCACCACTGGTTCTGTTCCTGGACCAGCTGGCTGATCGACAGCGTGGTCGCCTGGGCGGTGGCCTCGGTGGTGGCTTCGGTGGTCGCGCTCGCGGGCGGGGAGAGCAGGCCGGTGAGGGCCGCGCACAACGCGCCGAGCGCCATTGCTCGTCTGAGGTGCATTCGTTGCTCCTTGTCGGCAACAGGTGGGGACTTCGTGAGCTTCTCCCGTTGCCGCGCCGGGCAGTAATCCCAGCGGGGATAACACCGGCGTTATGCCGCCTATCGGGCAGGCGCCAGCCCGCTTCCCGAATAGTCGCGGCACCAGCGCGCGAAATGCGGATTCCGCTGCCGGGACGCCGTATACGCGACCTCCGCGCACCCGAACACGCGGTCGGTCGTCGGCGTGCGGGCGTCGTCCTCGCGGGTCGCGAACAGCAGCGTCGTCCACAGGGGGTCGCCCGCCAGCGGCAGCGCGACGAGGCCCGGCGGTGGCGCCGAAGCCGCCTGGGCGAGGCAGACCGCGCCTTGCGCGATGAGCGTTCCCGCGGTGCCCGCCTCCGACGTGAAGTGCCGCACGCGCGGGCTGAACCCGGCGGCCGCGCAGGCCTGCAGGAACCGGACGCGCACGCAGTTTTCGTGCGGTGGCGGGAGGATCCAGTCGCAGCCGGCCAGGTCGGCGAGGTCGACGACGCCGTCGCGGATCGCCGGGTGGCCCTGGGCGATGCCGACGAAGATCGGCTCGGTGGCGAGCGTCCGGACGGTCAGCCCGGCGAAGTGGTGCGACTCCGTGCCGTCGAACCGTTCGAGCAGCGCGACGTCGACGCGGCCGGTCGAGAGGAGCTTCAGCAGGGTCAGCGACGCCGGTTCGGCGTACGTCTGGACGTCGACGTCCAGCTCCCCCAGCTCCTCGATGAACCGGCCGATGATGAGCAGCGGCACGTACCCGATCCGCAGGGTTTCCGGCCGGTCTTCACCGTGCCGGCGGGCGGAAGCGACGAGGGCCTGCATGTCGGACAGCAGCGCGTCGGCGCGGGCGAGCACGAACCGGCCGAGCTCGGTCGGGCGCACGCCGCTGGGACCGCGGACGAACAGCTCGCCGCCGAGGATCCGTTCGATCCGCTTGAGCTGCGCGGTGAGCGCGGGCTGGCTGACGCCGAGGACGGTCGCGGCACGGCTCACGCTGCCGCCGTCCGCGACGGCGCGGACGGCCCTGAGATGCCGCAGCTCCAGCTCGGCCACGCCCAGCAGGCTAACGCCGTCTTCCCGGGCGGCACGACCTGCGAAAGTCGGGCTTACTACATTCGGCGGTATGAGTCTCGCGGATCTTCCCCGGCCGATCGGGTTCGTCCTCGGCGGGGGCGGCAGCCTCGGCGCCATGCAGGTCGGCATGCTGCGCGCGCTCTCCGAGGCCGGGGTCACGCCGGACCTGGTGGCGGGCACGTCGGTCGGGTCGCTCAACGCGGCGGTGCTGGCGCTGCCCGCCGACGACGCTTTGGCGCGCCTGCACGGCATCTGGGCGCACATGACGCGGGCCGAGGCGTTCCCCGGCGGCGTGCTGAGCCGCGTCCGCACGCTGACGCAGAGCAAGACGCACCTGTTCCCCAACAGCGGCCTGACGACGATCATCGCCGACCACCTCGGCGCCGAGACCCGCTTCGAGGACCTGGCGCTGCCGCTCGGCGTCGTCACGACGCAGGTCGACACCGCCGAGCCGTTGCTGATCCGGTCCGGGCGGCTGCTCGAGCCGTTGCTGGCCAGCTGCGCGATCCCGGGGATCTTCCCGCCGGTGGAGCACGAGGGGCGGCTGCTCTACGACGGCGGGCTCGTCGCGAACGTGCCGATGCGGCAGGCGCTGGCCATGGGCGCGCGGTCGCTGGTGGTGCTGGACTGCGCGTTCCCCGGGAAGATGCCCGAGGCGCCGCGGACGTTCGCCGAGGTGATGATGTTCACCGCGATGATCAGCATGCGAAACCAGGCGGTGCTGGAAGCGCCGGTCGCGGCCGCGCGGGTGCCGGTGGTGTACCTGCCGGGGCCGGCGCCGGCACGTGTGAACCCGCTCGATTTCGGGCACACCGATGCACTGGCGGAAGAGGCATATTCGGCCGCGCGGGAGTTCCTGGACGGGATCTCGGTGAGCGGGCCGGGACTTTACGGGGCACCGGGCCTCGTCGTCACGTGATCCGCGTCACGCCGATGCACCGATCCGCCCGGAAGAACGTCATCGCTATCGCGTAGTTTTGATGACGAATGCCCGCCGATCCCAATTTCCCAAAAAAGAGATAATATGCTCCCCAAGAAGATTTTACTTTCGGTGGCCGGAATCCTCGCCGGAGCACTGCTGATTTCCGCTTGCTCGTCCGGTGACGACGGCGGCGCACCCGGAGGTGGGGCGCCCGTGTCCGGTTCCGCGTCGGCATCCGCGACCCCGGTCGCGGTGTCGTTCGAACCCGCGGGCGGCACGGGGGTGAACCCGGCGACGCCCGTCGTCGTCAAGGCTGCCAACGGGAAGCTCCTCGACGTCACGGTGACCAACACCGCGAAGGGGAACAAGGTCGGCGGCAAGCTCGCCGCCGACGGGGCCAGCTGGACGTCGACCGAGCCGCTCGGCTACGGGGCGACGTACAAGATCGTCGCGCACGCCCAGGGCGCCGACGGGAAGCCGGTCGAGCAGGACAACCAGATCAGCACGGTCGCGCCGAAGAAGCAGGCGAACGCCAACCTGATCCCGGCGCCGGCCGCGGTGTCGAGCGCGGGCGTCGGTGTCGGGCAGCCGATCGTGTTCAGCTTCGGGAAGATCGCCGTGAAGAACAAGGCGGCGGTGGAGAAGGCCCTGACGGTGGAGTCGACGCCGAAGCAGGAGGGCAGCTGGTACTGGATCGACGACTCGAACGTCCACTACCGGCCGAAGGAGTACTGGAAGGCCGGCACGACGCTCAAGGTGACGGCGAAGATCTACGGCGTCGACTTCGGCAACGGCGTCTTCGGCGCGGAGGACCGCACGGAGACGTACAAGGTGCACGATTCCTGGATCGCGAAGGCGGACGGGAACACCGAGCAGATGCAGATCTTCCACAACGGCGCCATGGTGAAGTCCATGCCGATCTCGATGGGCAAGGACGCGACGCCGACCCATCTGGGCGCGCACGTCATTTCGGACAAGCAGGCCAATTACACGATGGACTCGTGCACATACGGCGTCTGCCCACCGGACCCGAAGGCCTATCGGTCGAACGAGAAGTTTTCGGAGCGGATTTCGAACGACGGCGAGTTCGTCCACGAGAACCCGAACAGCGTGGGGCAGCAGGGAAGTTCGAACGTGTCGCACGGGTGCATCAACCTGAACGCGGCGAACGCCGAGTGGTTCTTCCAGAACATGGGACTGGGTGACGTCGTGGAGGTGACCAACTCCGGCGGCCCGCAGCTCCCGGTGTGGGACCTGTACGGCGACTGGTCCAAGTCCTGGGCCGACTGGCAGGCCGGCTCGGCCCTGAAGTAACCCACCTCAGTCTTGCCCCGAAGGGGGGCCAGGAGCTCCACTCCCGGCCCCCCTTCTCACACCCCAACTCTCCCGCCCCCGAGACCCGACCCGACCCTCGAGGCACACGAGCCGGCCGGCCGCGTACGCGAGTCGACCCTCCAATCACGCGTGATGCCCCTTCAATCACGTGAGTCGGCTTGCCAGTCACGCGAAATGCCCGCTCAAGCACGTGGAGTTGCCCCCGGGAGACGGACACCGGTTTTTCAGGCAGCTGAGACCTGACCGTAGTTGATCCGGGTCTCGGCTGGTGTGTTCTGACCGACC
>NZ_JBEZHS010000087.1:1634-4522 GCF_040650695.1 Amycolatopsis sp. NPDC048633
TTGTTGATTGTTTGTTTGGTGTTCCCGAGTAGCAGCGAGCTCGTGGAATTTGCTGTGAATCTGCCGGGACCACCCGGTAAGCCTAAATACTTCCTGAAGACCGATAGCGGACGAGTACCGTGAGGGAAAGATGAAAAGTACCCCGGGAGGGGAGTGAAAGAGTACCTGAAACCGTGTGCCTACAAGCCGTCAGAGCTTACTTTGTTGGGTGATGGCGTGCCTTTTGAAGAATGAGCCTGCGAGTTAGTGCTGCGTGGCGAGGTTAACCCGTGTGGGGTAGCCGTAGCGAAAGCGAGTCTGAATAGGGCGAATGTAGTCGCGTGGTCTAGACCCGAAGCGGAGTGATCTACCCATGGCCAGGGTGAAGCGACGGTAAGACGTCGTGGAGGCCCGAACCCACTTAGGTTGAAAACTGAGGGGATGAGCTGTGGGTAGGGGTGAAAGGCCAATCAAACTCCGTGATAGCTGGTTCTCCCCGAAATGCATTTAGGTGCAGCGTCGCATGTTTCACCACGGGGGTAGAGCTACTGGATGGTCTAGGGGCCTTACCGGGTTACCGAAATCAACCAAACTCCGAATACCGTGGTGTGAGAGTGCGGCAGTGAGACGGCGGGGGATAAGCTTCGTCGTCGAGAGGGAAACAGCCCAGAACACCAGCTAAGGCCCCTAAGTGTGTGCTCAGTGGGAAAGGATGTGGGATTGCCCAGACAACCAGGAGGTTGGCTTAGAAGCAGCCACCCTTGAAAGAGTGCGTAATAGCTCACTGGTCAAGTGGTCCTGCGCCGACAATGTAGCGGGGCTTAAGCACACCGCCGAAGCTGTGTCATTCATGCAATACATCGGCTTGAGGCCTTGAGTCTCTTGTCTAGTGGTGTGGATGGGTAGGGGAGCGTCCTGCATCCAGGGAAGCGGCGGCGGAAGCCAGTCGTGGAGGGTGTGGGAGTGAGAATGCAGGCATGAGTAGCGAATGCAGAGTGAGAAACTCTGCCGCCGGATGACCAAGGGTTCCTGGGCCAGGCTAATCCGCCCAGGGTAAGTCGGGACCTAAGGCGAGGCCGACAGGCGTAGTCGATGGACAACGGGTTGATATTCCCGTACCCGAGCATGTGCGCCCATGACGAGGCGTTTGATACTAACCACCCGAAGCGCATCTGCGAAGCCTTCGGGCCTAGTGGGTGTTGTGGAGCGTGGGACCTGATTTCGTAGTAGTCAAGCGATGGGGTGACGCAGGAAGGTAGCTCCGCCAGGCGATGGTTGTCCTGGTGTAAGCGTGTAGGCCGTCGTGTAGGCAAATCCGCACGGCATTAAGGCTGAGACGTGATGCGTAGCCGTTTGAGGCGAAGTAGAGTGATCCTATGCTGCCGAGAAAAGCCTCTAGTGAGTGCATGCACGGCCCGTACCCCAAACCAACACAGGTGGTCAGGTAGAGAATACCAAGGCGATCGGGTGAACTGTGGTTAAGGAACTCGGCAAAATGCCCCCGTAACTTCGGGAGAAGGGGGGCCAAACACTCTGAAGCCTTTTTCGGGCTAGGGGTGGGTGGCCGCAGAGACCAGCGGAAAGCGACTGTTTACTAAAAACACAGGTCCATGCGAAGTCGCAAGACGATGTATATGGACTGACGCCTGCCCGGTGCTGGAACGTTAAGAGGACCGGTTAATCCACTTTGTGGGTGAAGCTGAGAATTTAAGCGCCAGTAAACGGCGGTGGTAACTATAACCATCCTAAGGTAGCGAAATTCCTTGTCGGGTAAGTTCCGACCTGCACGAATGGCGTAACGACTTTCCGGCTGTCTCAACCACAGGCCCGGCGAAATTGCACTACGAGTAAAGATGCTCGTTACGCGCGGCAGGACGGAAAGACCCCGGGACCTTTACTATAGTTTGGTATTGGTTTTCGGTTCGGCTTGTGTAGGATAGGTGGGAGACTGTGAAGCGGTGACGCTAGTTACTGTGGAGTCGTTGTTGAAATACCACTCTGGTCGAATTGGGAATCTGAACCTCGGGCCATGATCTGGTTCAGGGACAGTGCCTGATGGGTAGTTTAACTGGGGCGGTTGCCTCCTAAAGAGTAACGGAGGCGCCCAAAGGTTCCCTCAGCCTGGTTGGCAATCAGGTGTTGAGTGCAAGTGCACAAGGGAGCTTGACTGTGAGACAGACATGTCGAGCAGGGACGAAAGTCGGGACTAGTGATCCGGCACCACCTGGTGGAAGGGGTGTCGCTCAACGGATAAAAGGTACCCCGGGGATAACAGGCTGATCTTGCCCAAGAGTCCATATCGACGGCATGGTTTGGCACCTCGATGTCGGCTCGTCGCATCCTGGGGCCGGAGTAGGTCCCAAGGGTTGGGCTGTTCGCCCATTAAAGCGGCACGCGAGCTGGGTTTAGAACGTCGTGAGACAGTTCGGTCCCTATCCGCCGCGCGCGTAGGATACTTGAGGAAGGCTGTCCCTAGTACGAGAGGACCGGGACGGACGAACCTCTGGTGTGCCAGTTGTTCTGCCAAGGGCATGGCTGGTTGGCCACGTTCGGAAGGGATAACCGCTGAAGGCATCTAAGCGGGAAGCCTGTTCCAAGATGAGGTATCCCACCCTTTGTGGGTTAAGGCCCCCAAGAGACCATTGGGTTGATAGGCCAGAGATGGAAGCACAGTAATGTGTTGTCGAGTTGACTGGTACTAATAGGCCGAGGACTTGTCTACGAAGGTGTTACGCATCCACTCTACGGTTCTGAAACACCACGTCGGATGACGTGTGTTGTTTCGTAGTGTTTCGGTGGTTTTAGCGTCAGGGAAACGCCCGGTCCCATTCCGAACCCGGAAGCTAAGCCTGACAGCGCCGATGGTACTGCAACCGAAGGGTTGTGGGAGAGTAGGACACCGCCGAACT
>NZ_JBEZHS010000088.1:0-4073 GCF_040650695.1 Amycolatopsis sp. NPDC048633
GCTCCACTTCACATCCGGAGGCCTTCACCTGTCTGTACGACAGGCCGCCGCTGGTCACCTCAACTCGGGACAACGTCCCTGGACATCACAGCTAGGAGCGCACGAGCCTCGCGATCGCGTCCGACGCTTCCCGCACCTTCAAATCGGCTTCCTCGCCACCGTTCGCGGCCGCCTGGACGACACAGGTCGCCAGGTGCTCGTCGAGCAGTTCAAGCGAGAACGACTGCAGGGCCTTCGTCGCCGCGGAGACCTGCGTCAGGATGTCGATGCAGTACTTGTCCTGCTCGACCATGCGCTGCAGCCCGCGGATCTGTCCTTCGATCCGGCGCAGGCGCTTGAGATAGGCCTCCCGCTCAGTGCCGTAACCCGTCATCGCGCACCTGTCCCCGTCGTCGGCGTCCCTCTGCTTCGAGTATACCCACCGGGTGTATGGGCCCGGGTTCAGCGGAACCGGCGCAGCCGGAGGCTGTTGCTCACCACGAAGGCCGACGAGCACGCCATCGCCGCGCCGGCGATCATCGGGTTGAGCAGGCCGAGCGCGGCCAGCGGCAACGCCGCGACGTTGTAGGCGAACGCCCAGAACAGGTTGCCCTTGATGGTGGCGAGGGTGCGGCGGGCCAGGCGGATCGCGTCGGCGGCGACCCGCAGGTCACCGCGCACGAGCGTCAGGTCGCTCGCCTCGATGGCCGCGTCGGTGCCGGTGCCCATGGCCAGGCCCAGGTCGGCCTGGGCGAGCGCGGCCGCGTCGTTGACGCCGTCGCCGACCATGGCGACCACGCGCCCCTCGGCCTGCAGCCGCTTGACGACGTCGACCTTCCCCTCGGGCAGCACCTCGGCGACGACCTCGTCGATCCCCGCTTCGGCGGCGATCGCCCGGGCCGCGCCCGCGCTGTCGCCGGTCAGCAGCACCGGCTTCAGGCCGAGCTCCCGCAGCTCGGCGACCGCCTGGGCGGACGTCGGCTTGATCGTGTCGGCGACGGACAGCGTGCCGCGGACCTCGCCGTCCCAGGTCACGCCGACCGTGGTCCCGTCGCCTTCGGCGCGCCCGACGCTGACGGCGCGCCCTTCGACGACTCCGGTCACGCCCACGCCCGCGGTGCTGCGGAACTCCGTCACGGCGGGCAGCGCGCCGAACCGCTCCCGCGCCGCCTCCGCGATGGCGCGGCCGATCGGGTGCTCGGACGCGGCTTCGACGGCCCCCGCCAGCCGCAGCGTTTCGCCGTCGCCGTCGACCAGCGTCATCCGGCCGGTGGTGACGGTGCCGGTCTTGTCCAGGACCACGGTGTCGACGCGGCGGGTGGACTCGAGCACCTCGGGGCCTTTGATGAGGATGCCGAGCTGCGCGCCGCGGCCGGTGCCGACCAGCAGCGCCGTCGGCGTCGCGAGCCCGAGCGCGCACGGGCAGGCGATGATCAGCACGGCGACGGCGGCGGTGAACGCGCTTTCCGGGCTCCCGCCGGTCGCCAGCCAGACGACGAGCGTGGCCAGCGCCGCGAAGACGACCGCCGGGACGAACACGGCCGAGACCCGGTCGGCGAGCCGCTGCACGTCGGCCTTGCCGGTCTGCGCGGCTTCGACCAGCCGCGCCATCTGCGCCAGCCGGGTGTCCGCGCCGACGCGGGTGGCGCGCACGAGCAGCCGCCCGCCGACGTTGACGGTGGCGCCGGTGACCGCGTCGCCCGGGCCGGCCTCGACCGGGACGGACTCGCCGGTGAGCATGCTGGTGTCGACCGCGGAGCGGCCTTCGGTGACCACGCCGTCGGTGGCGATCTTCTCGCCGGGCCGGGCGACGAAGACGTCGTCCACCTGCAGGTTTCCGACCGGGATCAGCTGCTCTTCGCCGCCGCGGAGGACCGTGACGTCCTTCGCCCCGAGGTCCATGAGCGCACGCAGAGCGGCGCCCGCGCGGCGCTTGGAACGGGCCTCGAAGTAGCGGCCGGCCAGGATGAACGTGGTGACCGCGGCGGCGACCTCGAAGTACAGGCTGTCGCCGGCGACGCCCGCGCCGATCAGCTCGAAGCCGTGGCGCATGCCGATCTCACCGGCCATGCCGAAGAAGAGCGCGTACAGCGACCAGGCCACCGAAGCGAGGACGCCGAGCGAGATCAGCGTGTCCATCGTGGCGGTGACGTGGCGCAGGTTGACCGCGGCGGCGCGGTGGAATGGCCACGCGCCCCAGGTCACGGCCGGGGCGGCGAGAACGAGCGAGACCCACTGCCAGTAGTCGAACTGCCAGGCCGGGACCATCGCGAGCACGACCAGGGGAACGGTGAGCGCTGCCGAAAGGAGCAAACGCTTGCGCAGCGTGGGCGTCTCGTCGGGTTCTTCGGGCTCGGGGAGCCGCGCGGAGTACCCGGCGGCCACGACGACGGCCCTGAGGTCGTCGACCGACAGCTCGCTCGGGTACCTGACCTGCGCTTTCTCGGTGGCGTAGTTGACCGTCGCGGTCACGCCGCCGACCTTGTTGAGCTTGCGCTCGACGCGGGCGGCGCAGGACGCGCACGTCATGCCGCCGATGGCGAGCTCGACGCTTTCTGCGGACTGCGCGGTGGTCATGGGACTCAGGCGACCAGGCGGTAGCCGGCCTCGGTGACGGCCGCGGCGACGGCGTCGGCGGGCAGCGGGGTGTCGCTGGTCACGGTGACGCGCCCGCTCTCGACGTCGACGTCCACCTGCCGGACGCCGGCGAGCTCGGAGACCTCTTCGCGGACCGACGTGGCGCAATGCCCGCAGGTCATGCCCTCGACGGTGTAGCTCGCTTCGGTCATCAGCAGCTCCTCTCGTTCCCCTTCCTTTATACCCATCGGGGGTAGGGGTTCACTCGTGACCCCCGTCAGACTCGCGCCATGCGCACGCTCTACGCGATCGGGATCGGTGCCGGGGACCCGGCGCACCTGACGGTGCAGGCGATCGACCGGCTCAACCGCGTCGACGTCTTCTTCGTGCTCGACAAGGGTTCGGAGAAGGCCGACCTGGTCCGCTTGCGCCAGGAGATCCTCGACCGGTTCGTCACCCGTCCTCACCGCCTGGTGCTGGTCGCGGACCCGCCCCGGGACCGGACGCCGGAGGACTACCGGGCAGCGGTCGCGGACTGGCACGCGGCGCGGGCGGCGGTCTACGAGCGGGTGCTGCTGTCGGAGCTTCCGGACGGCTCGACGGGAGCGTTCCTGGTGTGGGGCGACCCGTCGCTGTACGACAGCACGATCGCGCTGATCGAGGCGGTGCTGGCGCGCGGGAACGTGGAGTTCGAGTACGAGGTGATCCCGGGAATCAGCAGTATTTCGGCCCTGGTGGCCCGCCACCGGACGACGATGAACCAGATCGGCAGGCCGGTCCAGCTGACCACGGGCCGCCGGCTGGCGACGGGCTGGCCCGAAGGAGTCGACGACGTGCTCGTCCTCCTGGACGCGCACACGTCGTTCGACAGCTACGCGGACACGGGCCTGCAGATCTACTGGGGCGCGTACGTGGGCACGCCCGACGAGATCCTGATCTCAGGTCCGCTGACGTCCGCGTTGGCGGCCGAGATCCGCGAGACGCGGGCCGCGGCCCGCGAGCGCCACGGCTGGATCATGGACACCTACCTGCTTCGCCGCCCGGCCGGCTAGCCGTGTCGACCCCGCAATCACGTGTGATGCCCCTCCAATCACACGAGATCCGCCTTGCATCACGCGAGTTACGGCTTCAGTCACGCTAGATCCGGCTTCAGTCACGCCAGATCCGGCTCTGGTCACGCCGGTTTCGGCTTGGGTCACGCCGGTACCGGGTGCAAGCGGGACCGGCCGGCGTGATCGGGCCCGTCATTCGCGTGATCGAAGGCGGAACTCGCGTGATTGAGCGCGCATCACGTGTGATTGGGGAGCCGACTCACGTGATTGGAGGGTCGACTCGCGTACCTGGACGGTCGGGTCGCGTGCCTGGAGGGTCGGGTCGTGTGGATGCGCACACATGAAGAAAGGGCCTGAGCCCGGGAGACTCGCGTCTCAACCGGGCCCAGACCCTTCCTCAAAGTAAGTTCGGCGGTGTCCTACTCTCCCACAACCCTTCGGTTGCAGTACCATCGGCGCTGTCAG
>NZ_JBEZHS010000089.1:0-3690 GCF_040650695.1 Amycolatopsis sp. NPDC048633
GCGCGCCGCCCCCGCGGGCCCCCCGCGCGTCTTGTCAGCGCTGCGGCCGGCCGGGCGGCTGTTTGCCGGCGCCCCGCCCGCCCCCCCCGCCCGGGCCGCTACTTGCCGACCACGTGGGTGGAGTTCGGGAACAGCCGGCCGAGCGGGGGCTCGAAACCGGCCTCCTCCAGGGCCGCGAGCAACTGGGCCCGCAGCGCCCGCTGGACCGCCCACTGCTTGCCCGGCCGCACTTTCACGGTCAGCCGTAGCTGGAGACCCTCCGGGGTGACGCTTTCCACACCCAGGATCTCCGGGGGCTCCAGGACGTTGTCCTTCAGCGCGTCGCTCTCGGTCGCGGCCGAGGCCGCCTCGCCGAGCACCGTGGTCGCGCGCTCGACGTCGGCGGAGTAGCCGAGCGGGACGTCGACGACCGCGACCGCGAAGCCCTGGCTCGAGTTGCCGACGCGCAGCACCTCGCCGTTGCGGACGTACCAGACGGTGCCCTTGAGGTCGCGCAGCGTGGTGATCCGCAGGCCGACCGCCTCGACGGTGCCGGTCGCCTCGCCGATGTCGACGACGTCGCCGACGCCGTACTGGTCCTCGACCATCATGAAGATGCCGGAGAGGAAGTCCTTGACCAGGTTCTGCGCGCCGAACCCGATCGCGACGCCGATGATGCCGGCGGAGGCGATGATCGGGCCCAGGTTGATGCCGAGCTCACCCAGCACGAGGATGAACGCGAGGCCGTAGACCAGGAACGTCGCCATCGACTTCAGCACCGAGCCGATGGTCTGCGCGCGCTGGCGGCGGCGTTCGATCACGGCGGAGCCGAGCACTTCGGGGGCGCGCTCACGCAGGGGGCGCAGCAGCGCCGGCAGCTTGCCGCTGGACCGCGGCAGCGTCGTGACGCGGTTGATCAGCCGCTTGATCAGCAGGCGCACCACGAACGCGATCACGACGATCATCAGGATCTTCAGCGGCTTGGTCAGCAGCCAGTTCGCCGAGCCGGCCAGCCACTCGTTGTTCGTTGCCAGATACACCTGGTGACAGAAAGTGCTCACGTCGTCGACGCACGGCGGCTTGGCGGAGGGGAGCAGGGGGGACACGGGAGTTCGATCATCCTTCCGATCAGCTCGGTTACCCCAACTTCAAGTGGATGTTGGGTCGCGCGGATGTGACACGTCTTGTAACACACGTGCGCTGGGGGCCAGTTCTGTGGTCGACTATGCCTACGCCCCTGGAGGTGGTCGAGTGCCAGACCGACAACCCAGCCCCCGCGGCGTCTCCGGCCAAGCCATGGCCGCCGAGACGCCAGAGGTGGTTCTGCGTGCCTATCCGGGGGGTTCCGCATCCGGCGGAGCCGTCCCGGCCGGGCCGGGGAACCGCCCAGGGGGGGTTGCTAATCCGGCCGAAAGCAGGCCGGACCCCGAGCAGCACGTAGTGTTCGCCACGAAAGCCATCGGCCGTGACTGCAGCCGGATCGGCAACGAGCGGCACAGTACCCGCCCGCCCGGACAGCGTAGTAGAGGCCGGGATCCGGCCGCCCCCTCGTGGGGCCGGCGCCGGGTGCTCCTGCTCAACGCCACGTTCGAACCGCTGACCGCGCTGCCGCTACGGCGGGCCGTGGTGCTGGTGATGTGCGGCAAGGCCGAAGTGGTGCACGGCGATCCCGGCGGCATCGAGCTGCACTCGGCCAAGGTGTCGCTGCCGGTGCCCTCGGTGATCCGGCTCAGCACGTACGTGCGCGTGCCCTACCGGGCGCAGGTGCCGCTGACCCGCGCCGGGCTGATGCACCGCGACCGGTACCGCTGCGCCTACTGCGGGGGGCGGGCCGAAACGATCGACCACGTCATCCCGCGCAGCCGTGGCGGACCGCACGCCTGGACCAACTGCGTCGCCTGCTGCGCCAAGTGCAACCACCGCAAAGCGGACCGGCTGCTCTCGGAGATCGGCTGGCGGCTGCGCGTCGTCCCGCGGGCTCCCCACGGCCCGCACTGGCGGCTGCTCGCCCATTCCAAAGAGGCCGACCCGCTCTGGCGGCCGTATCTCGGCTCCGCCGCCTGAGCGCTTTCTCCGGCCCCGGACATGCCGGCGCCCCGGCTGCCTTGCGGCGGCCGGGGCGAGCCGGGTGCTTGCGCGTGTTCAGGTAGTGCGTGCGGCCCTGGAGTGCGGGGTCAGGCAGCGAGCGCGTAGTCGCTCTGGCAGGTGACGCGGGTCCCCATCGTGACGCGCGTGCCCCGGGTGACCCGCGTGCCTCGCGTGACGCGGGTGCCACAGGTGACGCGCGTCCCGGCCGTCACGCGGGTGCCCATCGTGACCCGGGTGCCCCTGGTGACCCGGGTACCCCGCGTGACCCTCGTCCCGGCCGTCACCCGGGTGCCCATGGTGACGCGCGTTCCCGCCGTCACGCGAGTACCGCGAGTGACGCGTGTACCGCGGGTAACCCTTGTGCCCGCCGTCACACGCGTTCCGGGCACGAATTCGATTTCGCTCAGTGACGAGAAGGTCTCGGTGATCGCCTGCGCGGGTGTCTGGACGCTGTTCATGGCAAGGCCTCCTGGGACCGGTGCGTTACCTGCTGGGGCTGGGGAGCGGGGCGCAAGGCCCGTACAGGTGAAAAAGCTACGAGGATTTCAAGGCTGCGACAAGACGACAGCGGCGGGTGCGGCCGCCTGTACGTTGAGTTGCAACCTTTCGGCCCGACGGTCTTCGCCCCAACGTTCCAGTGGCCGCGAGGCAAGCGGCGGACGGCACTCGGCTTACGACGAACGGTCGAGTGCGGCGCGCGCGGTGGCCGTGAAGGTCATCCGATACGCTCAGCGCCGTGAACGTTGTCGAGACGATCGTGGTCTTCGCCGTGATCCCGCTGGCCATCTACGGCCTCGCCGGGCTGCTGACGCTCCGGCGCAGGTCCGGCGGTGCCCCGCGGCACCGGTCCGGCCAGGCCTGGGACTACCCGGCCATGTGGTGGAGTGCCAACCCCGAGGGGGTCGGCGCGGGGCACCGGCACGCCGGCGCCGAGAACAGCGCGCCCGAGGGCGCATCGACCGCGGCAGGAGGCGCTCGTGGCAACTGGTGAGCTGACGAAGCGCGTCGACGAATCCGAACTGGGCTACGGCGAGGGTCTCACGTCCAGCGGCCGCGTGTCGGCCGCGAAGATGTACGAGCCCGAGGCGCCGTCGAGCCCGTTCACCACCCGCCAGCTGGCCCGCCTGGACGAGGCGCTGACGTTCGCGAGCCGCGAGACCGGCCTCGACTTCAGCCTGTACCTCGGCGAACTGGGCGCCGACAGCCGCGCGGCGGCGGAGAAGCTGCACGCGACGACGACGGACCCGTCGAACTCGGTCCTGATCGCGGTCTCGCCCGGCGAGCGCCTGATCGAGATCGTCACCGGCAAGGCGGCGTACGTCCGCCTACCCGACCGCGGCGCCAAGCTCGCGATCGCCAGCATGGTGGCGTCCTTCAAGGAGGGCGACCTGGTGCGCGGGCTGGTCAACGGCCTGGCGAACGCGCTGCGCATGCTGTCGGACCAGGCAGGCCCCGCGCCCCGCTGACCCGAGCCACAAAAGAGCCCCGCACCAGCTTCGGTGCGGGGCTCTTTCACGTCCGGCGCCGGTCCCGAGTTCCTGCTCATCCGGCACACGCTTCCGGCCATGTACGCGCGGGGCTTCGGCCGGATCGTCAACATGTCGAGCGTCCACGGGCTTCGCG
>NZ_JBEZHS010000090.1:0-1260 GCF_040650695.1 Amycolatopsis sp. NPDC048633
TGGAGTTACCCCCTGGGACCGGACACCTTGATTCCAGACACTGGTCTGGAGGGAGGATGTCCTGATGTCGCGCAGGTCGAAATATCCGGAGCAGTTCCGCCGGGACGCGATCGAGCTGGTCAACACAAGTGATCGGCCATTGCGGCAGATAGCCCGCGAACTCGGGGTCAACCACGAAACTCTCCGGTCATGGGTGAACGCGGCCAAGCGCGCCGAGACCGCCCCGCCCGAGGATCCCGCTGACTCCGAGGAGGTGCGGCGGCTGCGGAAACAGGTCGCTGAGCTGCAGAAAGAGAAGGAGATCCTGCGGAAAGCGGCCGCTTATTTTGCGCGCGAGATGGATCGATGAGCTACCGCTACCGGTTCATCTCCGAACACCGCGCCACCTTCGGCGTGCAGCGGTTGTGCCAGGTCCTGGGCCTGCGCCGGCAAGGCTTCCACGAGTGGGTCACCGCCGAGAAAGCCCGCAACACCCGCGCGGAAGCGGAGCAGAATCTGGTCACGGTGATCGCCGGGATCCACGCCGAGCACCGCGGCGCCTACGGAGTCCCGCGGATCACCGCGGAACTGCACCGCCGCGGCCACACCGTGAACCACAAGCGGGTCGAGCGGCTGATGCGGGAACAGGGTCTGGCCGGGATCACCCGCCGCAAACGCCGGTCGCTGACCCGCCCGGCCGCGAACCCGGTCGCGCCGGTGACAGACCTGATCCGCCGCAACTTCACCGCCCCCGAGCCGGGACAGCGGTTTGTCGGGGACATCACCTGCCTGCCCACCTTCGAAGGCTGGCTCTACCTGGCCACTGTCATCGACCTGCACACCCGCGAGGTGGTCGGGCATGCGATGGCCGACCATATGCGCACCGACCTGGTCTGCGACGCGATCGACCTCGCGACCGCTCGGGGCCTGATCGACGATGATGCGGTGTTTCATTCCGATCGTGGTGTCCAGTACACCTCGGGACAGTTCCGGGCCGCGTTGGCGGAGAAGAAGATCCGGCCGTCGATGGGGCGGGTCGGGTCCTGCTACGACAACGCTGTCGCCGAAGCGTTCTTCGCGACCCTCAAGTCCGAGATCGGCACCACGATCTGGCGCACCCGTGCCCAGGCCCGCCACGATGTGTTCGTCTATCTGCGGTACTTCAACCATGACCGGTTGCATTCCACGGTCGGTCAGAACACACCAGCCGAGACCCGGATCAACTACGGTCAGGTCTCAGCTGCCTGAAAAACCGGTGTCCGTCTCCCGGGGGCAACTCCA
>NZ_JBEZHS010000091.1:0-1177 GCF_040650695.1 Amycolatopsis sp. NPDC048633
AGATTGCCCAGCTCGGTCGGGCCGCCATCAGCCCAGTGGCGGATGTGGTGACCCTGACAATGGCGCGGTGGGCGGTGGCAGCCGGGGAAGGCACACCCGCGGTCGCGTAGGTAGAGCGCTCGGCGGATCCCGGCGGTGATCAACCGGCTTTGGCGGCCGAGGTCGAGAGGTTCGCTGTTCTTGCCCAGGACTGCAGGGATGATTTTGCAGTCGCAGGCGTGGATTCGTGCTTCGGCTGCGGACATGGTGCCGAGGTCGCCGAGGGTGGCTCGGCCGAAGCTGGCCTTGGGAGTGGTGGGGGTGTTGCCGAGGACTGCCTGGCCGATGCCGGACTTCAGGTCTTCCAACGAGACCGCGATCATCACGTGGGCTCGTTCGCCGGCCTGCATCGGCAGGTCTGGGGTGTTGAGGGCGAGGTCGATGGCGTCGGAGAAGGCGTCGCCGTAGCGTTCCTGTGGCGAGCGGAGGTCTGGGCCTTCGTCTGTGGTGCGGCGTTGAGCCAGGGAGTCCAGCAGAGCGCTGGCGCGGGTGCCGGTCTCGTCGTCGAAGCGGCCGTTCAGTTCCCAGATCCCGGTTCTTTTGCGGCGCAAGGAAAGTTCTCGGCTGGGCGTGGCCGGTTCGGTCGTGTCGGGCTCGTTGCCGTCGGGGTCGAGGTGGGCCACGGTTCGCGCGCCCAACGCTGCGACCTGTTTGTGGCCAGCATCTTCGGCGAAGGTGAGGAGGTGTTGCTCGGCCTCGTCGCGATGCTCCGGTGGGATCTGTGCGAGCGTGCCGACGATGGTGTCGATCATCGGATTGCTCAATCGGCCAACCGAAGCGGCAGTGCCGGTGGCGGGAGCAACAGCGGGGATCGGCGTGCCGTCGAGGTTACGGCCGGGGGTAAGGGCTCGGGCTCGTTTGACCACGGTTTCGGCGGCAGACTTGGGAACATCAGCGAGATGCTCGAAAAGCCGTGCTACAGAGCGGTATCCGAAGAGTTCCATGACACCGCGGGACTCGATTTCCGCGAGCAGCGAACCGATTTCAGCCTCGGCAGACCGCGCGACAGTGAGCAGCGCGGAGATACGATCGGCCAAGGCCATCGCATCCGCTTTCCACACCGTTTCGCTGTCCACACACCAAGATTACCGGCAGTCGAACGCATGGGCATCACACGATCAGGTGGAAGCGGCGGCGC
>NZ_JBEZHS010000092.1:0-1112 GCF_040650695.1 Amycolatopsis sp. NPDC048633
TGTGATGTCCGGGGAGGTTGGTCAGTCGGGTGACCGGCGGCTTGCCGCCGGTTGAGCTGTGGGGTCGGTGGTGATTGTAGAAGTGCAGCCACCCCGGTAACGCCGCCCGTCGCAGGGTTTCCGACGGGTAGAACCGGGCGTAGGCCCAGCCTTCGGCCAGGGTGCGGTGGAAGCGTTCGATTTTGCCGTTGGTTTGCGGTCGGTAAGGCCGGGTCCGTTTCGGGGTGATCGCCAGCTCGGTGCAGGTGTCACGCCAGGCATGAGACCGATAGGCCGACCCGTTGTCCGACAGGACCCGTTCGACGGTCACGCCGCGGGCGGCGAACCAGGCGACGGCCCGGCGCAGAACCGCGGTGGCGGTCGCGGCGGTCTCATCGGCGTGGATCTCGGCGTAGGCGATGCGGGAGTGGTCATCGATGACCGTGTGCACGAACGCGGTCCCGATCCGGGGATTGCGGTAGGCGTTGCGGGGCTTGCCCGGTGTCGCGGCGCGGTTGCGTCGGCCTTGGGCGCGGCCGACGAACCGGTGGCCGCCGCCGTCGGGAATGTTGCCGAACTTGGTGACATCGACATGGATCATCGAGCCGGGATGATCGTGTTCGTAGCGGCGCAGCGGTTCACCGGTGACCCGGTCGATCCGGGAGAGCCGATTGATCCGGCAGCGCACCAGCACCGCGTGCACGGTCGAGGCGGGCAAGCCGAGCCGGCCACCGATCTGGACCGGGCCCAGCCGGTGCCGCCACCGCAGCCGCACGACCGCCCGCACCAGGTGTTCGGGGGTACGGGTCGGGCTGTGATGCGGGCGTGAGCTGCGATCGGCCATCCCTGCCGCGCCTTCGGCGCGGTAGCGCTGCGCCCACTTCGCGGCGGTTCTGGGTGCGACCATGAACATTTTCGCTGCTGCGGTGCAGGTCCAGCCTTGTTCGACGATCAGGTGTGCCAGTCGTAGTCGGGTGCGTGGGGTCAGGGTGGCGTTAGGGTGGGACACGAAGGCCTCCGGCGGGTGATGTGGTTCCTAGACAGCTCCACTTCACATCCGGAGGCCTTCACCTGTCTGTACGACAGGCCGCCGCTGGTCACCTCAACTCGGGACAACGTCCCTGGACATCACA